>NZ_BOMI01000084.1 GCF_016862115.1 Paractinoplanes deccanensis
GATCATCCGCAAAAACGCCGTCCACAAAGGCAAATGACAACCCACACCCCACCACCACAAACACCCACACACCCCACTACAAGACGACCCTGCCCTCACACGGTCAAAACACGAGAACGGCCCCCTTTTATAAGGGGGCCGTTTTTCTGGTTCTACTGCCGCTGCTCGGTCTGCGGAAAGCAGTCGTCGAGCGTGTCGAGTTCGATGAGCAGCAAGACGCCGTCGTCGCGGCGATCCGCCCGGGCCACTCCTGGCGCGGACAAGGCAGCCTTGGCCGCCTTCTTCACCCGGCTCGGACCCGAACGCTGCGCGCAGATCACCCACATCAGCTCGGACGCCGCCGGCTGGATCCGCGAAGCCGTCACCGAGCATTGCCCGCAAGCGATCCGCTGCGCCGACCCGTTCCACGTCGTCGGCTGGGCCACCGACGCTCTCGACGAACTGCGCCGGCAGGCCTGGAACCACGCCCGCGGCGCCGCGAAGGGCACCACCCGCGCGAACAACGGAAACCACCGCCCGGCCGCAGCATCACCCGCTACCGCGACGCGATCATCGCGAGCATCACCAACCGGCTGTCCAACGCCCTGGTCGAATCCACAAACACCAAAATCCGGCTCATCATCCGCCGCGGCTTCGGATTCCACTGCACCCACGCCATCATCGCCCTGGCCATGCTCAGCCTCGGCGGCCACGGACCCGAACTACCCGGCCAATGACCGCAAAACCACCCACACATCGATCACAAGAGCCGTTTTCTATGCTCCTGACGTGACGCGGTAGGCGTCGAAGACCCCGTCGACCTTGCGGACGGCGGCGACCAGGTGACCGAGGTGCTTCGGGTCGGCCATCTCGAAGGTGAAGCGGCTGACCGCCACCCGGTCGCGGGTCGTGGTGACCGTCGCGGACAGGATGTTGACCCGCTCCTCGGAGAGCACCCGGGTGACGTCGGCCAGCAGCTTGTGCCGGTCGAGCGCCTCGACCTGGATGGCGACCAGGAAGGTCGACGCGCTGGTCGGCTTCCAGGTCACCTCGACCACGCGCTCCTCCTGCTCGCGCAGGTCGGCCGCGTTGGCGCAGTCCTCGCGGTGCACGCTCACGCCGCCGGAGCGGGTGACGAAGCCGAACACCGCGTCGCCGGGCACCGGGGTGCAGCAGCGGGCCAGCTTGACCCACACGTCGCTGACGCCCTTGACCACGACGCCCGGGTCCTGCGCCGTGCTGCGGTTGCGCGGCGGGCGGGTCGCGACGGCGGTCTCGGCGATGTCCTCGACCGCGCCCTCCTCGCCGCCGAAGCCGGCCACGAGCTTCTGCACGACCGACTGCGCCGAGACGGTGTTTTCGCCGATGGCGGCGTAGAGCGATGCCACGTCGGGCAGGTGCAGGTCGCGGGCGATGGTCGTCAGGTTCTCGTTCGTCAGCATGCGCTGGAGGGGCAGCCCCTGCTTGCGCATCGCCTTGACGATCGCCTCCTTGCCGACCTCGATCGCTTCCTCGCGGCGCTCCTTGTTGAAGTACTGCCGGATCTTCGTGCGCGCGCGGGGGCTCTTGACGAAGCCGAGCCAGTCCTGGGTGGGGCCCGCGTTCGACGACTTGGACGTGAAGATCTCGATCACGTCGCCGTTGGACAGCGTCGACTCGAGCGGCACCAGCTTGCCGTTGACCCGGGCGCCGATGCACTTGTGCCCGACCTCGGTGTGCACCGCGTAGGCGAAGTCGACCGGGGTGGAGCCCGTCGGCAGCGGGATGACGTCGCCCTTGGGCGTGAAGACGTACACCTCCTGGCTCGACAGGTCGAACCGGAGCGCGTCGAGGAACTCGCTCGGGTCGCTGGCCTCGCGCTGCCAGTCGAGCAGCTGCCGCAGCCAGGTCATCTCGTCGATGTGCGCCGGCGGGCCGACGATCGTCGCGCCCTTCTGCTCCTTGTACTTCCAGTGGGCGGCGATGCCGAACTCGGCCGTGCGGTGCATGGCGAACGTGCGGATCTGCATCTCGACCGGCTTGCCGGTCGGGCCGATGACCGTCGTGTGCAACGACTGGTACATGTTGAACTTCGGCATCGCGATGTAGTCCTTGAACCGGCCCGGCACCGGCTGCCAGTTGGCGTGGATGACGCCCAGCGCCGCGTAGCAGTCGCGGACCGTGTCGACCAGGATGCGCACGCCGACCAGGTCGTAGATGTCGTTGAAGTCGCGGCCCCGCACGATCATCTTTTGGTAGATCGAGTAGAGGTGCTTCGGGCGGCCGGTCACCTCGGCCTTGATCTTCGCCGACTTGAGGTCGAGGCCCACCCTGTTCGTCACCTGGCGCAGCAGCGCCTCGCGCTGCGGCTGGTGCTCGCCGATCAGCCGGTTGATCTCTTCGAACCGCTTGGGGAAGAGCGTGCCGAACGCGAGGTCCTCGAGCTCCCACTTGATCGTGTTCATGCCGAGGCGGTGCGCCAGCGGCGCGAGGATCTCGAGCGTCTCCTTGGCCTTCTGCTCCTGCTTGGGGCGGGGCAGGAAGGTCAGGGTGCGCATGTTGTGGAGCCGGTCGGCGAGCTTGATGACCAGCACGCGCGGGTCCTTGGCCATCGCGACGACCATCTTGCGGATCGTCTCGGCCTTGGCCGCGTCGCCGAGCTTGACCCGGTCGAGCTTGGTGACGCCGTCGACCAGCAGCGCCACCTCGGCGCCGAAGTCGGCGCGCATCTGGTCGAGCGAGTAGTCGGTGTCCTCGATCGTGTCGTGCAGCAGGGCCGCGACCAGCGTGGTCGTGTCCATGCCGAGGTTGGCGAGGATGGTCGCGACGGCCAGCGGATGCGTGATGTACGGGTCGCCGGACTTGCGGTATTGGCCGGAGTGCCACCGGGCGGCCACGTCGAAGGCGCGCTGGAGCATGCGCCCGTCGGCCTTGGGGTGGCTGGCCCGGTGGGTCGCGATGAGCGGCTCGAGCACCTCGCTGACCTGGGTGCTCTGCCACGGGGCGTTGAAGCGCGCGAGACGCGCCCGCACGCGGCGCCCGGTCGGCGCGCTGGCCAGACCGCCGAACGCGGCGGCCGGCTCGTCGCTGTGCGGCAGCGGCTGGGTCGCCTCGGGGTCGGTCACCGGCACCGCGGGCCGGGGGCCCTCGGGGCGTGGCTGATCGGCGGGCGCCGCAGCGTCCGCGCCGGTCCGTGTGTTCTCGGTCGGCTGCACCGTGCCCTCCGCCGGAGGGGCGACGTCGCTGGACACCGGCCTCCTCACACCCTCGTCACAAGTGGGTTGCTCACCTGGTTAGGAACGTCATCCTACCCGTACCGTCTTCCCGGCACGCCCGCCCGAACCTCCGAAACAACGGCACCGCCCGGACGAAGGCGGATCAAACGGTCAGCAGCGCGTGGACCGTGCGCGGGGCGAGGCGTTCGCGGCCCTTCAGGAACGCGAGCTCCATGAGCACCGTGAAGCCGGCGACCGTCCCGCCGGCCCGCTCCACCAGGTCGAGCGCGGCGCCCGCCGTGCCGCCCGTGGCGAGCACGTCGTCGACCACCAGAACGCGCTGTCCGGCGATGAAGGCGTCCTCGTGCACCTCGAGGGTGGCCTCGCCGTATTCGAGCTCGTACGAGGCCGACAGGGCCTTGCGCGGCAGCTTCCCCGCCTTGCGGATCGGCACGACACCCGCGCCCGTCGCGTAGGCGACGGCGGCGGCGACCACGAACCCGCGCGCCTCCACGCCGGCCACGACGTCGAAGTTGTCCGCGCCGTGATGTGCCACGATCCCGTCGATCACCTGGCGAAAGGCGGGCCCGTCCGCGAACAGCGGCATGAGGTCCTTGAAGACGACGCCGGGCTTGGGGAAGTCGGGCACGTCGACGGCCTTGGCCTCGACGATCGCCGCGAGATCGGTCTGCTGGTCTGTCACGGGCGCAAGTCTGGCACAGAAAAGGGGACGGCCCACCAGGTGGTGGGCCGCCCCCCGCGGGATCTCAGCGGCGCTTGCCGCCGGGCCGGTTGTTCGGGCCCCGGTTGGGGCTGTTGTTGCGCTTCGCGGCCGGGCGGGCGCCGGGCCGCGGCGCGGAGGCCGCCATCGCCGGGGCCTCGTCCGACTCGGCCATGTTCGACTGGCGGCCGACGCGCTCGCCGCGCGCCACGTCGCCGGACTTGGCCGAGGCCCGCCGCGCCAGCACCCGGGCGGTGTGCGCCTTGATCTTGGGCTCGCGGTCCTTGAACGCGGTGAGCAGCGGCGCCGCGAACATGATCGACGCCAGGACGCCGAAGCCCATGCCGACGAAGAGCACCAGGCCCAGGTCCTTGAGCGTGCCCGCGCCGAGCAGGCCGGCGCCGATGAAGAGCAGGCCGCCGACGGGCAGCAGCGCCACCAGGCCGGTGTTGATCGACCGCATCAGGGTCTGGTTGACCGCCAGGTTGGCCGCCTCGTTGTAGGTGCGGATGCTGCTCGCGGTGATGCCCCGCGTGTTCTCCTGCACCTTGTCGAAGACGACCACCACGTCGTACAGCGAGTAACCCAGAATCGTCAGGAAGCCGACCACCGTCGACGGCGTAACCTCGAAGCCGACCAGCGAGTAGACGCCGGCCGTGATGATCAGGTCGAGCAGGAGCGAGGAGACGGCCGCCGCCGCCATGCGCCACTCGAAGCGGATGACCAGGTAGATCATCACCACGATCAGGAAGATGATCAGACCGAGCAGCGCCTGCCGGGTCACCTGACCGCCCCAGGCCGCGGAGACCTGGTCGTCACTGACCTTGCTCGCGTCCAGCCCGAGGTCGGTGACCAGCGCGGTCTTCGCCTGCTCGGCCTGCGCCGCGGTGAGCGTCGAGGCCCGGACCGTGTAGGTGTCGCCGCCACCGCCGGTGCTGCCCAGCGTCTGGGACGAGACGACCTCGGCGTTCGGGTCGACCGACTGGATCGCCCGCTCGACGGCGTCGGACACCTCGTCCTGGGTGTAGGTGGTGCTGCCGTTCGTGGCCGGCACGCTGAACGACGTGCCGCCGGCGAACTCGATGCCCAGGTGGAAGCCCCGGATCGCGATGCTGCCGATCGAGATCAGCACGAGCACGGCGGCGATGGTGAACCACAGCTTCCGCCGGCCGATGATGTTGACATTCGCCTCGCCCGCGTAGAGGCGGGAGGCGAGACCTTGACGGGCCATGTCAGGCCTCCTTGACGTCGGTCGGAGCGCGGCGCAGCACGCGGCCGAGACCGCTCACGCGCGGCGAGAGGAACGCCTTGGTACGGGCGAACATCGTCATGATCGGGTGACGGAAGAGGAAGACCACGACCAGGTCGAGCACCGTCGAGATGCCCAGCGCGAACGCGAAGCCCTGCACCGCGCCGACCGAGACGATGTAGAGGACGACCGCGGCCATGATCGTGATCGTGTTGGCCGAGATGATCGTGCGCCGCGCCCGCGCCCAGGCCCGTGGCACCGCGCTCCGCGGGCTGCGGCCCTCGTGGATCTCGTCTTTCAGACGTTCGAAGTAGATGACGAACGAGTCGGCGGCGACACCCAGTGACACGATGAAGCCGGCGATGCCCGCCAGGGTGAGCGTGAAGCCCACGGTGCGGCCCAGGAAGACCAGGGCGCCGAAGGTGAGCAGACCGCTGAGGATGAGGCTCATGAAGATGACCGAGCCGAGCAGCCGGTAGTAGAAGAACGCGTAGATCGCCACCAGGCCCATGCCGATCGCGGCCGCGATCAGACCCGCCTGCAGCTGCTGGGTGCCGAGCGTCGCCGAGACGGTCTGCGCCGGGCCCGACGAGAAGGTCACCGGCAGCGCGCCGAAGTTGAGCTGGTCGGCCAGCTCCTTGGCGCTGGCACCGGTGAACTGGCCGGTGATCTGCGAGGTGCCGGTCAGCACGCCCTGGATCTGCGGCGCCGAGATCACCGACTTGTCGAGCACGACGGCGACGGCGCAGTGCTCGACCGAGCCGTACATCGCGGTGGCGGCGGTGAAGCAGGGAGCGTCCGACGTGGCCTCGTACGCCTGCCGGGTCAGCGCGGCCCACTTGGTCGAGCCCTCGCTCTTGAAGTCGAGCGAGACGACCCACTGGCCGGTCTGCTGGTCGAGCTGCGGGCTGGCCTTGGAGATGTCGTCACCGACCACCGAGGCCTTGTCCATCAGGATCTTGCCGCCGTTGTAGCAGGCGACGACCTGGCTGCCCACGGCGTCGATCGCGCCGTTCGGCCGGGCGTCGAGCTGGGTGCAGCCGACGGTCGGCACGTACATCTGCATCTGCGGCGTGAGGACGTTGACCTCGTCGCCGCTCAGCTTGGCGAACGCGGCGTAGGGCTTGCCGGCGTTCGGGTCGGTGCTCAGGTCGACCGGGGCGGTCAGCTTGCCGGCCGCGGCCCACGCGGCGGCGCCGACCTTCTTCTGCACCTCGGCGAGCAGTGCCTTCTCGTCGGCGCTCGCGGGAGCGGCCGGGCTGGCACTGGCGCTGGCACTGGCGGACGGGGTCGGGCTCGGCGTGGGCGCCTTGACGACCTCGCCGCCACCCTGGCCACCCGAGGACGGGCTGCTCGACACCGCCGGGGCGCTCGCGCTCGTCGACGGCTTGGTGGACGCCGACGGCTTGGCGCTGCCCGACGCGCTCGGCGACGGCGTCGCGGTCGGCGGGTTGAGCGCCGTGGCCGACACGTCGCCGGTCGCGCCGATCACCAGGCGGAAGCGCATCTGCGCGGCCTGCGACAGGTCCTTGAGCTGGTCGTCGGCCTTGCCGGCGAGGGAGACCACGATGTTGCGGTCACCCTGGATGACCACCTCGGCCTCGGAGACGCCGAGCGCGTTGACCCGCTGCTCGATGATGTCGCGGGCCTGCTCCATGCTCTCCTTGGACGGCACCTGGCCGCCCTGCACGGAGGCGATGTAGGTGGCCTGCGTGCCACCCACGAGGTCGAGGCCCAGCTTCGGGTGCAGCCGGTCGGTGAAACTGCCACTCGCCCCACCCGCGAAAAAGACCAGCAGGTACAGGACGACGAAGATGAAGCCGAGCACGGCTAGCTGCCGTCCGGGATGCATCTGTCCCTGTGGTGGTCGTGCCACGGCTTTCGGTCTCCCTGTGCTCTACGTGCTCTGCGTGTTACGTGCTTGATGTCCGGTTCTGGTGGCCGCGCGCGGCCTGACGGACCGGCCCATCATGGACGGACCGGCCCGCCGGGGTGGAACTGTCAGTCCTTTTTACGCGTGTCGACGATCGGGTCGGCGACCGGCTCCTCGACGGCGGGCTCGGCGGTCTCCTCGGTGGCGACCGCGGCCGGCGCCTGGTTCTGCTGGACGACGCGCGCGATCGCCGGGCGGGCGAAGCGCACCTGCACCCCGTCGGCGATCTCGAGGGTGACGACGTCGTCGTCGACGGCGACGACCGTGCCGTGCAGGCCACCGATCGTCACGATCTGGTCGCCCGGCCCCAGCGAGTTCTGCATCTGCATCGCCTCACGGCGGCGCTTCTGCTGCGGCCGGATCATCAGGAAGTACATGACGACGAAGAGGAGGACGATGAGGAGCAGCGGCGTGAAGCTGCCACCACCCGATGCCTCGGCTGCCAAGGGCACGAAAAAAACCTTCCGTAGGCCACCGGCGACGCGCCCGCGCGCGTGACCGGGGCGATAAACACATCCCGGTTGGAACGGCGGCGAGTCTAATCGGTCAACCTGGGAAGTCCGAATGCGGCACACATCACGTTCGCATTACGAGGAGATTTACGCGTCTCGTGCGAACAAATCCCCTTGGATCACGCCCGACGGGGGCGTCTTTCCCAGATGAACCCAACCGGCCTCGGTCGCCACCCGGCCCCTCGGCGTGCGTGCCAGGAGCCCGGCTCGTACCAAGAAAGGCTCGCACACCTCCTCAACGGTGTCAGACTGCTCGCCGACCGCCACCGCCAAGGTGGACAAACCGACCGGTCCGCCGCGGAAGGACTCGATAAGTGCTCTCAGCACGGCCCGGTCGAGACGGTCCAGGCCCAGCTCATCGACGTCGTACACCTTGAGGGCCGCGCGGGCTGTGGACTCGGTCACGACGCCGTCCGCGCGCACCTCGGCATAGTCCCGTACGCGGCGTAGCAGCCGATTTGCGATTCGAGGCGTCCCGCGCGAACGGCCGGCGATCTCGGCGGCCCCCTCGGCCGTGATCGGCACCCCGAGGATGCGCGCCGAGCGATGCAGCAGCGCGTCGAGATCGGCCGGCGAGTAGAAGTCGAGGTGGGCGACGAAGCCGAACCGGTCGCGCATCGGCCCGGACAGCAGGCCGGCCCGGGTGGTCGCCCCGACCAGCGTGAACGGCTCCACGTCGAGCGGGATCGCGGTGGCGCCCGGCCCCTTGCCCACCACGACGTCGACCCGGAAGTCCTCCATCGCGCTGTAGAGCAGTTCCTCGGCCGGCTTCGCGATGCGGTGGATCTCGTCGATGAAGAGCACGTCACCCGCCCCGAGGCTGGTGAGGATCGCGGCGAGGTCACCGGAGCGCTCGATCACCGGCCCGCTCGTCGTGCGGATGCTGGTGCCGAGCTCGGCCGCGACGATGTTGGCCAGCGTCGTCTTGCCGAGGCCGGGCGGCCCCGAGAGCAGGATGTGGTCGGGCGGCGCGCCGCGGCCCATCGCGCCCTTGAGCAGCAGCTCGAGCTGGTCGCGCACCCGGTGCTGGGCGATGAAGTCGGCGAGCCGGCGGGGCCGGACGCTGACCTCCTCGTCGAGGTCGTCGTCGCCCGCGTCGGCCGAGACCAGGTCGCTCATCGGGTCTTGCCCAGCAGCCTGATCGCCTGGCGGAGCAGCTGGGGCACGGGCGGCACCTCACCGTCGATCGTCTCGGCGACCGCTGCCACGGCCTGGTCGGCCTGGGCGGCGGACCAGCCGAGCGCGAGCACGCCCTGGCGCACCTGGTCCTGCCAGGCGCCGTCGAGGACACCGCCGTGCTGATCCACGAGAGCCATCGGGCCGATCTTGTCGCGCAGCTCCAGCACCATGCGCTCGGCGCCCTTCTTGCCGATGCCGGGCACCCGGGTCAGCGTGGCGAGGTCACCGCCGGAGAGTGCCCGGCGCACGGTCTCGGGGCTGTGCACGGCGAGCACCGCCTGAGCGAGCCGCGGCCCGACGCCGCTGGCGGTCTGGAGCAGCTCGAACAGGTGCTTCTCGTCGTCGTCGGCGAAGCCGTAGAGGGTGAGCGAGTCCTCCCGCACGACCAGGCTGGCGGCGAGGCGCGCCTCGGCGCCCGACTTGAGCCCGGCGAGCGTCCCCGGCGCGCACTGGAGCTGGAGGCCGACCCCGCCGACCTCGATGACGGCGCTGTCCGGCGCGATCGCGGTCACGACCCCCCGCACACTGGCGATCATCTCTGAGCTCCCCTTGCCTTTCGGACGGCGTCGATCTTCCGCTGGGCGGCGATCGTCTTGCGTTGGGCGGCGATCGTCGCCGCCTGGATGCGGGCGCGGGTGCCGCCGCGCCAGATGTGGCAGATGGCGATGGCGAGCGAGTCGGCGGCGTCGGCCGGCCTGGGCGGCGCGTCGAGGTTGAGCAGCCGCGTCACCATCGCGGTGACCTGAGCCTTGCCGGCCGTGCCGGAGCCGGTGACGGCGGCCTTGACCTCGCTCGGCGTGTAGGTCTCGACGGGCAGCCCCGCCCGCGCGCCGGCGAGGATGGCGACCCCGCTGGCCTGCGCCGTGCCCATCACGGTCCGCGCGTTGTGCTGCGAGAACACCCGCTCGACGGCGACCGACTCGGGCTTGTGCTCGGCGACGAGCTCACCGAGCGACCGGTCGAGGTGCAGCAGTCGCAGCGAGATGTCGTCGTCGGGCTCGGTGTAGACCACGTAGTAGGCGATCAGCTTGCACGGACGGCCCGGCACACCCTCGACGACACCGACTCCGCAGCGTGTGAGCCCCGGGTCGATGCCGAGCACGCGCACCATGGACCTCCCCTGCCTCACGTACGTGTGTTCGACACACTAGTACGCGTGCCTCTTGCGCCCGGCAGCGACACGCCTCGACGATGGGCTGAGGAGGCGGTGAGCCATGTATCTCGTGCCACCCATGGACGACGAGCCACCACCCGACTACGTCACGTTCGTCGCCCTGCACGTCAGCGACCTGCGCCGCGAGACCACCCGACTGGTCGGCGGCGACCACGAGGCGGCCCACCTCTACATGGACGTCCTGGCCGACGTGGCCTGCCACTGGCGCCGTTTGACGTGGCGCCGCCGCCTGCTCGGTCACCCCCACGCGGCCCGCGACTACATGACGAAGAGGCTGGCCACCCGCACGAAGCAGTGGCGCGACGACCAGATCTACGAGGTCGACGTCCGCGTGATGCCCCCGCCCTTGGCTATGTACCGCCGAGGCGGCGGCCCCACGGCCTCCCTGGCCCTGCGCAAGGCGGACCTGGTGCCCGACACCCACAGAACGGGCGTCGAGGCAACCGCCGACGCCGCCATAGCCTGGGTCCAGGCCTACCGCCGCCAGCTATGGCACCGAGCGGGCCGCCTGATCGCCGGCGGCATCCTCCTCATAGCCACAATGATCCAATTCATGACCTCAATCTCCCCCGACTCCTGACCGCGCCTTTGGTATCGATCACGGACATTGCCCCGGCCGGTTTCAGCGGGCGCGGTATTCGGCCTCGAGCTCGGAGAGAAGGATGTTGCGTTCGCGGGTATAGGCAGGCCGGTCGCCGATCAGCGTCAGGCGGTGGATCTGCACGAGCCCGTCGTCCTCGGGGCGACCCTCCGCCTGATCGACGATCCAGTACTCCGGGATGCCCTGCTCCGCATACCAGGCGGCCTTCTCGGTGTACTCACCGTTCGGCGACCGCTCCGACACAACCTCGACGACCAGACTGTAGGACGAGCCAGGCAGACTCGACACGTCCTGAAGACCCGGCGGCAGGGCGGTGACCACACCGACGTCGGGAAGGCGGCAATCCCGGGGCAGCTTTCCGCGGACGCCAGGGTCCGGGAAGGCCTTGGCTCCGGCTGCGCGAAGCATCGTGCAGATGCGCCACGCCAACTCTTTGTGCCAGAAGCTGGACGGCGTCATGATGACGAGATTTCCCCCGCGCAACTCGTATCGGTAGCCCTCGGGCAACGAGGCCAGGTCGTCGACGTCGAGGTCCTCGATGGGCGGCAGGGAAATGCTGGGCATCACGGACACCTCCTCGCCGGTCAGCGTATCCGCTTCAAGTGTGATCACCACGTTCGACCTGCCCATCAAAGACGCCGATGGCGATGAATCGATCGATCCATCGCCATGCACGCTACTGGTCACGGGACCACCTGTCATCAGTCAACCCGTGCCAATTCGGCGACTTCACCCGGCAGAGACGGCGACGGGGCCGGTCGCATCGGCGACCGGCCCCGTCAGGAGCTGAAGAGGCGACTACCCGTCAGGCGTCGATCGCCGCCATGACCTCGTCGCTCACGTCGAAGTTGGCGAAGATGTTCTGGACGTCGTCGCAGTCCTCGAGGGCGTCGATCAGCTTGAAGACCTTGCGCGCCGCCTCCTCGTCGACCGGGACGGTCATCGTGGGGACGAGCGACGACTCGGCCGAGTCGTAGTCGATGCCGGCGTCCTGCAGGGCCGTGCGGACCGCCACCAGGTCGGTGGGCTCGCTGACCACCTCGAAGGACTCGCCGAGGTCGTTGATCTCCTCGGCGCCCGCGTCGAGGACCGCCAGCATGATGTCGTCCTCGCTCTGCGCGCCCTTCGGGACGATCACGACGCCCTTGCGGTTGAACAGGTAGGAGACGCTGCCGGCGTCGGCGAAGGTGCCGCCGTTGCGGGTCAGGGCCGTGCGCACCTCGGTGGCCGCGCGGTTGCGGTTGTCGGTCAGGCACTCGATGAGCAGGGCGACGCCGTTGGGGCCGTACCCCTCATACATGATCGTCTGCCAGTCGGCGCCGCCGGCCTCGAGGCCGGAGCCGCGCTTGACCGCGTTGTCGATGTTGTTGTTGGGGACGGAGCTCTTCTTCGCCTTCTGGATGGCGTCGTAGAGGGTCGGGTTGCCCGCCGGGTCCCCACCGCCGGTGCGGGCCGCGACCTCGATGTTCTTGATGAGCTTCGCGAACATCTTGCCGCGCTTGGCGTCGATGACGGCCTTCTTGTGCTTGGTCGTCGCCCACTTGGAGTGGCCGGACATGCAAAAACCTCCGTGGTCTCAGGCGGCCTGGCGGACCATCTCGACGAAGTACCGGTGGACGCGGAGGTCGCCGGTGAGCTCCGGGTGGAAAGCCGTGGCGAGCAGGTTGCCCTGCCGAACGGCGACAATCCTACCGGCGGCGGGTCCGCCGGTGACGCGGCCCAACACCCGCACGTCGTCGCCGACTTCCTCGACCCATGGCGCGCGGATGAAAACGGCGTGAAAATCATCGCCCGCGATGCCCTCGATCGCGACGTCCGCCTCGAACGAGTCGACCTGCCGGCCGAACGCGTTGCGCCGCACCGTCATGTCGATGCCCTGGAAGGACTCCTGGTCGGGCCGTCCGTCGAGCACGTTCGCGGCCAGCATGATCATGCCGGCGCAGGAGCCGTAGACGGGCATGCCGTCGGCGATGCGCTTGCGGATCGGGTCGAGCAGGCCGAACGAGACGGCGAGGTTGCTGATCGCCGTCGACTCGCCGCCCGGTATCACCAGCGCCTCGACGCCGGCCAGCTCCTCGGGCCGCCGGATCGGCCGGGCCAGCACGTCGCTCTCGGCCAGCGCGGCCAGGTGTTCCCGCACGTCGCCCTGGAGGGCGAGCACTCCGATGTTCACGCGCCAAGCTTAGGCTTGCTGCGTGTTCAGCCTCCGCCGGGTGCGCGACCATATCGATCGGCATTCCGCCGACCCGCTGACGCTGGGCGATCTGGCGGTCATGGCGGGCATGTCGCGCTTTCATTTGGTACGAGCGTTTCGCGCGGCTTACGGCGACACGCCGATCCAGTACCTGTCGCGCCGCCGGATCGCGCACGCCCAGGACCTGTTGAGGCACGCGAACCTGACGGTCACGGAGGTCTGCATGGCCGTGGGGTTCTCCTCGCCGGGGTCGTTCTCGTCGCGCTTCACCGAGCTGGTCGGCGAGAGCCCGCTCGCCTATCAGCGCCGCTGGGCTTCGGCGGCTCCGCACATCCCGGGCTGTTACCTGTTCATGCGGGGCGTCATCCCGCAGTCCGCGCCGCCGCCCTCGCCCGCACCTCAATCGCGGAGAAGCGTGGCGCGGCCGCACGGGCATAGCGTCGGCGCATGATTCTCAACATCTCGCTGACCACGGTCTACTGCCTCGACCAGGGCGCCACCCGCGACTTCTACGTCAAGCACCTCGGCTTCGAGCCGCGCGTCGACACCAGGATGGGCGAGTTCCGCTGGGTGACGATGGTCCACCCGGCCCAGCCGGAGCTCGAGGTCACGCTGATGGTGCCCGGCCCGCCGCTCTCCCCCGAGGCGGCAGATTTCGTACGCAAGCAGCTCGAATCCGGCCAGATGGGCGGCCTGGGGCTGCGGGTCGACGACTGCCGGCAGACGTACGAGGAGCTGAGCGCCGCCGGCGTGACGTTCCTTCAGGAGCCGTCCGACCGCCCGTACGGCGTGGAAGCGGTCATGCGCGACAACACGGGCAACTGGCTGGTGCTGGTCGAACGCCGGAGTTAAGTCTTTTTCGCGGGTCTAACCATTTAGCAACCGTTGTGCACTTTTCATCGGCCCGAAACGCCCGAACAGCAGGGTATGACCGACACGATGATCGTTGAGCTCGGCCTCCAGGCGATGACCATCGCGGCGAAGATGTCCGCCCCGGTGCTGATCACCGCCCTGGTCGTCGGCTTCGCCATCTCGCTGTTCCAGTCGGTGACCCAGATTCAGGAGGCGACGCTCTCGTTCGTCCCGAAGGCCGCCGCCGTCGGCGCCGCCCTGCTGTTCTCGGGCAACTGGATGCTCCAGGAGATGATCACGTACACGGAGCAGCTCTTCGCCCGCATCCCGCAGCTGCTCTCCTGAGCGGCTCGCAGGCCACCTTGGGGTCGATTGGCCATCGGCCCGGGCCTCACGCGTCCGTACGCTTCCCCGGTACCGACAACCCTGCGTGAGGAGCCGATCTCCATGTCCGACAACAAGCCCGCCATCGGAACCGCCCGCGTCAAGCGCGGCATGGCCGAAATGCTCAAGGGCGGCGTGATCATGGACGTCGTCACCCCCGAGCAGGCGAAGATCGCCGAGGACGCCGGCGCGGTCGCGGTCATGGCGCTCGAGCGGGTCCCCGCCGACATCCGCGCGCAGGGCGGCGTCTCCCGCATGTCCGACCCCGACATGATCGACGGCATCATCAACGCCGTCTCGATCCCGGTCATGGCCAAGGCCCGCATCGGCCACTTCGTCGAGGCCCAGATCCTCCAGGCGCTCGGCGTCGACTACGTGGACGAGTCCGAGGTGCTGACCCCCGCCGACTACGCCAACCACATCGACAAGTGGAACTTCACGGTCCCCTTCGTCTGCGGCGCCACCAACCTCGGCGAGGCCCTCCGCCGCATCACCGAGGGCGCCGCCATGATCCGCTCGAAGGGCGAGGCCGGCACCGGTGACGTCTCCAACGCCACCACCCACATGCGCAAGATCCGGCAGGAGATCCGCCGCCTCCAGACCCTCCCCGAGGACGAGCTGTACGTGGCCGCGAAGGAGCTCCAGGCCCCGTACGAGCTGGTCCGCGAGGTGGCCGAACTCGGCAAGCTCCCCGTGGTCCTCTTCACCGCCGGCGGCATCGCCACCCCCGCCGACGCCGCCATGATGATGCAGCTCGGCGCCGAGGGCGTCTTCGTGGGCTCCGGCATCTTCAAGTCCGGCAACCCGGCCCAGCGCGCCGCCGCGATCGTCAAGGCCACCACGTTCCACGACGACCCCGACGTCCTCGCCAAGGTCTCCCGGGGCCTCGGCGAAGCCATGGTCGGCATCAACGTCGACGACGTGCCGGTCCCCCACCGCCTCGCCGAGCGCGGCTGGTAGCCCGCATCGGAGCGGCTGGCAGGCTGCGCCGTCCGGCATCGGTTCCCTGGTGCCTGTTCGCGGCGCACCGGCCGGCGTCTCGGAGGCGTGCGGCCGGGGCTGTTTCTCGCGGCCCGCTCGTTAGGCAGAACGAACGTTCTTTCTCTCGGCGGGCCGTGGAACGCTCGCCGTGGGAGGGAGCCGGATCGGAGGTTGGGATCCGCGCTGACGCCGCACCCACGGCTACGGGCAGGACAAGCGTGTCGTGGAGCAGAACGAACGTTCTGTCTTGCCTGACGGGCCTCGCGCCCGATGGCTGACGCCTGACGCCTGGCGCCTCGCGCTCGGATCCTGACGCCTAGCGCGTCGCGCTGGGGACCTGACGCCTAGCGCCTCGCGCTGGGGACCTGACGCCTGGCGTCTTGCGCTTGGGGCATGACGGCCTTACACCGGACGCCTGGCGGTGGCGCCTGGACAGAACGTTCTTTCTGCCCATGAGACGCGGACGCCGTCGGCTCAGGGCGCGCATGCACAGACAGGACGTTCGTTCTACCCATGAGACACGGGTGCCGTCGGCTTAGCGCCCCACCCCCGCCTCAGGACAGCAGAAAGAACGTTCTGTCTATCTCGGCGCCGAGCCGTGCTGGGCGCCGGCCGGCGCCGCAAGGGGAGAACGAACGTTCTTTCTCTCAGCGCGCCGAACCCGACCACGCCAAGACGTTCGCGCCGAGACGGACACGCGCAGGCGCCCCAAAGGCAGAACGAACGTTCTTTCTCTCTGCCTGCCGCAGCCGAACCGTGCGGAGACGAACGTGCCCAGCCGGAACTTCGCCGGCGCCGCGATGGCAGAACGACTCCGCGTGACGGGCGGGAAGGGACGGCTAAACCGCCTCCAGCGGAACCGCCGGCGACGTAGGGGCCGGCACCGTGGTGACCGGCAGCGCCGGATCCTCGATGTCGAAGTACTGCGGCCGCGGATAACGCCGCGCCATCCGGAGCGCCCGCACCAGCGGCCGCCGGCGGGCGGTCAGGGCGTCGCGGACCGTGTCGGTGTGGACCTGGCGGGCCAGGACCACACGGCGGTTCGAGGCGATCAGGGTGCGGCCGGCGGGGTCGGACTCGGCGAGCTCGATGGTGTTGAGCTGGCGGGTCAGGTCGTTCTCGGCGGATTCGCGGTCGCCGGGGTCGGCGTCGAGGGCCAGGCGGGCCGCGGCGTAGAGCTCCACGTGGTCGCCGAGCTCGGCGACCACCGCGGCGGCTGCCGCGCGGCGCATGAGGTGGGCGTCGAGGGCTCGTTCGGCGGACTGGGCCCGGCGGTGGACGCGCTCGACGCGGTGGGCCGTCCAGCCCAGGTATGCCGTGAGCAGTGCGACGACCGCGACGACTGCCAGGACCCACCACATGGCGGGAATGGTAGTGCCCCAACGCTCGGGCATGTTAGGGCCTGTCCGGCCCGTCACAGCGCCGCTATCCCAGACGCGGGTCGGGGGCCTCGTCCATCACGCGGCCGTCCGTGGCCTCGATGGCGGTGGCGTAGACCTCCAGGACCCGCAGCGCCACGCTGGGCCAGTCGAAGGCCGCCACCGCCGTGCGGGCCGCCTCGGACAGGGCGGCTCGGCGGTCGGGGGCGTCGAGCAGCTGGTCCAGCAGGCCGCAGAGGGCCGACGAGTCGCCCGTCGGGAACAGGGCGCCGGCCCGGCCGCCGTCGAGGACCCGGCGGAAGGCGTCCAGGTCGCTGGCGGCGATCGCCGTGCCGGCGGCCATGGCCTCGGTGAGGATCATGCCGAAGCTCTCGCCGCCGGTGTTGGGGGCCACGTAGACGTCGACGCTGCGCAGCATGCGGGCCTTGTCCTCCTCGGAGACCAGGCCCAGGAAGGTCACGCGGTCGTGCAGGTCGGCGGGGATCTCGTCGTACAGGTCGGCTCGGTCTCCCGGGCCCGCCACCAGCAGGCGCAGGCCGGCTCGGCGGCGCGCCAGGGTCACGAACGCCGAGCGCAGCAGGTCGAAGCCCTTGCGCGGTTCGGTGAAGCGGCCGAGGAAGCCGAGCGTCCCGCCGTCGCCGGGCCAGCCGGGCAGCGGTTCGGCGGTGGCGAACTTGGCGACCGCCACCCCGTTCGGGATCTCGACCGCTCCTCCGCCGAGATGTTCGACCTGCACCTTGCGGGCCAGCTCGCTCACCGCGATGCGGGCGGTGATCTTCTCGACGACCAGTTGGAGGAGGCCCTGCGCCGCCGACAGGGCGCGGGAGCGGGTCATCGCCGTGTGGAACGTGGCGACCACGGGGCCGCGGGCGGAGAGCACCGCGAGCAGCGACAGGCTCAGCGTCATCGGCTCGTGCACGTGCAGCACGTCGAACTGGCCGCGGTTGAGCCAGCGCCGCACCCGTGCGGTGGAGACCGGGCCGAAGGCGATGCGGGCCACGGAGCCGTTGTACGGCAGGGGCAGCGCGCGGCCGGCAGGCACCACGTACGGCGGAAGGTCCGCGTCCTCGTCCGCCGGGGCGAGCACCGACACCTCGTGTCCGAGGCCGATCAGTGCCTCGGAGAGGTCCATGATGTGGTTCTGCACGCCGCCGGGCACGTCGAACGAGTAGGGCGAGACGATCCCGATCCGCATGGCACTCCCCCTACAGCCACAGTTTCTGCAGCATGTGCCAGTCCTGTGGATGCTCGGCTATGCCTTCGGCGTATGCGTCGGCCAGCGCCTGCGTGGTCTGCTTGACGCGTACGTCCAACGGGCCCTCGGTCGGCGGGATGATCCGCCGGAGCACCGCAACCGTCTGAGTGTCCGAGAATGAGAGGTCGACCGCGTAGAGCGGCGCGCCCGTCCGGATGGCCAGGATCGCGGGGCCGGCGGGCATCCGGGTGCGGCCGCCGAAGAAGGTCACCTCGACGCCGCCGCGGGACAGGTCGCGGTCGCCGAGCAGCGCCACCGCCCAGCCCTGCTGGAGCCGTTCGCCGAGCACGTCGAGCGGGGGCCGCCGGCCGCCGGTGAGCGGCAGCACCTCCATGCCGAGCTTTTCGCGGTACGCCACGAACTGCCGGAACACGCCCTCGGGCTTGAGCCGCTCGGCCACCGTGACCATGGGCCAGCCGTTGGAGACCACCCACGCCGCGGCCGCGTCCCAGTTACCGACGTGCGGCAGCGCGAGCACCACGCCCTTGCCGTCGGCGATCGCCGACTTGAGCTCGTCGTAGTGCTCGGGGGCCATGTGCAGGCCGGCGAGGAAGTCCTCCCTGGTCTGCGACGGCAGCCGGAAGGCCTCCATCCAGTAGCGCGCGTAGGAGCGCAGCGCGTCGCGTACCAGCGTGTCGGGCATGTCCGGCACCACTTGCCGCAGGTTGCGCCGCAGCCGCTGCGTGCCAGGACCGTTCTTCTGGTACGCGCGGTCGGCGGCGGCCGTGAAGAGCCGGCGCGCGACCGGCAGCGGCAGGGCGCGCACCACCCGCCACCCGGCCGCGTAGCCGAACTCGATCAGGCGATCCTTCACGCAGACGGATCCTTAGGCTCGGCCGAGGGCGCCGCGGAAGCCGAAGGCGCCCCGGAGGCCGGCGCCGCGGGAGCGGAAGGCGCCCCGGAGGCCGGCGCCGCGGGAGCGGAAGGCGGCGTGGCGGGCGGGACCGCGACGGGCGAGTCGGCCACGCTCGGCTCGGTGCGGGCGCCGGCGGGCAGGTCGGAGCGGCTCGCCGAGATCAGCCGCTGGAAGATCGTGATGATCGAGAGCACGGCCAGCACCCAGAGCGCCGCCGGCAGGCCCCAGTCCTGTCCGGTGCTGCCGATCAGGCCGCCGATGCCCACGATGACCAGCCGCTCGAGGCGCTCGGCGATGCCGACGTCCGCGTTCAGGCCCAGGCTCTGGGCGCGGGCCTTCACGTACGACACGACCTGGCCGGCGGCCAGGCTGATCAGGGCCGCGACCATGCCGCCGTACGGATTGCCCTCGCCGGCCAGATAGAACGCGACAGCGCCGAAGACCGCCGCGTCCGCGATGCGGTCCATCGACGAGTCGAGCAGCGCGCCGAACTTGCCACCACCGCCGCGCATGCGGGCCATCGTGCCGTCGAGCACGTCGGTCAGCGCGCAGGCGGTGACGATCCAGGTCGCCCAGAACAGGTGACCCATCGCGCCGAAGTAGGAGCCGATCAGGACGCCGACGGTGCCGGCGACGGTGACGGCGTTGGGCGTGACCCCGAGGCGCAGCAGGAAGCGTGCGGTCGGGTTGACGCCGTAGGCGACTACGGCGCGCGCGGGAACTTGGACGATCTTTGCCATGGCCTGCCCACCTTATCGGCGACGCCCGGGTCCTCGCGCCCCGGCAAGCCAACGTGCCCGTATCGTCGCTTCCGACGGCCTGAAGATCCATCTGAGCACCCGGCGCGAAAAGGGCAAAGGCCCAAACTCCAAAGGGTTGCCAGCCGCACACCGGCGGGTGTGGGATTTACCAACAGGCCCGTAACAGTCAAGAAACGACGGGAGCGGCCGCACATGGCGCAGAAGACCTCGGAGAAGGGGCTCAACGGCGCGGCGGCGCCGGTGGTGACCGAGCCCGGCAGAGTACGCAACGTGGTGCTGGTGGGACACTCCGGCTCGGGCAAGACGACCCTGGTCGAGGCCCTGCTGGCGGCCACCGGCACCATCTCACGGGCGGGATCGGTGACCGAGGGCACCACGGTGTCCGACCACGATCCGGCCGCGATCCGCCAGCAGCGCTCGGTGTCGCTGTCCTGCGCGCCGCTGAGCTACGCCGACGTAAAGATCAACCTGCTGGACACGCCCGGCTACGCCGACTTCGTCGGGGAGCTGCGCGCCGGCCTGCGGGCCGCGGACGCCGCGCTCTTCGTCGTCTCGGCCGTCGACGGCGTCGACGAGGCCACCGCCGCGCTCTGGGAGGAGTGCGCCGCGGTCGGCATGCCGCGGGCCGTGGCGATCACCCGGCTCGACCACCCGCGCGCCGACTACGAGCAGACCCTCGAGGACTGCCAGGACAAGTTCGGCGAGAACGTCATGCCGATCTACCAGCCGATGCTGGGCGACGACGGCCAGTCGGTGGAGGGCCTGATCGGCCTCGTCACGCTCCGCGTGCTCGACTACTCCGAGGGCTACCCGCCGCGGGCCCGCGAGGCCGAGCCCGAGCACCTCAACCCCATCTCCGACGACCGCAACGCGCTCATCGAGGGGATCATCGCCGAGAGCGAGGACGAGACCCTCATGGACCGCTACCTCGGCGGCGAGCTGATCAGCACCGACACGCTGGTGCCCGACCTCGAGAAGGCGGTGGCGCGGGGCAACTTCTTCCCGGTCATCCCGGTCTGCGCGGGCACCGGCGTGGGCCTCGACGCGCTGCTCGACGGCCTGGTCAACGGCGCGCCCTCGCCGCTGGAGCACGACCTGCCCGTGGTCACCGGCGTGGACGGCTCGCCGCGGCCGCCGATCACCTGCGACCCGGACGGCCCGCTCGTGGCCGAGGTCGTCAAGACCACGATCGACCGGCACGTCGGCCGGGTCTCGCTGGTCCGGGTCTTCTCCGGCACGCTGCGCCCCGAGCAGACGCTGCACGTGTCCGGGCACGGCCTGGCCGAGCGCGGCCACCCCGATCACGACGCCGACGAGCGGGTCGCGCACATCTACTCGCCGCTCGGCGCCCAGCTGCGCGAGGTCCCGTACGCGATCGCCGGTGACATCTGCGCGATCACCAAGTCGGGCAGCGCCGAGACCGGCGACACGCTCAGCAGCAAGGATCAGCCGTTGCTCATGGAGCCGTGGTCGATGCCCGAGCCGCTGCTGCCGATCGCCGTGGTCGCGAAGTCGCGCTCCGACGAGGACGCGCTGGCCAAGAACCTGGCCCGCCTGGTCGCGGGCGACCCGACGCTGCGGCTGGAGCGCAACGCCGACACCCACCAGCTGGTGCTCTGGACGATGGGCGAGTCGCACGCCGACGTCGTGCTCGACCGGCTGCGCTCCGGCGGTGTCGAGCTCGACACCGAGCCGGTCAAGGTGCCGCTGCGCGAGACCTTCGGCTGCTCGGCCAAGGGACACGGGCGGCACGTGAAGCAGTCCGGCGGCCACGGCCAGTACGCGGTCTGCGACATCTCGGTGGAGCCCCTCCCCCGCGGCTCCGGCTTCGAGTTCGTCGACAAGGTGGTCGGCGGCGCGGTCCCGCACAACTACATCCCGTCGGTGGAGAAGGGCGTGCGCGCCCAGCTCGACAAGGGATTGGTAGCCGGCTACCCGGTCGTCGACCTGCGGGTCACGCTCTTCGACGGCAAGGCGCACAGCGTCGACTCGTCGGACGCCGCCTTCCAGACCGCCGGTGCGCTGGCGCTGCGCGAGGCCGCGGCGGCGGGCCAGGTGACGCTGCTCGAGCCGATCGACGAGATCGTGGTGCGGGTGCCGGACGTCTACGTCGGCCCGGTGATGAGCGACCTCTCCGGCCGGCGGGGCCGCCCGCTCGGCACGGACAACGACGGCGACCACAGCCTGGTGCGCGCCGAGGTCCCGGCGACAGAGCTGGTGCGGTACGCGGTGGAGCTGCGCGCGCTGTCCTCCGGCTCGGGCACGTTCACGCGCACGTACGTCCGGCACGAGCCGATGCCCGCCCACCTGGCCGAGGCCGTACGAAAGGAGACCGCCAAATAGCTAAGCGGGCCACGCCTTGATCAGCAGCTGCCGGGTCTCGCCAAGGAGTTGGGGCAGGACCTTGGTGCGGCCGATCACGGGCATGAAGTTCGCGTCGCCGCCCCAGCGGGGCACGATGTGCTGGTGCAGGTGGGCGGCGATGCCGGCGCCGGCGATCGAGCCCTGGTTCATGCCGATGTTGAAGCCGTGCGGGCTGCTCACCGACCGCAGCACGCGCATGCCGGTGCGGGTGAAGGCGGCCAGCTCCGCCGTCTCCTCCTCGGTGAGGTCGGCGTAGTCGGCGACGTGCCGGTACGGGCAGATCATCAGGTGGCCGGGGTTGTACGGGTAGAGGTTGAGGATCGCGTAGACGAGATCGCCGCGCGCCACCACCAGGCTGTCGGGCTCGACCAGGCCGGGCGCCACGCAGAACGGGCACCCCTCGGGGCGGTTCTCGCCCGTGACGTAGGCCAGGCGGTGCGGCATCCACAGCCGCTCCAGGCCGTCCGGCTCGCCCACGGTCGGTGAGTACGCAGCGTCGTCGGTCACACCGGCAGCTTAGGCCGCCGCCGGTCCACGGTCGCGCCGTGCGGCAGGGCCGGCGCGACGGTCGCGCCGCGCAGCGTGGACGGCGTGAGGGTGGCGCCGTGCAGGGCGGGCGCCGCGGCGGCGACCGGCGAGGGCTCCGGTGCGACGGGCGCGCCGTGCAGCTCGTACGATCCGCCGCCGCGCCGCTTGGCCGCGTACATCGCGGTGTCCGCCATGCGCAGCAGCTCGTCCGGGTCCGTCACGTCGGCGTGCGACAGGGCGATCCCCACGCTGGCCGGGGTGCGCAGCTCGCGGCGGCCCACCGTCACGGCCTCGTCGAGCGCCGCCACGATCCGGTCGGCGATCACCACGGCGTCCCGGGCCGAGCGCAGGTCCTCGACGATCACCACGAACTCGTCGCCGCCCAGGCGCGCGACCACGTCCTCGGTGCGCACGCAGCCGCGCAGCCGCTCGGCCACCACCCTGAGCAGCTCGTCGCCGGTCAGGTGCCCGTGCGCGTCGTTCACCTGCTTGAAGCCGTTGAGGTCGAGCAGCAGCGCGCCGACCGGCCGGCCGCTGCGTCGGGAACGGGCCATCGCGGCGGTGAGCCGCTCGCGCAGCATCGCCCGGTTGCCGAGCCCGGTCAGCGGGTCGTGCAGCGCCCGCTCGGTGAGCTCGGCGGTGAGCGCCACGCTGCCCAGGGCCAGCGACACCTGCGTGCGCAGCGCCTGGAGGGCTTGGAACACCTCGGTGGGCAGCTCGGCGAGCGCGCTCACGCTGAGGACGCCGAAGAACCGCTCACCGTTGATCAAGGGCAGGAGGGTGTACGGGCGGGAGGTGGCCTCGTCCACGTCCGCGTACCCGGCGGCGGCCATGTCGGCGATCCTGACGACCTCGCCGCCCCTGAGCCGGGCCAGCACGTCCGCCGGGACACTCGCGACCGGCACCTGGCGGCCGAGCACGGCGGCCTTGCCCTCGCCCGCCGAGTCGGTGATGGCGAAACCGTCGCCCGCCGTCGCGGCGAGTGAGGCGCGGGCGCCGGGGCACTCGGCGAGCAGCTTCTCGGCGGCATGCACCGCGTGCCGGTGGACCTCGGCCTCGTCGGTGGTGGTGATCAGAACGGTGCCCAGCTCGCTGAGCACCTGCTCCCGGGCGACCGCGCGGCGCAGGGCGCGCAGGCTCGCGCTCCGCCGCGCCAGCAGCCGCCAGGCCAGCAGCATCATCACCAGCACGGCGACGGCCTCCAGGCCACCACGCGCGGTGGGCTCGACGATCCACCACAGGGCCGCCACCAGCACACTCGCGCCGGGAATCAGGTTCTCGTTCTTGATCACGGCCATGCAATCGGTGGCCGCGCGGGACACATGAGTCACCGTTCGGGAGCGAGTGAGGGGCAGGTCACTCGCCGGCCGCGGTGGCGGCGGCCAGCCAGCCCGGCAGCGGCTCGCGGGCGGAGAGCCAGTGCGGCGGGATGCCGTCCAGGCCGGTGTACGCCGCCACGATGCCCCCGGCGATCGCGCAGGTCGTGTCGACGTCGCCGCCCGCCGCCAGGCACGCGCCGATGGCCGCCGGATAGTCGTCGAGATAGCGGTCGGCCACCCACACCGCGAAGGGCACGGTGTCGCGTGCCATCGCCCGGGCGCCGTTGCCGAGCTGGTGCGCCGCCTCGCCGGGATCGCCGATCCGGGCCGCCCTGACCAGGCCGTCGTGGACGTGCCCCTCGGGCGTGTGCGCGATGACCGCGCGCAGCAGCGGGGGACGCACGCCGTCCAGCCGCCCGGCCGCCGCCAGGGCCGCCGCGACCGTGACCGCGACGCCGCCCGCGATGCCCTCGGCGTGGGCGTGGGTCACCTCGGCGGCGCGGGCGCCCTGCGCCGCCGCGTGCGCGAGCGAGTCGGCGTGCCACGCGCCGAGCGGCGCGGCCCGCATCGCGGCGCCGTTGCCGGCCGAGCCCTGCCCGTCGAAGGCCGCGGCCGCGGCGATCGGCCAGGGCAGCCCCTCGCGGATCTCGCGCAGCATGACCACCGCGCCCGGCCCGTAGCCGCGGTAGGGATCGTGGTGCCGGCCGAGCATCGCGGCGAAACCGTCCCGGTCGAAGTCACCCTCGGCGAGCACGGCGACGAGGCAGCAGGCCTCTTCGGTGTCGTCGGTCCATTCCCACGGCGCGGGCGGCGGGTCGGCGAGGTCGACGGGGGCGGCGAAATGCTGGGCGCCGAGCGCGTCACCCACGCTCAGACCGGCGAGGCTCTCCAGGGCCAGCGCCAGCCGCGTACCGGGGAAGAGAGTGAATGACATCGGCGAAAGGGACGATATCTCATCACTGTCGGTGATTGAAGGGTGTCCCTGGATGACCGGTTAGGCCCGGCTTGCCATGCGCAGTACCTTCTTCGCATGGCCACGGTGTTGCTCGTCGAGGACGATCACGTCGTGCGCGGCGCCATGCTCCGGTCGCTCGCCGACCGGGGCCACGCCGTGCACGCCGTCGGCACGGCGCTCGACGCGCTGCGCCGGGTCGCCGCCGAGACGCCCGACCTGGTCGTGCTCGATCTCGGGCTGCCCGACCTGGACGGCTCCGACGCGCTGCGCATGCTGCGCGGCATCACCGACGTCCCGATCATCATCGCCACCGCGCGCGACGACGAGCAGACCGTCGTGCGGCTGCTGCGCGCCGGTGCCGACGACTACATGGTCAAGCCGTTCACCGGCGCCCACCTCGACGCCCGCATCGCCACCGTGCTGCGGCGGGTGGGCCGCGCCAGCCGCGCGGCCCAGCCGGCCGTGCACGAGGTGGGCGAGCTGCGGGTGGACGTCGGCGAGCGCAGCGCCACCCTGGCGGAGCAGCCGCTTGCTCTGACCCGCAAGGAGTTCGACCTGCTGGCGTACCTCGCCGCCCGTCCGGGCCGAGTGGTTTCGCGCCGTGAGCTGCTGGAGGAGGTATGGCGACAGCCATCGGTCGGCGAGGATCAAACAATCGACGTGCACCTTTACTGGCTACGCCGGAAACTGGGCGAGTCCGCGGCGAAACCTCGCTACCTGCGCACCGTGCGGGGGGTCGGATTCCGGTTGGTGGCGCCGGACTGAGGGCCCGGCTGGCGTACACGACCGCCGCCACCACCGCCGTCGCCGCGCTCGTCTTCCTCGTCCCGCTCGGCTGGGAGCTCCGCAACGACCACCGTGACCAGGCCATGGCCGCCGCCGAGCGGCGCAGCGCCACGGTGGCCGGTGCCATCGTGTCCGGAGCGCCGGCCAAGGGCGTCGCCGCCACGGTCGCGGCGGCCGGCGGGCAGACCGTGATCCACCCGCCCGGCCAGACTGCCGGCGGCCGGGCGCCGGGCGAGGAGGTGCAGCGCGCGGCGAGCACCGGCCGCACCATCGAGGCCGACGTCGACGGCGGCGTCGCGCGCCTGCAACCGGTGACGGCCGGCACCCGTACGTCGGTGGTCGAGGTCTTCGTCCCCGACGCCGAGCTGAAGGCGGGCACCGCGCGCGACTGGTGGGTGCTGCTCGGCATCGCGCTGGTGCTGGTCGTGGGGGCGGTGATCGTCGTCGACCGGCTCGCCCGGGGCGCGGTCAGCTCGGCCCGCAACCTCGTGCACGCGGCGCTGGCGGTGGGTGGCGGCGACCTCGGCGTCCGGATCACGCCGTCGGGCCCGCGCGAGCTCGCCGAGGCCGGCTACGCCTTCAACCGCATGGCCGACCGCCTGGTCACCTCGCGCACGAACGAGCGGGAGCTGGTCGCCGACCTGTCCCACCGGCTGCGCACCCCGCTGACCGCGCTGCGGCTGGACGCCGAGGCGCTCGACCCCGACGACACCCAGATCATCGACCTCTCCGCGGACGAGGTCGACCGGCGCCGCGGCATCCGGCGCATCCGGCAGGCGATCGTCACGCTCGAGGGCGAGGTCAACCAGCTCATCAACACCACGCGCCAGGCGGTCGCGGCCCAGGTGGCCGCCGCGCCCGAGCCGGGTGTCTGCGACGTCAGCGAGGTCGTGCGCGAAAGGATGACCTTCTGGTCGGCGCTCGCCGACGACCAGAACCGCAGCTACCGGGTGGTCGGCGCGCAGATGCGCATCCCGGTGCCCGTCGCCCGCGCGGAGCTGGCGGCGGCGCTCGACGCGATTCTGGGTAATGTGTTCCGCTACACCCCCCAGGGCACGGCGTTCGAAGTAGGCATCTCCCGGCGGGACGGCTGGGTGGCGGTGCGGGTCGACGACGCGGGCCCCGGTATCCCCGATCCGGAGAAGGCGATGCAGCGCGGGCAGAGCAACCAGGGTTCGACCGGCCTCGGGCTGGACATCGCCCGGCGTGCCGCGCAGGCCGCCGGCGGCTCGGTCAACCTCGACCGGGCCGCGATGGGCGGCGCGAGCGTCGTGATGCTGCTCGCCGACGCGGACGCGACGCCCAAGCAGGTGAACCGTTTCGGCCTGGTCGGTCGCCTCGCCCGCGAGCGCGGCGGCAAGCCGTCACGCTCAGAGTGAACCGGGCCGGATAGTTGCTTAGATCTGTATTAAAGGGGTTCCCCTCGCGCGCGCGGGCTGGCAACCTACCCTCCGATCCCATCCGGCTTCCCGGCGCGCTCCGTCCCCACGAGACGAGCCGCGGAGGCCTCCGCGCGGTGAGAGGCGGCCGCCCCATCGCCGTCTCCCACCGCGCACCCGCCAGGCAAGGAGCTGAGTTGTCCACCCACCGCCGGCCGGTCCCCAAGGGCCACCGCCGCGCGGCCCGCACGCGATCCCACCGGCTGCTGCCGATCGCGCTCGGCCTCGCGCTGCTCGGTGTCGGCGGCGTGGTCGGCCCCAGCGTCGTGGACAACGTCGCGGGCACCGGTGAGCCGGCGCGCGACCTCGCCCTCACGTCGGTGCCCCAGGACGTGCCCGACCAGGGCCTGGTCTACGACGGGCTCCAGGCGGGCCGGGCGGGCTCGGTCTGCGCCGGCTCCTATCAGGTCGACGAGCAGACGTGCACGCACGGGCCCGACCCCGCGCCGGTCGGCCTCAAGGTGCGCAGCGACGTCAGCCCGATCACCGCCAAGGCGCCCGAGCCGGTGCAGCCCGGCCGCGAGCCGGCCGCCGCCGTGCCGACCGACGCCGAGATCGCCCGCGACGAGGGCGGCAGCGCGCTGACCGCCGACGCCCCGGCCCTGATCCCCGACGCGGCGCCCGGCGACGCCGACTTCATCATGGGCGCGCACGACGTGGCCTGCGAGGGAGACGGCCGCAGCGGCAAGCGGGTGCAGGTGCTCTACCTGCACGAGTTCGGCACCCCGAGCCGTTACACCGAGTTCCTCGGCTCCATCCGCACGTGGTCGGCGGGCGTCGACCAGATCTTCGACGAGAGCGCTGCCGAGACCGGCGGCTCGCGGCACGTCCGCTTCGTGACCACGCCGCAGTGCCGGGTGGACGTCTACGAGGTGCAGCTGCCCGCCGGCGGGCTCGAGTCGTTCGCGGGCAGCATCGCCGCGCTGCGCGCCCTCGGCTACAACCGCACCGACCGCAAATACCTGATGTTCGCCGACGCGAACGTCTACTGCGGCATCGCCACGTTCGTCGCCGACCGCCGTCCGGGCCTGGGCAACCGCAACAACGGCGGCCCGTCGTACGGGCGGGTCGACGCGGGCTGCTGGAGCTCGGCGATGGCCGCGCACGAGCTGGCCCACACGCTCGGCGCCCTCCAGGCCGGCTCCCCGAACGCCAGCGGCGCGGGCGGCTGCCTCGACGACTACGACCTGCTCTGCGGCCCCGACCGATCGCGCAAGCAGGTCCGCACGGCCTGCCCCAAGAGGCACGAGACGCGCCTCGACTGCGGGCACGACGACTACTTCAGCACCGACCCCAGGCCGGGCAGCTACCTGGCGAAGAGCTGGAACGTCGCGCAGAGCGAGTTCCTGCTGCGCAGCGACGGCGGCGACGACATCCCGGACGCGCCGGGCGCCCCGGAGCCGGCTCCGTCCCGGACCGCCACGCCCACCTCGCCCGCCACGCCGTCGCCCAGCGCCTCCACGCCGTCGGCGCTGCCCAGCGAGACCACCCCGAGCGCCGGCCCCGGCCCGGCCGACGGCGGCGGCGATGCCCCGCCGACACCGTCGGTCTCGCCGAGCGAGAGCCCCAGCGAGCCGCCGGCCGAGGATCCGAAGGGCGAGACGGAGCTGCCCGAGCAGGCCGCCGACGCCGCACAGGTGGCACAGGCCGCCCAGGCCAAGGTGGCGAGCCCGCACCCCAAGGCGGCTCAGCCGAACCCGGGCCGCAAGGCCCCGGCGACCGCCGCTCCCCCGCCGGCCCCCTCCGAGGTGCCCGCGGCCGGCGGGGTGCCGACCGGCGACGCGGTCCAGGCCGTGGTCGAGGTGCGCGACGCCACGAGCGGCTCCGTCCGGCTCACCTGGAGCGCCGCCTCCGACACGGCCACCTATCAGGTCTGGGTCGACAACGAGCCGATCGCCACGACCAAGGCGACCCGGGCGCGGCTGATCGGCCTCAAGCCGGGCGCGAAATACCAGGTCACCGTCCGGTCCGGCAGCTCGTACAAGGCGCGCGCCACCGTCGAGACGGCGCCGGCCGCCCGTCCCGCGCAGAGCTCCTGGTTCACCCTGACCAACGCGCTGACCGGCGGCGCCGCCGATCTCTACGCGGCGCGCACCGCCCTCGGCACCCCGGTGACGCTCAGCGGCACCGACGACGACGCGCAGCAGCAGTGGCAGCTGGTGCCGGCGAGCGGCGGCAGCTATTCGCTGGTGTCGCGCGCCACCGGCAAGTGCGTGGGCCCGCTCGGCGGCGACGTCGTCGCGGGCGCCCCGCTCGTGCAGGTCGACTGCGCGGCGGGCGGCGCCGAGTGGACCCTCCAGGCCTCCGATTACGGATTCACGCTGCGCACCACGGTCGGCGACCTCGTCGCCGGGGTGGGCAGCCAGCGTTTCGGTGCGCACCGCGTGCTCGTGCTCCAGAAGGGCAACGGTCAGCGTCACCAGAGTTGGACGGCGGTACCCGACTAGGCAAGGAGTGAGTCCATGCCGAGCACGTTGAGCAAGCCCCTGGCCGAGCCGGAGGAAGGCCCGGCCAGGTTCAACAAGCGCCGCCTGATCCGCGTGATCGCGATCCTCACCATCGGGATCGTGGTCGTGCTGGCGGTGTGGCAGGAGCCCCTCTACGCGTTGCGCGTCAGGTAGCCGTCGATCTCGGCGGCCAGCTCCCGCTTGCGCTCCGGCGCGAGGAAGCTCTGCTCGACGGCGGCGTGGGCCAGCCCGGCGACACCCTTCGCGTCGAGGCCGAGCAGCTTCGCGGCGACCGCGTACTCCTCCTCGAGCGTGGTGCCGAACATCGGCGGGTCGTCGGAGTTGATGCTGACGAGCACGCCGGCCTCGACGAGCCGGGGCAGCGGGTGCTCGTCGAGCGACGGCACCGCCCGGGTGCGCAGGTTGGAGGTCGGCGAGATCTCCAGCGGGATCCGGTGCTCGGCCAGGTGCGCCATGAGCGCGGGGTCCTGGGCGGCCGAGATGCCGTGCCCGATGCGCTCCGCGCCGAGCTCGCGCAGCGCGTCCCAGATCGTCTCGGGCCCGGTCGTCTCGCCCGCGTGCGGGACGCTGTGCAGCCCGGCGGCGCGCGCCTTGTCGAAGAACGGCTTGAACTGCGGCCGCGGCACGCCGATCTCGGGCCCGCCGAGCCCGAAACTGATCAGGCCGTCGGGCTGCTCTTCCAGCGCGATCCGCAGGGTCTCCTCGGCGGAGGCGAGACCGGCCTCGCCGGGGATGTCGAAGCACCAGCGCAGCTCGATGCCGAAGTCGGTGGCGGCCGAGCGGCGGGCGTCCTCGATCGCGGCGCAGAAGGCGGGCGCCGCGATGCCGCGCCGCACGCTGGAGTACGGCGTGATGGTGAGCTCCGCGTACCGCACCTGCTGGCGGGCCAGCTCGCGGGCCACCTCGTAGGTCAGCGTGCGCACGTCCTCGTCGTCGCGGATCAGGTCGACGACGCTGAGGTAGACCTCGATGAAGTGGGCGAAGTCGCGGAACGCGAAGTAGTCGGCCAGCGCGGCCGGGTCGGCCGGTACGGGTGTGCTGCCCTCGTGGCGGGCGGCCAGCTCGGCGACGATGCGGGGCGAGGCCGAGCCGACGTGGTGGACGTGCAGCTCGGCCTTGGGCAGGCCGGCGATGAACGAGGTCAGCTCGGTCATGCTTACTCCCTGTCAGACGATCGGAGGGCGGTCCGCGCCACCACGAAGACGCGGCGGAACGGAAACGCGACGTAGCCACCGGCCGCCGGGTAGGCGCCGGCCAGCTCCCGCGCCAGGTCGGCACGGAACGACTCCCAAGCATTCTCGTCCAGCGCCGCCTTGACGGGCCGCAACGCCGTTCCCTCCATCCAGCGCAGCACCGGGTGCTCCGCGCCGGCCGAGGGCAGCAGATGGACGTACGTGGTCTCCCACGCGTCCACGTCGCAGCCCGCGCCGGTGAGCAGCCCCGCATAGTCGGCCGGGTCGTCGACCGGCGCCTCCCGCAGCACGTCGCCGAGCCCGTAGCGGCGGCCGACCTCGCGCAGCAGCCGGTGCGAGGGGGCGCCGAAGTTGCCCGGCACCTGCATCGCCAGCCACGCGCCGGCCGGCAGCTCGCCCGCCCAGCGCGCGAGCAGGTCCTGATGGCCCGGCACCCACTGCAGCGTCGCGTTGGTGACCAGCACGTCCACGTCGGCGGCGGGGCGGTAGTCACGGACGTCGCCGAGCTCGAAGTGGGCCGGCCCGCCGTGCGCCCTTGCCTTGCCGATCATCTCGGGCGAGGAGTCGACGCCGGTGAGCCGTGCACCGGGCCACCTCTCGGCGAGCGACAGGGTCAGCTCCCCCGGGCCGCAGCCGAGGTCGACGACCGCCCGGGGCGACGTGGCGCCGACCCGTGCGACCAGGTCGAAGAAGGGGCGCGAGCGCTCGGCGCCGTACCGGCGGTAGACGGCCGGATCCCACATGATCGTTCCTCCCAAACCGTACGTACGTTTTGCAAGCAAACTATCAGGAAAACGGTAGGGTGCGAACCTGTGGACAATCGAAGTTTTCGCAGGATGGGACGGACCGTCGGGGTCATCGGCCTGGGCGCCTGGCAGCTCGGAGCCGACTGGGGCGAGGTGAGCGAGGCCGACGCGCACGCCACCCTGCAGGCCGCGGTGGACTCCGGTGTCACCTTCATCGACACGGCCGACGTCTACGGCGACGGCCGCAGTGAGCAGATCATCGGCTCGTTCATCAAGGACAAACCGCAGCTCACCGTCGCCACCAAGATGGGACGCCGGGTCGCGCAGGAGCCCGGCAACTACACGCTCGACAACTTCCGCGCCTGGACCGACCGGTCGCGGGCCAACCTGGGTGTCGACACGCTCGACCTGGTGCAGCTGCACTGCCCGCCCACCCCGGTCTTCTCGACCGACGCCGTCTACGACGCGCTCGACACCCTGGTCGAGGAGAAGCGCATCAAGGCGTACGGGGTGAGCGTCGAAAAGGTGGACGAGGCGCTCGCCGCCATCGCCCGCCCGGGCACCGCGAGCGTGCAGATCATCCTCAACGCGTTCCGGCTCAAGCCCCTCGAGCGGGTGCTCCCCGCGGCCGCCGAGGCCGGCGTGGGCATCATCGCCCGGGTGCCGCTCGCCAGCGGCCTGCTCTCCGGCAAGTACGACTCGCACACCACGTTCGCCGAGAACGACCACCGCAACTACAACCGGCACGGCGAGGCGTTCGACGTCGGCGAGACCTTCTCGGGTGTGGACTTCGCGACCGGGCTCGAGGCGGTCTCGCGGCTGCGCCCGCTGGTGCCCGCGGGCGCCACGATGGCACAGTTCGCGCTGCGCTGGATCATCGACCAGCCGGCCGTCACCGTGGTCATCCCGGGCGCCCGCAACCCCGCACAGGCCCGGGCGAACGCGGCCGCCGGGGACCTCGCGCCGCTGCCACCGGAGACGCACGAGGCTGTCACGGCCGTCTATGACGAGCTGATCCGCCCGCAGGTCCACGACAGATGGTGAACGAAGCGGCACCGCCGGAGAAAAAGCTCAAAGGCTGGCTTCTCATGGCTTTAGGGGTGCTGGCGCTGGTCGTTGGTGCCCTGTGGACGCTGCAGGGTTTCGACATCATCACCGACAGCCGGATGAGCGGCGTGGCGATCTGGTCGATCATCGGCCCCGTGATCGCGGTAGCGGGACTGATTTTGATCATTGTGGGCGAGCGCGCTCGCGCCCGTTCCAAGCGAGTCTAAAAGCTCTGCGAAAGAGCGAATCCCCCGCATCCTGCCGGATGCGGGGGATTCATTGACTAGAGCCGACCTCCGCCAGGCGATCGGCAGCCGGTCGGAGGACCGGCAGGGTGGTCTCAGAGCGGGCGAACCTGCTCCGCCTGCGGGCCCTTCTGGCCCTGGGCGATCTCGAACTCGACCCGCTGGTTCTCCTCCAGCGTGCGGTAGCCGCTCGTCTGGATGGCCGAGAAGTGGACGAACACGTCAGCACCCCCGCCGTCGACGGTGATGAAGCCGAAGCCCTTGTCTGCGTTGAACCACTTCACGGTTCCTTGCGCCATGCTGAACTCTCCTTCTGAAAATGCCGACCCTGTGATGCCCGGGCCGATGACCGTTTTCGAGCAGCGGCGCCGTGAGGCGGCCTTTCAGAGGACGTCCCATCCGTCAAGATCGTTGACCCCGGCTGGATCAGCAAGCAAGGCGGAAGCAGCGAACCACGTACGCAAAAACTGGGCACACTGTACCTGAAAAGCGGCCCGTAAAGCTGCCCCCCGGAGAATCCGATAAATGTCGGCGGATTCGAGAAAGGGTCCCCCACTTCGCTCTCGCGATGTGGGAGACCCGGGACTGTTAAGCAGTCTTCACTTCGGCCATTGACCAGTCAGTTTCCGTACGCCGGTGGCACCGCCCCGATCGACGGCCGCCTTCACGAGAGCGAAGATCGCACCCTGCAACGCGGCCGCCGCGAGAATCTCGCCCCAGCCACGGTCCTCATCGGTGGCGTTCGGTGCGTCGTCGTCCCCGGAGGCAAGCTTCCAGACCTCCTTGAAGACGAAGCCGGCGACCGCGCCCGCCCCGATGCCCAGCAGAATGCCGACCGGCTTGTAGGCGAGTTTGCCAACCTTGCCGCCGCTCACCGGCGCCTCCCTCGAACGATCAGAATGACACCCACGATCGCGACCACGCCGGCCACGACCAACGGAAGCGGCACCGGGCTGGTGCGCACCACCTCTTCGCCAGTGTGGTTGACACGGTCCGCCGTGGTGCGGACTTTGCCGAGGAGGCGCTGCTTGGTCTGCTCGACCTGGTCCTTGGCGCGAGCCTTGGTCTGCTCGACCTGATCCTTGGCGCGGGCCTTGACGTCCGCCTTGGCGGCGAGCGCCTGCACCGTCTCACCGAGCTCGGCCCGGGTCGCCTTGATCTCGGCCCGCAGCTCGTCGATCGACGGCTTGGGGGCCGCGGGCGGGTTCTTGTCGTCCACGCTCATGCCCCGTTCCGCTCCCTGCTGACGGCCTGCTTGACCTCGTCGACGTCGGCCTTGACGCTCTGGATCGCGGCGCTCGGCTCCGGCGGCACCGCCTTGGACACCTGCTTCTTGCCGATCAGCGCCAGGACGCCGGCCACCAGGAAGAGGGCGACCGTGACGATCAGGGCGGCGAGCCAGAGATCGAGGAACAGATTGAAGACGATGATCAGGGTCGCGATGAGGGCACCGACGCCGTACAGGGCGAAGACCCCACCCCCGGCGAACAGGCCGACACCGATGCCGGCGTGCTTACCCTTCTCCGCGAGCTCCGCCTTGGCCAGCGCGATCTCGTCACGGACCAGCCTGCTGATCTGGTCGCTCGCGCGCTGCACCAACTCGGAGGTGGACTGATCGGCGAGCGGTCGAGCCTCGCTGCCGTTCAGAACATCGGCCATGGTGACCTCCTTCCGTGTCTCGGTGTATGCCCTGATCACCGGAGAGTCAATCCTGTTGCTGGAAACCCGCCACAAGTTGATCAGGGACGGGCACTCGCCGGTGCCGGTTCGTCGGGTCCGCCGAAGACCAGACCCCTGGTGTCGCCGTCGTCCCCGCCGGAGAAGACCCGCGCGTCCGGCGAGTCCGGGTCGGTCTTGGGCACAGGGCTCACCGGGCTCGGCGGCTGCGGGCGGCTCACGTCGGCGCGCACCCGCGGCAGGGAGTCGCGCTGGTGCTGCCAGACGAAGCCCACCAGCCGCTCACGCACCAGGCAGCGCAGGTCCCACAACGCGCCGGCGTCGTTCGCGCTCACCAGGGCCCGCAGGCGCACCATGCCGCCGACCGCGTCGGTCACCTGGAGCACGCAGACCCGGCCGTCCCACAGCTCCGAGCCCTCACACGTGCTGCGCAGCTCGGCGCGGAGCGGCTCGATGTCCGTCGCCCAGTCCACGTCGACCTCCGCGGTGCCGAGCACCGCGGAGCCCGTACGGGTCCAGTTCTGGAAGGGTTTGGTGGTGAAGTAGGACGTCGGCAGGATGAGCCGCCGGTCGTCCCAGATCTGCACCGCCACGTACGTCAGGGTGAGCTCCTCGATGCGGCCCCACTCCCCCTCGACCACCACCACGTCGTCGACGCGGACGGCGTCGCTGAACGCGAGCTGGAGCCCGGCGAACACGTTGCCGAGCGTGCTCTGCGCGGCCAGCGCCGCGACGACGCTGACGATGCCGGCCGAGGCCAGCACGCTGGCGCCCAGGGCCCGGATGTTCGGGAAGGTCATCAGCACGACGCCGAAGGCGATGACCACGATGGCGGCCACCGTGACCCGGCGCAGGATCACCAGCTGGGTCTTGAAGCGGCGGCGCCGCAGGTTGTCCGGCACGTCGAGGCGCCAGCGGTTGAGCGCCGCGTCCTCCACCACCAGGAGCAGGGCGGCGACCAGCCACGCGAACGAGGCGATGAACAGAATCACCAGCGCGTGCAGCACCCCGCCCCGGGCCGGGAACTCGCCGGCGCCGGCCCGGATGGACTGCTGCACGGCGAAGACGGTGACCGTGGCCAGGAACGGGTGATGCGCGGTCCGGGCGAGGTCGGCGGCGAGGGCCGACCGGCGGCCGACCCGGACGACCAGCCTGTGCAACACCTCGACCACGACGATCGCGAGACCCGCCGACCCGAGAACGATCAGCAGGGCGGTCATGACGTCAGGCACGTTCCTCTCCTGTCGCAGAAAAGCGGGAACCGGCGACCTGACTTTCCCAGGTCGCCGGCTCCCGCAACGCTCAAGCAGCGGATCGGAGTTTGGTCACACCTTGCGGTACTTGGCCTGCGCGATGCAGTAGACCCCGAAGGCCGCGATGCCGGCCGCGATCAGGGCGAGCAGCCAGACGCCCCACGACGAGCCGGCCAGCGTCTTCAGCGCGGCGTCGAGCCCGCGCGCCTTGTCCGGGTCGTAGTTGACGGCGGCGACGACGAACAGCACGCCGGCGATCGCGTAGGCGACGCCCTTCGCCGCGTACCCCGCCATGCCGAGCCGGATGATCGGCTGGCGCGTCCCGTGGGTCATCTGCTCGGTGTTGAGGTGCTTGACGAACTTGCGGCGCAGCCCGTAGTAGACCATGCCGACACCGACACCGAGGATGACCAGGCCGATGAGGCCGACCAGCCAGCGGCCGCCCGTGCTGCCCATCATGCCCGACGACTTGCTCTGGTAGCTGTCGCCCATCGAGGCGTTCGAGCCCTGAAGGATCTTCACGGCCATCCAGGCGAGGTAGCCGTACAGCACGGCGCGCACGCCGGAGAGCACGCGCTCGGCCATCATGCCGCGGGTCTGCTCGCCGCTCTCGCCGATGACCGCCTCGAAGGCCTGCCAGATCGCCATCGCGGCCATGCCGATGGCGATCACGACCAGCAGCGTCTTGCCGAGCCCGTTGCCGGCCAGGGTCTGCAGCGCGCCCGACTGGTCGCTCTCCTGCGAGGAACCCTGGAAGGCCACCTGGAGGGCGATCCAGGCGAAGATGAGGTGGATGATGCCGTAACCGATGAACCCACCCCGGGCCAGATACTCCAGCGGTTTGCTGTCGGCGGCCCGCGATGCCGTGTACTTGACGTTCGAGGCGGCGGAAGTCATGCCCTCCGATGTCACCGAAAGCGTCGTTGTTGAAACGTCACGCCTTGGACACTTGCAGTCCGATCGCGTCGGACGTCACGCTGTCGAGCGACACCTGCAGCCCCGCGACGTCCACGGCCTGCTGCCCCTTGGTGAGCGAGATCTGCTCGCCGGCCACCTCGAGGGTCACCGTGTTCTCGTCGGCGCTGATGAACTTCGCCTCGACACCGAGGAAGCTCGCGCTGGCGTTCGTCTCCCGCTGGATCGTCACGGTGCACTGGTCGAGCCCGCAGTCGACGTTGTCGCTGCTGCATCCCGTGAGGAGCGCGAGACCGAGGGCGGCTGAGCTGAGTGCGGCGGCGATTCGCCGGGTGGGTTTCAACACCCTTGCAAGGGTACGGGGACCGCGCGACCCTGTTCCGCGATCAGCCGGTGGAATATCGTCGATCCGTGGTCCAACGCCAGTTCCCCCGCCCCGTCGAGGTCTTCGAGCTCATGCGGTTCAAGAGGCCGCAGCTCAACGCGCGCACCCGCCGGCTCGAGTCCGCGCTCACCATCGAAGACCTGCGCGCGATCGCCAAGCGCCGCACCCCGCGCGCCGCCTTCGACTACACCGACGGCGCCGCCGAGGGCGAGCTCTCGCTGGCCCGTGCCCGCCAGGCGTTCAAGGACATCGAGTTCCACCCCCACGTGCTGCGCGACGTCGCCCACGTCGACACGTCGGCCACCGTCTTCGGCGGCCCGTCGGCCCTCCCGTTCGGCATCGCCCCCACCGGCTTCACCCGGCTCATGCAGACCGAGGGCGAGACGGCGGGAGCGGGCGCGGCCGGGGCGGCCGGCATCCCGTTCACCCTCTCCACGCTCGGCACCACGAGCATCGAGACGGTCAAGGAGGCCAACCCGGCCGGCCGCAACTGGTTCCAGCTGTATGTGATGAACAAGCGCGAGATCTCGTACGCGCTGGTCGAACGCGCCGCGAAGGCCGGCTTCGACACCCTGTTCTTCACCGTCGACACCCCCGTGGCCGGCGCCCGCCTGCGCGACAAGCGCAACGGCTTCTCCATCCCGCCGCAGCTGAGCCTGCGCACCATCGCCAACGCCATCCCGCGCCCCTGGTGGTGGTACGACTTCCTCACCACCCCGAAGCTCGAGTTCGCCTCCCTGTCGGCCACCGGCGGCACGGTCGGCGAGCTGCTGGACGCCGCGATGGACCCCACCATCAGCTACGAGGATCTGCGCGTCATCCGCGAGATGTGGCCCGGCAAGCTGGCCGTCAAGGGCGTCCAGACCGTCGAGGACGCCCGCAAGCTGGCCGACTTCGGCGTCGACGGCATCGTCCTGTCCAACCACGGCGGCCGCCAGCTCGACCGCGCCCCCATCCCGTTCCACCTGCTCCCGTCGGTGGTCCGCGAGGTCGGCGCCGACGTGGAGGTCAGCGTCGACACCGGCATCATGAACGGCGCCGACATCGTCGCCTGCGTGGCCCTGGGCGCCCGCTTCACCTTCATCGGCCGCGCCTACCTGTACGGCCTGATGGCCGGCGGCCGCCCCGGAGTCGACAAGGCCATCCAGATCCTCAGCGACCAGATCATCCGGACGATGAAGCTGCTCGGCACGCACTCGCTGGAGGAGCTGAACCCCGGCCACGTCACCCAGCTGACCCGCCTGGCCCCGATCGCCCGGTGACGGGGTAACGCCTTTCCGGCCCGCGGTAGCCGCACCGGTGGCCGTCGATCGGGTGCTGTCCCCAGGTGCCTAGAACGAACGTTCTTTCTGCCTATCGGGTACGGCGGGCTTCCGGCCTCCCAAGCACGGTGGACTCTCTACCTCCCAGGCACGGCGGACTCTCTACCTCCCAGCCACGGCGGACTCCCTACCTCCCAGCCACGGCGGACTTCCGGCCTTCCAGGCACGGTGGACAGAACGTTCGTTCTCGTCTATCGGGCGCCTGGCCAGAACGTTCGTTCTGCTTCGGCGACTGTGGACGGAACGTTCGCCCCCTCGACGCCCGGCAACATTCGTTCCCCTCGGCCCCCCGATTGGCAGACAGAACGTTCGTTCTACCCACCATCCTGGCCGAGGGACAGGACGTTCGTTCCACCCCAGCCGGGCCGAGAGGGAGATCGTTCGTTCCACCCCACCCGGACCGAAGACAGAACGTTCGTTCCGCCCCACCCCGGGCCGAAAGACAGAACGTTCGTTTCACCCACTCCGCCAGGTAGACAGAACGTTCGTTCTGCTCGGCCGACCACAGTAGCCAGCCGTTCTTCCGCCGCCGAGCAGAACCGGCGTCTCAGGCGGATCCGTGCCGCCAGGCAAGGGCAGACAGAACGTTCTTCCTCCGCCCGCGGGGACGGCGCAGGCCCGAGCGGCAACGACACGGCGCACAAGGGCAACACCGCGTGCGCCGCGGTGCCGGCGGGACGCCACAGGCCGGGAAAGCGCCACAGGCCGGGAGAGCGCCACAGGCCGGAAGAGCCGCGGGCCGGGAGAGCCGCGGGCCGGGAGCTGCGGAGCGCGGAGAGCGTGGGGCCCAGAGAGCGTGGGGCCCAGAGATCGGGGGGCCTAGAAAGCGTGGGGCCCAGAAAGCGTGGGGCCCGGAGAACGCCGCGGGCCGGGAGGGCGCAGACCGGGAGAACGCCGCGGGCCGGCAGGGCGCCAGTTGCGCAAGTCATGATCGTTGGCCGTCTATGCGGGAGGGCCGCGCCGATTTAACATCCTTGAAATGGGCCGCCCGACTATCTATGACGTGGCTCGGGAGGCCGGTGTCGCCCCCTCCACCGTTTCGCGGGCCTATGCGCGGCCGGGGCGGGTCAACGTGGAGACCGCCGAGAAGATTTTCGAGGCGGCGGATCGGATCGGGTATCGGGCGCGGCCGGCCAGGCGGGCGCCGGCCGGCGACGAGGCGCCGCGCAAGGCCATCGCGCTGGTGGTGGCCGATGTGACCAACCCGTTCTACGGCGACATCATCAAGGGAGCGTACGAGGCCGCGCGCGACGCCGGGTATCAGCTGATCCTGTCGCACACCAACGAGTCGCCGAAGGTGGAGCGGCAGACGATCGAGCAGGAGCTGGAGCAGGTCGACGGTGTGGTGATCGCCAGTTCGCGGATGACCGACTCGGCGCTGCGGATGGTGGCCCGGCGCAAGCCCGTCGTGCTGCTGAACCGGATCATTCCGGAGGCGAACTGCGTGCTCAACGACGCCGAGCGGGGGATACGGCGGGCCGTCGAGCATCTGGCGGAGCTGGGGCACGAGCGGATCACGTACGTGGCGGGGCCGGAGACCAGCTGGTCGGACGGGGTGCGGTGGCGGGCGCTGCGGCAGGCGGCGGCGGATCTGCGTCTCGACGCGCGGCGGGTGGGGCCGTACGGGCCCACGGTGCTGGCGGGGCTGAGCGCGGCGCTGCGCGTGGCCGAGCTCGAGGCGACGGCCGTGCAGGCGTACAACGATCAGCTTGCCATCGGTGTCCTCAAAGGACTGCGGCAGCTCGGGATCGGGGTGCCCGAGCGGGTGAGCGTGGTGGGGTTCGACAACATCATCTTCGATGAGCTGGTGGAGCCGCAGCTGACCACTATCGCGTCGCCGCTGTACCGGATGGGCTTGACGGGCATGCGCAACTGCATCGCGATCGCGCAGGGCGCCCGGCCGAGCGGGCAGCCACTGGTGCTGCCCGTCCGGCTCGTCGTGCGCCGCTCCACCGGCCGCGCCCGCGCCCGAAGCCGACGACGATAAGCGCCCGGCCGAGGCCCGGCAACGAAAAGAAGCCGACGACGATAACCGCCCACCCGAAGCCGGCAACCCAAAGAAGCCGACGACGATAACCGCCCACCCGAAGCCGGCAACCAAAAGAAGCCGACGGCGACGGCGACAAGCGACTGAGCCGAGCCACGGCAAAGGCCACCGGAGCGCGTCAGGGCGTGACCCGGTCCGCGAGGGCCTTCCGCGCCCAGGCGTACGACATGCGGTGCGACTCCCGCTTCGACTCCACGCTCGGCTCGTCCACCTCGATCATGAAGTCGCCGTCGTAGTCCGCCGGGATGGCGGCCAGCACCGCGTCGAAGTCGACGACGCCGAGGCCCGGCTCGGCCCACAGGCGCTTGGACGCTGTGGCCTCGCGGTAGGACAGGCCCCGCGCGTCCAGGTGATCGGGGAAGCAGTCCTTCAGGTGGATGCCGCCCAGCCGGTCGGCGTAGCGGCGCAGGAACGCGGCCGGCTCGATGCCCGCCCAGCGCAGGTGGCCGGTGTCCGGGCCGAAGCCGATCACGTCCGGGCCGAGGTCGTCGAGCAGGCGGGTGATCTCGTGCTCGGTCTCGAAGACGCCGCCCACATGGGAGTGGTGCAGCGGCCGCAGGCCCTCGGCGGCCAGCGCCCGGCACACCTCGCCGCACATGTCGATCGCCCGGGTCAGCCGCGCCTCGTCGAAGCCCGCGCCGACCGCCGGTTGCGCCAGGCGCTCCGGGCGGGCCATCGACGAGATCATCGTACGGTCGAGGCCCAGCTCGGCCTGGGTGGCGGCGAACCGCTTCGCCTTCTCCACCTCGTCGGCCAGCGTGACGGTCTCGTCGAACGGAGAGTTGAACAGGCTCAGCGCCGGTTCCAGTCCGTAACCGCCGATCCAGTCACGGTACGCGGCCGCCGTCATGTCGTCGGGCACGTCCGCCTTGACCGCGGTGAATCCGATGTCCCGGAAGTCGGCGAACGCCTCGTCGAAGACGGCGCGCGTTTTGCCGGCGGTGGCCCAATAGGGAATGGGGTTCGCGGCGATCCGGCTCATGCGAGCCTCACCGGCTTTCCGGTGCGCGCCGACTCGTACGCGCCGGTGATGACGGCGATCGATTGGCGGTTGGTCTCCAGGTCGACCACGAGCCGTTCGGTTCCGTCGAGCGCGCCGAGAAAATTGAGATACTGCAACCGGTGCGCGTCCGACAGGGCGCCCGGGTCGGCGGCCACTGACGAATCGGCGGCCGACAATGCCTGTGTCGTACCCATCAGCCTTTCCTCGATGGGCTCGCCGACCGGCGTCGCGTGGAAGAACGCGAGCTCGTCGTTGTCGATCACCGCCGAGCCGCGGTCGCCGTGCACCTGCAGGCGCGCGCTGAGGCCGGGGTACGCCGAGGTCGTCGCGTGCAGCACCCCGAGCGCCCCGGACTCGAAGCGCACCACGCCCGTGGCCACGTCCTCGACCTCGATCCGCGCGTGGGCGAGCGTCCCGGTGTACGCGAACACCTCGACCGGCTTGCCGAGCGCCGCCACCAGCAGGTCGACGGTGTGCACGCCCTGGTTCATCAGCGCGCCGCCACCGTCGAGCTCCCACGTGCCACGCCAGTCGCCGGAGTCGTAGTAGCTCTGCCCCCGCCACCAGTCGATCGACGCGATCCCCGAGCTGACCCGCCCGAACTGCCCCGAGCTGATGGCGTCGAGCACCCGCACCGTCGACGGATCGAACCGATGCTGCGAGATCACGGTAACCATCTTGTCCGCTTTGTCCCGAGCACGAATGATCTCGTCGGTGCGGGCGACCGTGATCTCCGCCGGCTTCTCGACGATCACATGCTTGCCCGCGGCCAGCGCCTCGATCGCCACTTCGCCGTGCAACCCGGTCGGCGTGCAGACGACCACGATGTCGACCTCCTCGGCCGCCAGCGCCTCGCCGAGCGACGCATAGGGCCGCCCACCCCGTTCCGCGGCCAGCGCGGCCGCGCGCGACGGCACCACGTCCGCCACCGCCACCAGCTCCAGCGCGGAGGCGAGCTGACTGATGACCATTGCGTGGTGGCGCCCGATGACCCCGGCGCCCGCCAGTGCGACTCGGTAAGAGCTCATGCGTACTCGATCTCCTCGTTCTGGAGCAGGGTGGTGAAGGCGGACCAGGCCGTACGGAAGAGCTCCGGCCCGGAGAACCCGCCGTAGGCGTTGCCGGAGGCGAGGTGCGGCTCCAGCGAGAAGAAGCCGTCGAAGCCGTCGTGGCGCAGCGCGCGAACGGTCTCGGCCAGCTCGCCGTCGCCCTCACCGGCGGGCACGACCGAGCCGTCCGCGAACAGCGCGTCCTTGATCTGCACGTACTCCACGTGGGGCCGCAGCGTCGCGTAGCCGTCGGTGTACGGCCGCACGCCCACCTGCACGAAGTTCGCCGGATCCCAGGCCAGCCGCAGGTACGGCGAGCCCACCGAGCGGATCAGGTCGAGGCAGCGGGCGGGGACGTCGCCGTAGATCTCCTTCTCGTTCTCGTGCAGCAGGATCAGGTCGGCCTCCTCGGCGACCCGCACCAGCGCGCGCATCCGCTCGATGACCGCCTCGCGGTGCTCCGCCGGGTCGGCGCCGGGCCGCAGGAAGAACGAGAAGATCCGGATGTACGGCGCTTCGAGCAGCTTGGCGACCTCGGCCGCGTGCCGCATGCGCGCCAGGTGCGGTTCGAACTCCTCGTCGATGAAGATCTTCCCGATCGGCGAGCCGATGCTGGACACCTTCAATCCGTACGAGGAGAGCGTCTTTCGCAGTGTGGCCAGCTGATCGGGCGACAGGTCGAGAATGTTGACGTCCCAGGCGCTGCGCACCTCCAGATATTTGAGGCCGAGCCCGCTCGCCACCTCACATTGCTCGGTGAAGTCGGGAGAGATCTCGTCGGAGAAGCCGGAGAGAGTCCACATGGCGCCGCCCTTTCACGTGTTCTGTCGGTAGATCTCGTCGACGAGGCGCAGGGAGGTCATCCCCTCCTCCAGATCGATGGGGAACGGTTCGCCGGCGCGCAGCGACCGGTAGAAGTCGGCGATCAGCAGCTCGTGCGAGGCGCCCCAGTAGTCGCGCCCGCCGCCGTCGGCGCGACGCTCCGTGATCACCTCGACGCGGCCATCGGCGTGCCGGATCGTGAGGTCGCCACGGATGGTGAGCACGGCCCGCTCCGTGGTGATCTCGATGGTCACCGGCGAGTCCACCGCGTTGGCCACCGTCGCGAAGAAGACGCTGCGCGCCCCGCCGGCGTGATCGAGCACGGCGGTAACCGTGTCCTCGACCTCACGAGAGGCGAAATGCCCGGTATAAGACGACAAGCCCGCCACCTCGCCGAGCAGCCACTGCAACAGGTCCACCGTATGGATCGCCTGGTTGATCAAGACGCCGCCACCGCTGCGCCGCAGCTGCCCACGCCACGGCCGAGCGTCGTAATAGGCGTCGTCCCGATGCCAGAGAACCGTTCCCGACCCGCCGACGACCGCGCCCAGCTCCCCCGACGCCAACAGCTTCTTCGCGGCCACCGACGCCAGGTTGTAGCGGTTCTGCAGGCACACCCCCACGGTCAGCGCGGGGTGGTCCTTGGCCGCGGCCACCAGGCGATCCGCCTCGCCGAGGACGTGCGCCACCGGCTTCTCCAGCAGCACGTGCGCCCCGCGCTCCAGCGCGTCGATCGCCACCGGCACGTGCTGGTCGTGCGGCGTGCAGATGTGCACCACCTCGGGCCGCAGCTCGTCGAGCAGCAGGCGATGGTCCCGGTAGCGCCCCTCGGACACGCCCACGAGCTCGACGTCGAGCTTGTCGATCGCGGCGAGGTGCACCACCGAGACGGTGCCGAGCCCGATCACCGCCACCCTCACTTGACGCCACCCGCCGTCAGCCCGCCCACCAGGTAGCGCTGGAAGGTCAGATAGAGCAGTACCACCGGCATCGCGCAGATCAGCGCCGCCGCCATCATCTGCGAGTAGACCGGCAGCGCGCCGCCCTCCTGCGACGTCCCGAAGATCTGGAGCGCCACCGCGGCGGTGTGCGTCTCGGGCCGGGTCAGCACCGAGGCGAAGAGCACGTCGTTCCAGCCGAGCAGGAAGGCGAAGATGCCGGAGACCACGATCGCCGGCAGGCTCAGCGGGAAGACGATGCGCCAGAGGATGACCAGGGTGGACGCTCCCTCCGTACGCGCCGCCTCCTCCAGCTCGCGCGGCAGTCCGCGCAGATAGGTGACCATCACCCAGGTCGAGAACGGCAGCGCGAAGGTCAGGTAGGCCACGAACAGGCCCCACCGGGTGCCGATGACGGTCAGTCCCAGGTAGTTGCCGGCCGACGAGAAGAGCACGAAGACCGGAAGCAGCATCAGCGTGCCGGGGATGCTCTGCAGGCCGACCAGCCCGCGCAGGATCGTGAGCCGCCCGAGGAAGCTGTAGCGGACCAGGACGTACGCCGTCGTCGTGCCCAGCAACGCGGAGGCCACCGCGGTGCAGGCGCAGACGATCAGGCTGTTCACGATGCCCGTGGACAGGTCGGCCGTCGTCCAGATCTTGGTGTAGCTCTCCAGGCTGAACGAGCTGGGCCAGAACTCGCCCGAGGCCACGCCCACGTCGGAGTTGAGCGACGCCAGCACGATGTAGGAGACCGGCACCAGCACCATCGCGCAGAGCAGCACGGTCAGCGTGACCAGCATCGGCCGCGGCAGCAGCCGGGTCGCCTCGGCGGAAGCACTCACTTGCGGCCCCCTTCCTCGTGCACGTCGAGCCGCACGGCCCGCAGGTAGACGTAGAGCGGGATCGCGATGAGGATCAGCGACACCACCGCCATGGCCGCGCTGAGCCCGAACCGCAGGCCCTGGAAGCTGGTGACGTAGACCAGCATCGGCATCACGTTGACGTCGTCCGGCGCCGGAGCGCCGAAGAGCACGAACGGCAGCGTGAAGTTGTTGATGTGGTTGAGCGTGGCGAGCAGGCAGGCCAGCAGGACCGGCCCGCGCAGGTAGGGCAGGATCACCCGGCGCAGCTTGGGCCACCACGTCGCTCCGTCGACCGCCGACGCCTCGTGCACCTCGTGGTCGACCGATTGCAGCGCCGCCAGCGCCATCAGGTAGATGAACGGCCAGGCCGCCCAGATCTCCACGAGCACGAGGGTCCAGTACGACTTCGAGCCGCTCAGCCAGAGCCCGCCGTCCACGCCGGCCTTGGCGAGCCACGCGTTCACGACGCCGTCCGGCTGGAGCATCGTGCGCCACACCGAGGCGACGACGAAGGACGGCAACACGTACGGGATGAGGAACGCGGCCCGCACCAGCCCGCGCCCCCGATAGGCGTTCTGGGTGACCAAGGCCGCCGCGATGCCGATCGGCACCGTGACCGCCGTGGACAGCACCGAGAACGACACGCTGATCCAGATCGAGTGCAGCAGGCCCGAGTCGAGCGACTCGACGTAGTTGCCCAGCCCGATGAAGGGCGCCTCGATCCACCGGCGCAGCGTGTACTGGTCGAGGTCGAGCAGCGAGAGGTAGACCGCGAGCGCCAGCGGGATCAGCACCACCAGCACGAGGAGCACCCCGCCGGGGGTGAGCAGCCACAGCGGGCGCTGCTGCTGCGTCACACCCCGGCGGCGGCGAGGGGCCGCCGGCGCCTTCTGCTCGGGCCGGGTCAAGGTGGTCATCACTTGGCCCTGTCGAGCGCCGACTGGGCGGCCTTCTGCGCGTCGGCCACGCGAGCGTCGATCTGCTGCGTACTGATGGAGCCCTTGGCCAGGTCGGGCAGCGACTGGACCGCCACGTTGGTGAGCGCGAGCTGGATGTCGCTCCAGGCGCCGGTGAACGGGGTGGCCACCGACTTCTTCGCCGCCTCGGTCACCGGGCCGAGGGTGGGGTCGCTCGCCAGCGACTGGAGGGCGGCCGCGTTCGCCGGCAGGTTGCCGAACTTCTTGTAGTAGTCGAGCTGCACGTCCTGGTCGGTGACGAGCTTGACGTACTCGAACGCCAGGTCCTTGTTCTTGGAGTAGTCGGCGACGAGCAGGTTGTCGCCGGAGAGGATGCTGGCCGCCTCGACGCCGTTCGCGGGCCGGCTGGTCGCGCCGGGCGGCACGGTCGGCAGCAGGGCGAACTTCCACTTGCCCTTGACCGCGCCCTGGTTGAGCGAGTTCGCCGCGGTCGTCGTGGTCAGCATGAAGTAGCCGGTCTTGCCCTTGGCGAAGGCGGCGACGGCCTGCGGGTTGGTCCAGCCGACGGCGGCCGGGTCGACCACCTTGTCCTTGGCGAGCCAGCCGAAGTAGGTCTCGTACGCCTTCTGCACGGTCGGGTCCTGCAGCCGGGCCGTCTTGCCGTCCACCAGCGGGTTGCCGGCCTGCGCCGCCATGCCCCAGACGAACTTCCAGGGATCGAAGTTGTCCTTGTACGCGATCGCGAGCCCGTACTGGTCGCCCTTCGTGAGCTGCTTCGCCTGCTGGGTGAGCTCGTCCCACGTCGTCGCGGGCTTCTCGATGCCGGCGGCTTTGAGCAGATCGGTGTTGTACGCCATGACGAACGGCCGGCTGACCCACGGGATCCCGACCTGGTTCTGCTCGTCCGGTCCGGAGATGCCGAGCGTGGCGGGGTTGAACTTGTCCTTGCCCCCGATCTTCTGCCACTGCTCGTCGCCCAGCTTCACAAAGGCACCGGTCGAGTACGCCGTCGGCGTGAACGTGGTGCCCACCGCGTACACATCGGGGCCCGAACCCGCGACCACCGAGGTCTGGATCTTCGTGAGCTCGTCGTTGGCGCTCGCGAACGTCTCGAACTTGACCTCGGCGCCGGTCTGCGCCTTGAACTTCGCGCTGATGTCCTTCTGCCAGGCCTGGAACTCCTCCGGGTACTGCGTGTTCGCGCCGATCAGAACGTTGAGCGTCTTGCCCTCGCCGTCGCCGCCCCCGTCGTCCCCGCCGCCGCAGGCCGTCAGCGCGACGGCCAGCACCGTCGCACCGGCCAGCGCCGTCGCCGCACGCATCTTTCTCATCTCGTCTCCTTCGCGCTGACGGTGCGGGGTGACCCGCATCACTGTTACGCGATGGTTTCGTCGGGCGTGCGGCGGCGGCAAAGAGTTGCCAGTTGTTGCTCGCGGGTCAGATCAGCCAGCGGTTCCCGCGGACCAGCGGAAGCTTCGCCCACTGGCGGCCCAGGCCCCAGGTGTGGCCGGCGTAGGTGACGGCGAGGACGACGGTCACGATCGCGTAGATGACGTGGTAGTCGATCAGCGGGTTGCTCGATCCGGCACCCCGGGCGAGCGGCCACTCCGCCGCCCACATCAGCGCCATCATCGCGATCGTGGCGCCCGCCGCGATCCGCAGGCCGATGCCGAGGACCAGCGCTAGGCCGATGCCGAGCAGGCCCAGCATGAACGCCCAGTCCGCCCACGGCGCGCCGGCGATGTCCCCGAAGAAGCCCTGCAGCGGACCCACCTCCACGTTGGACAGGAAGCCCTTGGTGGGCGACCCGCCGTTGATCCAGGCCCGCTCCGCCGGGGTGGCATAGCCGAAGCCGAAGGTCTTGTCCAGGAACGCCCAGAGGAAGACCAGGCCGGTCGAGATACGCAGGACGGCAAGGGCGCGGGCGGCGGTCGTGGTGAGCATCGCACCCGGGGCCTCGACGTTCTCGAGGTGGTTGACGCGGCTCGTGGCGGTGACGTTCATCGTTCCTCCTCTATCGCTTTGACGTCACTCACCCTCCTCCGGAGATCACCGGACCACCCGGGCCGAATCTCCCGACCGTCCCGGGACTTTGGTCCCGGGCCGCCGGCCCGCCGGTGCGACACCATGGAGACATGAGAGCCAAGGACGTGATGACGACCCCCGTGCTCACCGTCGCCCCCACCGCCCCCGTCGAGGACGCGGTGGCCCTGCTGACCACGAACGGCGTGACCGCCCTCCCCGTGATCACCTCGACCGGCGACCTGACCGGCATGGTCAGCGAGGGCGACCTGCTGCGCCACCGCGTCCCCGCCGACCCGACGGCCCACCTGATGCCCCCACCCGCGCCCGAGGCCACCCGCCCCACCACGGTCGCCGAGGCCATGACCCCCGACCCCGTGACCACATGGCCCGAAGCCGACGTGGCCGACATAGCCGCCGCAATGCTCAAACACGACGTCCGAAGCATCCCGGTCCTCGACGCGGGAACAGTGGTAGGCATCGTCAGCCGCCGCGACATCCTCCGAGCCATGGTCCGCACGGACGAGGTCCTGGCCGCCGAGACCCAGCACCGGCTGGACGACTACGCCCCACACTGGACGGCCACGGTGAAGGCCGGCGTGGCCACCGTGACAGGCCCCTACCGGGACGAGACGGACCGGGCGGTGGTGAGAGCTTTGACGCGCACGGTCCCGGGCATCACGGAGGTCCACCTGATGGACACCGAACCCGGTCGGCAGGAGTAGACGCCTCCCCTCGCACCCCAGCCCGGGAGAAAGAACGTTCCGTCTGCCCTACCCGTGGGGCAGAACGAACGTTCTGTCTCGCCATGCAGAGCGGCACGTGAACCCGTGCGCCGGGACGGAACGTCCCCGCAGGGCAGAAAGAACGTTCGTTCTGCCCTGCGGCACAGACCGGCGGGGCGGCCGCCGTCACCGCGCGCGCAGGTCGATGACGTAGAAGAGCAGCTCCCCCCGCTCGTCCCGCTCGGCGTGGTCGACGTGCATGCCGAGAGCCTCAGCGATACGGCGTGACGCCGCGTTCGCGGGACGGATGCTGGCCCACACACGATGCAGCCCCGCCGAGTGGCATTCGGCCAGCACTGCGCTCGCGGCCTCGGCGGCGTAGCCGCGGCCCCGGTGTGACTTGCCGATCAGGTAGCCGAGCTCCGGTTCGGCGTGGCCGGTGCGTCCCGTCAGCATGCCGCAGTTGCCGATCAAGGTGCCCGTGTCGGCGTCGCGCAGGGCGTACCAGCACAGGCCGTGCTCCTGCTGAGCGCGGGTGCGGTTGCGGATCCACTGCTCGGTCTGGGACGGGTCGGTGAACGGGCCCGAGCCGATGGTGTGGGTCAGCGGGTCGGCGAACAGGCCGTGCAGTTCCTCGGCGTCGTCCATGGTGAAGTGGTGGAGCCGCAGTCTCTGCGTGGTCAGGGAAGCACGCATGGGGAACATGCTGGCACACTGGCGACATGTTCGGGCGGCTGGTCGGCGAGCACCGGCGGCGTCTCGGCCTGACCCAGGAGGAGCTGGCCGCGCGCACCGGGGTCAGCGTGCGCACGATCCGCGAGATGGAGGCGGATCGGCGGCGGGCGCCGCGGGCCGCCTCGGTGCGGTTGCTCGCCGACGCGTTCTCCTTGCAGGGGGCGCAGCGGGAGACGTTCCTCCTGGCGGCAAGCGCAGCGAGCGCGGCAAGCGCAGCGAGCGCGGCAACCGGAGCGAGCGCGGCAACCGGAGCGAACGCGGCAACCGAAGCGGCAGGCGAAGCGAGCGCAACGGCGACCGCCGCGGCGGGGAGCGCCGCGCCGCCGGTTCCGGCGCAGCTTCCGGCCGATGTCGCGGGCTTCACCGGGCGCGCCGCGGAGCTGGCCCGGCTCGACGACATGCTGACCACCGGCGGCGTCACGGCGATCATCTGCGCGGTGGCGGGCACCGCGGGGGTGGGCAAGACCGCTTTGGCCGTACGGTGGGGACACCGCGCCCGGGAGCGTTTCCCCGACGGTCAGCTCTATGTGGACCTGCGCGGCTACGACCCGGGACGCCCGGTGGAGCCCGGCGACGCGCTCGCCCGCATGCTTGCCTCGCTCGGGGTGCCGCCCGCCGAGATCCCGCTCGAGGTGGACGAGCAGGGCGCGCGCTATCGCACCCTGCTGGCCCGCCGCCGCATGCTCGTGGTGCTCGACAACGCCGGCTCGGTCGAGCAGGTGCGCCCGCTGCTGCCCGGCGCCGGGGACTGCGTCACGCTGGTGACCAGCCGGGACAGCCTGGCGGGGCTGGTCGCGCGCGAGGGCGCGTACCGCCTGGATCTCGATCTTTTGCCGGTGGCGGACGCGACCGCGCTGCTGCGCCGGCTGATCGGGGCGCGGGTCGACGACGAGCCGGAGGCGGCCGCGGCCTTGATCGAGCAGTGTGCGCGGCTGCCGCTGGCGTTGCGGGTCGCCGCCGAGCTGGCCGCGAGCCGGCCGGGCAGCGCGCTGGCGGAGCTGGTCGCCGAGCTGGCCGACCAGCGGCAGCGGCTCGGGCTGCTCGACCCGGGCGGTGATCAGCGGTCGGCGGTCGGGGCCGTGTTCTCGTGGTCGCTGCGCTCGCTGCCGTCCGCCTCGGCGCGGACGTTTCGCCTGCTGGGCCTGCATCCGGGTCCGGACTTCGACGCGTACGCGGCGGCCGCGCTCGCCGGTCTCGACCTGCCGGCGGCCCGGCGCGCGCTTCGTGATCTCACTCGGGCGCATCTGGCCTCTCCGGCCGGCGAGGGCCGTTTCGCGATGCATGACCTGCTGAGGGCGTACGCGGCCGGCCTCGTCACGGAGTCCGGCGACGACCCGGACGCGGCGTGGCACCGGCTGCTCGACCACTACCTGGCGACCGCGGTGACCGCGGCGAACGTGCTCTACCCCGAGGAGGCCGCCCGGCACCCGCACGTCGCGCGGCCGGACACGCCCGCGCCCGATCTGACCGATCCCGGCGCCGCCCGTGATTGGCTCGACGCCGAGCGGGCCTGCCTGGTGGCCGTGGCCGCGCGCGGCGGGCCGCGGTGCTCGGTGCCGCTGGCCTCGGCGCTGTTCCGCTACCTGCTGGGCGGCCATTATCCGGAGGCGCTCGCCGTCCACGGCCACGCGCGGGCCGACGCCCGGGCGGCCGGCGACCCGGCCGGGGAGGCTTCGGCGCTGCTCGGCTCCGGCACCGTGCACAGCCGGCTGTGCCGGCACCGGGAGGCGACCGCCGACCTGACCGCCGCGCTGCAGCTTTTCGAGCGGCTCGGCGACGCCGTCGGGATGGGCCGCACGCTGGGCAACCTCGGCGCGGTGGAGCAGCGGTCCGGCCGGTACGCGCAGGCCGTCGCCTTCCACGAGCGGGCGAGGGCGACCTTCCGGCGCGCCGGTGACCTGGTGGGCGAGGCGCGGGCGGTGAACAACCTCGGCGAGATCGAGTCGCGACTCGGCCACTATCCGGCCGCGGCGCAGTGGCACCGCGAGGCGCTGGCGCTGCACGAGCGCACCGGGGACCGGACCGGCCTGGCCGCCGCGCTGACCAATCTCGGCGAGATCGAGGAGAAGCTGGGCAACTTCGCCGTGGCCGCGCGGCATCAGCTGCGGGCGCTGGACCTGTTCCGCGCGCTCGGCCACCGGTCGGGCGAGGCGTGGACGCTGGACGGCATCGGCGTGGCGTACACGGGCCTGGGCCGTCCGCACGATGCCACCTCCTCCCACGAGTCCGCCCTGGAGTTGTTCCGCGAGATCGGCGAGCGGGACGGCGAGGCGTCCGCGCTGAACGGCCTCGGCGAGGCCGCCCGTGCCGCGGGCCGTCCCGCCGAGGCCGTCGCCCAGCACACGGCCGCCCTGACCGTCGCCGCGGAGGCCGACGCCCCGGACCAGCTGGCCCGCGCCCATCTGGGCCTGGGCCGCTCGTGGCGCGACCTGGGCCGCCCCGAACCGGCCCGCTCGCACCTGCGCCAGGCGCTGGACAACTACACCGTGCTGGGCGGTCCCGAGGCCGACGACGTCCGTGAAGCCCTGGCCGCCCTGCGCTGACATCGACGTGCTCCCAGTCAACGGGGAAAGGGCGCGCCTCACCAGAACGACAACCGGCCGTTCACCGGCAGCTTCGGCCTATTGGGCGGTGAGCAGCTCGTTCTCGACGACGACCGGGACCGAGAGGGTCTTGTAGCCGACCTCGTCGAACAGCACGGTGACGCGGTCCTGCTCGTAGCCCATCACCATGCCGGCGCCCCATTCCGGGTGGCGGACCTTGCTGTGCACGGCGAACGGCTCGTCGCCGGACGCGGACTCCACTTCCTCGGCGGAGCCCTCGGCGCAGTTGTCGCAGTGCCCGCACGGCTTGGCGAGCTCCTCGCCGAAATACGCGAGCAGGGTCTGCGTACGGCATGCCCGGGTCTCGGCGAAGCCGCGCATCATGTCCGTGCGCGACCGGTCGAGCACCTGCTGCCGCTCGTGGGCCTTGACCGCGGCCGACGCGGCGGCGGCCGGCAGCGGGGCGAAGACGGGCACGGTGACCCGGTTGCCGCGGCCGCTCACGACCGCGCCCACCTCTTCGAGCAGGGCCAGGTAGGCGGAGAGCTTGCGCGGGCCCAGGCCGGTCTTCTCCTTGAGCTCGGCCTTCGTGGCCGGGCCGGACCGGACGGCCGCGGCCAGCTCGCGGAGCTCGACCTCGTCGGGGGCGCCGCCGGTGAAGAAGCGCTGGATCGCCTCGTCCTCGGCGCGCCACAGGAGCAGGGCCTGCGCCGGCTCGTCGTCGCGGCCCGCGCGGCCGATCTCCTGGAAGTAGCTGTCCGGCGAGTCGGGCAGGGCCATGTGCGCGACCCAGCGGATGTTGGGCTTGTCGATGCCCATGCCGAACGCCGACGTGGCGACCATGATGTCGACCTTGTCGTCGGTGAAGTCCTCGTGCTTCTGCTCGCGGGCGCCCGCGGCCATGCCACCGTGATAGAACTCGGCGGGGTATCCGGCGTCCGTGAGGCGGGCGGCGAGCTCCTCGGCGGAGCGCCGCGTCGGGACGTAGATGATGCCGGGGCGCTCGGCCGCGTCGAGCAGCGACGTGAGCCTGCGCCAGCGGTAGTCCTCGTCGGGACAGTAGGCGGCCTCGAGGAACAGGTTGCGCCGGTCCAGGCCCGAGACGTGCACCTCGGGCTTGTTGAGGTGCAGCCGTTCGATGATGTCCTCGCGGACCGGCGGCGACGCCGTCGCGGTCAGGGCCAGCACGGGCGGCCGGCCGATGCCCTTGATCAGGTCGCCGAGCGCCAGGAACTCGGGCCGGAAGTCGTGGCCCCACGCCGAGATGCAGTGCGCCTCGTCGACGGCGACCAGGCCGGGCTTGAGCGCGCGCACCTCGGCCATCCGCTCCGGGTCGCTGAGCTGCTCGGGCGTGATGAAGAGGAACTCGGCCTCGCCGGCGGCGACCGCGGCGATGGCGGCGCGCTGCTGGGCGGGGGTCTCGGCCGAGCTGACCCGCACCGCGCGGATCTTCGGGTCGTCGCGCTCGTTGAGGGCGGCGATCTGGTCCTGCTGCAGGGCCAGCAGCGGCGAGATCACCACTGTGGGCCCGGGCAGCAGGACCGCCGGGATCTGGTAGATCGCCGACTTGCCGGCGCCGGTGGGCAGCACGACCAGGGCGTCGCGGCGCCGCAGCACGGCGCGCATCGGCTTGAACTGGCCCGGGCGCAGGGAGGACCACCCGAAGTGCTTGCGGGCGACCTTGCGCAGACGTGGTCCGTAGACGGGGATCTTCATCGAGCGGCCATTGTGCCCCGGTGCCCGCGAACGCAAACGCCTACAGGATCTCCTTGGCGTACATGTCGAGCAGTCCCTGGTAATGCGGGCCGGTGTTGGCCACGTACACCTCGTCGAAACCCGCCTGGCGGTACTTGTCGATCATCTCGCGGTGGGCCTGCGGGTCGTTGCCGCAGACGAAGCTCTCCTTGACCATGTCCTGGGTGACGAGCTGCGACGCCTGCTCGAAGTGCTTCGGCGTCGGCAGCACCTGGGACAGCTCGCCGGGCACGCCCGCGTTCGGCCATTTCTCGTACGCGAGGCGCGCGCCCTCCTCCTCGGTGGCGGCGAAGGCGCCCTTGAACCCGCCCTGCACGACCTTGTCGCCGCCGCCCGCCTTGCGGAACCGCGCGACGAGGTCGCCGTCGGGCATCACGCTGACGTAGCCGTCGCCGAGACGGCCGGCCGTCTCGACCGCCTTGGGGCCGAACCCGGAGATGTGGATCTCGACGGGCTTGTCGGGCAGCGTGTAGATGCGCGCGTTCTCCACTGTGTAGTGCTTGCCGTGGTGGGAGTAGTTGCCGCCCTGCCAGAGGCCCCGCATGATCTCGATCGACTCTTCGAGCATCTCCAGGCGTACGTCGAGCTCGGGCCACGCGTCGCCGAAGATGTGCTCGTTGAGCGCCTCGCCGGTGCCCACCCCGAGCCGGAACTTGCCCCCGGTCAGCACGGCGCTCGTGGCGGCGGCCTGAGCGATCACGGCGGGATGGACCCGTACGGTCGGGCAGGTCACCGCCGTGGTGATCTCGAGGCTCGGCGCGGCCTGGCTGATCGCGCCGATCATCGACCAGACGAAGGCACTCTGTCCCTGGGCGTCCACCCACGGGTGGTAGTGGTCCGAGATCCACAGGCCCTGGAAGCCGGCGCGCTCGGCGCCGCGGGCCTGCTCGATCAGCTCGGCGGGCGAGTATTCCTCGCAGGACAGGAAGTATCCGATGCGCATATCCAGCTCTGCCTTCAGTCCGGTCAAGGGCGGCGGGTGGGGCGGTCGGATGGGTACCCCTAAATCATGCCGCCGAACATGCGGCTATTTCTTGCCGCCGAACATGCGGCGGATCGCCCACAGCAGGAGCAGCGCGGCCAGGGCGACCCCGAGCAGGCGGACGGCGTGCACCTCGGACCAGTCGACGCCCGAGGCGGCGAGGGGATGGGTAGTCACGGCCGCCAGCTTAACGACCGGCAACTAATAGGAAGGTTTGTTGACTAAATCGTGCTCCGATGTGACTATGGGACCCGCATGGGACCAGGTCACCGGAACAACGGGGGACAAATGCCGGAATTTGGCGAATTGCCGGAGCTAGCCGCGACGGTGCTCCAGCCGGGGTTCGTCGGCATCAGCGCGCCCGACTGGGTGCGGCGCTGGCTGGGCGAGGGCCTCGGCGGCGTGGCGCTCTTCGCCCGCAACGTCGAGTCGCCCGCCCAGGTCGCGGCCCTCACCGCGCAGCTGCGCGCCGAGCGGCCCGACGTGCTGGTGGCCATCGACGAGGAGGCCGGCGACGTCACCCGCTTCGAGTCGCGGCTGGGCAGCTCCCGACCCGGCAACCTGGCGCTCGGCGCCATCGACGACCCGGCGCTGACCGAGGCGGTCGCCCGCGACCTCGGCAACGACCTGGCCAACGCCGGCATCACCCTCGACTACGCGCCCGACGCCGACGTCAACAGCAACCCCGGCAACCCGGTGATCGGCGTGCGCGCGTTCGGCGCCGAGCCGCAGCTGGTCGCCCGCCACTCGGCCGCCTTCGTCCGCGGCCTTCAAGCGGCCGGCGTCGCCGCGTGCGCCAAGCACTTCCCCGGCCACGGCGACACCAGCGTCGACTCCCACCTCGCCCTGCCGCTCATCGACCGCGACCGGCAGCAGCTGGCCGAGTGCGAGCTCGTGCCCTTTCGGGCCGCCGTCGAGGCCGGCATCCAGGTCGTGATGACCGGGCACCTGCTCGTGCCCGCGTACGACCCGGAGATCCCCGCGACGCTCAGCCGCCGCATCATCACCGGCCTGCTCCGCGAGGAGCTCGGCTTCGGCGGCCTGATCGTCACCGACGCCATCGAGATGCGCGGGGTGAGCGGCAAGTACGGCCTGGCCGGCGCCGCCGTGCGCGCCCTCGCGGCCGGCGTGGACGCGATCTGCGTCGGCGGCGAGCACGCCGACGAGCGGACCGCCACCGAGCTGCGGGATGCCATCGTCGACGCCGTACGTTCCGGCCAGCTGCCCGAGGAGCGGCTGCGCGACGCCGCGGCCCGGGTCCGCCGGCTCGGCGCGTGGACCACCCACACCCAGACCCTGACCGGCGCGCGGGCCATCGCCGACGCGTCCGCCGAGCCCGAGGTGGCCGTGCTCGCCGCCGGCTCCCAGGTCGGCTTCGAGGCGGCACGCCGCGCCGCCCGGGTCACCGTCGCCGAGGGCGCCACCGCCCTGCCGATCACCGGCCCGGCGTACGTGGTGGAGTTCGCCCCGCCGCGCAACATCGCCATCGGCCCGGAGACGCCGTGGGGCCTGAGCACGCCCCTCGGCGAGCTGCTGCCCGGCACCGAGACCGTCCGCCTCACCGAGGGCGAGGCCACCCCCGCCGCCGTCCTGGAGGCCGCCGGCGACCGCCCGCTCGTGCTGGTGGTCCGCGACCTGCACCGCCACCCCTGGCAGGCCGAGGCGCTGACCGAGGTCCTCGCCACCCGCCCCGACACGATCGTCGTCGAGATGGGCCTGCCCGTGACGGTGCTCGGCGCCGTCCACATCGCCACCTACGGCGCCACCCGAGCCTGCGGCCAGGCCGCCGCCGAGCTGATCGCCGGCACCGTGGTCCCCGCCCCCGAGCCGCAGCCCGTGGCCGCCTGAGACCGGCCCGGACGCCGGCACCCGGATCGGGGGAGCCGGCCACCGGCGTCCGGGCCCGCGAGCCCCACGCGTCTCACCAGCGCCGGGCCTCCTCCTCACCCGCGGGGCCGCCACACCCGCGGGGGACGGCGAACGAGGCGACCCCGGCGGCGTCACCCGACGTGTGCTTGATTTCCGTGGTGACCGCCCACGTCTCGCCGGGCCCCCGGCTCAACGGCTTCATCACCAGTGCGGTGCCCACCTCTTCCGGCCCGGACGGCGCTCCCCCGTTCAGCCACTTCACCGCTTGGCTGTTCGCCACGATGCTGACCGAGCCCACGGCGTGAGCGAACTGCACGGCCGCCTGCTCCTGCCAGCGGTGGCGGGCCACGGGCGGCGCGAAGACGGGGACGAACAGGTGGGTCGGCCCGACCGTCGACAGATCGGCGCCGATCGAGACGACCCGGCCCAGGTCCTCGCAGATCAGAACGGCGAACCGCCCGGCCCACGCGTCCACCACGTGCCGGTCGCGCGTGTCCCGCTTCCATTCGGCCCGCGGCCCCGGCTCGAGCCCGGCCAGCTGCCAGTCCTCGATCTGCCGCTGCGTCAGCGTGAACGGCTCGCATTTGTCCTGATACCAGACCTCCTCGCCGCTGTCGCGATGCAGCAGCACCGCGCGGTTCGGCGGCGGGTCCTGGGCGGAGCCGCCGGTGAGCGGGCCGGTGCCGACCAGGAGCCACTGCAGCCGGCTCTCCGGCGGCCGCCGGTGCGCGTGCAGCAGTTCCCGCCACCCGGCGAGCAGATCGTCGGTGAGCGCCAGCTCGGGGAGAAGGCCGATGTGCGCGCCGGACCGGTCCAGGTTGGCGAGGACCAGCCGGCACCGCTCCTTCCAGTGCCGATCCCAGTTCTGGCCACGGCGGGGCGAGCCGTCGCGCAGCTGTATCGAATACCACCGGTCGGCCCGGTCGATGCGCTTAAGTCGAAGCTCGTCGAGATGATCGATGAAGGGAACGCAGCCCACCGTGATCTCTTCTCCGCCGATCGCCGCGTCGCGGATCTCCTGGGCGAAGTCGAGCTCCGGGCCGGCGACCCGGAAATGAATGTGATCGGGCATTCGCTCGACCCACATCAGCGCTTCCAGATATCCGGAAAGATCGTCCGGCACGGGCTGCGGCCTGGTCGGATACGTACGGCGCGGCAGCACGTATCCCCATGATTCGTCGCCGTAATAGAACCCCGAGCGGCGGAAGGCCCGGCGGTAGCGGCCGAGCCGGCCGTGCCCGTGCGCGCCGCCGTGCGGGTCGATGCTGTGCAAGGCCCAGTCGATCGCCCTGAGCAGGATGAAAGCCTTCCGCGGATGGCTCATGGCATCGGCGAACTGCGGCACGGTCACGACGCCGGAGTCGCGTATCGAGGCGGCGAGCCGCTGCGTGGCGCCCTCGACCTCGTCGCTCCCCCGCCACTCGGACATGTCCAGGCGCCCCATCCGGCCGAGGTTGCGCGAATAGTGGCGGAACAATTTCGCGAAGATCTCCGCGGGATCGAGATCTTCGGAGACAGCCGTGATCGACAAATCCGACATGACAATTCACCCGGCTTAAGATCGCAAAACGCTTTTGCCAATACTCGTTATGCTGCAAGCCGTATCGAACAGAAGGAACCGTACGCGCGGTCAGCTTCCGGACAGTCCGTTCGGTTACTTGACATCGACTTGATAAGGCTCGACATTGAAGGCAGGAGGTGCGAGATGAGTGCAGAGATCTGGGGCCCCGGGCCGACGGCGCAGCTGCTCCGTGAGATGACCACCGTCCCCCGCGCGACGACGCGCCGATCCCCCCTCGAGCAAGAGGTCGCCCAGCTCAGAGACGTGCTGGACGCCCACGACGGCACCGATTCGCTCAGCGATCTCGACCGCGACTGGTTCGCCGAGGCCGCGCTGATCCTCGTCGACGCGGTCATCGCTCGCGACAAGTCCGCGCTCACCGCGCTCGACGGCGTCGTCCGCGAGGTGCACGCGGCCGTCGTGCACAAGCGGCGGTCCGGTCCCGGCCCCGAGACGGCCCGGCTGCAGTCCTGCGAGGACTGGAGCCGCCTCACCGCCAACTACGTCCGGTCGGCGCTCGACCGGGTGTCGCCGGCCGCCGCGGCCGTGCAGGCCCGCGGCACGGCGCGGGAGCAGTTCCTCCACATCGTGGCGGCCCAGCCGGGCATCAACAGCCGCACCATCTGCGCCCTGATCAACAACACCGGCCCGGTCACGTCGGCGTCCCGCCCGTCCTCGAAACCGATGGACGAAGGACAGCTCAGCAAGATCGGAGCGGCCCTGCGGGCCGAAGGCTACGTGTTCGCCGAACGAGGCGCCCGAGGTCTGTCCTGGCGGCTGACCCCGCGTGGCGAGGACCTGCTCGACCACTTGAGACAGCCGGCCGAGCCGCCCGGCCCCCGCCGCAACGACATGCTCGTCACCACCCGGCACGTCTCGGACAACGCCGTGATCAAGCTGGTCCGCGAGGAGACGCCGCCGATGATCTCCTTCGTGCGCTCCCGCGACATAGTGCGCTACCGCGACACCGGCCAGGCGGACGCCGACCAGCCGGAGGCACTCCCGTTGCACTCGGTCATCAAGGACCTGACCGACGGTGACCACTACCCGGACGCCCAGGTGCCGCCCCACTTCACCGTCGGGGAACGCGTCTACGTCTGCACCGCCCACTCGAACATCACCTGAGGCCGGGTCTCCTCGCGTCGCGCCCCCGCAAGTGGGGTATAAGAGCATCTGCCACTGACCGCCGCACGTGAGGAATGCACCTGTGAGTGACGAGCCGCTGTACTCGATGCTGGGCTTCACCGACCCCGAATGGGGGCTGCTGGTCGGCCTGCCGCAGTCGGTGCTCACCGCGGCGAGCGCCGCGTCGCCGGACAGCACGCGCAAGACGCGGCAGGAGAGCGCCGCCGGGCTCGACGTCATCTCGGACGCGCGCGCCTCGGCCAGCCCGCTCGTGGCCGCGGTGGCCGGCGCGATCGTCTCGCGGGTCGGCGACCCGGACCTCGGCGAGGAGCCCCCGGTCATCGAGCCCGGCGACCCCATCGCCTACGCCGAGGACGTGCTGGGCCGCGCCGCCGAGGCGAACGCCCTGCTCACCGCCAAGGCCGACCAGGCCGACGCCGAGACCTACAAGCACTGGCTCGTCGAGATCGCCGAGAGCGTGGTCGGCGCCGCCTCCACCGGCGGCGTCCTCGGCATCGGCGGCGAGACCGTCACCGACAACGAGCGCGCCTTCCGCGACGACCTCGCCAAGGCCCTCGCCGACTGACTCCCCCGCCCGCGGCCGGCTCGCCCACCCCGGGCCGGCCGGCGGGCTCAGATCGTGGCTGGGAAGGCCGCCCCGTCGTTGAGCTGGTCGATCAGCGTCAGCACGGCCTGCCGCCCGCCGTTGGCGTCCAGCCACCGCTGCACCCGGCACGCGGCCCTGGAGTAGACCTGCTCGTCGGCGCTCGCGGCGCTGAGCCATGCCGGCAACGTCTCGGGCAACGCCCCCTCGAACGGGACACGGCAGTGCTCGCCGAGGTAGCGCGGGTCCGCGGAGACCACCACGGCGAGCCCTTCGTCGAACCACTGCGGCACGTCCCCGTCGAGCCGCCGATGCAGCTCCACATGCGCCATCTCATGCGAGGCGATCACCGCGTCGGCCCCGCGCGGCGACAGCAGGACGGCCCGGTTCAGCACGGCGACGCCCTTCTCGCCGCCGCCCCCGATCCGCCGGTAGCACTCGTCGGTGAAGCAGGCGATGACCCGCGGCGCCGACTGCCGCCCGCCGTAGAACGCCTCGATCCGCCGGCGCGCGTCCCCCGCGAGCCCGGCAAGCCGCTCCCGCTGCGCGCCGGTGAGCCCCCGCTCGCCGTAGACGCCCTCGCCCACGCGCGTCATCCCGTAGCAGCCGGGACAGGCCGCGGCCGCCACCGACGGATACGCCAGGACCAGGACACCGACGGCGAGCAGCACGACGGCAACCCCGCCCAGCAGTCCCCACCGAAGCCGCTTGCCCACCCGGCGATCCTAGAACGAGCCATCGACGTCCGTAGACTGAACGACGTGCCCGACAGCCACCGGGAGCTCGAGCTCGCCAAGGAGCCGCTGGCTAGGCGCGGCTGGAGATCTGCTGGACCGACCAGGCGTTGCCGTCCGGGTCGGTGAAGAAGACGAAACCCACGTTGTCGAGGGGGTGGGGTACGGGGCGCGGGTTCTCGCCCAGGATCTGGACCTCGCTGCACTCGACGCCGCGTTCGGTGAGTTCGGCGTGTGCCTTGTGGATGTCGGGGACGACCAGCTGGAGGCCTTTCAGCGAGCCGGGCGGCATGGCGGGCACGGCGCCCTTGCCGATGACCACCGAGCAGCCGGAGCCGGGCGGGGTCAGCTGGATGATGCGGACGTCGTCGCCGAGGCTGGTGTCGTGGTCGACGTGGAAGCCGAGCCGGTCGGCGTAGAACTCCTTGGCGCGGTCCAGGTCGGTGACGGGCACGACGACGACTTCGAGGGTCCAGTTCATTGTTGTCCTCCGCAGGAGCAGGCGGTCGAGGCGTTCGTATCCTTCGCCGGCGCCGCGGGCCATGGGATAGCTGAGCACGCGGTCGCGGGCTTCCGGTGTGGCGTAGCGGATGGTGGTCACCAGTTCGGTGCCGGCGCCGTGGGCGCGGAAGTCGTGGCTGATCAGGGTGTCGCCGGGGTAGGACTGGTCGTCGAAGCGCTCGGTGCAGAGCAGGCGGTGCGGCGGGTCGACGACGCGGTAGACGCCGCGCTGGGTCATCCGGGCGCCGTCCGGTCCCTCGCTGACGAACTTCCACGCGCCGCCGGGGCGCAGGTCGACCTCGCATTCGATCAGGTGCCAGCCGCGCGCGCCGTACCAGCGGACCAGCAGCTCGGGGCGGGTCCAGGCGGCGAAGACCCGGCCGGGCGGGGCCGCGAACCGGCGGGTCAGCACGATGTCGCGGTCGCCGGGCGTCGCGACGTGCAGGCCGGTCACGGGTGGTCCTCGTCGAAGGAGGCGAGGACCTCGTCGAGGCGCTGGTACGACTCCTCCCAGTAGTCGCGGTAGTCGGCCAGCCAGTCGACCGCCGTCTTGAGGGGCTGCGCGGCCAGCCGGCACGGCGCCCGGCGGCTGCCCGGGTCGCGGGTGACCAGGCCGGCCCGTTCGAGCACTTTGAGGTGTTTGGTGATGGCCGGCTGGGTCATGGCGAACGGCTCGGCCAGCTGCGTGACCGTCGCCTCGCCCTGGGCCAGCCTGGCCAGGATGGCGCGCCGCGTGGGGTCGGCCAGCGCGGCGAAGGTGGCGTCCAGGCTCATCGTGTTCATAACCGATTGGTAATGTAAATCGGCCGGTGCGCAACGTCAAGCGGGCGGCCGCCAGCTGAAGACCGGGTCCATCTGGCGCAGCACCAGGTTGGGGCCGAGCCGTCCGGCCAGCGCCATCCCCGCGTTGCGCAGCGCGGCGGCCGGGCCCCGCAGCGCCGCCATCCGGCCGATGCGGCGCGAGGCCGCCGCGATGGTCGCGGTCCGGGGTGACCTTTCCCGGGTGTACGCGGGCAGGTCGCCCGCGTGCGCCGCCAGCACCACCGCGTCCTCGACGGCCTGGCAGGCGCCCTGTCCGAGGTTGGGGGTCATGGCGTGGGCCGCGTCGCCGAGCAGGGCCACGCGGCCCGCGTGGAAGCGGGGCGGCCGCCGATCGAGGCAGCGGATGTCCGTACGGATGATCTCGCCGGCCGCCGCGATCAGCGACGGGATCGGCTCGTGCCAGCCGCCGAACCAGCGCAGCAGCTCCGCACGCTCGTCCTCGGCCCGCTCCCCCGGCGGGGACGGCGCGGTCGCGTAGCAGTAGACCCGGTCGTCGCCGAGGTTGACCACGCCGACCACGGCACCGTCGCCCCACGTCTCAGACATCTCCAGGGCGCCGGGCGGCCGCGGCACCACGAAACGCCAGCTCGTCACGCCCGTGTAGACGGGACCCGGCGTCTCGGGGAACAGCTTCCGGCGTACGGCCGATTGAAGCCCGTCGGCCGCGACCACGAGATCACCCGTGAGGGGACCGCCGGGCGTGACCACCGTGCCCGTCGCCGGGTCGACGTCCGACACCGCGAGGCCGAGGCGCAGGTCCGCGTCGCCGAGCGCGCCCGCGAGCAGGGTGATCAGCTCGGCCCGGTGCACGACGATCGTCGGCAGGCCGTAGCGGGCCTCGGCGGCGGCCGCGTCGGTGCGCGAGATCCACCGGCCGTCGGGACGCTGGATGCCGGCCGTGCCCTGCAGCGCGGCGAGCGAGCGCACCCGGTCGCCGAGGCCGAGGACGTCGAGCGCGCGCAGGCCGTTCGGGGCGATGGCGAGCCCGGCGCCGACGTTCTCGAGCGCGGGGGCACGCTCGGCGACCGTGACCGTCCAGCCCCGTCTCTGAAGGGCCACGGCGGCGGACAGGCCGCCCACTCCGGCTCCGATCACAATGGCATTCGGCATGGCCGCATCGTGTCATGCTCGGGAGGTGTCCGCCGTCGACGAGTACGCGCGCTGCCGGCCCTCCGCCCGGCTGCGGCCCTACGTCGCGTTCTACACGGGCTATCGTCAGCGCGGGCTCGCCCCGGCGCTGCACCGGGGGCTGCCCTCGCCGCACCTGACCCTGATCTTCACGATCGACGATCCGCTGGTCGTCGAGGCGCACCCCGATCCGCGGCAGCGGCCGGGCAGCTACGACGCGCTGATCGGCGGGCTGCATCTCGGGCCCGCGCTGATCAGTCATCCGGGGCGGCAGTCGGGCGTGCAGGTGGCGCTGTCGCCGCTGGGGTGCCGGGCGCTGCTCGGCCTGCCGGCGGGCGAGTTGTCGTGCCTGGACCTGCCCGCCGACGCGGTGCTCCCCTCGTCCGCCGAGATCAGGGAGCGGATCGGCACGGCGCGGTCCTGGCCGGAGCGGTTCGCGGCGGTCGACCGGGTGCTGCGGCGGAGCGTGACCGGGCCCGGCGTCGCGCCCGCGCTCGCGTACGCCTGGGCACGCCTGACCCGCGCAGACGTGAGCGTGGCGGCGGTCGCCGCGGAGGTCGGGTGGAGCGGGCGTCATCTGACCGACCGGTTCCGCGCCGAGTTCGGCCTGCGCCCCAAGGAGGCGGCCCGGGTGGCGCGCTTCGACCGGGCGCGCCAGGCCCTGCGCCCCACCGCCCGGCTCGCCGATCTCGCCGCCGCCTGCGGTTACGCCGATCAATCCCATCTCGTACGGGAGTTCCGCGCGCTCGCCGGCTGCACGCCCTCGCGGTTGCTCGCGGACGACTTCGGTTTTGTCCAAGCCATGGCGCAGTGGGCCGCGCACGATGAGCCGTATGACTGAACCTCGACCTCAGGTGTGGCCGACGCTGGCGGCCACCGACGCGCGCGCCCTGATCAGCTTCCTCGTCGACGCGTTCGGCTTCACCGAGACCGCCGTCATGGGCGAGGGCGACTTCGTGGCCCACGCCGAGCTGGCCTGGCCGCTGGGCGGCGGCATCATGCTCGGCTCCGTCAAGCAGGACGGCGTCTGGCGGCTGCGGCCCGGCTCGTTCGGCTGCTACGTGGTCGCCGACGACATCGACGCCCTGCACGAGCGGGCGGTCAAGGCCGGCGCCGAGATCGTCAAGCCGCCCTTCCGGACCGACTACGGCTCGTACGACTTCGCCGCGCGCGACCCGGAGGGCAACCTCTGGTCGTTCGGCACCTACCGCGGGGCGCCGGTCTAGGCCACGGGGCCGAAGGCGGGCCGCCACCCGCCTTGGCCCGGCCCCGGTTCAGTGCCGGAGCACGTGCACCTCCGTCGTCGTCGAGGCGGTGTTCGACTTCTTCACCGCGAACACATCGCGGTTCGCCGCGACCTCGAACTCGAAGGTGTCGTCCGTCTCGTGGAGGGCGGTGCCGGTCTGCAGGACGAACTCCTTGTAGTCGATCGCCGCGCTCAGCACGTGGACTTCGGTGCTGTTGGCCGTCCGCCCAGTCGGCTCCGTAACGGAAACGATTCTTCCCCATCGACGAAGAATGGTCACGCGGTCGCCAGGAGTCGCGGGCCGGCAGTGAGAAGACCTCCGGCGAGGCGGACGTGGCAACAGTCCACCCGGACCGGAGGTCTTCATGGCCCATCCAGAGACCTTTCTCGATCAAGGTCTGGTTGGTACTGGTGGAGATAGACCTGTTCCGGTGAGGTGGCCGGCGATCAGACGGGTGCGGTATTGCACGCACACCGATCAGCAGAGCCGGCACACCCCTGCCAAGACGATCAGCCGCAAGCGTCACGGTGGATCAGCGCCAGCCCGCCGACCCGGAGGGTGTCTAGACGGCGGCGGTCGGGCTCTTCTCGTCGGGGCGGTCGTCGGTGGCGACGATCGCCTCGGCCTCGGCGATGATGGCCTCGTCCTCGTGGCGGTGCTTGCGGTACTGGGCGAACGAGTAGGCGATCGCGGCGGCCCAGACGACGTAGATGACGGCGTAGAACGCGTAGCGGACGCCGTCGGAGGCGTCGATCCAGTCGCTGCGCAGCAGGGTGCGCGTGTTGGTCAGGATGATCACGCCGCCGACCAGGGAGCCGAGGACGCGCGGCGGGATGTGGCGCACCAGCCAGGCGGCGATCGGCGCCGCGATCACGCCGCCGAGCAGGAGCGCGAGGACCCAGGTGTAGTTGATGTTCTCGTTGCCGATGCCGACGATGAAGCCGATGCTGGCGGCCACCGCGACGAGGAACTCGCTGGTGTCGATCGAGCCGATGGTCTTGCGCGGCTCGAGCCGGCCGCTGGCCAGGATCGCGGGCGTGCCGACCGGGCCCCAGCCGCCGCCGCCGGTGGAGTCGACGAAGCCGGCGACGATGCCGAGCGGGGCGAGGAACCGCTTGCGCAGCGGCTTGCCGAGGCGGCCCTTGGGCAGGCCCTGCGTGGTGAAGCGGATGAAGACGTACAGGCCGAGCGCCAGCAGGATGATCGACATCAGCGGCGCCGCGGTCTCGGTCGACAGGCTCGACAGGAACGTCGCGCCCGCGAAGGCGCCGACCGCGCCGGGCACGCCGATCTTGAGGACGACCTTCCAGTCGACGTTGCCGAACTTCCAGTGGGAGACGCCCGACACGAGCGTGGTGCCGATCTCGGCGAGGTGAACGGTGGCCGACGCGGCGGCCGGGTTGGTGCCGATCGCGAGGAGCAGCGTGGTGGACGTGACGCCGTAGGCCATGCCCAGGCTGCCGTCGACCAGCTGGGCGCCCAGGCCTACCAGGGCCAGGAGCAGGAGTTTGCGCATGCCCTACCGCCGTTCTCCCAGATATCCCACATTCTAAGTTGGTTTTGTGAGAATAGGGAACGCAGCGTGCCCGGGGCAAGTCCTCCCAGTGGCCGGGACGCGTCAGAGGAGGCCGCGCTCGAAGGCCGCCGCCACAGCGGCCGCCCTGTCCCGTACACCCAATTTCGCGTACGCGTGCAGCAGGTGGGTCTTGACCGTCGCCTCGCTGATGAACAGGCGGCCGGCGGCCTCGCGGTTGGAATGGCCCTGCGAGATCAGCTTGAGCACCTCGAGCTCGCGCTGGCTCAGCGGCTCCTTCGCCGGCGAGCGCAGCGTGCCCATGAGCCGGCCCGCCACCGCCGGGGACAGCACCGACTCGCCACGGTGCGCCGCCTCGACCGCGCGGAACAGCTCCTCGCGCGGCGTGTCCTTCAGCAGGTAGCCCGTGGCGCCCGCCTTGATCGCCGGGAGGACGTCACTGTCGGTGTCGTACGTCGTGAGGACCAGCACCCGGGCCCGCGACCCCTGGCCGGCCAGCGCGCGGATCGTGCTCACCCCGTCCATCACCGGCATGCGCAGGTCGAGCAGGACCACGTCCGGGTCGACGGCGCCGGCGACCGCGAGCGCCTCCTTGCCGTTGCCGGCCTCGCCGAGCACGGCGAAGCGGTCGTCGCCGGCGAACATGCCACGCAGGCCGTCCCGGACGACGGGGTGATCGTCGACGATGAGCAGGCGGATCACGCGGCGGCTCCGGAGAAGAGAGCGGGGACACAGGCGGACAGCGCCGTACCGGCGCCCGGCTCGGACTCGACCTCGAGGGTGCCGGCGATCCGGCGCAGCCGCTCGCGCATCGCGACCAGGCCGTATCCGCCCTTCTCGCCGCTGGTGCGCGGGGCGGACGGGTCGAAGCCGGCGCCGTCGTCGTGCACGTCCAGGGTGACCACGTCCTCCATGTAGGACAGCGTGAGCGTCACCCGCCGCGCGCCGGCGTGCCGGCCGACGTTGGCCAGCGCCTCCTGAGCGGTGCGCAGCAGCACCGTCTCGATCTCGGGCAGCAGCGGCCGGGCCGGCCCCGTGGTGACCAGCTCGGCGCCGACCCCGTGCAGGCGGGACCACTCGGTCACCGCCTCGCCGATCGCCTCGGGCAGGCCCGCCGCGTCGAGGCTGTGCGGGCGCAACGCGTGCACCGACCGGCGGGCCTCGGTGAGGCTGTCGCGAGCGAGCTTCTTGGCGGCCTCGAGATGGCGGTGCAGGTCGCCGCCGGGCGAGCTGGCCGCCTCGAGCTGGGTGACGATGCCGGTGAGGCCCTGCGCCAGCACGTCGTGGATCTCGCCCGCCATGCGCTGCCGCTCGTCGAGCTTGCCGGCCTCGCGGGCCTGCACCATGAGCTGGGCGTGCAGGCCCTCGTTCTCCTTGAGCGCCGCGGCGAGCTTGGCGTTGGCCTCGGCCAGCTCGTCGATGACCTGCCGCTGCCGCGCGTAGCGCTCGTCCGCCCGGGCGGTCACCTTGATCATCAGGCCGGAGACGCCGATGTTGATGGCGAGCAGCACGATGATGACCGGCCACACGCCCGGCTCGTCGAGGACGTAGAACCCGCCCGCCTGGGAGAGACCGGTGGGGATCGCGACCAGCACGCCGCCCACGATCTGCCACGGGCCGCGCAACGCGTACGCCGTGAAGAGGTAGCCGGTCCAGGCGAAGAACCCGAACAGCGGGCTGCACCAGACCAACACGAAGATCAGGACGACCAGCCCGCCGAAGAAGACGGCCATCTTGCCGCGGTCCTGCTCCCACTCCGGGTGCAGGGTGATCCACCAGAACAGCCAGCCGGCGGCCACGGCCAGCACGGCGCCGATGAGCGGCCAGGCCTGGTGCGGCACGCCGGCCAGGTCGCCCAGCGCGATCAGGCCGACCGAGCAGACCAGGGCGATGTACGGCACCACCGTGATCAGCCGGTCGCTCTTCCGGCCCGCCGCCATGACCGTCACCATGCCTCCTCAGGACCAGCGGAACCAGCGGACCGCGAGGAACCCGAACACCGCCACGTATCCCACCAGAACCGTAGCGGAGACGGCGTTCGGCCAATGTCCCGTCATCGCGTCGTTCAGCGCCCGCTCGGCGGCGCCCAGCGGCGTGAAGTCGGCGACGTTGCGCAGCGCCTCCGGCATCACCTCGCGCGGCGTCCAGAGGCCGGCGAAGAACATCAGCGGGAAGAAGAGCAGCGTGCCCACCGAGTTGCCGGCCTTGCCGGTCGGCACCAGCGCGGCGACGACCAGGCCGATCGCCAGCACCCCGGCGGCGCCGAGCAGGAAGGCCACCACGAAGCCGGCGAACTGCGCGGCCAGCGGCACGTCGAAGACGATCCGGCCGACCGCGAGCACCAGCGCCGTCGCCGCGGCGGCGGCGAGCAGGTTCATCACCAGCTGCGCGCCGAGCAGCTTGAGCGGCGAGACCGGGGTGGTGGCGAAGCGGCGCAGCACCCCGCGCTCCCGGTAGGTGGCCAGCACCGCCGGGGCGATCTGGATGGCCACCATGGCGAGGGTCAGCACCACCGCGATGCCGACGTAGAGGTCGATGACCCGGCGGCCGTCCAGGCTCTCCTGCGGCTCGCGGAACGCCGGGACGCAGCCGAGGATCACCACCAGCAGCGTCGGGAAGATCAGGACGAAGAAGGCGGACATCGGCTCGCGCAGGAAGAGCCGCAGCTCGGTCAGGGTCAGCTTGGCGAAGACGCTCATGGTGGTCACTCCCCCGAGTGGGACCGGCCGGTCAGCCGCACGAACGCGTCGTCCAGGCTGGCCTGCTCGATGCGCAGGTCGTTGGCGATGATCTGGTTGACGGCGAGCACCGACGTGACGGCGTGCAGCAGGTTGCCGGAGCCGGTCACCTCGATCTGGGAGCCGTGCCGGCGGGCGTGGTGCACCTCCGGCCGCGCCTCGAGCAGGGCCAGGTCCACCTCCGCGGACGGGCGGAAGCGGATCTTCTGCTCGGTGGAGGTCTCGGCGATCAGCCCGGCCGGCGTGTCCAGCGCGACGACCGCCCCGTGGTCGATCACCGCGAGCCGGTCGCAGAGCCGCTCGGCCTCCTCCATGAAGTGCGTGACCAGCAGGATCGTCACCCCCCGATCACGTACGGCCTCGATGAGACCCCACGTGTCGCGACGAGCCTGCGGATCGAGCCCGGTGGTGAGCTCGTCCAGGACGGCGATCTCCGGATTGCCGACGAGCGCCAGCGCGATGGACAGCCGCTGCTTCTGGCCGCCGGACATCTTGGCGTAGCGGGTGGCGAGCGGCACGTCCAGGTCGCGGGCGAGCGCCTGCCAGTCGGCCGGCTCCGGATAGAAGGAGCTGAAGAGCTCGAGCGCCTCGCGGCCGCTCAGCTTGTCGGGCAGCCGGCTCTCCTGGAGCTGGACGCCGACCAGGCTGCGCAGCGCGGTGTCGTGCGGCGGGCGGCCGAGCACGCCGATCGTGCCGCCGTCGGGCGTGCGCAGACCGGCGATGCACTCGACCGTGGTGGTCTTGCCGGCGCCGTTCGGACCGAGGATGCCGAAGATCTCGCCACGCTCGACCGAGAACGAGACGTCCCGCACCGCGACGGTGTCCCCGTACGCCTTTCGCAGGTTGTGGACCTCGATGACTGTCATGCATCGAGCGTCACAGCCGCACCGGGGGTCCCGAATCGACCAGCGAGCGAGACGTCCCATCCACCAACCGGTGGATGGGACCCTAATCCCTAAGCCACGGTCGCCTCGGTGGTGCTGGTGGTGCCGCGGCGCAGCCCGGTCACCGCGGAGTAGACGGAGCCGATCTGGGCGGCCACCCGCCGCCACGAGTACGCCTGGCGGGCACGGTCGAGCGCGGCCGTCCCGTACGCGAATCGCCGCACCTTGTCGTTGACCAGCCGGCGCAGCGCGCCGCCGAGCGCACGCGGGTCGCGCGGCGGCACCAGGTCGCCGGTGAGCCCGTCGACCACGGTCTCGGTCAGCCCGCCCACGGTGGTGCCGATGACCGGGACGCCGCAGGCCATGGCCTCCAGCGCGGACGGCTCGAACTGCTCCTGCCAGGGGGCCGCCACCAGCAGGTCGGCGGAGCGGTACCAGCGCGGCATGTCGCGCGCCGGCACCCGGCCGACCAGCTTGAACCGGTCGGCGACCTGGAGCCTCTCGGCGAGCGCGCGCAGCTTGACCGCGCCCTCGTCGGCCTTGAGCTGGTCGGCCGGCGGGCCGCCGACGACGACCACCTCGGCGCCGGGCACGTAGCGCATCGCCTGGACGACGTCGCCGAAGCCCTTGCGCTCGACGAGCTTGCCGACCGAGAGGATGCGGGGCCGTTCGGGGTCGCGTTCGACCGCCGGGCCGTCGGGGCTGAACCGGACGCTGTCGACGCCGGCCGGCACGACGGTCAGCCGCGACCGGGGCACGCCGATGCGCACCAGGCCGCTCACCTCGTCCTGCGACTGCGCGACGACCCGGTCCACGGCGCGGCCGAGGGCACGCTCGTAGCCGGAGCGCGACGGCTTGCCCGACTTGTCGACCGACGGCAGGCCCAGCTCGTGGAAGGACTGCACCACCGGGATGCCGAAGCCCCGGGCCGCGGTGACGGCCGCCAGGCCGCTGGTCCAGAAGTGGGCGTGGGCGACGTCGGGCTGCCAGTCGCCGGTGCGCCACTCGTGCTCGAGCAGCCGGGCGAACTCGCCCATGTGCGGCAGCAGCAGGTCGGGCGGTACGAAGGTCGCCGGCCCCGCGGCGACGTGCACGACCCGGATGCCGCTGGGCAGCAGCACGACGTCGTCGGTGGCCGGGTCGTCGCGACGGGTGTAGACGCGGACCTCGTGACCCAGCTCGGCCAGGGCCGCGGAGAGATCGGCGACATGGGTGTGCTGGCCGCCGTCCCCCAGGGGGCTGGCGTGCTCGGAAATCATGGCGATGCGCACGTGGTCCCTCCGGTCGGGCAGGTCGTTCGCGAGGAGACCTTGCCCTACGGCAACATCCGTAAACCTGACCTATCCGTTACGAGCTGTTCCCGCAGGGTATGTCCTTGCCGTGGCTATCGTGCAGCGTACCGTCCAGGCCCCGCCCGATCGCGTCTTCGCCGTCCTCGCCGACGGCTGGACCTACAGCGACTGGGTGGTCGGCACCGTGCACATCCGAGACGTCGACGAGAGCTGGCCCCGGGTCGGCTCCCACCTCCACCACAAGGCGGGCCCCTGGCCCCTGTCGCTCCACGACTCCTCCGAGGTCCTCGTCGTCGAGCAGGACCGGCGGCTCCGGCTCAACGCCGGCCTCTGGCCCCTCGGCGAGGCCGTCGTCGACATCAAGCTCGAGCCGGCACCGGGCGGCGCGACGAAGGTGACGATCGAGGAGGACTTCGAACGGGGCCCGTTGCGCGCGGTGCGCAACAAGCTCAACGACCTGCTGCTGCACCGCCGCAACATCGAGACCCTGCGCCGGCTGGCCGACATCGCCGAGCGCGACTCGAGCCGCTCCCGGCCCTAGGCCCGCCCGTAGACCGCCCGGTGCCCCGTGTTGATCACCGAGCGGTAGAGGTCACCCAGCACGGCCCGGTCGCGGGCCAGCGCGGCGCGCGCCGCGTTGGCCCCGGGCGCGCCGTGCACGCCGCCGCCCGGGTGGGCCGACGAGCTCGCCATGAAGAGCCGGTCCACCGGGGTGTCGGCCCGGCCCAGCGACGGGATCGGGCGCAGGAAGAGCTGCTGGAACGCGGCCGCCGTGCCGCCGCCGAGCGCCCCGCCGACCAGCGACGGGTTCTCCCGCTGCATGTCCGCGGGCGAGTAGACGTTGCGCCCCACGACCTGGCTGCGGAAGCCCGGCGCGTGCGCCTCGACGACCGCCTCCATCCGGTCGACGTGCGCGGCGATCTCGTCGGGCTCCCAGTGGTCACGGTGCGGCAGGTGCGTGTACGACCAGAGCGACTCGGTGCCCTCCGGCGAGTGGCCCGGGTCGGCCGTGGTCATCTGGCCCAGCAGCAGGAACGGCTCGGACGGCACCTCGTTCGTGGCGAGCCGCGCGGAGTAGCGGGTCAGGCCGTTGAGGTCGGCGCCGAGGTGCACCGTGCCGGAGCCGGCCGCGGCCGGGTTCTTCCAGGGCATCTTCGTGCGCACGGCCCAGTCGACCTTGACCGTGGCGCCGTCCCAGCGGAAGTGCGCGAGATCCTCCACGAGCCGGGCGGGCAGCCAGCGCTTACCCACCAGGTCGAGGTAGAGCGCCGGCGCGGGAACGTCGGCGACAACCGCCCGTTGCGCGCGGAAGGTGCGCCCGTCCGCGGTTCGCACCCCCATCGCGCGGCCGCGCGCGATCAGCACTCGTTCGACGGGAGCCTCGTAGATGATCGTTCCGCCGCGTGCCCGGAGGCGCGCGACGAGGGCGTCGGTGATCCGTTGAGCGCCTCCGGCCGGCACCGGCCAGCCGTGCTCCTGGCCGAGCATCGCGAGCAGCCACCCGTACACGCCGCCGCCCGCCTCCTCCGGCGACAGGTCGGTGTGCAGCGCGCAGCCGGCCAGCAGCAGGGTCGCGCCCTCGCCCCGGAACAGCTCCGAGCCCAGCTCGCGCACCGACAGCACCAGCCGGCGCGCCAGCCGCAGGGCCTCCACACTGCCCAGCCGGCGCAGCAGCTTCGCGCCGCCGCGCACCGGCGGGAACGGGGTGAGGATGGTGTCGAGCATCGGGCCCGAGACACCCTTCCAGTCGTCGTACGCGTTCTTCCAGCGCTCGCCGTCGCCGGGCGCGAACCGCTCGACCGACTCCATCGTCCGGGCGACATCGGTGTTGAGCGTGGCGGCGCGCCCGTCGGGCAGCAGGTGGGTGAGCACGTCCGGCGATCGCGTCCACTCCAGGTCGAGGTCGAGCCCCGCGAGGACCGGCGACGCGTAGCCGAGCGGATAGAACGAGCTGAACAGGTCGCTGAGGTAGCCGGGCGCGGTCACGAACCCGGACCGCACCGCGCCGCCCGGCTGCGGGGTGGCCTCGAGCACCACCACCGACCACCCGGCGTCGGCGAGCAGGTTGGCGGCGACCAGGCCGTTGTGGCCCGCGCCGACGACGATCGCGTCTGAGGTCTCCATCGACTTCGTCGTACCCTTCCCGCGGCGTTTGTCACACAACGCGCTCGGGTAGCACCGGGAACGTGGCTGAGCCGACGCTCGATCGGGAATCCGAGGCGCACGCCGCGGACGTTACGCCCCGCCCGCTTCCCCGCAAGTTGCGCCAGCTCAGCCTGCGAAGCTGGCGCTCCATCGCCTGGCGCAGCATCGTCGGCTACGTCGAGGACGACTGCTCCGACTTCGCCGCCGCGATGACCTACCAGACCTTCATGGCGCTGATCCCGTCGCTGGTGGTCATCGTCGCGCTGATCAACCTGGTGACCGACGGCTCGACGGTGCTCCAGGCGACCGTGAGCATCCTGCGCGACCTCGGCGTCGGCTCGGTCGTCGACAACGACAGCCTGATCTCGGTGGTGCAGGCGCTGCTCGTGCAGCAGTCGTCGGCCAAGGTGCTGTTCGGCTTCGGCCTGGTCCTCGCGGTCTGGTCGGCGTCCGGTTACGTGGGCACGTTCACCCGCGCCTCCAACCGCATCTACGGCGTCCAGGAGGGCCGGGTCTGGTGGCAGCTGGAGCTGCTGCAACTGGCCCTCGCCGCGGTCGCCCTGGTGCTGCTCGCCGCGATCGGCGCCGGCCTGGTGATCAGCGGCCCGCTGGTGGACGCCGTCGGCAACGCCCTGAACGCCGGCGAGACCACCCGGCTGGTCTGGTCCGCGGGCCGCTGGCCGGTGCTCGTGGTGATCGCGATGGTGGTGCTGTCGCTGCTGTTCTGGATCGCGCCGAACGTCCGGCAGCCGCGCTTCCGCTGGCTGACGGTGGGCGGCGCGGTCGCGCTGGCGTCGTGGTCCCTCGCGTCGTTCGGATTCGGTCTGTACGTGGCCAACTTCGGCTCCTACAACCGGACGTACGGCAGTCTCGGCGCGATCGTCGCGTTCCTGGTCTGGATCTACCTGTCGAACACCGCGCTGCTGCTCGGCGTGCAGGTCAACGCGGAGGTGCTGCGCCAGCGCCTGCGCCAGGCCGGCGACGAAGATCCGCAAACTCCCCTCGCACCGCGTTTAGCCCACTCCGAGCCGGGCACGTCTTCAGCAGAGCAAGGCGGGGAAACATCATGAGGAGGAGACACCGTGAGTACGGTTACCGAGTCCGTTGACGTCAACGTGCCCGTGCGAGCCGCTTACAACCAGTGGACCCAGTTCGAGGAGTTCCCCCGGTTCATGGAGGGCGTGAACGAGATCCGTCAGCTCGACGCGACTCACACGCACTGGAAGACCGAGATCGCCGGCGTGAAGCGCGAGTTCGACGCCGAGATCACCGAGCAGCTGCCGGACGAGCGGGTGGCCTGGAAGTCGATCGAGGGTGAGAAGCAGGCCGGCGTGGTCACCTTCCACCGGCTCGACGACACGCACACCCGGGTCACGGTCCAGATGGACTTCGACCCGCAGGGCCTGGTCGAGAACGCCGGCGACAAGCTCGGCATCGTCGACCGCCGCGTGAAGGGCGACCTCAAGCGGTTCAAGGAGTACATCGAGAACCGCGGCGGCGTCGAGACCGGCGCCTGGCGGGGGCAGATCGACCGCCCCGGCGCCTGATCGCCGCATGTGACATGGGAAACGGCCGCCTCGCGCGGCCGTTTCCGCGTGTCCGGGTTGGGGGTACGTTGCGGCCATGACGCATCCGAACGACGACGGCGTGTGGCGCGACGAGGACAAGCTGCCCCTCGAGGAGCTCGACAAGGCGATGGCCTCGTGGGACACCGACGGCCAGAACGACCCGTCCGACAACGACACGGGCAACGAGGCCACCGACGACCACCCGAGCACCACGCCGCACACCGGCCCCAACTAGAGCCTCCGGCCACCACGCCGGCGGGCTCGTTCAGCCCGCCGGCCTCCCGGATTCGGTGCCGTTTCGCCGTACCGTCAGAAAGCCGATGCCCTCGCGGGCTCGCAGCGCGTAACGATGCCGGGCCGTCGTCCAGATCGCGGGGCCGAGATACGTGCCGGCGGGCAGCGCCTCCGCCACCGTCCACGGCGTGGTCGCCGAGCCCGCGCCCCGGTCGAGCCCGACCCGCAGCGGCGTGTCCTGCGGCGCCGTCACCGACAGCGTCCCGACCGCGCCGCGCAGGGTCACCGGCACGGTGCCCACCGGCCGCGGCAGGCGCAGCTCCACCAGCCCCGACGCGCCCAGCTCGACCCGGGTGATCCGGCCCCGGACCAGGTCAAGCTGCTGCTCCCCCGCCCCCTCGGGCAGCCGGATCCCCCACCGCACGTCCCGGTTGAGCACGATGCGCACCTCGTGCGGCCCGTCCGTCCCGGTGGGCCGCAGCTCCGCCCGGATCGACGGGCCCGCGACGGCGACGTGCGGCTCCAGCCCCGCCCCCGGCGGCGTGCTGATCCGATAGAGCATCCCCGGCAGACTCGCCATGATCACTTGTACGCGCGAGGCCGCGTCCACCACGGTCAACGTCGCCTGGGTACGCCCCTGGAGCGCTCCCACCGCCACCCGGCCGGGCGCCTGCGAGGCGATCGTGGGCTTTTGACAACCGCCGGCGAGCAACGCTGCGACCAGCAGAAATACCGTTGTTGAGCGACGGTGACGCAAGACGCGGGGCACGATCGGACCAACGCAAAATCGGCCGAACGGGTGACGGCGATCCGCCCGATCCGAGCCAGACTGTCCGAATGCGTTCCGCCGGATTCCTCACCGACCGTCAGCGCCAGCTCGCCTGGCTGGGCTTCCTCCTGGCCGCCTTCCAGGCCCCGCTGGCCGCCAAGCTGATCGACGACGCGTCCTGGCTCTTCGCCGTCGTCGTGGCCATGGTCGTGGCCACCGTGATCCTCGCCGACGACGCCCAGCGCCGCCGCCCCGTCACGGCCGAGCCGGCAGAGTGATTCAGCGGCCCTGCCGCTCCTGCTTGAGCCGCGCCTCATAGACGTGGCGCCGCCCGCCCGCCAGCTCGTCCCGCGCCGCCTTCTCCACCGCGCGAAAAGCGTCGTAGTAGCCGTCGTCGTACTCCTCGACGATCTGGAACGTCCAGCGCCCCGGGATGACGTCGCGCCCGATCAGCTCGGTCTCGACCCGGTCGGCCAGCTTGTCGTGCCCCGCCTCGCGCAGCAGGGACACGGCCTCGTCGAGCTTGAAGTCCGCCTCACCGGTCAGCTGGTGCATCGCGTACAGGTGCCCGCGCGCGTGCTCGGTGGTCTCCAGGGCCGCGCTCAGCTTGCCCAGCGCCTCGACGGTCTTGTCGTCCATGGCCAGCATCCTTTCCCCGGGTCTCGCCGTTCAACCAAGCTGCACCCGTCAGGAGAACCGTCGGCTACCTTGGCGTCCTTAACGTTTCTTCTCATGAATGGCCTGTTCTCCGGCGCTGCCGCCCGTGCTGCCCTCCGTTCCGCCCACGCCGCCCTCACCGAGCTGCACGACACCGTCGGCGTCTCCGGCCTCCCGGCCGCCGACGCCAACCCCGGCCTGATGGCCGTCGTCGACCAGCACACCGCCGGCATCCGCGACAGCCTGTCCGCGGACGTCCGCCCTCTCACCGCGGTCCTCCTGGCCGCCTACGCCGAGGGCGTCCGCGACGCCGCCTTCACCCACGGCTGGCGCCCGCCGGTCGGCCACATCGACTGGTCCGAGAGCGACTGGGTCCTCTGCCGCCTGCTGGCGGTGTGCGCCCTCGCCCAGACCCTGCCCGCCGCCAACTGACCCTGAGCTAGAGCAACGCCGTAGATCGACCTTTCATTTTCGAGGGCCGGCACCGGGATCTCCCGGTGCCGGCCCTCCTCATCTCCGCGGTGGGCCACCACCTCAGGAGGGTGCCTCGCCGTGCCGCGCACCAGGCCCGCGCTCACATCGGCCAGCGCGCCGCCCCCGCGTCGAGCTGGTCGCCGCCCGCGTTCCGCACACGCGTCCCGGACAGCGAGGGAGATCTCGGTGCCGGTCGTCAAGTCTCGCCGTCGCGCCGGGCCGCCCGCGGTGCGACCCGGATGGGCGCGTCACTCGCCCGGCCGGCCGGCCCGACGGTGGCGGTCAGGCCCTCGCCGCCCCGGCCCTCCGCGATCAGCGCTTCGATGCGCGCCGCCACGTCGGGCAGCCCGCCGTCGCCGAGGCTGTGGCCTTTCCGCAGGTCGATGAGGTGCCGCACGACTGTCAGGTGCTCGGTGAGGTCGGCGGGTCCCGGCGGGTAGCTGCCCTCCTTCATCTCCGCGACGGTGCCCGGAACGCCGGCGATCACGTGCCCGATCTGGGTGCCGGCCGTGTCGGCGAAATCGTCGACGTCGATGCCGGCCGCCCGGACGGTGTCGAGGGCGCGCAGGAGACCCAGGTGGGCGTCGTACCAGATCCCGAACAGCGCCAGATCCCACAGGGCCGCCGCCTCCGGCGCCTCCCCGACGAAGCGCGGCCGGCTCAGCAACCCGAGCAGGCTCCGGTGCTCCTCGAACGCCTCCCGCGAGCCGCTGTACAGGATCGTCGCGGTGTCGGTGCCGATCATGTCGGGCGACGTCTGGACGCCGGCGTCGAGATATCGTCCCCCGGATGCCGTGACGCGCGAGGCGATCGAGCGCGCCTCGGCCGGGGTTCCGGTGTACAGGCCGACGACGGTGCGGCCGGACAGGTCCATGTCCGGCAGGGTCAAGCATTCCCGCACAGCCGCGTAGTCGGTCAGGGTCACCAGGATGAGGCTGCTGGACGACACGGCCTCCCGCACGGAACCGGCCGGCCGGGCACCGGCGGCGGCCAGGCCGGCCGTCCGGTCCCTCGTGCGGTTCCACACTGTCGGAGCGTGCCCTTCTTCCAGCAGGCGCCGGGCCACCGCTGTCCCGATGGCCCCCGTGCCGATGACCGCGATCCTCGCCGTCGGTGTCGTGACTTCGGACATGACGTCATGGTGAGACCTCAACCGAACTCGAAGTCAAGACTTCCCCGCCGCGGCGGTGCAGCGGCGTCCCAGTTCGGCGAGGGCCGCCCTCAACTCTCCGGGCCCGACGACCTCGAAGTCCGCGTCGAAGCGGGCGACGGCCGCGGCCAGACCGGGCCACGACCACGAGCCCAGCACGAGGCGGCAGCGATCCCCGGCCAGTTCCTCGACCAGGCCGTCGCCGACGAAGGCCGCCACCGAGTGCGCCGGACGATGCACGATCACTTCGCCTCGGCAGGGCCAATCCGCGTCGCCGCCGCGGAAGCGGGACCGGACGAAGGTGGCCGGGTCGCCGCCGGGCAGGTCGCGGGGGGCGAAGCGCGGCCCGGCCGGCGTCCGGGGCGTGATGCGGTCCGCGCGGAAGGTGCGCCAGTCCGCGCGGTCCAGGTCCCAGGCGATCAGGTACCAGCGTCCGCGCCAGGTGATCAGGTGGTGGGGCTCGGCTCGGCGGTAGGTGGCGCCGGGGCCGTAGTCGAAGCGCAGGGTCTCGCGGGCGTGGACGGCGGCGCTCAGGGCCAGGATGACGTCGGGGTCGACGGGGGCCGTGTGCGGTGAGACGTCGTCGACCTGGATCGTGTCGACGCGGTGGCGCAGGCGGGCCGGCATGACCTGGCGGACGGTGGTGAGGGCGCGGGCGGCGGCCTCCGAGAAGGCGGAGGCGGTGCGCAGGGCCACGGCCAGCGCCACGGCCTGCTCGTCGTCGAAGAGCAGGGGCGGCAGGTCCGCTCCGGCGCCGAGGCGGTAGCCGCCGTCGGGGCCCTTGGCGGTGGCGATGGGGTAGCCGAGCTCGCGCAGGCGGTCGACGTCGCGGCGCACCGTGCGCGGGCTGACCCGCAGTCGTTCGGCCAGCAGGGCGCCGGGCCAGTCGCGGCGGGCCTGGAGGAGCGACAGCAGGGACAGCAGGCGCGCGGACGTCTTCGGCATGAATCTCATCGTGCCGGAAGTAGAGGCCACACCCTGTCCTCTACTCCTGCGAGGGTTCTCCCAGCGAAAGCGCAGCGATCAAGGAGAGAGCCATGAGCATCACGACCACCACGCACCTGAACTTCCGCGGCGACGCGCGGGCGGCGCTGGAGTTCTACCAGTCCGTCTTCGGCGGGGACGTCGCCGTCGTCCCGCATCCGGACGGCGCCGGCGTCATGTGGGGGCAGGTGCTGTCCGCCGGCGGGTTCCACGTCATGGCGTACGACGTCCCGGCCGGAACGTCGTACGACCAGGGCGACAAATCCTTCTTCCTGTCCGTGCGCGGCACCGCGCCCGACGAGATCACCGGCTACTGGAAGGGCCTGTCCGAGGGCGCGACGGTCCTCCAGGAGCTGGCCCCGTCCGGGTGGTCACCCCTCTACGGCATGCTCACCGACCGCTTCGGGGTGACCTGGGTGCTCGACGTGACGGCGGGCTGACCGTCAGGTGTGCGGGACGCGGCCCGCGGGGACGACGCCGAGGCGGCCCTTCTGGAAGTCGTCGAAGGCCTGCTTCAGCTCCTCGCGGGTGTTCATCACGAAGGGTCCGTACATGGCGACCGGCTCGCCGATCGGGCGGCCGCCCATGATGAACAGGTCGAGCACGTCGTGCGCGTCGACCCGGACCGCGTCGCCGGTGCCGTGGGTGGCGAGCTGGCCCATCTGGAGGGGGCGCTTGTCGGCGCCCACGGTGCCGCGGCCGGAGAGCGCGTAGACCAGCGCGTTGTGGTCGCGCTTCCAGGGCAGGTCGAGCCGGGCGCCGGGCTGGAGCGTGACGTGCGCCAGCGTGATCGGGGTGTGGGTGGAGCCGGGACCGGCGTGCCCGGCCACCTCGCCCGCGATCACCCGGATCAGGCCGCCGCCGTCGGGCGTGGTGAGCAGCGCCGACTCCTTGCCGCGGATGTCCTGATACTTGGGGGCGATCATCTTGGCGGCACGGGGAAGGTTGACCCACAGCTGGAGCCCGTGGAACAGCCCGCCGCTCACCACCAGGTGCTCCGGCGGCGCCTCGATGTGCAGGATGCCCCGGGCGGCGGTCATCCACTGGGTGTCGCCGTTGGTGATCGTGCCGCCGCCACCGAGCGAGTCCTGGTGGTCCATGATGCCGTCGATCATGTAGGTGACGGTCTCGAAGCCCCGGTGCGGGTGCCACGGCGTGCCCTTCGGCTCGCCGGGCGCGTAGTCGACCTCGCCCATCTGGTCGAGGTGGATGAACGGGTCCAGCTCCTCGAGCGGTACGCCGGCGAAGGCGCGCCGGACGGGGAAGCCCTCGCCCTCGTAGCCCTGCGGGGCGGTGGTGAGCCGGCGGACGGGGCGGACGGCGGCGGTCTGGTCGAGCTGGGGAAGCCGTGGCAGGACGAGAACGTCGTCGACGGTGATGGCGGGCATCTCAGGACTTCCTCACTTTGCTGAACACGCGGGTGATCGCGGCGAGCTCGGCCGGGTCGAGACGGTCGATGAAGCTGTCGCGGACGGTGATGAGGTGCAGCGGGGCGGCGGCCTCCAGGGCCGCCAGTCCCTCGTCGGTGAGCACGGCCTCCTGGCCGCGGCCGTCCTCGGGACAGGGCTGCTTGCGGACCAGGCCGCGTTTGACCATCGAGCTGATCTGGTACGTGATGCGGCTCGGCGAGAAGACGAGCCGCCCGGCCAGCTCGCCCATCCGCAGCCGCCGCTCGGGTGCCTCGGACAGCACCACGAGCACGTGGTAATCGTTCATGCTGAGACCGGTGTCCGCGCGCAGCTGGTCCTCGAGATGGGTGTGAAGGGCCCACGAGCTCTCGATGAAGGTGCGCCAGGCGAGTTGCTCGGCGTCGGTCAGCGGTTGCACCATGGCAAGGACTGTAGCTCCTTCAAATCTTAAATACCAGTCTCTGTCCTGTCGGTCACGCCCCAGGGGAAACCCGGATGAGGCGGTCGCGCGGGACGGTTAACGTAGCGTCCCGTGAGTGCACGCCGAGCCACCCCCGAGGACGCCGCCGAGCTGGTCCGGCTCCGGGCCGTGATGTTGCAAGCCTTTCCGCCCGCGGTTCCCTGGGACGACGACTGGCGCGAGCCGGCCCGCCAGCTGCTGGTCAAGCAGCTGGCCGAGGACGACCCGTACCTCGTCGCCTTCGTCGTCGACCGGCCCGAGGGCGGTCTCGCCGCCTGCGCCGTCGGCACGATCGAGCAGCGGCTCGGCGGCCCCGGCGACCCGAGCGGCCGGGTGGGATACGTGTTCAGCGTCGTCACCGACCCCGACCACCGCCGCCGGGGTCACTCGCGGGCCTGCGTGACCGCCCTGCTCGACTGGTTCCGCGGCCGCGGCATCCAGCGCGTCGACCTGCGCGCCTCCTCCGACGGCGAGCACCTCTACGAGTCGCTGGGCTTCCGCCGCACCCCCGACCCCGCGATGCGCCTGAGGTTCGCTCGCGACCAGTGACCACCGGCCCGACTGCGCTTATCATCCTCGTGCATGGCGTACCGGGTGGAGTACAACGGCGAGGACGTCGACTTCGCCACGCTCGACGCCGCCCTCGACCGCGCCCGCAAGGTGATCGCGGACGACATCGGCCGGCTCGACGGCTGGGCCGTGGAGCACGACGAGGCGGTCAACGACTGGTTCGTCCAGGGCGTCCGCAACGGCCGGCGCATCGGGCCCACGGCCGTGGTCACCGGTCCGCGGGGCGCCCGGTTCTCCGCCGGCGCGCCCACCGTCTACGAGGAGTGGGAGCGCCGGGCGGTCTTCATCGGGCGCACCCCGGCCGAGGCCTTCGCGATGGCCGCCGAGTGGCTCGAGCGGCGCCCCGACATCCAGGCCCTGGGTGACGTCGGCTGGCACCGCACCGCCGACGGCCACCAGCTGCGCATCTATTACCGCTAGGCGGCGTGGCTCCGCAGGGAGCGGACCAGGTCGTCGCGGAAACGGTCGAAGTCGACGCCCCTGTCGGCCAGGATCAGCATGGCCAGCCCCTCGCCCTCGCGGACCAGGCCGAGCGCGATGTGCTCGGGGGCGATGAACTTCTGGTTGAGCCGCAGCGCCTCGCGCAGCGACAGCTCCAGCACCTTTTTGTTGCGCTTGGTGAAGGGGACGTGGCCGGTGCCGGCGTAGAACCGGCCGAACAGGCCGCGCTTCTTCGGCTCGGGATGCGGCAGCCTGAGCGCGCCGGCGCCGAAGTTGCGCTCGATGGCGGCGCGGACGGCGTCGAGGTCGATGCCGATCGCCTTGAGGGCCGCCGCGTCCTCGGCGTCGCGGTCGACGGGCGACAGCGGCGGGGTGCGCTCGACCCGGCGGCGCGCTTCACCCCGTACGAAATCGGCGGTGATGCCCTTGTCTCGCAGCGCCGCCGCGACGGGGCCGTCCGGGTCGGCGACCAGCGCGATCAACACGTGCTCGGTGCCGATGTGGCCGTGCCCGAGGGCGCGGGCCTCCTCTTGCGCGCGGATGACGACGGCGCGTGCCTCGGTGGTGAATCGCTCGAACATGTCAGCCCTCCCGTGAGTCCTGCGCCGGCATCAGACGCGCGTGTTTTTTGTGTACGCCCTGGCGGGTCACCTCGAGCGCGTCGGCGATCTCCTGCCAGGACCAGCCGTTGCGGCGCGCGTTGGCCACCTGGAGGTGCTCGAGGCCCTCGAGCAGGCGGCGCAAGGCCACGACCGCGCGGAGCCCGACCCGGGGATCGGCGCTGCTCGCCGCCGCGGCGAGATCGGTTGCTTCGGTCATGCTGTCAACTTACGTTGACATTCGGCACCTGTCAACCGGGGTTGACGCGAAAGGCACAAAAGAAGGCCGGCCCCGCGGGTGCGGGGCCGGCCTTTCGCGCGATATCAGCGGCCGCGGCCGGTCTTCTCCTGCAGCTCGTCGATCTTTTGGGACGCCTCGGCCTTGGTGAGGCCCTCGGGGACGTCCTCCCGCGCCTCGGTGGCGAGGGTGTGCAGGTACGACTCCTGGGCGCCGGTGGCCGGCTCGTCGCCGGTGGTCCAGTCCGACGGGTCTTTCTCGGCGTTCGTCGTCATGACGTCTCCTCCTTCGAACGCCTGTTCTCTTACCCGCCGTACGTCAGCTCCATGCCGATGATGTCGTTGTAGGCGATGTCGAGCTTGACCTCGCGCTGCACCGGGGAGGTGACCGCGAACGCGGCGCCGAACGGGTCGACGATCTCGGCGGAGCAGCCGAGGCCCATCTCGGCCGGGCCGCTCACCACGCGGCCGCCCAGCCCGGCGACCCGGTCGATCGCGTCCGAGGTGTCGGCGACCTGGAACGACGGCTGCCAGCGGGCGCCGTACCGCCCGGTGATCAGGCCCGCGACCGAGTCGTGCGCCTCGGTGAGCCATTCGCCGCTGCCGAACTCGTGGGTCAGCGTCCAGCCGAAAACCTGCGAGTAGAACGAGGTCGCGGTGGCCACGTCGTCGGTGAGCAGGTCGGACCAGGCCATCGTGCCCGGCTCGCCGCGCACCTGCATGCCCGCGAAGCCGGCCGCCTGCCACAGGCCGAAGACGGCGCCCGCGCCGTCCGCGACGATCGCGCTGCGGGCGCCGTCGCGCTCCTCGGGCCAGGTGAGCGCCCGGCCGTACGCCTGCGTCACCCGCTCGGTGGTGCCCTCGAGATCGGGGGCGGCCAGATAGGTCAGCCAGCCCTCGGGCCGGTCCGACCGGTTCCGGCTCAGGCCGGCGACCGCGCGGCCGTCGAGGGTGAATCGATCGCCGTCGAGCTGCCAGCCGAAGAGCCCGGAGTAGAAGCCGGCGGCCTCGTCCGGGTTCGACGTGGTCAGCTCCACCCAGCAGGGGGTCGACGGCGCAAAGCCTCTGATCCGCATATACCGCTCCAACGTGGACGTCCCCGATTTGCGAATGACTCTACGGCAACGAATACGCGCCGTCACTACCCCGGGGTTCAATGTCCGCTTTGGAATGGCTTTCCGCTACTCCATGTGACCGTACGTACGTCACATGTAACGTGATCGTTAATCTGCTGGCGAGTCGGCGGCCGTGGGAGCGCTCCTGCCCGGCACGAGCATCTCGAACCACACCGTCGAACCGCGCACCGACGGGTCGGTGCCCCACGAATCGCTCAACTCTTCAATCAAACCGAGCCCGCGCCCGCGACTGCTCATCGTGTCGGTGTGCGCCCGGATCACCGTGCCGCGGGTGCCGGTGTCGGCCACCGAGACGAGCAGCCGCTCCGCGTTCAGGTCGATGTGCACCTGCGCCGGCGTGCCCGCGTGCAGCAGGGCATTGGTGGTCAGCTCGCTCGTGCACAGGATCGCCGCGCCGATCACCGGCTCGGGCAGGTGCCACTCGCGCAGGCGGGTCGACATCCATTGCCGTACGCGGGAAGGGCCGGTCGGCTCCGCGGGCACCAGCATCGTCGCGGAACGGCTCATCGCGAGCGCGTGCTCGACCGCCAGCACCGCCACGTCGTCGTCGGTCGCGCCCGGCACCGCTGTCGTCGCCAAGGCACACAAGTTTCGGGGATCGCCGCTCGCGGCGGAGGCGGCGACCGTGACCAGCGCGTCGAGACCGTCGTTCAGGGCACGGCCGCGGCGCTCCACCACGCCGTCGCTGAACATCAGGATCGTGTCGCCGGGCTCGAGCCGCACCTGGCCGGTCTGCCAGCGGCCGCCCAGCCCGAGCGGCGCGCCCGGCGGCACCTTGACCAGCTCGGCCGTGGGCGCCCCGCCCGCCACCCCGGCGCGGCGCAGCACCGGCGGCGGGTGGCCCGCGCTGGCCATCGTGATCGTGCCGTCGGCGGGGTCGAGCACGCCGTACACGACAGTCACGAAGATCTCCTCGTTGCGCGACTCGGCGCCCAGCGACCCGACCAGGCGGTCGAGTCCGGCGAGGACACTCGGCGGCGCGGGATCGGTCAGCGCCATCGCCCGCAGCGCGGCCCGCACCTGGCCCATCACGGCGGCGGCGCGCACGTCGTGGCCCGCGACGTCGCCGAGCACCATGGCGAGGCGGCCGTCGCTCAGGTGGAACGCGTCGTAGAAGTCGCCGCCCGCCGCGTTGCCGTCCACGCCGACGTCGTAGCGGGCCGCTATGCGGAACGTGTCGAGCTCGGGCAGGTGCTCCGGCAGCATGCTGCGCTGAAGCAACTGAGCCGTGCCGTGCTGGGCCTCGAACCGGCGGGCCCGCTCGGCGGCCTGACCGACCAGCTGAGCGGCGGCGTTGAGCAGCGCCCGCTCGGCGGGCAGCCACCGGTGGGCGTGGCGGTAGCCGATGGTCAGCGCGCCGGTCAGCGACGGGGTGCGCAGCGGCAGCGAGGCCAGCGCGCGCACCCGCTGCTCGTGCCGGTCGGTGGCGACGGCCCGCAGCGGCTCGCCGTCGGACACGAAGGACGGCCGGCCGCTGGTCGCCGCGGCCACCAGCGGGGCACGGGGGTCGTTGGGCGCCCTCTTCCACACCGGGGGCAGCCGCTCGTCGGCCTCGTCGAGCATCTCGCCACGGATGCGGCGCACATAGCGGAACGCGCCGCCGTCGTCGACGGCGAAGACACAGTGGTCGACGTCGAACGAGGTGGTCGCGTAGCCCAGCACCACGCGCGCCACGTCGTCGACGGTGAGCGCGCCCGCCAGCTGGGCGGTCAGCTCGCCGAGGCTCTGCAGCCGCCGGGTCACCTGGGTGGTCTCGGCGGCGACGGTGAGCACGCCGGCGATCGCGCCGCGCGTGTCGCGGACCACCGAGTGGCCGCGGGTGAAGAAGGCCTGCTCGGGGCGGCCGCCGGCGCCGCGCACGACGGTCAGCTGGGTCTCGGCCTCGAGATAGGGCCGGCCGGTGCGGTAGACCTCTTCGATCACACCGCCCAGGCCGGGCGCGCGCCACAGCTCACCGAAGACCTCGGCGGCGGGACGGCCCAGCGCGGCGGGATGCAGGGAGCCGATCAGATCCGCGTACGCGTCGTTGTAGATCAGCAGGAACGTCTCGCCGTGGCTGTAGGCCATCGGCATGGGCGAGCCGAGCACGAGCTCGACGGTCGCGGCGACGGCCGGATCCCAGCCCGCACGGCCCCCCAGCGACGTGCCCGCCCAGTCGGCATCGTGCACCAGAGCGGCCGCCGCGGGGACCGCGGGCGTCACCGAAGCACTCACCCCACCCGCACCGCCGACCATGCCCAAAAGCGTATCCCGACTCCGCCATTCGGACGATCCCGCACCGGCCAACCGTCCGATTCTTGACGGTACGACCAGTCCGCACTATCCGGGACCGTCCCACGTCATCCCGTGCGATATCACTGTCGGTAGCCGGTTGTTGCTTACGCGAGCTTCGCTGTCCTTAGATTGCTCACTTATAGTCGCCGCCGTGACCGAGGACCGCCGCCCCCGCCATGGCGCACCGGACTACCGCGCCGACATGCGGCAGATCCCGGGACAGCGCCACCCCGACCAGCCGGCCTACGACCCGGACGGCGCGGACCACGGTCCCGGATACGGCTCGGGCGATCTGGTGGACCCCGCCCTTCTGCCCGCGGACGCGGAGACGACGCGCTTCGAGGCGCCGCGGCCCTCGTTCGATCCGTCGTGGCCACCCCGGCGCGACACCTCGTGGGCGGCGCCGGCGGAGCGTGCGGCGTTCTGGCCCGAGGAACCGGCGGCGCCGGCTGCGTCGTCCACTGATCCCGCGGCGGGGCAGGCGGAGGAGTCCTGGTTCGGTGACGGGCGCTCGCAGCGTCTCGCCGAGGAGGACGTTTCCTCGGGCCAGGGCGGGCGAGGCGCCGATCGGCGGCCTTATGCCGCGGCCCGGGAGGACACGTATCTCCATGGGCAGGACGGCTACGCCGCCGGGCGGGACGGCTACGGCCTGGAGAGCGTCGCCGGCCACGCCTACTCGACGGGCGCCGACGGCTATGCCGGGAGCGACGCCTTCCCGGCCGGTCCCGACAGCTATGCCGGCGGCGATGCTTCTTCGGCCGGCCATGGCGGCTATGCCGGGAGCGATGCCTACCCGGGCGGTCCTGACATCTATGCAGGGCGCGAAGCCTATCCAGGTGGTCCCGACAGCTATGCCGGGAGCGACGCTTACCCGGCCGGTCACGACAGCTATGCCGGGGGCAACGCTTACCCGGCCGGTCACGACAGCTATGCCGGAGACGATGCCTCCCCGGCCGGTCACGACAGCTATGCCGGAGACGATGCCTCCTCGGCCGGCCATGACGGATATACCGAAGATGACGGCTCCGCGGCCGATGTCGGCCGCTATGCCGGCGGCGATGCGCACCTCATCGGCAATAACGGATATGCCGGAAATGACGCCTCCTTGGCTGGTGGTGATGGCTTCGGGGCGGACGCCGGGCCTTCGGATAACGCGGGCGTGTTTGAGCGGGACTGGGCCAGCGACGGCGCAGGCACGTATGAGCAGGACCCGGCCGGCGCCGGCGGCGCGTATAAGCGGGACTCGGCCGGTCACGGCGCGGGCGCGTATGAGCGGGACTGGGCCGGTCGCGGCGCGGGCGCGTTCGAGCGGGACTCGGCCGGTGACGGCGCGGGCGGGTTCGAGCGGGACTCGGCCGGTGACGGCGCGGACGCGTACCGGCACGAGGGGCTTGATCTGGAGCCGGAGACGGGCGCCTATCGGCGGGACGGGGCCGGGATCGGGGACGGCGACCCCTGGGTCGGGCGGGCGGACGCGGCCGGGACCGGGCGGCTCTCCGACGCCGAGACGGCGCTGTTCGCGGGGCCGTGGAGTGATCCGTCGGCCACCGAGACCAACATGATCGACCTGTCGGCTCCGCGGGCCGAGCCGCGCAGTCATCGGGACGGGCGGCGGCGCCGCGCCGGGATCGTCGCGCTCGCGGCGGCCGGGGCCTTCCTGGCCGGGGCCGCCGGATACATCGCGCTGCGGCCGGACTCGTCGTCGTCGCAGCCGACCGCCGGTGGCGTGGTCACCAGCGCGCCCGCGGCGACCACCGACCCGGCCCTGGACGCGCCCGCCGCCGAGCCCACCACGACGGCGCCGTCCGCCTCCGCCTCGCCGGTCAGCAGCAGCCCGTCGCCGACGACCGCCGCGCCGACCACCACCGCGCCCACCACGGAGGCGGCGGCGGCTCCGACCCTCAAGGCCCCGACCGTCCCGGCCACCACCCGGCCGTCCACGACAGCGCCCACGACCGCCGCCCCGACCAGGACCACCGCGCCTGCTGCCACCACCCCGGCCGCCGCCCCGCTGACCGCTGTCTACGGTTTCGACACGAGTGGTGACAGTGGGTACGTGGGCACGGTCACCGTCAACAACCCCGGCTCGACGGCCGTCACCGGCTGGCAGGTTCGCCTCTCGGTGCCCAGCGACGCCGAGATCACCGTCCTCAGTGGCGGCGTCACCGCGTCGACGAGCGGATCGCGGGTCACCTTCGGCGGCGCCGCGATCGCCGCGCGCGACTCGGTGACGTTCACCTTCAGCATGCGCAGCGACGGCGACGACCTCCCGAGCGGCTGCACGATCAACGGAAATCCCTGCTCCTGAGCGTCCTCCGCGCTCCTCGTTCGTTGCGCTCCCGGGGCCGGGTTTGGCCGGCCCGCCACGAGGGCAAGGGGGCGCGATGAGCCGGGGTCTCGAAGACATGTGGCGTTCGGTCCTGCTGTTCGTCCCCACGGCGCTGGCGTTCGCCGCCATCGTCCTGGCCGGATATGTGGTGGCGCGCGTGCTCCGTACGGCCACCGCCAAGATCTTGGCCCGCGCCGGCTTGGACAGGACGCCCGCCCTGCGCCCGCTGCTCGGTGAGAACGTCACGCCCAGCGGCCTCTGCGCCAAGATCGTCTTCTACGCGGTGCTGCTCTTCGCCCTGCAACTGGCCTTCGGCCTGTGGGGCCCCAACCCCGTGAGCGACCTGCTGACGGCGGTGATCGCGTGGCTGCCCCGCGCCTTCGTGGCGATCGTCATCATCGTCGTGGCGGCCGCGATCGCCCGCGCCGCCGCCGACCTGATCGTCAGTGCCTTGGGCGCGCTTCCGTACGCCCGCTTGCTGTCCCGTGCCGTCTCCGTCGTGATCGTCGCGCTGGGCGTCATCGCCGCCCTCGACCAGGTACGCATCGCCACGTCGATCACCCAGCCTTTGCTGATCTTCGTGCTGGCCACCGTCGCCGGCGTCGTGATCGTCGGTGTGGGCGGTGGCCTGATCCGCCCGATGCAGTCCCGCTGGGACCAGTGGCTCGACCGCGCGGGCGCCGAGTCGGCGGTCATCCGCGACCAGGCTCGCGCCTACGCCGCTCAGCGCGAGGCGTCCGCCCCGGATCCCGCGGCCGACGAGACTCAGGTGATCCCGCCGCCGCGTTCCACCGAGGAGACCGTGGCCGTCCCGGTCTCCTCGCCGGCCCCCACTGCCGCCTCCGGCGCTGTCGGCTCCGCGCCCGCCTCGCCCATCGCCTCCGGCGACCCTGGCTCCGCGCCCGCCCCGGCTTCCGACTCCGGCACTGCCGTCACCGACGCGACGCCGACCACGGCCGACACCACTGTGGTCACGCGCGGCCCGAACGACACCATCGTCATCGGCGGCGCCGACGAGACTCAGGTGATCCCGCGAAGCGACCCCGACCAGACCGGGCCCATCCCCACCGACCCCGAGAACCCACCTGCCCGTTGACGCCCTCCCGGCGGGCTCACCCGACCCCCGCACGAGCGCTGCGCCCGGGCCGAGTTCTCATCCCGCCGTCAGCGAGCACGTGACCCTCTGACCACGACGCCGGGCCGCAGGCCAATGCGGACGATGGTCGGCGCCGTCGGGCGTCAAGACGGCGAGCCGGTCGCGCCCCGGCTCTCGTCAGTGGTGCTCGCCTCACCGGGGAGAGGCCATGTCAGCATCTGGGCGATCATCGCCTTGGCCTGCTCCGGTTGGTCTTCTCCGCACATCTCCCGGGCGAGGCGCTCGGCCACCAACATGCGCCCTACCCTGTGCGGCTCGCGTTAGTACAGATTGAGCTGTTGGCCGGCCTGCCGCACCGATTTCGCGAAGGTATTGGCGAGGAAACCGCTGAGGAGAGCGCCCAGACCCGCCAGGCCCGAGACAACGTATCGATCCGTGCCGGTCGACCGGCTCAGCGAAAGCGCGATCCCGGCGAGCCGAGGCGCCTGGCCCCACTTGTTCAAGAACAGCCGCAGCCGCTCGCCCAGCTTCGTCATCGCGATCCTTCCGCCTGGCCGCGCCCTGACCCGTGAGGCCACGATGCTGATTGTGCTGGAGAGAGGCCGGTTCGTGGCTCAGCCGGTGCGGGTTGGAGTGGTCGACGCGTACGCCGATCGGCCGCTCATGGGAAGTACGGCGGTGCGCGGGGATCCGGGGGAGCCGAGCGGACGGGCGGTCATGGTGATGGCCGGAAGCCGGAGGGACGCCACGCCGGCTCGCTGACCGGGGTGATGGTGGCGAAGTAGGCCAGCACCGCGCGCAGGCCGGGGTGCGGGTTCGCGCGATGCAGCAGGTTGAGCGGGTAGACCAGGGCCGGGCCGGCGATCGGGATGCGGCGCAGGTCGTGGCCGGCCGGCCAGAGGTAGCGGTCGCGGGCGCCGACGAGGGTGGCCACGTCGGCGGAGTCGGCGAGGGTGTCGAGGAGGACCTCGTTGCCGAAATTCGGGCCGGTCGCGTCCACGCGCAGGTCGAAGGTGGTGGCCAGCTCGTCGTAGAACTCCGCCCACTCGCTGCGCGCGACGATGCCGGGCACCCAGATGCGGTGCCCGCGCAGCCGGGCGGGGGTCAGCGTCCGGGCGGAGGCCAGCGGATGCCGGGGGCCGACCAGCAGCTCGCACGGGGAGTCGAAGGCGTGCACCATCCGTACGTCCTGGGGCAGCGCGGCCGGATCGGTGACCGTGCGGAACGAGGCGTCGACGTCGCCGGCCTGCACGGCGGCGGCCGCGGCGTGGGGGTCGTCGACGCGCAGGGTGACCACGTCGAGGTCGACGCCGGGGTGGGAGCGCCAATACTCGTGCAGCAGGACGGCCTGGGCGCTGCGCAGGCCGAGCACGTCGATGCGCAGCGCGCGTGAACCCGGCCGGACCGCTGTGACGGCACGGTCGGCGCCGGCGACGATGCTCCGGGCGTGCGGCAAAAACGCCTGGCCGTCGAGGGTCAGATCAACCCCTCGGGCGGTACGGGTGAACAGGCGCACCTCGAGCTCACGCTCCAGGGAGGCGATGCGCTTCGAGACCGCCTGCTGGGTCACACCGAGCTCCTCGGCGGCATGCTGCAACTGCCCGAGCTCGGCGGCCCGCACGAACGACCGCACGGCTTCCGTGTCCATGGGCGCAGCTTACGGGCGTACAACTGATCGTTGTGGCTCGCCGGAAGCCGGTTGTTTGACGCGCAGGCACCGTGCGCGATGAGGTGCTGAGCTCCAAACATCGGTTGTCGCGGGGGAAGACGCGTGTCCAGAATCGGCTGGTTGTGGTCGTCGTACGCCGTCAGCACGTACGGCACGTGGATCGCGTTCGGGGCGTTCCCGCTCCTCGCCGTCCGCGAGCTGGACGCGCCGCCCTTCGCGGTGTCGCTGCTCGACGCGGCCGCGCTCGCCGTCGCGGCCGTCCTGGCCCTGCCGCTCGGACCCTGGGTCGAGCGCCGCGCCAAACGGCCGGTGATGATCGCGACGGACGTGGCGCGGTTCGCCGCGACGGTGAGCATTCCGGTCGCGTACGTCCTCGGTCTGCTCTCCTACGCGCAGCTGCTGGTCGTGTCGATCATCTGCGGTACGGGGAGCATCGCCTTCACGGCGGCCTCGGGCGCCTATCTCAAACACCTCGTCCCGCGCGAGCAACTGCTGGCCGTGAACGGGCGCTTCGAGGGAACGAGCTGGCTGGCGACCGCCGCCGGCCCACCCCTCGGCGGCGCGCTGATCGGGCTGCTCGGCCCGGTCGTCACCGTGCTGGCCGACGCCCTCAGCTACCTGCTGTCCGCGCTGGGCATCTCCCGCATCCGCGGCGACGACGTCACGACACCGGCCACCGGCATGCGCGGCGCCGACCTCGTCGCGGGCTGGCGGTGGATCCTGCACGACCGCTTCCTGCGCGGCCTGTTCCTCAACGCGATGCTGGTCAACGGCCTGATCATGGCGTCGGCGCCGGTGCTGACGGTCCTCCTGCTGGACGACTACCACTTCCCGGCCTGGCAGTACGGGCTCGCGTTCGGCCTCCCGGCCCTCGGCGGCTTCGCCGGCGCCCGCTTCTCCCCCAGGCTCGTCCGCCGCTACGGCCGCCACCGCACCATGGTGGTCTTCGGCTGGCTGCGATCCGTCTTCCCGCTCGGCCTCGCCCTCACCCATCCCGGCGTCAGCGGCCTCCTGACGGTGATCGCCGTCGAGGGCCTGCTGATCACCTGCATGGGCGTCTTCAACCCGATCACCGCAACGGAACGCCTCCAGCGCACACCACGCGACCACGCCGCCCGGGTTCTCAGCGCGTGGAGCATCAGCAGCAAGCTTGCGCAGGCGGTGCTCATGGTGGTGTGGGGCGTGCTGGCCACTGTCACCAGCCCATTGGCAGCGATCACGGTGGCGGGGGTGCTTCTGTTGGCTACGCCGCTCCTGCTGCCGCGAGGAGGGTTGGGGGGAGGGACGGCGGTTGGGGCTGGTGGTGCGGCGCTCGCGACGGCCTTGTCGCGGGGCGCGGGAGGTCGGGGTGAAGGACAGCGTCCGGCGGTCGAGTGACGGCGAGCGCCCCGGCACTCATTCGCGGCACCGACACGCCGTCTCCGCCCACGGGTGCCGCGGCCCGCCCGCGGCCCACCCGCGGCCCACGCACCCACGGCCCACCCACCCGGGGGCCACCACCAAGTTAGGGCCTGTCAAGCGGCGCGGCCGAGTTTTCCACAGCCTCGGGCCGGTGCTGCCGTCGTTGTCCACAGGAGTGCTCGGGTGCCCACCGATCTTCCGCGCGCCCGCTTAGTCTCGATGGAAGATGCCTGCTGCTGGTGGGGTGGCAGTGGCTAAGTGAGGTGGACTTCCAAGTGGTCGACAGTGGAGGGATGAGGGTCGCGGTCATGGCTTGGCTGCGTGCAAGACAGCGGCGGATGGCGCTGACGGCGACCGTGGTCCAACGGTTGCCTCCCGGCGAGGAGGCGCGGTAAGGCCGAGGGTCGGGTGATGCCAAGGTCCCGGTGATGTCGAGGGTCACGGCGATGTCGAGGGCGGGGTGGTGCGAGGGCCGGGGTGGAGTCGGGGCGGAGGGTGGAGTCGAGGCGGACGGTGGAGTCGAGGCCCAGGGCGAAGTCGAGGCGGACGGCAAAGTCGAGACCCAGGGCGAAGTCGAGGCGGACGGCGGAGTCGAGACCCAGGGCGAAGTCGAGGCCGACGGTGGAGTCGAGACCCAGGGCGAAGTCGAGGGCCAAGGTGGAGTGGAGCCAAGCTGATGTCTAGAGCCAAGGTGACGCCGAGGAAAAGTGACGCCGAGAGCCCAGGTGACGCCGAGGGTTGAATTGAAACCGACGGTGACGTGAGGTGAGGCCGGCGGGCGCGGCCGTGGTACTAAGGCCCCATGATGCTGGTGGTGCCCCGCGACGTGCTCCGGCCGCGGCGGGTGGATGAGCACTTCGCCGAGGAGGCTGCTGCCGCTCGGGCCGCTGGGCATGAGGTGGTGCTTGTCGACCATGATGCGCTCGCGGGTGGGCGGGAAGTGCAGCTCAGCCCGGGGGACGGGCCGGCTGTCTACCGGGGGTGGATGCTCAGCAGCGGCGCCTACGTGGGGCTGGCGCGGGCGGCCGGGCTGCGGACCAGCGCCGCTGATTATCGGCGTGGGCATGAGCTGCCGGGGTGGTACGGAGGGCTTGCCGGCTTCACGCCCGAGTCGGTGTGGACCGTCGGCGACGATCTGGGGGACTTCGACGAGGCTCGGGCCGCGCTGGGGAGCGGGGCCGCGGTGGTGCGGGACTACACGAAGTCGATGAAGCACTACTGGCACGAGGCCGCGTACATCCCGGAGCTGGGCGATGCCGAGGCGGCGATGGCGGTGGCTCGGCGGTTTCGGGAGTTGCGGGCGGACGACTTCGCCGGTGGGTTCGTGGTGCGGCGGTTCGAGGAGTTCACGGGGGCCGAGGCGCGGACGTGGTGGGTGGACGGGGTGTGCCGGCTGGTCACGGCGCACCCGGACACGGCGGGAGCGCTGCCGCCGGAGATTGACGTGACGTTTCTCAGCGCGGCCGTGGCGGGGCTGGGGCTGCCGTTCGTGACCGTGGACCTGGCGAAGCGTGCCGACGGGCGGTGGCGGGTGGTGGAGCTCGGCGACGGTCAGGTCAGTGACCGGCCGGTGTCGGCGCCGGCCGCGGAGTTCATCGAGGCGATCACGCCATGACGGAGCGGCAGCGCCGGGTGTGGGATCGGTCCGCGCCGCGGTACGACCGGCAGATCGCGTTGCTGGAGCGGACCTGGTTCGCCGGTGGGCGGGAATGGCTCGGGTCGCGGGCGCGGGGGCGTGTGCTGGAGGTTGCCGTGGGCACGGGGCTTCAGCTGCCCTACTACCGGGACGACGTCACGGTGACCGGTGTGGACCTGAGCCCGGAGATGCTCGCCGTCGCTCGCGGCCGGGCGGGGGAAGGGGTCACGTTGCGGGAGGGTGATGCCGAAAGGCTGCCCTTCGGCGACGAGGAGTTCGACACGGTGGTGTGCGCGCTCGGGCTGTGCACGATCCCCGACCCGGTCGCGGCGATCGGTGAGATGCGGCGGGTGCTCGTGCCGGGTGGCCGGCTGCTGCTGCTGGATCACGTGGTCAGCACGTGGCCGCCGGTCCGCGCGTGCCAGTGGCTGCTGGAGCGCCTGACCGTCCCGATGGCCGGGGAGCATTTCACGCGGCGGCAGCTTCCCCTCGTACGGCAAGCGGGGTTTGATCTGGAGGAGGCCGAACGGCTCAAGGCGGGAACCGTGGAGCGCGTCGCGGCGAGAAAAGCTGTTCTAGGCTCTGGCCCATGAGCTTGATCGAGCGGTTCGCGGATCTGGTGGTCCGGGTGGGTGTCAACGTGCAGCCGGGCCAGGGAGTGGTGATCAAGAGCGACACGGCGCACCTGGAGATCGCTCGGGCGGTGACCGAGGCGGCGTACCGCGTGGGCGCGGGCTGGGTCGAGACCGACTGGGACGACGGGCCGATGCGGCGCGCGGCGGTCGACCATCAGACGCTGGAGCGGCTCACGGCGAGCCGGCCGTGGGCGCTGGAGCGCATCGGCTGGTGGCGCGAGCAGGGCGTCGCGTCGATCCGGCTGCTCGGCGACGCGGACCCGCATCTGCTCGACGGGGCCGACCCGGCGAAGGCCGCCGCGCATCCGCTGGGGGAGATGCAGGCGATGCGGCGGGCGCTCTTCGACGGCATGCGCTGGACGGCCGTCGGCGCGCCGAACCCGGGATGGGCGCGGCAGATCTTCGGCGAGCCCGACCTCGACCGGCTGTGGGAGGCCGTCGGCACGGCGATGCGGCTCGACTCGGACGATCCGGTGGCGGCGTGGCGGGAACGGTCGGCCACGCTGAGCGAGCGGGCGCGGCGACTCGACGAGCTGGAGCTGACCGAGATCCGGTACGAGGGCGAGGGCACCGATCTGACCGTGGGGCTGCTGCCGGGCACCCGGTGGACGGGCGGCGGGATGGTGGACGCGGCCGGCGTGCCGTACATGCCGAACATTCCCACCGAGGAGGTCTTCACCAGCCCGGACAACAGGCGCGCGGACGGGGTGATCCGGCTGACGAAGCCGCTGGTGCTCGCCGGTCAGCTGGTCACCGGGCTGCGGGTGACCTTCGCCGGCGGACGGGTCACCGAGGTCACCGCCGACTCCGGCGCCGACGTGGTGCGGGCGCAGCTCGACTCCGACCCGGGCGCGCGGTCCCTGGGCGAGGTGTCGCTGGTCGACCGGGAGAGCCGGATCGCCCGGGCCGGCATCGTCTTCCACAACACGCTCTTCGACGAGAACGCCGGCTGCCATGTCGCGTGGGGGCAGAGCTTCCCGTTCGCCGTCGAGGGCGGCCCGGCGCTGACCGAGCAGCAGCGGGCCGACCTGGGGCTGAACATGTCCGGCGTGCACACCGACGTGGTGATCGGCGGCGACGGCATCACCGTCACGGGACGCGGGCCGAAGGGTGTGGTGGAGATCATCCGTCAGGACGAGTGGGTCTTGTAGGTCAGCCCATGAACAGCATGGCGCCGACGCCGAGCAGTACGATCAGCAGGACCGCGATGAGCAGGCCCTTCTCCGCCGCGGCGGCGGTCGTGTCGGTGGTGGCGGCGGCGGTGGTCAGCGGCTCACTGCTCATGGGGTGGTCCCTCCGGGAAGTAGGGGGCCGGGCCGGTCGACGTGCGCCTGCCCGTGAGGGGGCTTAGGTTGAAGGGCGTGCCTCTGCCTGACTGGTTCCTCAGTACGCAGGAGCGTGGTAACCCGGACTCCTCCATACCCACCTGGTGCGCCGGAAACGCGGCTGAACCGCTAATTCACGGTAAAGCCTATTTTGACCGTCTGGTAACGGAGGTCGAAAGCCTCCGCGAGGGTGACTACCTGTTCTTCACGGACTGGCGTGGTGACCCGGACGAGCGGATGCGTGACGACGGCCCGACGATCGCCGAGCTCTTCAGCGCGGCGGCCAAGCGCGGTGTGGTGGTCAAGGGGTTGCTGTGGCGCTCCCACCTGGACAAGCTCGCGTACAGCGAGGAGGAGAACCGCAACCTCGGCGAGGAGATCGAAGCCGCGGGCGGCGAGGTGCTGCTCGACCAGCGGGTGCGCCGCGGCGGCTCGCACCACCAGAAGCTGGTGATCCTGCGGCATCCCGGCGAGCCGGAGAAGGACATCGCCTTCGCGGGCGGCATCGATCTCTGCCACAGCCGGCGCGACGACGAGACGCACCGGGGCGATCCGCAGCCGGTGACGATGGCCAAGGCGTACGGGCCGCACCCGCCCTGGCACGACGTGCAGCTCGCGCTGCGCGGGCCGGTCGTCGGCGCCCTGGACCTGACGTTCCGCGAACGGTGGAACGATCCGACGCCGCTCGACCAGCACGGTCCGATCTCGACGGTCACCGACAAGCTCAAGCACGCCGACCTGCGCGCCGACCGCCTGCCGCCGCAGCCGCCCGACCCGCCCGCGTGCGGGCCGCTCAACATCCAGGTGCTGCGGACCTATCCGGCGATGCGCCCGCCGTACGACTTCGCGCCGCGCGGCGAGCAGACGGTGGCCCGCGGCTACACCAAGGCGATCAAGCGGGCCCGGCGGCTGATCTACCTGGAGGACCAGTACCTGTGGTCGGCCGAGGTGGCCCAGCTGTTCGCCGACGCGCTGAAGGCCCACCCGGACCTGCACCTCATCGCCGTCGTCCCGCGGCATCCCGACGTGGACGGCCGGCTCCAGCTGCCGCCCAACCAGGTCGGCCGCGAGCAGGCGATCGAGCTCTGCCGGATGGCCGCGCCCGACCGCGTGCACGTCTTCGACCTGGAGAACGCCGAGGGCACGCCGATCTACGTGCACGCCAAGGTGTGCGTGATCGACGACGTCTGGTGCAGCGTGGGCAGCGACAACTTCAACCGGCGCTCCTGGACCCACGACAGCGAGCTCTCCAACGGCATCCTCGACGACACGCCCGACGAGCGCGAGCCGCGCGACCCGGCCGGGCTGGGCGACGGGGCGCGCCGCTTCCCGCGCGATCTCCGGCTCGCGCTGACGCGCGAACATCTCGGCCGGGACTCCGACGAGGGACTTCTCGATCCGGTCTCGGTGGTACGGGAGATGACGGCCGCCGCCGACCGCCTGAAGAAGTGGCACGACGACGGGCGGCAGGGCCCCCGGCCGCCGGGGCAGCTCATGCCGCACTCGACGCAACGCCTGCCCTGGTATCAGCGCATGTGGGCGGTGCCCGCCTATCGGCTCATGTACGACCCGGACGGCCGGCCGTGGAGCGACCGCCGGCAGGGCAGGTGGTGAGCCGGCCGGGTCACCGCGACAGCTTCCAGGCCGACGGGACGTAGATCGGGGCCTCCGGGTCGCCGCCCGGCGCGAAGCGGACGCGCCACGCGCCCATCGGCGGGCGGCCGGCGTCGAGCCAGCGGTCGACGATGGCGGTAGCCTCGGCGGCGTAGCGGGCCGCCTCCGCTCCCCCGGCCGGCACGCTGCCGTCGGGCAGGATGATCGCGCCGCCGGTGCGCGTGCCGTCGAGCAGGATCAGGCAGTTCTGTTCGCGGCGCGGGACGGCGGCCAGGGTGGCGCGGCGGTTCCAGACGCCGGCCGCATACCAGAGATCGCGGTAGGCGAGCGGCTCCAGCGGCGGGTCGAAGCGAGGGCCGGCGTGCTCGGTGAACTCGGCCAGCGTGCCGGGGGCGGCGGGCGCGGGAAAGGGCCGCGCGGCGGTGAGCGGGCCGGCGGCGGTCATGAAGCCGGCCGGGCTGACGACGGCGCCGATGTCGTCGGTGACGGCCAGCACCGGGTGGGTGCCGGCGTGCTCGACGGGGGCGACCACGATCTCGGCGTCCCGCCAGCCGGGGGCCAGCCCGGCCACGCCGACCGTGACGATGACCCGGTCGAACGGGCCGGCCGGGACGCGGTATCCGTCGCCGTGCTCCACCCGTACCGAAGCGATCTCCGCTCGTCGCAACGCGTCACGGGCCTTGGCGGCGACGTCGGGCTGCACGTCGACGCTGGTGACCTCGGCGCCGAGCGAAGCGAGAAGCGCGGCGTTGTAGCCGGTGCCGGCGCCGATCTCGAGGACGCGGTGGCCGGGGCGCACCGCCAAGGCCTGGATCATGAGCGCCATCAGCGAGGGCTGGCTGGAGGAGCTGACCGGGGTGCGGTGGTCGAGCTTGGTGACCAGCACGTCGTCGCGGTAGACGAGGTCGAGGAAGTCGGGGTCGGTGGGCTTGGCCCAGGTGCCGTCGCGGCGCTGGAAGCCGTCGGGGACGAAAGCCTCACGCGGGACGGTGGCGAACGCGGCGGCGAGCTCCGGCGACAGGGTCACGCCGCCCTGCCGGATCTCCTCGACGTACGCCTCCCGGCTCACTCCCCCACGATAGAGGCGGCCGCGCGCAGACAGGCCGGAACGTCGTCAGCGTGATAAGGAAATTCGGATGGCTCGATGTTGTCGAGGAAGCCGGCGTAGATGACGGCGCTGCGCAGCAGTGCCAGCGGGCGCAGCAGCTCGAGCGCGCGAACGGGGTCGGCGCCGGTCGCCTGCCAGCGCCGGGCCCAGGCGTCGATCACGCCGGGGTCGTCGGTGAGGCGCAGGATGTCGAAGCCGGGATTGCCGAACGTGCAGTCGCCCCAGTCCATGATGGTCATCCGGCCGGCGCCGTCGGTGCGCACGTTGCCGGGGTGCAGGTCGCCGTGCACGAGGGTGTCGGGCAGCCCGCAGTCGGCGATCCGCTGGAGGCGGCGCGGCAGGTCGTCGATCAGGGCGCCGAGGCCGGGGATGGTGCCGAGGTACGGTTCGGCCACGCGCTCGAAGGGTTCCGGGGCGAGCCGGGCGTCGGGCACTCTTTGCCGGATCTCGTCCGGATTTTTCGAGAAATGCAGCTGTACGGGGTGAAAAGCCGCCGCGATGTCGGCGCAGAGGCCGGGGCCGGCGCCGTAGCGGTCCTCCCCCGGCGCGTGGGCGAGAAGCATGCGGCCCTCGTCGCCGGCGGCCAGCAGCTCGGGGGCGAGACCGGGCGCGACGCCGGCGAGCAGGCGGATGACGTGCGGCTCGTGGGCGAAGAACCGGGGCACCTGCTTGAGCCAGGCACGCGTCACGCCGCCGGGGCCGTCGAGCCGCCAGATCGCGGAGAGGTTCCAGGTGCGGCGCTGGTGAAAGGTGACGTCCGGAAGGTGTTCCCGGGCCCACGCGAGGGAGGCGGCGGGCCCGTTGATCTCGGCGTAGGGCGCCCGCTTGGGGTGCGGCGCCAGGGAGAGGCCGCCTTCGCCGCGCGGCGACACCACGCCCGGGCGCCCCTCATCGCGCGGCGCCGCCTCGCCCAACCGCTCCTCATGGCCCTGGTCGATTTTTCGGATATTTGGTGCTTTCTCGGCTGCTTGGGCGAGATAGGTGACGTGGCCGCCGGGAGGGGCGGGGCGGTCGGCGTGCAGCAGGCGCAGGACCTGGAGGTCGTCGCCGAAGCCGGCGACCTCCTGCCACCAGGGCACCTCGGCCTCGAACGGCCCGCGCTCGCCCAGCAGCACGCCGTCCGCGTCGACCAGCACCAATGTCACCGTTCGCGTCACGGTCGCACCGTAGACGCGACGGGCCGCACCGCTCCACCGAAATTTCGGGAGGTGACGACGTGTCGGCGGACGGCGCGTGATCATCGGGAGCGCCTAGGATGCATCGATGTTCGGTCGTCGTGGGCGCGCCCTTCCCGATCTCTGCACCGATCTCGCCGACGCCGTGATCCGGCTCGACGAGCGGGGCTCCGCCAAGAGCTTTCGCGCCGTCGTGCAGCGCGCACAGCAGTGTGACGCCGAGGAGCTGAGCGCCGGCCTCGTACGGCTGAGCCCCGCCCTGGAGCAGGTCGCGCTCGGCAACGGCGGGCAGCTCGCCGGGCTCGCCGCGGCGCTCGTCGAGATCGGGGCCGACCCGCTGCCGGTGCTCGATGTGCTGGTCGAACGGGTGGCCGGCGGCCTCGAGCTGGCCGCGCAGTTCGGGCTGATCGCCGGCGAGCTCGGCGACGTCGCCGCCCCCACGAACGCCGCCGAGTACCGCGAGCTGCGCGACCGCGTCGTCCGGGCCGCGCCCGCCGCGGGGCTGGCCGTCGAGGAGGCCGGCGAGATCACCCAGGCGTGGTTCACCGTGAACGACTGGATCCCCAGCCTGCTGCTCCCGTTGCAGCACAAGCGCGCCCGGCTCGCGCTGCCCCACCGCGACCGGCTGACCGCGGCCACCGCCGCCGTCGGCGACCAGGTCGACGACGCTCCCTGGCTGCACGGCCTGCTGCTGGTCCTCGACGACGAGCCGCTGCTCGTCCTGCACCGCGAGACCGGCCGGGCGTACGACCTGAAGATCAGCGGCATCGGCGACAACTTCCAGCTGCACACCCTGCTGGCCGCCGCGCTGATCGGCGAGGGCCGCCTGCCGGGCACGCCGCCGGCTCCCGCGTGGGTGGCGGCCGCGACGACCGGCGAGATGATGCCCGAGGGCGGCATCCAGGGACAGTTCAACCTGGTCGACGCCCGCGGCGCGTGGATCTGGAACGAGGGCCGGCCCGCCGGCATCCCGCTGCTCGGCGACCATCGCGTGGTCGTGCTCGACCCTCCCCCGTACGCCCGGGGGTGGAACGCGGGCCGCGCCTATCCGCTGATGACCCCGGAGATGACGCTCGTCCGCACCCTGCCCGCCGAGGAGGCCGCCGGCTGGCTGGCCCGGGTCGCCCCCAGCGCCCGCTTCGGCGGCGACAGCGCGTAGGCCGTCAGGACGATCGCCGGCGGAACTGCTCGTCGAGGAAGCCGGGCCTGGCTCGTCCGTGCAGGCGCAGCCGGGCCATGCCGCCGTCCGGGAAGATGTCGAGGCGCACGTGGGTGGCCTCGCGCCCCGGATCGACCCGGAAGCGGTGCGGGGTGTCCGGCGTCAGCGCCACCCGCGGCAGGATCTCGAACCAGTCCGAGTCGCCCGACCGGCCGGACAGCGCGGCCCAGCCCGGCGCGTTGCCCTTGAAGTGCGTCGTGTCGAGGTCGGCGAGCGAGATCAGGGCCGGTGCGGCGAGCCGTACGACCACCCAGTCGTTGCCGTCGTCGCGGCGCCGCGACGTCTCCCACCCGTCGCCCATGTGCTGCGCGAGGCCCGGCATCAGCATCTTTTCCGGGTGCCCGTAGAACATGTCGCTGCATTCGGTGACCGCCGCCCCGTGCGCGGCGGCCGCCACGTCGAAAACGTCGGGCAGCAGCGCCGGATCGGGCACCACGACGCCGTGCACGCGCAGCCGGGCCACCCCGCCGTCGGGGTGAATCGTCAGCCGTACGTGGGTGAAGCGGCGCTCGTCCGCCACCGCGAAAAGGTTGCGGCTGTCCCCGTTGAGCGGCGACTTCGGCACCAGCGGAACCCATTCCGCCGCCACCAGGTCCGCGGCGCTCGGATATCCCCGCACGGACAGACCATCGATGGACGCGTACGGGGGAAAGTTGCCCGTGAAGAAGGCGGTGTCGACGTCGACACCGCGAATCACCCCCGGTGCCCCCAGCCGGACGATCGCCACGTCGGACCCGGGCTCCCGGCGCCTGCGGGTCTCCCACCCGTCGTACACCTGCCCCTTGTGGCCGAAGGTCCGCGGCGAGTGGACCGGCGGTTCGGCAGTCACCAGATGGTCGGCGGCCGCGAAGAACTCGTCGTTCGCGTGGACGACGCCACCGCCGAACGCCCGCGAGGCCAGATCGGGAAGCGCGGCGAACGCGTCCATCAGGCGCCCTCCCGGGTGAGGAACATGCCGGCCGGGGCCGATCCGGTGACCGCGTGCCCGCGCAGCCACGTCGTGCGGACCACACCCTGCAACTTCTTTCCCGCGTACGGCGTCACGGGGTTTTTGTGGTGCAGCCTGCGCGGCTCGACGACGAAGGTCTCGTCGGCGTCGAAGGCCACCAGGTCCGCGTCCGCACCCACCATGATCCGCCCCTTGCCGGGCAGCCCCACCAGGTCGGCCGGCCGCCGCGCCATCCACTCCGTGACATCACCGAGCGTATAGCCCCGGGCCCGCGCCGCCGTCCAGATCACCGGGAGCCCGAGCTGCACCGACGCGATGCCGCCCCAGGCAGCCGCGAAGTCGCCGGTGTCACGCCGCTTCAGCTCCGGCGTGCACGGGGAGTGATCGCTCACCACGCAGGTGATCAGCCCGTCCGCGAGGGCCTGCCACAGCCGGCCGGCGTTCGCGGCGTCCCGGATCGGCGGGCAGCATTTGAATTCGGTGGCCCCGTCGGCGATCTCCCCCGCGTCCAGGGTCAGGTAATGCGGGCAGGTTTCGGCCGTGACGCGTACGCCCTCTGCTTTTGCCGCCGCGATCAGCGGAAGGGCGCCGGCCGCCGAAAGGTGCAAAATGTGCACGCGCCCGCCGCTCTCGCGCGCCGCCGCGATGGCGGTGGCCACCGCGGCGTGCTCCGCCTCCGCGGGCCGCGACGCCAGGAAATCGCCGTATCGGGCCGATCCTCCGAACGGCTGCAAATGCTCGGGATCCTCGGCGTGCACGACGAATAGAGCATCGACACTCTTCATCGCCGCCGTGAGTTCTGCGCCGGTGACCGGCGGAAACTCGGGAACGCCGGAATCGGCGAGAAATGCCTTGAAACCGAAGACCCCGCGCGCGTGCAGGCCGGACAGATCGGCGGTGTTTCCGGGAATCTTGCCGCCCCAGAATCCGACGTCGATGTGGGTCTGACCGCGGGCCGCCTCCTGCTTGACCGCCAGCGCCTCCGCGTCGACCGTCGGGGGGAGGCTGTTCAACGGCATGTCGACGATGACGGTGACCCCGCCGGCGGCGGCCGCCCGCGTGGCCGAGGCGAAGCCCTCCCAGTCGGTGCGGCCGGGCTCGTTGACATGCACATGGGTGTCGACCAGCCCCGGCAACAATGCCGTCTCACCCAGATCGGTGTCGATGCGAGCGTCGTGAAGGTGGTCGTAATCGTCGACCCCGACGATCCGGCCGCCCTCGACGGCCACCGCCGCCGGGCGCTCGCCGTGCGCCGTGACAACCCGCCGAGATCGCAGCACCAGATCCACCATGGGGTGAGACTAGTGGCCTTCCCCGGGACCAACGGTGGGTAATTCCTCACGTTGCGCATCATCACGCCCGGGTGAGGTAGCGCGGGCCGAAACGTGATGTGGTGATTCCACGGCGCCCCATGCGGTGGCGCGCGGGCATCGCATTGCTTTACCTCGGCGCAACAATTTCGTCCACTTGTGTCCGATCGGCGTATCGGTCAATTGTTTCATTCCCGGTCGTTTCCCTGGCCCCGCGCGGGCCACTCTCGCTTATTAATGGAGATCACCGCTTGTGCCGTGTTGCGCCTGCCCGCGTGCTGTGTTGGGCTGTCAACGGCGGGGGCCGGGGAAGTGCGAATGGCGATGACGTTTCGTCACCGCCCGCACGCATGCCGAACGGGCCCCGGCCGTTTACCGGCGCCGACGGGAAGGCGTTTCTCGTGGAGAACAGCAGCGGTATTTCGCCATCGTCGACAATGGCCGGACGGCAGGACGGCAGGGCCCTCCCGGAACGATTCGCCCGCCCGCCGGCGCGGCGCTCACCCGTCGAGCGGACCAGGCTTGCCGACCTGATGGACGCGGGCGTGCGGGGTCCGGTGACGGTGATCCGCGCCGGCGCCGGGTGGGGCAAGAGCACGCTGGTCGCCTCGTGGGTGAGGCAGCGGGAGGCGTCGCAACCGGTGGGCTGGGTGACGCTCGGCGCCGGGCACAACGATCCCCGCGTTTTCTGGGCGGATCTCCTGACCGCCGTGCGCGCCGGCGGCGCGGTCATCCGCGGCGACGGCACGGGTGAGGATCTCGGCCGGCGGCTGGCGTCGGCGCTGGATCTGCTGCCCAAGCCTCTGGTGCTGGTCCTGGACAACCACCACGAGTTGGTCAGCGCCGCGGTGCTCGACGGCCTGGCCCGGCTGCTGCACGATCCGCCACCGGCGCTGCGCCTGGTGCTGGTCGGCCGGGGCGAGCCGCTCCTGCCCCTGCACCGGCTGCGGGCCGCCGGCGAGCTGAGCGAGATTCGCGCCCGGCATCTGGCGTTTTGCGCCGGCGAGGCGGCCGAGTTGCCCGAGCTGCGGCGGCTCCCGCGGGGCGAGCTGGCGAGGCTGATCACCCGCACCGAGGGCTGGGCGGTCGGCCTGCGCCTGCTGGCCCGCGCCACGGCGGCCGGAGACGGCCGGGAAGTCCGCGACTACCTGTTGCGCGAGACGGTCGGCGCCCTGCCTCCGGAGACGCAACGGTTCCTCGTGCGGACGAGCATCGCGGAGACGGTCTGCGGTCCGCTGGCCGACGCCCTCACGGGCGAGCGGAACGGCCTGGCGACCCTGGAGCGGCTGAACGACGCCGACGCGTTCGTGACCCGGATCGAGGAGCGGCCCGGCTGGTACCGCTACCACCCCCTGCTGCGCGCTGCGCTGCGCCATCAGCTCGCCGTCGAGCAGCCCGGCGCGGAGGCGCACCTGCACCTGATGGCCGCCCGGTGGTACGAGCGCGAGCGGCTCGTGACGGAGGCGATGCGCCACGCGGTGGCGGCCGAGGAGTGGCGGTATCTCGGCCGGCTCGCCGTGGACCACGCCATGGTCCGCATCCTGTCCGGCGAGCGGGGCGAGTTCGTCGACCTGCTCCGGCTGATCCCGGCCGGCCGGCACGCGGAATCCCCCGAGCTCGCCCTGTGCGGCGCGGTGGTCCGGTACGACGATGGCGACCGGCCCGGGGCCGCCGTCATGCTGCGCCTGACCCGTTCGCTCGCCGATGAGCTCGCCGGGGTCGCGGACGCCACCGGCGTCACGTTGCGGCTGATGGAGGCCGGCATCTTCCTCTGGCGCAACGGCCGGATGCCCGAGCTGGTCGAGGCGTGTTCGCACCTGCTGGAGGAGCTGAGGGAGTTCCGGGCCGACCAGCTTCCCTCGCTGCCGCACTACCGGGCGGTCGCGCTGAACGAGAAGGGCGCGGGTCTGCTCTGGACCGGTCACTCGGACGACGCCGACCGGTACCTGTGGGCGGCGGCCGCGGCCGCCCGCCGAGTCGACGCCCCGGTCATCGAGGTCAACGCCCTGTCGCATCTGGCACTGCTGTCCTACCTGCGGGGATCGCCGGCCGAAGCCCGCGGCTTCGTCCAGGCCGCGATCGATCTCGCCCACGAGCACGGCTTCGCCACCTCGTCACAGGCTTCGATGTCGTTGCTCACCCGGGCGCTGGTGCAGCTCGACGAGGGCCGGCCCGTCGACGCGCGGGAGTCCCTGCGTCTCGGCCTGCACGCCGGCGGCGAGGAGCTCGCCGCCGTTCCGGCCCGGCTCGCGGTGCTCGTCCGGGCGAAGTTGCTGCTGGCCGCCGGGGAACCGGACGCGGCGCGAGCCACGCTGCGCCAGGCCCGGGAGCGGGCGCCGGTGTCGCTGGACGCGCCGGTCCTGGAGCGGTGGTTGCGGACGATCGAGTCGAACACCGGCACCGTCCTCGATCATCTGCCCGCCGGGCGCCCGCCGCAGCAGGCGGATGCGCCGGCGGTGACGTCCGGCGCCGCGGAGGCCGCCGCCCAGGAGGAGACCCTCAGCGACCGGGAGCGCGACGTGCTGCGCTACCTGCCGACCGTGCTGACCACCTCGGAGATCGCCGGCGACCTGTTCATCTCGGTCAACACGGTCAAGACCCACATGCGATCCATCTATCGCAAGCTCGGCGCGGCCCGGCGGCGGGAGGCCGTGGTGCGGGCCCAGCAACGCGGCCTGCTCTGACGGCCTGCTCTGACGGCCTGCGCCGACGTCGGCTCCGCGCGGCCGTCAGGGGATGTAGTCCTCCAAGCGGGCGGGGGTCAGTCCCGCCTTGTGGATGGCGTTGAGGACGGCCAGGAAGTCGTCGGGGAAGCGGGGGCGGAAGTGCATCAGGATGATGTCGCCGGGCTTGACGGTCTTGCCCTCCTGGTAGAAGACGACGCCGTGGTCGGTGGTCTCCTTCCAGTAGAAGGCGGCCTTCATGCCACAGTCCTTTACCACGCGCAGCGTGGTGGCGTCGTGGGTGCCGCCGGGCGGGCGGAACAGGACGGGGCGGCGGCCGTAGTAGGCGGCGAGGCGGTCGGCGCCGCCGCAGATCTCGCTCTTCTGGAAGGCGTACGACTTGCCCTTGAGGTTGGGGTGGCTGATCGTGTGGTCCTCGATCGTGGCGCCGGCGGACTCCAGGGCCTTGAAGTAGGCGGGGTTGTCCTTGATGGCGTTGACCTCGAGGAAGAGGGTGGTCGGCACGTTGGCGGCCTGGAGCAGCCGCAGGGCCTGGGGGTGCTTGACCCAGCCGTCGTCGATGGTGATGAAGGCGATCTTCTGGTCGGTGGGGACGCGGCTGAACCACCCGGCGGCGTTGCCCGCGGGGAGCGTGACCTTGGTGGGTGCGGGGGCCGGCGGGAACTGCGGGATGCGGTTGCGGAGGGCCGGCGGGAGGGCGGCCAGAGCGGCCTGGCGCGTGTCGGTGGCCGGCGCGGCGGTGGACGGGGTGGTGACGGGCGGTGCCTCGTACGACGGGCTCGGGCTCGCGGGGGCCGACGAGGAACCGCCGGCCGCGCTGCACCCGGCGGCGACCGCCAGCAACGCGCTCGTGGCCACCGTTCGGACTGCCCTGCTGAACCGCATGTCTACGCCCCCGTCGAAGTTGACTATCAGTAAGTACGACGGCTGTCGTGGGCCGGATGCCCACCGGGGCGCCGAACTGTGCCCGGAGTCATGATCGTCGACGGGCGCAACCCGGCACGGCCGGCGGCGTGCAACGGCGGTGTTCTTGCAGCTCGTTGGCATCTGCCGCGTTGTCGCATGCCTAGTCTGGCCGCTATGGTCGGGGCATGGGGAACCCGGGAACGGCGCATCACGAGCACGCCGACGGCACTCACCACACGCACAGTCACGATCACGGTGGGTCGCGCCTGTGGGGGCGCATCCGGCATGCCGTGACGCCGCATTCGCACGACAGCGCGGCGCGGGTCGACTCGGCACTCGAAGCGTCGCGGGAAGGGCTTCGAGCGCTGTGGATCTCGCTGGTAATCCTGGGGGCGACGGCGGGGCTCCAGGCCGCCGTTTTCGCGGTGTCCGGTTCGGTGGCCTTGCTCGGAGACACGCTGCACAACGTGGCGGACGCGCTCACTGCCGTACCGCTGGGGATCGCGTTCCTGCTCGGCCGGCGGGCGGCGACCCGGGCGTACACGTACGGGTTCGGCCGGGCCGAGGATCTGGCCGGCGTGGTGATCGTGCTGGTCATCGCGGCGTCGGCGGTGGCGGCGGGGTGGACGGCGATCGACCGGCTGCTCGATCCGCGGCCGATGGCGCACGCGGGGTGGGTGCTGGCGGCGGGGCTGATCGGGTTCGCGGGCAACGAGGTGGTGGCGCGCTACCGGATCACGGTCGGACGGCGGATCGGCTCGGCCGCGCTGGTCGCCGACGGGCTGCACGCGCGGACGGACGGCTTCGCGTCGCTGGCGGTGGTCGCGGCGGCGGCCGGGTCGTGGCTGGGGCTGCCGTGGGCCGATCCGGTGGTGGGGCTCGCCATCGCGGTGGCGATCACGCTGGTGCTGGTGGACGCGGCGAAGGAGATCTACCGCCGGCTGATGGACCGGGTCGACCCGGCGATCGTCGACGAAGCGGAAGGGGCCCTGCGCGAGATCCCGGGCATCGACGGCGTGCCGGCGCTGCGGCTGCGCTGGATCGGCCACAGGCTGCACGCCGAGGCGACGGTGGTCGTCCCGGCGCACCTGTCGCTGATCGCCGCCCATGAGATCGCGGCCGACGCGGAACACCAGCTGACCCACCGGATCCCGCACCTGACGACGGCCACGGTGCACGTGGACCCGGCGACGCATCCCGGCGACGAGCACCACCTGGCGCTGTCGCACCATCGGCGCGCGCACGTCCACTGAGGCCGAGGGTCAACCGTCCCAGTCGAGCTGGTGTTCGGGGACGCCGACGGAGCGGCCGTAGGACTTGGCGGCCTCGTGGGTCTCGGTGTCGCCGGGGCCGTAGCGGAAGATCTTGCCGGCGAAGACGACCACGTGATCCTCGCCGTCGCTGAAGTCGGCGTACCAGCCGCCCTCGGGATTCAGGCAGGCCGAGAGCGCGTCGGCCAGGGCGCCGGCGTCGTCGGACTCGAAGTCGATGACGGTCCAGGCGGCGGGCTGGGCGGCGGCCTGCGTGTTCTCCTGGTCCTGGCGGAAGACGCGGACGATGCGGGTGCCGGGCGGGGCGAACTCGGCGCCGGGGCGCAGGCTGTCGCCGATCAGGCGGCCGGTGACGGGCATGGGGTCTCCTGCTCGGTGGACCACAGCGCTTCGAGGAGGGCGTTGACGGTGGCGGGCTGGTCGCGGTGGGGGTCGTGGGCGGCGCCGGTGACACGCACGAGGCGGGCGCCGATCTTGTCGGCGACGGTCGAGGCCACGGCCCGCATCACGGCGGCCATGCCGGGGCGGAAGCCGGGCGGGACCCGCTCCCACCCGCCGACGATCACCAGTTTCGGGAAGGCGGCCTGCGCAAGCGGAGTGACGGCCAGCTCGGCAAGCCAGCAAGGACGCTCGCCCAGCGCCGTCCGCGCCGCGCGGAGCAGACGGTCTGCCGGCTCGGGCGTGGGCGCGTCACGATACGCGGTTGCAACGTACTCCTCGGGGGTTCCTCGGCGGGCTCCGGCCATGAACCGGCGGCCGTCCTCGATGGCGGCGGCCACGACGGGCTCGCCGGCGGCCAGTTGGTGCGCGCACGGCTCGATCAAGGTCAGCGAGCGGACCAGGCCGGGGCGGGCGGCGGCCGCGAGCATCGCGACCGTTCCGCCGTACGAGTGGCCGACCAGGTGAGCGCCGGAGCCCATCAGCGCGACGATGTCCTCGGCGTCGACCTCGTAGTCGCTGGTGACACCGCCACCGCCGCGATGGTGTCCGCGGCCGGCGGGGTCGCCGTCGGTGGGGGCGCTGCCGAGGTCGGGGCTGTCGCCGAAGCCGCGGCGGTCGGGTAGCAGGATGCGGCGGGTGCGTGCCAGGGGGCGTTGCCGCTCGAAGGCGTGCGCCGCCCACGTGAAGGTGCCGTGGATCAGGATCGCGGGGTCACGGTGCGCCGGTCCGTCCCATGTGGAGACATTGATCGGCGTACGCATGTGAGCAAGGTAGCGGATCGACCCGGCGCCGCGCCGGGAAGCCTGCCCTTACCGCCCAGATCAGCGACGCGCGCCGCGCCACAGCGGCGAGACGGCGAGCAGGCCGAGGCCGACCAGCGTGAGCAGGCGGAACTCGGTCGTCATGAGCGGTTCCCAGAGCAGGGCGAACTGCGCGGTGCCGAACCGGGCGGCGGCGTTGAAGATCAAATACCAGGCCACGATCAGCGTGTACGGGGTGACGAAGACGAGTCCGAGCGCGCCGATCCAGCGCCGGATCCGCCAGCCGAGGAGCACACCGGCGACGGCGAAGAGCACCGACAGGACCGTGGCGAGCCAGGGCTCGGAGCGTTCGACGTCGATGACGCCGTCCCGGTCGACGGAGAGGCGCCAGTGGTCGCGGGCCGCGGTGAGCTCCAGGTCGTCCGGCTCGCCGACACGCCAGCCGGCGGCCTCGAGACGCGTCGCCACGACGGCGAGATCGCCGGGGCCGCCGGTGAGCTCGGCGGTGACCGAGCCGGCGCCGTAGTCGCCGTAGCCCCAGACGAGCCCGTCGGGCGAGCTGTCCGGCGAGCCCGCGACGTCCTCGTGCCGGCGGGTCTCGGACCACGCGGCGCCGGGCAGCACGGTGTCGGCGATCGCGCCCATCTGCTGGCCGCTCGGCAGGTCGGCGGCGGCGGTCCAGCCGAGCCGGGCGCCGGCGGCGGCGAACAGGGCGGCGACGGTGAGGGCGAGCCACACGCCGAGCGCGGCCCGGCGGCGGGTGGTTTTCTCCGCGGGAACCGCGACCATGTCGATCATCGATGGGCACCTTAGCGGGACGTGGCAGTGGCGCGAAAGGCGCGCTGCGGCCCCAAGTGGCAGCCGGATCGCGCCGAGAGGCGGGTTCGCGGCTGTGCGCGTGGCCCGCCCCCCGCGCGCGTACCTCTAAGAGATCGTGGCTTGGAGGGTGTAGATCTGCGTGCCGGCGGCCTCTTCGCCGTTGTCGGGCGCGGCCCACATGGTGATCGTCGAGCCGGTCGCGGCGAGCTTGACGGGGTTGCGGGTGAGCACGTGCCCGGCGGCGGACCACTGCTGGAACGGGAACTCGTTGATGATCGTGCGGCGGTGCAGGTCGATCAGCGTGATGCCGCCGAGCTCGTAGCTGCCGGTGGCGCCCGGCGCCTGCGGGAGCCCGGTGACGCCGGCGCAGGCCATCTTGCCGGCGGGGACGTATTGGCAGTCCTGGAAGTCGATCAGGTTGGTCGGGTTGAGCCAGGTGGTGAGCTGCCGGCCGGCGCGCGTCCACTCGTAGAACTTGCGCGAGCCCCAGTTGTTGCCGACGTAGCGGCCGGTGGTGGGGTCGTAGACGATGCCGCCGATGTGGTCGCGGACGGTGAAGAGCCGGGTGACCTTCAGCGTGCGCGCGTCGACCTTGTAGATGTCGGCGGAGCTGGTGGGACGGTACTGCGCGACGGGCACCAGGATGTCGTTGCCGGCGATGTCGATGCCGCCGGGGTGGTAGACGATGTCGTGGCCGAGGATCACATCCTTGATGAGCCTGCCGGCGCGGTCGATGACGAAGAGGTGGCCGACGCCCTTGCCGGGGGTGCGGTCGTAGCCGTCGACCGGCTCGGGGTACTTGACCGTGGGTTCGATGATCTCGACGGAGCTGAGGTAGAAGCGGTCCTTCGTGACGACCAGGCCCTCGGGGTGGAAGGTCGGGAAGTCCAGCTTCAACGCGGACAGCTGCGCCCACGCGGTGGACCGGGTCACGGCCGCCAGGTCCTTGGCGAGCGCGCTGTCGGTCCGGGCGTGCGCGTCCCGGGTCGGCGCGGTCTGCGCGTCGCTGCCGGCCGGCGCGGTCTGCGCGTCGCCGCGGGTCGGCGCGGTCTGCGCGTCGCCGCGGGCGGGTGCGGCCTGGGCGGCCGCGCCGGCGCCGGCGGTGACCAGGGCCAGCGTCGCGCCGAGGATCAGAGCGAGTTTCTTCATCCGGCCAGCATGGATCGTCCTCCTGAACGAGGCTCGTCGATCACGTTAGAGGAAGGTCATCAACTCCCGTCGGGAGAATCCGGCGCCGGTGAGGGCGCCGCAGTCGAGGCCGCGCAGGAGATAGGCGGCCAGGGCGCGTGCCGTGGCCGGCTCGTCGGCGATGCCGCTCTCCTGGCGGTCGACGTAGCGGCGCAGGCGGGTCTCCGCGGCGTCGCGGCCGTCGCGGAAGAAGGAGTAGGTGGCGGCGTAGCGGGTGGGCAGCTGGGCGGGATGCAGGTCCCAGCCCTGGTAGAAGCCTCGTTCGAGCGAGCGGCGCACGAGCCGGTGATGCAGCTGCCACGCGCCGTGGACGTCGTCGCGCGAACCGACCGGGAGGATGTTGGTCGAGCCGTCGGAGAGGCGGACGCCGGTCTGCGCGGCGGCCACCTGCATGACGGCCTTGGCGTAGTCGGCCGCGGGATGGTCCATCGCCTGGTAGGCGGCGGCCACCCCGGCGGCGGCGCTGTAGTCGTAGGTGCCGTAGTGCAGACCGGTGCAGCGCCCCTCGGCCGCGGTGATCAGCTGGGCGACCGTGGCGACGCCGTCGGCGGAGAGGATGGCGCTGGGCAGTTCCACCTGGATCTCGAAGCCGATCGGGGCGCCGAGCTTGTCCAGCAGGGCGACCATGGCGGTGACCTGGGCGGGGCCGCTGACCTTGGGCAGAGTGACCACGAAGCCCGTGTCCTGATAGGAGTCGAGGAAGAGGTCGAGCGTCCTGATCGCGCGATGCCGGGTCGGCGCCTCCAGCGACTTGATGCGGAGGCCCAGGAAGGGCGGCAGCGGGCCGTCGCGCAGGATCCGGGCGGCACGGCGGACGGCAGCGTCCTCCTGCTCGTCGTCGCGGACGCCGTAACCGTCCTCGAAATCGACGCGCAGGTCCTCGATGGGCTCCTCCGCCAGCTTGCGGCGGATCTGCTCCTCCTCCCAGGGAAAGGCGAACTCGTCCATGGCGCGGAGGGCGGCCGCGCCCCAGTCGCGGAAGCCGTCGAGCCGGTCGGCGGGCACGTAGACGGTGTGCACCGGCTGGCGGCCCGGCCGCTCCCCCGGATAGCGGCTCTTGAGGTAGGCGTCGTGCTCGGTGAGGCGTGCGTCGAGGTCGGCGTAGTCGTCGCTGGTGAGAGCCATCAGTCGATCGAGTCGTAGGCGGCGGTGGTCAGGAAGTCGGCGAAGTCGTCGGCGAGCGCCACCCGCTCGAAGAGCTTGCGGGCGTCGTCGAAGCGGCTGCCGGTCCACGCCTCGTCGCCGATCGTCTCGCGGATCTGCGCCAGCTCCTCGTCCTCGATCCGGCCCACGAGGTCGGCGGTGATCTCGGTGCCGTCCGGCAGGCGCACGCCGTTGTGGATCCACTGCCACACCTGGGATCGCGAGATCTCGGCGGTGGCCGCGTCCTCCATGAGGTTGTTGATGGCGACCGCGCCGTTGCCGCGCAGCCAGGCCTCCAGGTATTGCAGAGCGACCGAGACGTTGGAGCGCAGGCCGGCCTCGGTGACCTCGCCGGGGGTGCTCGCCACGTCGAGCAACTGCTCGGCGGTGACCCGCACCTCGGGACGCTGCCGGGCGAGCTGGTTGGGCTGGTCGCGCAGGACGCCGTCGAAGATCTCCTGGCAGACGGGAACCAGGTCGGGGTGGGCGACCCACGAGCCGTCGAAGCCGTCGCCGGCCTCGCGCTCCTTGTCCTCGCGCACCTTGGCCAGCGCCACCTCGTTGACCTCGGGGTCGCGGCGGCTCGGGATGAAGGCGGCCATGCCGCCCATGGCGAAGGCACCACGGCGATGGCAGGTGCTCACCAGCAGCTCGGTGTAGGCGCGCATGAACGGCGCGGTCATCGTCACCGAGGCGCGGTCGGGCAGAATCATCGACGGGTTGTCGCGGAAGTATTTGATGATGCTGAACAGGTAGTCCCAGCGGCCGGCGTTGAGCCCGGAGATGTGCGGGCGCAACGCGTGGAGGATCTCCTCCATCTCGAACGCGGCCGGGATGGTCTCGATCAGGACGGTGGCGCGGATGGTGCCGACGGGGATGCCCAGCGCCTCCTGCGCGTAGGTGAAGACGTCGTTCCAGAGGGCGGCCTCGCGGTGCGACTCCATCTTGGGCAGATAGAAGTAGGGGCCGCTGCCGCGATCGAGCAGCTCCTTGGCGTTGTGGAAGAAGTAGAGGCCGAAGTCGACCAGCGCGCCGACCGCGGGCTCGCCGTCGACCGGCAGATGGCGCTCGTCGAGATGCCAGCCGCGGGGGCGCATGACGATCGTGGGATAGGGGCCGCCGCCGAGCTCGTACGTCTTGGCGGGCGTCTCGAGCGTGATGGTGCGCCGGATCGCGTCGTAGAGGTTCTGCTGGCCGTCGACGACGTTGTGCCAGTGTGGCGTGTTCGCGTCCTCGAGGTCGGCGAGCCAGACCTTGGCACCGGAATTGAGCGCGTTGATGGTCATCTTGCGCTCGGTGGGGCCGGTGATCTCGACGCGGCGGTCCTGGAGATCTCGGGGCGCCGGCGGGGCGCTCCACTCGGCGGCCCGGATGTCGGCGGTCTCGGCGAGGAAGCCTAGGCTCTTGCCGGCGGCGATCTCGGCATGGCGCTGCCGGCGCGCCTCGAGGAGCTCGTTGCGGCGAGGACGGAAACGTCTGTTCAGATCGGCGACGAACGCCACGGCCTCGTCGGACAGGATCTCGGTCATCGTCGACGGCTCCTCTCGGTGCTGGCTTCCTCCGTACGTTAGTGGAGAAAAAGGGGCTGTGCCCGGTTGTCCACAGCCCCTTTTGTCCGCCGGTTATGTCAGAAATTGCCGTCGGTGTTGCACTTGGCCTTCTGCACGATGCAGTCCTTGACGCGGTGGCCGAGGGCGGCGTCGTCCCAGGCGAAGAAGGCGTCGCCGTGCATCGAGCTGGCGTTGCCCGAGGAGAGCTTGAAGCCGGCGCTGGTGCCCGAGGTCGGGTAGCCGATCACGAACGACAGCGACGGGATCGCCACCGGGAACCTGCCGCTGCACTTGCCGGAGCCGTCGGCCGGGCCGACGTGCGACTTGTGGTCCGGGCTGTCCAGGTGCACGCCGTCCCAGCAGTCGGGGAAGGTCAGCTGGAAGGTGAGCTCGGCGGTCTTGGCGCAGACCGGCCAGTTGCCGTCGGCGCTGCGGCCGACCTCGCCGCCGGCACCGGCGCACCAGAACTGGCCGGGGGCGCCCTTGGGGGTGTCGACCTGGCGCTTCGCGTCCCCGACGATCATCCGGAAGCCCTGCGGGAACGGGACGGTCTTGGTCGGGTCGGGCAGGCGCGAGCCGTAGTAGACGGTGACGCCGTGCGGCTCGATCGCCTTGCCGTTCTCGTAGAGGGTCGGGATCCAGTACGCGGACCGGTCCTGGAGCGGCTTGCAGCTGGAGCCGGCGTTCTTGAGCAGCGTCTCCGTGGTGGTGTACGCGTCGGTGGAGTCGTTGCCGAGGAACGAGTGCATGTGCGAGCCGCCGGGCAGGCCGGGCAGCACGATCGGATCGTCGGCCTTCGCGTGGCTGACCGTGCAGGAGGCGTTGAACTCGGACACCCGTACCGGATTGTTGGTGATCGGTTTGGGGGTCATCGCGTTGAAGGCGGCGAGCTGGGCCTGCCACTTGGCCTGGTCCATGGTCACCCAGCCGGCGCCGGTGGCCGGCGGCGTGGTGCCGGCCGGCGACGAGGTGGGCGTGGTGGCCGGGGCGCTCGTCGCCGGGGTTGATGTCGGATTTGCCGGGCTTGGGGCCGCCGCGCCGAGGGTGAACCAGTTGATGTTCACGAAGTCGGCGGACTGCTTGCTCTTCATGACCGCGACGAGGTTCTGCTTGCCGGCGGGCGGCTTCACGGTGACGGTCTTGGTGACCCACTTCTGCCAGCCGCCGGTCTTCTCGACCGGGATCGAGGCGAGCAGCGCGCCGGTGTTCGAGCCGAGGCGCAGGTCGATCGAGCCACCCGCGGCGTTGTCGGACGCGATGCGCGCGGTGATCGTCGAGCCGATGGTGACGTTGTCGTAGCGGAGCCAGTCGCTGTTCTTGAGCCAGCCGACGTTCTTGCCGCCGTCCTTGTCGCCGGTGTTCTCGGTCTGGGCGCCGGACTGCGCCGAGAAGGCCTCGGCCTGGAGGCGGCCGGGGACGACGGTCTCGGCCGCGTTGGCGGTCGCGATGTAGACACCGCTGCCCCCGAGTGCCACGACGACGGCCGCACCGAGGACGGTGCGGGTCACGCGGCGCCGGGTGCGCGGATGGGGCGGTGCGACGTGCTGGGAGTCAGTCCGCATTTCTCGTTCTGCCGTTCCAGGTGATCGTGTGGGGGGCCGTTTCACCAGGGAGTATGCAGAGGCCAGAGGCTTATTTCAATCCACGGAGAAAGACTTGAGAATTGCCTTTTCCGGCGCCGCAGGTGGCCGCGATATCCATTCTGGATAACGCTTTTATCGGCGAACTGCCTTAAGTCTTCCTTAAATGCGTTGGGCACGGCGCCGACCACACAGCGCGACCGCGCGGGCGGGGTGGGGTGGTGGCGGCGAGCCGGGTGGCGCGCGGCGGGGACGGGCGCGGGGCCTCGCGAGCGCGGGGCCTCGGAAGCGCGGGGCCTCGGGAGCGCGGGGCCTCGGGAGCCCGGGGCCTCGGGAGCCCGGGGCCTCGGGAGCCCGGGGCCTCGCGACGTCAGCGGGCCGCTTTCATGAGGCGGCGGTGGGCTCGCCGGGCCTCGCGGGTCAGGGTCTCGCTGTCGGCGTGGACGAGCTCGCCACGTTCGACGACGGGGCGGCCGCCGACCAGGGAGAGCTCGACCGGGGCCGGCGGGCCGAAGACCAGCGCGGCCAGCTTGTCGTCGATGCCCTCGTGGCCGAGGCCGTCGAGGCGCCACATGACGAGGTCGGCCAGCTTGCCCCGCTCGACGGAGCCGAGATCGTCCTGGCGGCCCAGGCACCGGGCGCCGCCCATCGTGCCCAGGCGCAGCGCCTCACGGGCCTTGAGGGCGCCGGGGCCGCCGCGGAGGCGGGCCGTGTAGAGCGCCTGCCTCAGCTCCTCGCCCAGATGGGCCGCCTCCTGCGAGGCCGAGCCGTCGACGCCCAGGCCGACCGGGACGCCGCGGTCGAGCATGTCGCGGACGCGGGCCGCGCCGGCGCCGAGGCGGGCGTTGGAGCTCGGGCAGTGGGCCACGCCCGTGCCGGTGGCGCCGAGCTTCGCGATCGCGTCGTCGTCGAGGTGGACGCCGTGGGCCAGCCAGACGTCGTCGCCGAGCCAGCCGAGGCGTTCCGCGTATTGCACCGGGGTGCAGCCGAAGCGCTCCCGGCAGAAGTCCTCCTCGTCGTCGGTCTCGGCCAGATGGGTGTGCAGCCGGACGCCCTTGCGGCGGGCCAGCGTGGCCGCCTCGCTCATCAGGCGCTCGGTGACCGAGAACGGCGAGCACGGCGCCACGGCGATCTGGAGCATCGCGTCGGGCGACGGGTCGTGCCAGCGGTCGATCGCCTTCTCGGTGGCGGCGAGCGCCTCGTCCGTCCGCTCCACGACGTTGTCGGGCGGCAGGCCGCCGTCCTTGCGGCTGAGGTCCATCGAGCCGCGGGTCGGGTGGAAGCGCACTCCCAGGCGGCGCGCCGCCTCGATCTCGGCCTCGAGCACGTCGCCGCCGTCACGCGGGAAGACGTAGTGGTGGTCCATCGAGGTGGTGCACCCGGACAGCGCCAGCCAGCCGAGCCCGGCGCCGGCCGCCGCCCCGACGATCTCGGCGTCGAGCCGGCCCCAGATCGGGTAGAGCGTGGTCAGCCAGCCGAACAGCGTCTCGTCGAGCGCGAGCCCGCGGGTCGCCCACTGGTAGAGGTGGTGATGGGTGTTGACCAGCCCGGGGGTGATCAGGCAGCCGGTGCCGTCGATGCGCCGCAGCGTGCCCTGGTGTCGGCCGGCGTGGCCGGGGCCGACCGCGACGATCCGGCCGTCGTCGCCGACCACCACGTGACCGTCGCCGTAGTAGGTGTCGGCGTCGTCGACCGTGGCGACCGCGACGTTCTCGATCAGGATCACTGATACCACCCCGTCAGGGCCTCGGGCACGTCGTCGCGGGTCACGGTGCCCTCGATCAATCCGTACGGCCGGTCGCCGGCCACGAAGACCTCGTTGTCGTTGGTGAGCCCGAACGGCGACAGGTCGACCAGGTAGTGGTGCTTGTTCGGCAGCGCGAGGCGGATCTCGGCGACCTCCTCCCTCGCGCGCAGCGCGTGGCTGCCCATCGCGAACAGCGTCTGCTGCAGCGAGTGGCTGTAGGTGTCGACGAAGCCCTTGACCAGCGCGCCGAGCACGCCCTCGAAGGACTCGGCCCAGGTGGCGTCGTCGCCGAGGTGGCGCCAGCGGGCGTCGACGGCGGTGGCGAGGATGCGGTCGCCGGTCTCGGGCAGGGTCGTGTATTTGTCGCGCGGGAAGCCGTGGAACTCCGAGGCGGTGGTGTTGAGCAGGGTCAGCCCGGTCACGCCGGAGACCACCTGCGTCTGCTCCACGGTCACCCACACCACGGCCGTACGCGTGTAGTCGCCGTTCTTGCGGAACGAGTGGGGGCCGAGCCTCGCCCAGCCGGACGACTCGACGCTCACCCGAGCCGCACGCACCTGGGGCTGCGACTCGACGAAGTGGCGGGCCAGCAGCAGCGCGAACTCCTCGGGCTCGCCGGCACCGTGCTCCTTCGCGAACGCGTACACCGTGTTCTTCATCGTGTCGGTGGGCAGCACGCCGGAGTTGTCGCCGGTCAGGTGCGTCGCCGCCAGGTCGCCGGAGAGCGAGACGCCGACCGTGAAGTCGACCAGCGCATGGGTCTCGCCGTCGCGCACCACGCGGACCAGCCGCGTCTCCGCCTTGCCGTAACGGTTCTCGCCGAGCACGATCGACACGCCCGTCAGCTCCCTCGATAGGTGGTGTAGCCGTAGCGGCTGAGCAGCAGCGGCACGTGGTAGGGCCGCTCCGGGTCACGGACGTGGAAGGCGACCGTGACCTCGGGGAAGAAGCAGTCGTCGCCCAGGTAGGGCTCGACGTAGAAGAAGAGGCGGTAGCCGCCGGCCTGCCACTCGTGCATCGGCACGCGGAAACGCAGCCGGCCGTCGTCGTCGGTGCGCCCGTCGGCGAGCTGCTGCCAGCCGTCGGAGTCGCGCCGCTCGAGGCGCACGTAGACGTCGCGCGCCGGCTCGCCGCTCACCGTGTCGAGGATGTGCGTCGAGATCTTGGCGTGGAACTCGGGCTCCGTGCCGTCACGCGAGGGCATCGAGCAGCCTTTCCAGGCGCAGCCGCGCGATCTTGCGCAGCTCGTCGCTGACGATCGCGCGCTCGGTCTCGGGATCGTTGCCGAGCCGTTCCCGGGCCGCGGCGACGATCTCCTGCTGACCGCGGCCGCTCGCGAAGATCAGGAACACGTGACCGAACTTCTCCTCATACGCCTTGTTGACCTCGATCAACTCGGCCTTGCCGGACGTCTCGGCGGCGGCGGACTGCTCGCTGCGCGACCAGACGGCCTCGCGCGAGTCGCCGGCCGCGCGCTCGCCGATGCGCGGATGGGCGGCGAGGCTGGTGAGCACGCCCTCCCAGCTCAGGGCCCGGGAGGCCTGATCGGCGGCGGCCAGGATCGCGGCACGGTCGCGGTAGGGGCGGTGCGCGAGCACCGTCGCGCCCCAGGTGGGTGCGGCGCAACACGCTTTGAGGTCTGCACCGAGGCGTACGGCGGGCAGCGAGTTGAACACCTCGACCGCGTCCATCGGGCACCCCCTCCTCCAGTCGATCAGTCAAGCAGGCCCGGGTCGGCTTCGCCCTCCGAACCCGGTTCAGGACACCTTGCCAGAGGGGTGCGACAGTTTCGAGACGAGCGCGAGGCGGCACGGAAAAGTGTCGTACCCGTGGGCGAGGATGGTCGGGTGCTGATCGCCGACGACGCCCTGCCCGACCTTCCGATCCGCCCGGTGCTGCCCCGGGTGCGGGAGGCGCTGGCGGGTGCCGGCGCGGCGGTGCTGGTGGCCCCGCCCGGCACGGGCAAGACGACCCTGGTGCCGCTCGCCCTGGCCGGGGGTGGCGGACGTGTCGTGGTCGCCGAGCCCCGCCGGTTGGCGGCCCGGGCCGCGGCGCGCCGCATGGCCGCGCTCGTGGGCGAGCGCCCCGGCGGCCGGGTGGGTTACACGGTGCGTGGCGACAGACAGGTCTCCAGCCGTACGGAGGTGGAGGTGGTCACCACGGGTGTGCTGGTGCGCCGCCTCCAGCGTGACCCCGAGCTCGCCGGCACGGCGGCGGTGATCCTCGACGAGTGCCACGAGCGCCACCTCGACACCGATCTGGCGCTCGCCTTCCTGATCGAGGTGCGCGCGGCCCTGCGCCCCGACCTGGCGTTGCTGGCCACCTCGGCCACCGCCGACGCGGAGCGGCTCGCCGAGGTGCTCGGCGAGGCCCCGGTGGTCGCCGCCGAGTCGCCGCTGTTCCCGGTCGAGGTGCGCTGGACGCCGCCGGCCGGCCCGATCACGCCGCCGTTGGGCCTGCGAGTCGATCCGCGCCTGCTCGACCACGTGGCGGCGACGACCCACCGGGCGCTGGCGGAGTTCCCGGGAGACGTGCTCGTCTTCCTGCCCGGCGCCCGCGAGATCGACGCGGTCGCCGGCCGGCTGTCCTCGGCCGGGGCCGACGTGATCGCGCTGCACGGGCGCCAGCCCGGCGCGGTGCAGGACGCGGCGCTGCGGGCCGGCCCGCGCCGCAGGGTGGTGCTGGCGACCGCGGTGGCCGAGAGCAGCCTGACGGTGCCCGGCGTGCGGGTCGTGGTCGACGCCGGGCTGAGCCGGGTGCCGCGCATGGATCACGCCCGCGGGCTGGGCGCCCTGGCGACGGTCCCGGTCTCGCGGGCCGCCGCGGCGCAGCGCGCCGGCCGTGCCGGCCGTGAGGCGCCCGGCCGGGTCTACCGCTGCTGGAGCGAGGCACAGCACGACCGGCTGCCCGCGCAGCCCGAGCCCGAGATCGCCGCCGCCGACCTGACGGGCTTCGCGCTCGACCTGGCGCTGTGGGGCCATCCCGGCGGCGAGGGCCTGTCCCTGCCCGACATGCCGCCCGCGGGCGCGCTGCGATCGGCCACCGCCACCCTGCACGACCTGGGAGCCGTGGACGCCGAGGGCCGCATCACGCCGCGCGGCCGCGCCCTGGCCGACGCCGGTCTGCATCCCCGCCTGGCCCGCGCCCTGCTCGACGGCGCTGCCCTGGTCGGTCCGCGCCGAGCCGCCGAGATCGTCGCCCTGCTCGACGACGACCGCGCCGCCACTGACGACCTGGTCGCCGCGTGGCGCCGCGCCCGCAGATCCGCCGACCCGGCGTGGCGCAACGAGGTCCGCCGGCTCACGGCCGCCCTCACCCGCAACCCCTCCGACGACACCATCCCCGACATCACCGACGCGGCGGCGTCCCTTCCCGCACCCGACGGTTGGGACAGTCGCGAGACAAGCGGCATGTCGGAGGTGAGCGATGGGCGTGATGAGCAGCCGGCGGGCGACGGAGCCGCGCCCCATGCTCACGATCGCCCCGAAGACCAGGCGACGGCCGGCGGCGATCACCGCCATGAGCAGGCGGCCGGCGGGCCGGGAGCGGCCGGCGGGCTGGGAGCGGCCGGCGGGCTGGCAGCGGCCGGCGGGCTGGCAGCGGCCGGCGGGCTGGCAGCGGCCGGCGGGCTGGGAGCGGCAGGCGGCGGAAGCGCCGAGGCCGCCGACAGGCCCCCGAGCGCACGGGGCGCCGGAAGTCGCGATGCCGGCCATCATCGCCCCGCTGGGGCCACCGACGGACCGCCAAGCGCACGGGCGGTTACGGGCGACGCAAGCCCCGACGTCGGCCATCATCGCCGCGCCGAGGCCGCTGACAAGCCGCCGAGCCCACGGGGCGCCGGAAGTCGCGATGCCGGCCATCCTCGCCATGGCGAGGACGCTGACAAGCCGCCGAACGCACGGGCGGTCATGGGCGACGCAAGCCCCGACACCGGCCATCACCGCCACGGCGAGGCGGCTGACAGGCCGCGGGGCGCGCGGGTGGTTGCGGGCGGTGGGGGTGCCAGGGGGCTACCTGACGATCTTGCTGCGGGGCTGGTGGTGGGGCTGGCCTATCCGGAGCGGGTGGCGCGGGTGCGGGAGGCGGGTGGACGGGCCTACCTGATGGCCGGCGGGACCGCCGCCGAGCTGGGGCAGGGCAGCGGGCTTGCCGGGGTGTCGTGGCTGGCGGTCGCGGCGGCCGATCGGGCGGCCGGGGCGCGGACGGCGCGGGTGCGGTCGGCCGCGCCGCTCGATGAGGGCACGGCGGTCGAGGTGGCGGGCACGCTGGCCGCCGAGGCGGTCGAGATCGGCTGGGTGGACGGCGATGTGGTGGCCCGCGAGGTTCGGCGGCTCGGCGCGATCGTGCTGGCCGAGAAGCGGCTGGCCGATCCCGATCCGCGGCTGGTGCGGGCGGCGCTCGTCGAGGGGCTGCGCCGCGAAGGGCTCAGCCTGCTCTCGTGGAGCCGCGCGGCGGTCGAGCTGCGGGAGAGGCTGGCCTTCGCCCGTGCGGCGCTGGGTGAGCCGTGGCCCGACGTGTCCGACGAGGCGCTTCTCGCACGCGCCGGCGACTGGCTCGATCTGGGGACTGCCCGGCGCCGGGCCGATCTCGCCAAGGTGGATGTGGCAGCGGGTCTGCGGCGGCTGATGCCCTGGTCGGTGGCGGGCCGCCTGGACGAGGTGGCGCCCGAGCGGCTTCCGGTGCCGAGCGGGTCGCGGGTGCGGGTCGACTACTCCGATCCCGAGTCGCCGGTGCTGGCCGTCAAGGTGCAGGAGGCGTTCGGCTGGCGGGACGCGCCGCGGCTGGCCGACGGGCGGGTTCCGGTCCTGCTGCATCTGCTCTCCCCCGCCAACCGGCCCGTCGCTGTCACGCGTGATCTGGCGTCGTTCTGGGTGCAGGGCTATCCGCAGGTGCGCGCCGAGATGCGCGGCCGCTATCCGCGCCATCCGTGGCCCGAGGACCCGACCACTGCCGAACCGACGCGCCGCGCCAACCCGCGGGCCAGATAGCCGCACCACCCCGCAGGCCAGACAGCCGCACCACCCCGCAAGCCAGAGCCGCACCAACCCGCAAGCCAGAGCCGCACCATCCCGCAAGCCAGAGCCGCACCACCCCGCGGACCAGATAGGAGGGCGATGAGCTTTCTCGTCGAGGTGGAGCACCGTTTCCGGGCGGTGCAGGGGCTGCGCACGCGGGTGCTCACGCAACGGTGGCTGTCGCCCGGTGCGGGGGTGGAGCTTGTGGTGACGGCGGGCGTGGCGTTCGAGGAGGAGCAGCTGACCGAGCGTGGCTGGTTCTTCGACACGGACGCGGCTGCCCTCGCCCTGCGCCGCCGGTGTGCCGCGCTGGAGGCTCGGCCGTGGACGGAGCTGTTCGCGTTCCGGCCGACGTTCGAGCTTGTCGCCCGGCACCTCCACGGCGAGCTGGCCGGTGAGCTGGCGCAGCTGGCCTTCGTCCAGATCCGCGACACGACCTTCGGCGTGACGACGCGGTACAGCCGCGCGTAGCGCTCAGGACAGGCGCGCGGCCGATGACGGGGTGCTGGGCTGGGCCGGGATCGTGGGGCGCTCCAGGCGGTGCAGCGGTCCGGGCTGGCCGAACAGGTAGCCCTGACCCAGCAGGCAGCCGAGGCCGGCCAGGGCGGTGGCCCGGGAGGGGGTTTCGATGCCCTCGGCGACGACCGCTATGTCCAGGCCCTCGCAGATGGTGACCACCGAGCGGCACAGGGCACCCGCCTGGTCGGGGGCGATGTCGACGTCCGTCAGGGTGCTGTCGAGCTTCACGATGTCGACCGGGAGGCTGTGGAGCTGGGCCAGGGCGTTGAAGCCGCTGCCGAAGTCGTCCAGGGCTATCCGGATGCCGTGGGCTCGGAGGCGGGCCGCCACCGCCGCGGCGGCTTTCAGGTCGGCTATGCGGCGGGTCTCGGTGATCTCGACGACCAGGCGGGACGGCGGGACGCCGTGGCGGGTCAGGGCCGCCAGCACCACCTCTTCCAGGCCGGGGCCGAGGCGGGCCGCCGAGACGTTCACGTGCATGTCGACCGGGCGGCCGAAGATGAGCGCCAGCGTGGCCGCGTCGGCGCACGCCTGGTCGAGGACGAAGTCGTCGATCGCCGCGACCAGGCCGGTGCGCTCGGCCACCGAGACGAAGACGTCGGGGTGGACGGGACCCGCCACCGGGGACGTCCAGCGGGCCAGGGCCTCCACCGCCACCGTCGCGCCGTCCGTCAGGCTGACGATCGGCTGGTAGAAGACCTCGAAGCCGGCTCCCCCGGGCTCGCCGGCCAGCGCCTGGGCCAGCAGGTGCGGCAGGTCGGCGTGCGGGCCGCCGTCGCCGGGGCCGGCGTAGCGGGCCATCGTGCCCTTGCCGCGGCGCTTGCTCGCATACATCGCCGCGTCGGCCCGGCGCAGCAGCGCGTCCGCCGTCAGCGGCTCGCCCGGCGCGGGTGCCACCAGGCCGATGCTGGCGCCGACGCCGATGGTGTGGCCGTCGATCACGAACGGCTCGCGCAGCGCCGCCAGGATGCGGTGGCCGGCCGGCTCCGCCTCGGCCGGGCGGTGGTCGAACAGCACCGCGAACTCGTCGCCGCCCAGGCGGGCCACCAGCTCGTCCGGGCCGACGCAGCTTTGCAGGCGGCCGGCGATCGCGTGCAGGACGCGGTCGCCGATCGCGTGGCCGAAGCTGTCGTTGATCAGTTTGAAGTCGTCGAGGTCGGCGAAGAGCACCGCCACCGGCCGGTCACCGGCCCGCGAGAGGCGGTCGTGGAACAGCGCCCGGTTGGCCACCCCGGTCAGTGGGTCGTGGTAGGCCTGGTGGTGCAGTCGCCGCCGGCCCTCGGAGAGCCGGTCGAGCAGCACGGTGTTGTCCACGATGGTGAACATCTGCCGGGCCACCACCAGACCCAGGCCCAGCCAGCCCAGGTACGCCTCGAAGGGCGACAGCGGCTTGCCGGCGCCCGTGTTCACCGCGATCATGACCCCGGTCGCCGTCACCGGGATGTACGGCAGCAGCAGGTGAAGCCAGTCGTGCTCGCCCGCCGACGCCGACGGGTCGCTCTCGACCACGATCGGGCTCAGCGCCGCCATCGCCACCAGCAGCGGGCCCGCCACGTAGCCGGCCGACTCGAGCGGCGACAGCTGCCCGTCCGCGAGGTTGATCAGGCGGAGCGTGTCGGAGACGCCGAAGGCCAGCAACGCCAGCCCACCCCACGCCAGCGGCTGCCGGCCGGCCCGCGAACCGGGCCGGGTCACCAGCAGCAGCACGGCCATGGTCAGCAGGAACAGGTCGGCGACCGGGTACGCGGCCGCGGCCGCGATCTCCGCCGTGCGCTGCCCGTCCCAGTCGAACGGCATGAACGACCAGAGCAGCGCCAGCACCGACCCGGAGATCAGCAGGCTGTCGAGCAGCAGCGCGATCTGGTCGCGGCGCACCGAGGTGGGCACCGGGCGCGGCCGGGTGTACGGCGCGTACAGCAGGGCCACGAGAAGGCAGATGGGCAGCACGAAGAAGTCGATCGCCGGGCCCTGGACAGCCCACAGCAGCCGGGTCACCGCCCAGCCGGCCAGGCCCAGCCCGGCGAAGAGCCGCCACCGTCGGTGCATGCCCGTACGGCCACGGGCCGTAGCGAGGCACACCGCGGCCGCGGCCGCTCCCACGACCGCCTGCACGCTGTCCTCGTAGAGCCGCCACCCCGGCGGCCCGGCGATTTCTCCGACCGCGACGGCACCGAGGACGAGCGCCAGCGTGACGAGAAGTCGCGCCGTCATCATCACCACCCGATACGAGCCGCGGGCCCCCTGATCCGCGACCGGAGTAAGGTACCGCAGTCGTGACGGTCAGTCGCCGGCTGTCAGATCGGCGACAATCACCGTGACGTTGTCGGGACCTCCGCCGCGCAGCGCCAGGTCGAGCAGCCGCTCGCAGCACGACTTCGGATCCTCGGCCGCCAGCATCTCCTGCTCGATCGTCTCGTTGGAGACCACCGCGGTGAGGCCGTCGCTGCACAGCAGCCAGCGGTCGCCCGGCTCGGGCTCGACGATCACGTAGGACGGGCTGACCGGCTCGCCCTGCAGCACCCGGGTCACCACCGAGCGCCGCGGGTGACCGGCCGCCTCCTCGGGCCGGATGAGGCCCTGGTCGACCAGCATCTGGACGTATGTGTCGTCCTTGGTCAGCTGGTTGAGCCGGCCCTCGCGCAGCAGGTAGGCCCGGGAGTCGCCGACGTGGGCCATGGCGGCCCGGGTGCCCGAGAAGATGACAGCGGTCAGCGTGGTGCCCATGCCCTGCAACGAGCTGTCGGCCTCGACCACCTCGGCGATCCGGCCGTTGGCGACCTCGAGCGCGCGGTGCAGCGCGTCCATCTGGTGGTCGTCCTCGATCGGGACGTCGAGCGGGCTCATCGCCTCGATGGCGATCCGGCTGGCGAGGTCGCCGGCCGCCATGCCGCCCATGCCGTCGGCCACGACGAGGAGCCGGTCACCGGCGTAGTAACAGTCCTCGTTGTTGCTCCGGACATGTCCTTGATCGGTGACGGCCGCCCACCGCAGGTGCAAGGTCATGGCGTGCAGCTTCCCAGATCATCGCAACCGTGTCTGCACGTGGTCGGCGGCATGTCGCCCGAAAACGCACCTAGCTGGGATTCAAGGGTCTGCCGAGACATCTCGGGTCTACTTCCGTGACGCGGCGTGTGGGGGCGATCCACGATAGCGCGGATGCGGAGAGGGGCCATCCCCGCACTGCCACGCTGCTCTCCGGCGGGCGTACCGGCTCGGGGCAGAGCGTCTTGGAGCGCACCTGGTCGTTGGGGATGAACGTGACCTCGCCGCCGGGCCGGAGCACGGTGGTGGAGGTGTCGTCGACGGTGATGAGCTGGCCGCGCACGATGTGCGCCTCGCCGCCGGGCGGGCCGACCTCGACGGCGCTGTTGGGCAGCACCGGGGCACGCAGGAAGACGATGCCGATGAGCAGGGGCGCGACGAGCGCGGCGCCGACCGCCGGCCAGTGGGTGACGAGCCGCGCCGCCGGTGGGGGGACCGGGCCGGTGAGCAGCGGGCCGAGCAGCGGCGGCACGCCGAGCAGGATCGCCGTCGACATCTCGCCGGTGCGCAGCGCCACGACGATGCCCGGCCAGACGAAGGCGAGCACCATCGCGCCGACGAGGATCGGCACGCCCAGGGTGATCCACAGCATCAGCGGGCGCACGCCGCGGAAGCGTTGCGCCGCGGTGAGGCCGAGGATCGCGACGAGCAGCATGCAGAGCGTGGGCAGCAGGCGCAGCTGCCACGTGAAGGCGGCCAGCATCGCGGCGAGCAGCACGACCCAGTCGGGCATGCGCAGCGCGGTGACCGCGAGCAGCGAGCGGCCGGTGTCGTCGGGCCGGCTCACCAGCAGGATGCCGCCGAGCAGGCGCAGCACCAGGATGACCGCGGGGATCGTCCAGATCAGCGTGATGATCAGGGCGCTGATCATGCCGAGCGGGCTGATGTACTGCACCAGCAGCAGCATGGTCGGCAGGTCCTGCCGGCTCAGGTACCACAACCGCAGGACGAGCAGCACCAGCGGGAACGCGGGCAGGACGGTGAGCAGCCAGTTGAGCTGGGCCCGGCGGCGGCGTGGGACGAAGGTGGCGGTCATCCGAAGACGTCCTCCCACGGCAGCTCGCGGATGGGCGGGCGGGTGACCCGGGGCTGCTGGGCGACGGCGATCGGGGTGGTCTTGTTGGCGGCCGACTCGGACTGGAGGTTGCGCTGGTAGGCGGCCTCCCACCGGTCGTCGGCCGGGTCGGCGTAGGAGCGGTAGAGGGTCAGGTCGACGAGCTTCTTCAGGGCCAGGTTGTCGCCGACGTTCACCCCGTACGCCTCGGTCTTCTCCACGCCGAGGTCCCAGTGGTCGAACTCGCCGGGGGACTGGGCCTTGAAGCCGGCGAGGATGGCCGCGTCGGTGGAGACCGCGTCGACGTCGCCGTTGCGCAGGTCGGCGATGCACTCGCGCATGCGGTTGCGGCTGATCACGTCGATCTTCGCGGGGTCGAACGTCTTGACGCTCGTCGCGGTGGAGAGCGAGCAGACCCGGTCGCCCCAGAGGTCGCGCACGGTGGAGACCGGGCGGTGCTTTGCCTTGGTCAGCGTGAGCACGGACTGCTCGGTGAACAGATAGGGCTGCGAGAACGTCACGCCGGGCGCCGCCTCGCGCTCGGCGGTGATGCTGAAGCTGGCGACGACCATCTTGACCGGCACCCGTTTGCCGGACAGGTCGACGGCCTGCATGCGGAGCCGGTCCTCGCTCTCCATGCCGTAGAAGCGCACGTCGTCGCGGCGGAAGCCCAGGTCCTCCGCGATCATGTAGGCGATGTCGATGTCGAAGCCGCTCCAGACGCCGTTCTTGTCGCGGAGGGCCACCCCCGGCTGGTCGTCCTTGACGCCGATCGGCAGCACGGTCCAGGAGTCCACCCCGGACTCGGCGCGCAGCTCGGCGACCGACGGCGGCCCGCCCACGAAGACGCGCACCATGGCCAGGGCCACGGCGAGCACGAGCGCGAGACCCAGCGCGGCGAGCCGGAACATCGCCAGGTTGAACCGGGGCGGCGGGTCGACGAGCGGTTCGGGCTCGGGCGGCGGCAGCTGCCGATCGGCGGCCTCGCGCTCCGCGACGTCCTGCACCGCGATGTCCTCGGCGCTCCCGTCGGGCCCCGGCGGCATCCGCCGGCGCAGCGGCCACGCGAACCGGCTCGGCGTCTCCGGCATCCGCCACCTCCCCCATCCATGGCGGCCCCATCGTGACGCACGAATGCTACGGGCAGGAATCTTGGCGGGTGATTCACCCGGGCCACGCGGGGTAGTGCAGGCGGCATGAGGATCCCCCGCTCGCTGGTGCTCGCCGCCGTCGCCGCTCTGGGGGTCCGCGTCGTCAAGTCGCGGCGCCAGCGCTTCCTGCATCCCCGGGGCCGGGTGTACGAGGGCGAGCTCCACGTCTGGGGCGGGGACTGCGGCGCCGCGCTGCTCGACCGGCCGGGCCGCCACCCGGTCACCGTGCGGATCTCGAAGGGTCTCGGTGTCGAGGGCGACCGGCCCGACGTGCGCGGCGTCGCCCTGCGGGTGCACGGTGACGAGCCGATCGACCTGTTGCTCTCGACCTGCGGCAAAGGCCGCTTCACGCGTCATCTGCCGGTGCCCCGCCGCGGATACGAGACCTTCTACGGCTCGATCCTCGCCTACCGCACCGGCGACGGCCGCAAGGTCTACCTCGGAGCGACGCTGTCCGGGGACACGATCACGCTCGACGTCGACGGTCACCCGGTCGGACAGGCCGTCATGGGCACGGAGGTGGGCGATTCCGTGGTGTTCGACCCGATCCGGCACACCGCCGAGGACCTGCACCCGACCGGCACGATCCACGGCGCCCGCGGCCTCGCCTACCCGCTGAGCCAGTGGTGGCGCGGCGTGCGCCGGACGGCTCCCTCGGCCACCGGGACGGCGCGCGCGATTTCGCATCGATAATTCGCGGTGCCGCTGTTTACCGATCTTCCGCACGGGAATCCGGGCCGCCAAGGAAGCCCTGGACGACAACCGGATCGCGTCCGTGCCCCCATGGATGCTGCTGTCCCGTCGACCGGTTGATCGGTGCTTCCGCGCACCCGGACGGTCGTCAGCTCCGCCCCGGGGATCCGAGGTTCCGGCGCCTCGGCCTCCCGGACGAGCCGTAGAGCACGACCGTCCGGGATGCCGAAAAGGTCAGCGGAACGCGACCACGACGGCGCTCTCGGCCGGCAGCTCGACCCGGTCGCGCTGGAGCACCACGCCCTCGGACGACGCCAGCAGCACCTTGCGCGGCGTGTCGCGCAGGCTGACCGTCTGGGGCGCCGGGGCGAGGTTCACCGCGACCGCGCAGGTGCCGCGCTTCATCACCAGGTGGTGGTCGCCGTGCCAGACCTCCACCTGGTCGAGGCGCGGGTCGGACAGGTCGGTGCGGCCGCGCCGCAGCGCGATCAGCTTGCGGTAGTAGTCGAGGATCTCGGCGTGGCCGGGCTTGCCGACCTCGTCCCAGTCGAGCTTGGACCGCTGGAACGTCGCCGGGTCCTGCGGGTCGGGCACCTCCGCCTCGGCCCAGCCGTGCGCGGCGAACTCCCGGCGCCGGCCGGTCTGCACCGCGGCCGCCAGCTCGGGCTCCGGGTGGCTGGTGAAGAACTGCCACGGGCTGCTGGCGGCCCACTCCTCGCCCATGAACAGCATCGGGGTGAACGGCGAGGTGAGCAGCAGCGTCGCGCCGATCTTGAGCAGGCCGGGCGAGAGCGAGGCCGAGATGCGGTCGCCGACCGCCCGGTTGCCGATCTGGTCGTGATTTTGCAGGTACGTGACGAAGCGGTGCCCCGGGATCAGGGCCCGGTTGACCGGGCGCCCATGGTGGCGCTGCCGGAAGCTCGACCACGTGTTGGCGTGGAAGAACGCCCCTTCGAGCACGGTCTGGAGGCAGTCGAGCGAGCCGAAGTCGGCGTAGTAGCCCTGCCGCTCGCCGGTGAGCAGTGTGTGCAGCGCGTGGTGCACGTCGTCGGCCCACTGGCCCTGCAGGCCGAAGCCGCCGGCCTCGCGCGGCGTGATCAGCTTGGCGTCGTTGAGGTCGGACTCGGCGATCAGCGACAGCGGCCTGTTGAGGTGGGTCGAGAGCGACTCGACCTCGACCGCCAGCTGCTCCAGCAGGTTGATCGCGGAGTGGTCGACGAGCGCGTGCACGGCGTCGAGCCGCAGCGCGTCGACGTGGTAGTCGCGCAGCCACATCAGGGCGCTGTCGACGATGTACTCGCGCACCTCGTCGGCGTGCGGCCCGTCGAGGTTGACCGAGGCGCCCCACGGGTTGGAGCCCGAGGTGCTGAGGTAGGGCGCGAACATCGGCGCGTACGCCCCGGAGGGGCCGAAGTGGTTGTAGACCACGTCGAGGACCACGCCGAGCCCGCGGTGGTGCGCCGCGTCGACGAAGCGCTTGAGCCCGTCGGGGCCGCCGTAGACCTCGTGCGGCGCGTACCAGCAGACGCCGTCGTAGCCCCAGTTGTACTCGCCGTTGAACGAGTTGACCGGCAGCAGCTCGACCATGTCGACGCCGAGCTCGACGAGGTGGTCGAGCCGCTCGATCGCCGCGTCGAAGGTGCCCTGCGGCGTGAACGTGCCGACGTGCAGCTCGTAGAGGATCGAGCCGGGCAGCTGGCGACCCGTCCACGCCTGGTCGGTCCACGAGAAGGCCCCGTGGTCGTAGACCCGGCTGGCCGCGTGCACGCCGTGGGGCTGCCACGCCGAGCGCGGGTCGGGCAGCGGATTGTCCGCGCCGGGCAGCACGTACGCGTAGTCGGTGCCCGGCCCGGCGGAGGGCACGTCGAGGCGCCACCACCCGTCGTCGCCGCGCTCCATGTCGAGAACGTCCTCACCGATACGCAGCCGGACAGTCTTCTCCGGTGCCCACACCTCGAACAGCGTCATGACTCTTTCACCAGCAAAGCGACGGGATAGGTACGCAGCAGCTCGGCAACCGACAGCTTGTTCCCGCCGTAGCTCGTGTTCGTGAATACTTCCAGCCAGCTGTGACCATCGAGTGACAAGGTGGTGTCACCCCAGCCGCCGTGACGTGACAACCCCACGGGCAGCCGGGTGGCGACGGTCACCACGCCGCCGCGGTCGAAGGCGAGGGCGTGCTCGCCGACCCGCCCCTCGGCGAAGGCCGGCCGGTAGCCGGCGAACAGCTCCGGCCGCTGCCGGCGCAACCGCAGCGTGCGGCTGGTGACCAGCAGCTTCGCCGCGCCCGTCTCGTCGACCGGCGGCAGCCATCCGTCGTCGATGCGCGCGAGCAGCTCGCGCCGCCGGGCGAAGTCGACCGGGCGGCGGTTGTCCGGGTCGACCAGCGAGTGGTCCCACAGCTCGGTGCCCTGGTAGACGTCGGGCACGCCCGGCATGGTGAGCTGCACCAGCTTCTGGCCGAGCGCGTTGGACCAGCCGGGCGGCGTGATCGACGCGGCGAAGTCGGTGATCTCGCGGTGCAGCGCCGGGTCGTCGTACATCTTGTCGACCATCTCGCGCAGCTGCGCCTCGAAGGCCTCGTCGGGGTGCTGCCACGTCGTGCCCGTCGCGGCCTCGCGGGCCGCCTTCAGGGCGTACGCCTGCAAGCGCTCCCGCGAGATCGGCCACGCACCCACCGCGGCCTGCCAGACGAGATGGGCCAGGGCGGGATCGGCGAGCGGGGCGACCCGGACCCAGCGGCGGACCACCTCGGTCCAGTCCCCCGGCACCTCGGAGAGCACGGCCAGGCGGGCCCGCACGTCCTCGCTGCGCTTGGTGTCATGGGTGGACAGCGTGGTCATCGACGCCGGCCAGGCGCGGCGGCGCTCGTCGCTCGCCTCGTGGAACTCGTCGGGGCTGACGCCGAACTTCGCCGGGTCGTTGCCGACCTCGTTGCGCGCGGTGAACCGGGTCCAGCGGTAGAACGCGGTGTCCTCGACGCCCTTGGCCATGACCGCGCCGGTGAACTGCTGGAACCGGACGGCGAGCTCGTCGGACGGGTTGCGCAGCCGCGCGGTGAGCTGGTCGAGCACCGGGATGAGCTGGGGGCGCCGCCGGCCCGCCTCGGCGCGCGCCTTGGCGAGGTGCCGCGACCCGTACGGCAGGTAGGAACGATAGACGGGGAAGCAGGCGGCGAGCTCGGCGAGGGCCCGCGGCGCGGCCTCGATCTCGGGGACGAGCCGGGCCATGCGGGCCAGCTCGGCGGCGAGCAGCGTGGTGGCGACCTTGTGCTTGGTCTCGTGCACCATGTCCTGCCACGACGTCTCGCTGCCGGTCAGGTGGTGGTCGAGGGTGTCGAAGAACGCCTCGGTGCCGGTGTCGACGAAGACCCCGCCGACCTCGGCGAGCGCGTCGTACCCGGTGGTGCCGTCGACCGGCCACTCGGGCAGCTCCTCGCCGGGTTCGAGGATCTTCTCGACCACGAGCCAGGCGCCGGGGGCGGCCTCGTGCAGGCGCTCGAGGTACTCCCCCGGGTCGCGCAGGCCGTCGGGGTGGTCGACCCGGATGCCGTCGACGATGCCCTCGCGGTGCCAGCGCAGGATCTCGGCGTGGGTGGCCTCGAAGACGCGCGGGTCCTCGACCCGCAGGCCGGCCAGGTCGACGATGGCGAAGAACCGGCGGTAGTTGAGCTCGGCGTCGCCGCGGGTCCAGTTGACCAGCTCGTAGTGCTGGCGGTCGTGCACCTCGCGCGGGGTGCCCTCGCCCGTGCCCTCGGCGATCGGGAAGCGCTTGTCGTAGTAGCGCAGCTCGCCGTCCTCGACCCGCAGCTCGTCGAGCGCGTGGGGGTCGTCCGCGAGCACGGGGATCAGCAGCCGCCCGCGCGACCAGTCGATGTCGTAGAAGTCGGCGAACTCGGACTCGCGCCCGCGCAGCAGGACGTCCCACCACGTGGGGTTGGCGTGCGGCACGGCCACCCCGGCGTGGTTGGGCACGATGTCGACCACGAGGCCGAGGCCGGCGTTCTTCAGAGCCTGGGACAGGTTTCGCAGTCCGTCCCAGCCGCCGAGCGCCGGATTCACCTGGGAGTGGTCGACCACGTCGTAGCCGTGTTCGGAACCGGGAGTCGAGGTCAGCAGCGGAGCGGTGTAGAGGTGTGACACGCCGAGATCGGCGAGATAGTCGGCTAGCTCGGCGGTCGCGGCCAGCGGGAACTCTGGGCGGACCTGGACTCGGTAGGTTCCGGAAGGGGGCAATTTAGACCGTCCTGTCCAGCACGATGAGGGACCTGTCGGGCACCCAGATCTTGCTGCCGGCCTCGACGACCGACGGGCGATCCGGGGACGGCTCGGCCGTCTCGATGACCTTTTCCCACTTCTCGCCGTACTCAGCCGGCGGAGTGGCGAACTCGATGGGCGCGTCGTGCGCGTTGAAGAAGAGCAGGAACGAGCTGTCCACGTGCCGCTGGCCGTACTGGCCACGCTCGCGGATGCCCTCGCCGTTGACGAACAGCGCCACCGCCCGGCCGAAGTCGTTGCCCCAGTCGTCGCCGGCCATCTGCCGGCCGTCCGGGGTGAACCACTCCAGGTCGGGCAGCGGATCGCCGCCGCCGCGCGCGGTCACCGGCAGGCCGGTGAAGAAGCGGCGGCGCTGGAACACCTGGTGCCGGTGGCGGAAGGCGGTGAGCTTGCGGGTGAACTCGAGCAGCTGCTCGTCGGCGTTCGCCCAGTCGATCCAGGAGAGCTCGTTGTCCTGGCAGTACGCGTTGTTGTTGCCCTGCTGGGTCCGGCCCAGCTCGTCGCCGTGCGAGATCATCGGCACGCCCTGGCTGAGCATCAGCGTGGCCAGGAAGTTGCGCCGCTGCTTGGCCCGCAGCGACAGCACTGCCTTGTCGTCGGTCGGCCCCTCGACGCCGCAGTTCCACGACCGGTTGTGGCTCTCGCCGTCGCGGTTCTCCTCACCGTTCGCCTCGTTGTGCTTGTCGTTGTACGAGACCAGGTCGTTGAGCGTGAAGCCGTCGTGCGCGGTGACGAAGTTGATCGAGTGGAAGGGCTTGCGGCCGTCGTCCTGGTAGAGGTCGGCCGAGCCGGTGATGCGGGACGCGAACTCGGCCAGCGTGGCCGGCTCACCGCGCCAGAAGTCGCGGACCGTGTCGCGGTACTTGCCGTTCCACTCCGTCCAGTTCGGCGGGAAGTTGCCGACCTGGTAGCCGCCCGGGCCGACGTCCCACGGCTCGGCGATCAGCTTCACCTGGCCCACCACCGGGTCCTGCTGCACGACCTCGAAGAAGGTGGAGAGCCGGTCGACGTCGTAGAACTCGCGGGCCAGCGTCGACGCGAGGTCGAAGCGGAAGCCGTCGACGTGCATCTCGGTCACCCAGTAGCGCAGCGAATCCATGATCAGCTGGAGGCTCTGCGGACTGCGCACGTTGAGGCTGTTACCCGTGCCGGTGTAATCCATGTAGAACTGCGGCTGATCGTCCACCAGCCGGTAATAGGTACGGTTGTCGATGCCCTTGAGCGACAGCGTCGGCCCCAGGTGGTTGCCCTCGGCAGTGTGGTTGTAGACGACGTCGAGGATCACCTCCATGCCCGCCTTGTGCAGGGCCTTGACCATCCCCCGGAACTCCTGCGTCTGCTGGCCGAGGGTGCCGGTCGACGAATAGCCGTGGTACGGCGCGAAGAAGCCGAGCGTGTTGTAGCCCCAGTAGTTGCGCAGGCCCAGGTCGTCCAGCCGGTTGTCGTGCACGAACTGGTGCACCGGCATGAGCTCGACGGCCGTCACGCCCAGGCTCTTGAGGTGCTCGATGATCGCCGGGTGCCCGATCGCGGAGTAGCTGCCGCGCATGTCCTTGGGCACCTCGGGATGCCGCTCGGTGAGGCCCTTGACGTGGGTCTCGTAGATCACCGAGTGGTGGTACGGGATGTCCGGGCGGCGGTCGTTGCCCCAGTCGAAGTACGGGTTCACCACGACGCCCTTGGACATGTACGGCGCGGAGTCGAGGTCCGACATCTGGTCGGGGTTCTCGAAGTCGTACGCGTAGAGCGACGGGTGCCACTCGATGTCCGCGTCCACGGCCCGCGCGTACGGGTCGAGCAGCAGCTTGTGCGGGTTGTACCGCAGGCCGCGCGACGGGTCGTACGGTCCGTACATGCGGTAGCCGTACCGCTGACCGGGCTCGACGCCCGGAAGGTACGCGTGCCAGACGAACGCGTCCTGCTCGTGCAGCTGGACCTTGCGCTCGTTCCCGGACGGGTCGAACAGACACAGCTCGACCGCCTCGGCCCCCTCGGCGAAGATCGCGAAGTTCGTGCCCGTCCCGTCGTACGTGGCACCCAGCGGGTACCGGTGACCAGGCCAAACCTGCATTTCGTGCTCCCACCCCTCGACCGTCGGTGCGCTGCGACCACAGCTGATGGCCCCGGCGGCGGGGCCTGTTTGCCCCGATATCCGGAGACGTAATCATCTGAGGTCACGTCAGCGCCATTCTCGCCGATGGCCGACATGGCGTCTGCGCGACGGCCCGGTTACCCGCCGGATAGGTACGCGCCGGAGGGTTTGCCGTCGGCGAAACTGAGCATAGATGCGGCGTGCCGATCATTTTCGGACCGCACGGCTGCGGTTCCTCCACCCGGGAGTGGCTCGTCACGGACGGCACGGGTGGGTTCGCCACCGGCACCGTTCCGGGCCTGCGCACCCGCCGTTACCACTCGATTCTCACCGTGACCGACCCCGGCACCGCCACCCGGCACACCGCTCTGGCCTCTCTCGACCTCACCGTCACGCTGCCGTCGGGCGCCAAGGTCGCGCTGCACACCCACGAATGGGCGTCCGGCGCCGTCGCGCCCCACGGCGACCTCTACCTGGAGACGTTCGCCCTGCTGGATGGCGTGCCGAGGTGGCGGTGGCGGATCGGCGACGTGGTGATCGAGCGCGAGCTGGCGATGCGGCACGGGCACCCCTCGGTGGGCGTGACCCATCGTGTGATCTCCGCCTCAGGGCCGGTCGGGCTGGCGGTCGCGGCGATGTGCACGTGGCGCGACGCGCACGGCGAACGGCACGCCGCGGGGCCCGCGCTGCGCACCGAGCAGACCGCCGACGGCGTGATCGTCGAGCGGGCGTACCGGATCGCCGGTCCCGGCTGGCAACCCGGCGGCGAATGGCACCTCGGGGCTTACGCGCGCGAGGAGGCCGCCCGCGGCCTGCCCGCCGTCGAGGACCTGTGGCACGTGGGCACGTACTTCCAGCGGCTGAACCCCGGCGAGAGCATGGAGATCTCGGCCTGGGCCGGCGACCTGGGCCTGCGGCCGCCGCCGGCCTCCGCGGTGGTGCTCGACGCGCGGGCCCGCGCTCGGGAGCTGGTGACGAGGGCCAAGGCGGACGAGACGCTGCTGCTCGCCGCCGACCAGTTCGTCGTCCGGACGCCCGACGGGCCCGACGTGGTGGCCGGCTATCCGTGGTTCGGCAGCTACCTCGGCGACACGATGACCGCGTACGAGGGGCTGTTCCTCGACACCGGCCGCGCCGACGAGGGCCGGGAGTTGCTGCTCGCCCGTACGGCCAAGGCCTCGGGGGTGTGGGCCGAACCGGACGGGCCGTGGGCGCCGCGGGACTCGCCGGACGCGCCGCTCTGGCTCGTGCACGCCGTCGACCGGCACGTGCGCCGCACCGGCGACAGCGACCTCGCCGCCGAGCTGATCGAACCCCTCGGCCGCCTGCTGGCCCAGCGCCTCGGCGGGGGCGGCCCGCTCGACCTCGACCCCGGCGACGGGCTGCTGCGGCTCGGGCACGCCGGCAGCTGGATGAACGGCTTCACCGAGGACGGCCCGGTCACCCCGCGCATCGGCAAGCCCGTGGAGATCAACGCGCTCTGGGTGAACGCGCTCGCGGCCATGGCCGGCCTGCACGTCGAGGCGGGCCTCGACGACTCCTCGCTGCGGGACCGGCACGCCCGTGCCCGGGAGTCGTTCCTGGCCCGCTTCCCGGCACCGGAGGGCTGGCTGTACGACGTGATCGAGGGCCCGCCGTCCGCGTACCCCCTAGGCGCCGGCAGCCACCACGACGACCCGACCCTGCGGCCCAACCAGCTGCTCGCCTGGTCGCTGCCGCACGCGCCGATGCGCGGGCTGCCCGCCCTGGAGGCGCTGCGGCACATCGGCGCGTCCCTGCTCACGCCGCTGGGGCTGCGCACGCTCGCGCCGACCGAATACGGCTACCAGGGCACCCACCGCGGCGACCGCGACGAGCGCGACATCGCCTACCACCAGGGCACCGTCTGGCCGTGGCTGATCGGGCCGTACGCCGACGCGTGCGCCGCCGCGGGCCTGCCCACCGACGGCCTGCTCACCGGCCTGCGCGCCCACCTCACCGAGTGGGGCGCCGGTTCGGTGAGCGAGACCGCCGACGGCGACCCACCGCACCGGGCCACGGGCAGCCCGTTCTCCGCCCGATCCGTGGCCGAGCTCCTCCGCGCCGAACAGAGGTACGAACCATGACCAGCATCCTGATGCTCTCCTGGGAATACCCGCCGCTGCTGGTGGGCGGCCTGGGACGGCACGTGCACGCGCTCGCCACCACCCTGGCGGCGGCCGGCCACGAGGTCACGGTGGTCACCCGGCACACGCCGGGCACGCTCCGGGAGGAGTACGCGGAGGGCGTACGGATCATCCGCGCCCCCGACGACGCGCCCCGCTTCGAGGTGCGCGACGGCGACATGCTGGCCTGGGCGATGGCGTTCAACCACACCCTGACCCGGGCGGCGCTGCGGGCGGCGCGCACCGGTTCCTACGACGTGGTGCACGCGCACGACTGGCTGGTGGCGCACGCCGCGGTGACCGTCCGCGACCACCTGGACATCCCGCTGGTGGCGACCATCCACGCCACCGAGTCGGGCCGTCACCAGGGCTGGCTGCCGCACGCGCACAACCGCACGATCGACGACATCGAGCGCTGGCTGTCCCAGGAGGCGGTCCGCACGATCGTCTGCTCCGACTACATGCGGGCCGAGGTCTCGCGCCTGTTCGCCGTGCCGTCCGACCGCATCGACGTCGTCTACAACGGCGTCGACGAGCTGCGCTGGTACGCCCGCCCGCGGGCGGTGGCCGCGGCCCGCCGCCGCTACGCGGGCCCGTCCGGCCCGCTGGTGAGCTTCGCGGGCCGGCTGGTGTACGAGAAAGGTGTGCAGCACCTGCTGGCCGCGGTCCCGTCCCTGCGCGAACGCCACCCCGGCCTGCGGGTGGTCATAGCGGGCGACGGCCCCTACCGCGCCGACCTGGAGGCGCTGGCCACCGAGGGCGTGACGTTCGCGGGCTTCCTGACCGGCCACCACTTGACGGCCCTGATGGGCGCCTCGGACTGCTACGTGGTCCCGAGCATCTACGAGCCCTTCGGCATGGTCGCCCTGGAGGCGGCGGCGGCCGGCACCCCCATCGCGGTAGCCGACACAGGAGGCCTCGCCGAAATCGTCGACGACGGCGAGACGGGCGTGAAGTTCACCCCCGCCGACCCCCACGCCCTCACCGAAGCGGTCGACAAGGTCCTCCGCGACCGCGACCTGGCAAGGCGCCTGGCCCGCCGAGCCCGCCGCCGAGTCCGCGACGACTTCGCCTGGCCCGGCATCGCCGCGGCAACCGTCGACACCTACGACCGGGCCCGCACCCACGACGCCGGCCGCGTGACCCGAGAGGCCGAGAACGTCCTGGCCCGCCTGACCCCGTCAGCCCTCCCCGACTGAGCCGGCCGAGCCGCCGCTCACCGACCCCGTCCGGTGAGCGGCGCCCCCTGCCGGAAACACACCATCACGCCCACGGACGGCGCGCTTGACCTCGTGACCGCGAATACCATTCCGCGATTTCGGACGTTTCACCGCCTTCCTCGGCCGGCGATTCCGTGGTCGTGGCCTCAGCCCGGCCTACGGTATCGACAAATGCACGTTGCCTTTTGCTTTCCGGCGGCAATTGTCTGCACACCGATTCACTTTCACCGCCTTTCACCCCGAACCGGCACCGCCTTTCACCCCGAACCGTCACCGTCTTTCACCCCGAACCGGCACCGTCTTTCACCCCGAACTGGCGCCATCTTCGCACCGCCGGTTCGACCCGGCTCGGGTCAGCATCCGGCCTCAATCTGCCCGTGACTTACCGACCCGGCGACGGCTCCCGACCGCCCGGCACCGCAGCGCACCGCCCGGCACCGCAGCGCACCGCCCGGCACCGCAGCGCACCGCCCGGCACCGCAGCGCACCGCCCGG
>NZ_BOMI01000085.1 GCF_016862115.1 Paractinoplanes deccanensis
CACCGCCCGGCACCGCAGCGCACCGCCCGGCACCGCAACGCACCGCCCGGCACCGCAACGCACCGCCCGGCACCGCAACGCACCGCGCCCAAGGTCACCGGTCACTCGGCACAGGAAGAGTCGTCGTTCCGACTCAGCGCCGCCCTCCCCGCTCCCGACGGGTGCACAATTCGAGCTGCAACCTGAACCATTATCCCGTGCCGCGCAGATCAAATACCAGTAATCGATCATGCCAGACCAAAGAATTTCTCCAGGATTCGAGATAGACGCCGCGAGACAATCATCCGTGGCGCGAGAATGATTCCCCGCGCCGGGACAACTCGTCATGCGCGCCGGGCCGGCAAAGGGGTCGAACGAGCGAAGGCCGAACCGGCGGAAGGGCCGAGGAGACAAAGAGCCCGACCGACGGAAGAGCCGAGAAGGCACAAGAGCCCGACCGACGGAAGAACCGAAAAGGCACAAGAGCCCGACCGACGGAAGAACCGAGAAGGCAGAAGGGCCGGGGAGGCGAGGGGCCGGGGAGGCGAGGGGCCGGGGAGGCGAGGGGCCGGGGAGGCAGAAGGGTCGGGAAGGCGAGGGGCCGGAGAGGCAGAAGGGTCGGGGAAGCGGAAGGGCCCGGCCTGCGAAAGCGATCAGCCGGCAGGAGCCCCTAACCGCCGCGCTTGGCCGAGTAGATGGCCAGGTTGGTGTAGGCCGCCGCCAGTGCCGGGACCGGCACCCCGTGCTTGTCGGCCTCGGCCACGAAGTCGCCGAGGATGGCTTCCGCCTCGACCGGGAGGCCGGCCATCATGTCGCGGTACATCGACGAGGTCATGGGCTGGTCGGTGGACAGGCCGTTCTGGAGCACCGACACCGCCGCCGGGCGTGGGGTGTGGCCGGCCGCCGTGGCGATGGCCATGGCCTCGGCGGCGATGCGGGCGCCGAAGGCGTTGCCGCCCGGGGCCCGGTTGATGTCGCCGACCGTGGCTCGCATCAGGGTGGTGGCCGCGCCGAGGCTGGCCAGGAAGACCCATTTCTCCCACATGTCCTGCACGATCGTGGGGGAGGCGAAGGCGTCGAAGCCGGCGCCGTCGAAGGCCTCGACGATCGGGGCGGGGACGTCGGAGCCGTCGAGGCGGCCGAAGCTGATGCGGTGCAGGCCGGTCATCTGGACCACGTCGCCGTGCTCGTCGAGGCTGGCGTGGATCATGCAGACGCCGCCCCAGGCGCGGGACGGGCCGAAGGCGCCGACCAGCTCGTCGACGTGGCGCATGCCGTTCAGCAGGGGGATCACGACCGTGGACGGGCCGACGGCCGGCGCCAGGTCGATCATCGCCTGTTCGAGGCCGTAGCTCTTCACGGCGATGACCACGACGTCGTACGGGCCGTCGATCTGCCCGGCGGTCACCGTGCGCGGGCGCACCGACGTCGTGCCGTCGGGGCCGGTCAGGCGGAGGCCGCGGGAGGCCAGCGACGCGGCTCGCGCCGGCCGGACCAGGAACGTGACGTCCCGGCCGGCCGCCGCGAGACGCCCGCCGAAGTAGCCGCCGGTCGCGCCGGCTCCGACGAAGAGGATGCGCACGTCAATAGCCTAGAAGCTCGTCGTCGAAGCACCACTTCCAATTTTCGCCCGGCTCGAACGAGCGCATCACCGGGTGGCCGGACTCCTGATGGTGCGCGGACATGTGCCGCCGCGGTGAGGAGTCGCAGCAGGCCACCTTTCCGCAGGTCAGGCAGAGACGCAGGTGGACCCAGTCGTGGTGGCCGGCGGCCACGCACTCGGGGCAGCCGTCCTCGTACGCCGACTGCGGCGCCGGGTCACCGGACTCCTTGAGGTGCAGGCAGGTCAATCGTCACTCCGTAGCAGCTGGGACTCTTCCAGGTCGAGGTCGCGCTGGGCGCGGGTCAGCACCTCCTCGGGGATGCGGCCCTCGTTGCGGGCCACCTTGAAGACGTGCCGCTCCGCACTGATCATCTCGCGCCGCAGCCGACCGTACGCCGCGGACGGGGTCTCCCGCTGCTGATCGCCGAGGCGTTCCCACGCGTTGTTGGACCGGCTGTCGACCAGGGCGCGCAGCCGCTCCACCACCGAGGCGGGTGCGCCGTCGGCGTTCTTCTCCAGCGCTTCCAGCGCGGCGCGGCTGGCCTGGTGTTGCACGCCGGCCTCGGCGAGCGCGTCCTCGGTCGTGGTGTCCTCGCGGACGTCGAGCACCCGGGCCAGCCACGGCAGCGTGGTGCCCTGGAGCAGCAGCGTGACCACGATCACCACGAAGGCGACGAAGATGAACAGGTCACGAGGATACTCGGGCACCCCGTCCTCGCCGGGCAGCGGCAGCGTCTGGGCGGCGGCCAGCGTCACCACGCCGCGCATGCCCGCCCACGAGATGACCGTCGGCACCGAGATCGGCGTGCGTTCCACGCGGTTGCGCACCCGCGGCAGCAGCCGGGCCAGATAGGTGGCCGGGTACATCCACACGAACCGCGTCAGGATCACCACCAGGACGACGGTGACGCTGACCTGGATGGTGGTGCCGACGGGGGTCTCGATGCTCTCGCCGATGCTGCGCAGCTGGAGGCCGACCATCAGGAAGACCACGCCCTCCAGCAGGAAGCTGATCATGCGCCAGATGGCGTCCATCTGGAGCCGCGAGGTGGCCGACAGCAGGTAGGGCCGGCGGTGGCCGAGGTAGAGGCCGGCGATCACGACGGCCACGACGCTGGAGCTGTGCACCTCCTCCGCGATGATCACCACGACGAACGGCGTGAGCAAGGACACGGCGTCGTCGAGCAGCGGATCCTCGATCTTGCGGTGGAGCTTGGCCGCGAGGAACGCCGCCACGAAGCCGATCAGCACGCCACCGCCGGCCTTGAGCGCCACCTCGCCGGCGATGGGCCAGAAGCCGACCGCGGCGCCGGCGAGGGCGCCGACCGAGATGCGCACCAGCACCAGGGCGGTCGCGTCGTTGAGCAGGCTCTCGCCCTCGAGGATCGTGACGACCCGGCGGGGCAGGCCGACCCGGCGCGCGATGGCGGTCGCCGAGACCGCGTCGGGCGGGGCGACGACCGCGCCGAGTGCCACGCACGCCGCGTACGGGACATCGGGAAGGAGCAGGTGAACGGCGGTGCCGACGGCGAACGCGGTGACCAGCACCAGGCCGACGGCGAGCAGCAGGATGGGTCGCAGCGCCCGGCGGAACGCGGGCACCGACGTCTCCAGCGCGGCCACGTAGAGCAGCGGCGGCAGGATGCCGATCAGCACCAGCTCGGGCTCGAGGTGGGCCTCGGGAAACCCCGGGACGTACGACAGCGCGAGACCGGCCACCAGCAGCACGAGGGGCGCGACGAAACCCAGGCGGCGGGCCAGAGCGGCGCCGAACACCGAGATCGCCACCAACACGACCACGTCGACGATGCTCTCCATGGCCGGAAGCTTATAAGTACTCGTGCTCAAGACCATCTCGCTCGCGTACGGCAGGCTGTCGCCCATGAATGTGGGTATCACCGGGATCGCGTACGCCCTGCCGGCGCGCGAGGTCACCACCGCGGAGCTCCAGCGCCGGGTCGCGCCGGGCTTGCCGCCGCGGATGTTCGAGCAGGCCACCGGCATCGCCCGGCGGCGGATCGCGGCCGACGACGAGTACGCCTCCGACCTGGCGATCGACGCCGCGACCAAGGTCCTGGCCGACACCGGCCGCGACCCGCTCGACGTCGACCTGTTGCTCTTCGCCAGCGCCACCCGGGACATGGCCGAGCCGGCGACCGCCCACGTGGTGCAGGCCGCGCTCGGCGGCCGGGCGCACGCGCTGGACGTCACGAACGCCTGCAACAGCTTCCTCAACGGCATCGACCTGGCCCGGTCGATGATCCTGGCCGGGCGGGCCCGGACCGCGCTGGTCGTCACCGGCGAGACGCCGACCCGGGCGATGCGGCCCGAGCTGACGAGCCTCGCCCAGGCGCGGACGGCGCTGGCCGGCTACACCTTCGGCGACGCGGGGGCCGCCGCGCTGGTCGAGCCGGTGACCGCGGGCGGCATCCTCGATGTGGACGCCGAGACCCACTCCGAGCACTGGGGCGTCGGCGGCATCTTCGGCGGCGGCTCCCGGCATCCGCGCGGCGACGAGCACACCTATTTCAGCGGCGACGGCCACCGGCTGCGCGGCGTCTTCGAGAGCATCGGCCCGGGGCTGCTCACCCGCGTCCTCGGCCGCTTCGGCGGCAGCTGGGACGGCTTCGCCCGGGTGCTCGTGCACCAGGTCACGGTGCCCTACCTGAACCGCTTCGTGGAGGTGGCCGGCGTGCCCCGCGACAAGCTGGAGATCACCGTCGACGAGCTCGGCAACATGGCCTCCGCGACGCTGGGGGTCCAGCTCGCCCGCGTACACCCGGATCTGCGGCCGGGCGACCGCGTGCTGCTGGTCGGCCTCGGCGGCGGCGTCAGCCTGATGACCATGGTCTGGGAGGTGTCGTGACGGCGCCGCTCTGGGTGGTCGTGCCCGCGTACAACGAACAGGCTCGCATCTCCGCGACCCTGGCGGCGCTGGCGGCGCAGACCGACACCGACTTCACGCTGCTGGTCGTGGACAACAACTCGACGGACGGCACCGCCGAGGTAGTACGCCGCTTCGAGGCGCCGTTCCCCGTCGAGCTGCTCGTCGAGACGGACAAGGGCGTCGGCTGCGCGGTCGACACCGGCTTCCGGCACGCCATCGCCGCGGGAGCGGTGCATCTGGCCCGTACGGACGCGGACTGCCTGCCCGCTCCCGGCTGGGTCGCCGCCGCCCGGGCCGCGCTGGCCTCCGGCGGCGCCATGGCCTGCGGCAAGATCACCGCGCGCGCCGACGAGCACGGCCCGGTCGGCCGCGGTTTCTTCCGGCTGCTCGTGGTGCTGGCCGCGGCGTTCGGCCGCGTGCGTCCCGCGCATCGCACGGCGGAGTTCAAGGCCCCGTACCGCATGCACGCCGGCAACAACATGGCCATCACCGCGGAGCTCTATCTCGCCTGCGGAGGGATGCCGCGGCGCCCCTCACCCACCGATCGGACCTTCCTCAACCGGGTACGCCGCACGACGGCCGACATCGTGCACAGCCGCGACATGGTGGTGGCCAACTCGACGCGGCGCATCCGTGCCTACGGGGTCGTCGGCACGGCCAAGTGGTACCTCGACCGCGGCAGCGGCCCGCGAACGGCGGACCCGCGCTGATGCTCACCGAACTCATCGACGGCCTGCGTCCCGGCGACCCCCGTCCGGCCCTTCCGGGCGCCACCCGCGGCGAGCTGGCCGAGCTGGTCCGCGGTTACGCCGTCGCCCTGGCCCATCTGGATCCCGGGGACACCATCGCCCTGGCGGTACGCCCGGGGCCGCGCTCGCTGGCGACGCTGCTGGCCGCGTACCACCTGGGCCTGCGCGTCGCCGTGCTGGACCCCACCGCCGGTCCCGACGTGCTGCGCGCCCGGCTGGCCCTCGCGGCGCCGCGTCTGGTGCTGGCCGACGCCGCGGCGCAGGCGGTGGCCGGATGGGCCGCGCGCCTCGCCCGCCGTGCCCACCTCGCGCTGCCGGAGCTCGGCGCCATCGCGCCGGTCAGGACCATCGGGCGACGGCTTCCGGGTTCGCCGCCGGCTCTGCGTCCCCTTCCGGGCCGTCTCCCCCGGCCGTACGAGGGTGAGGGCGACTCGGTGATCGTCTTCACCTCGGGCACGACCACCCGCCCGCGCGCCGTGGTGCACACCCGTCGCTCCATCTCGGCGGGCATGACGGCGGTACGCGACCTCGTCCGCCCCGAACCGGACGTGCCGGTCGTGGGAGGCACGTTCTTCGTGCTGCTGCCGTCGCTGGCGAGCGGGGCGCCGGTGGCCTTCCCGTCGCGCCGCTCTCTGGCCCGCCAGCTCCGCGAGTTGCGGCCGCAGGCCACCTATCTGACCCCACCCCAGGTACGGAACGCTCTCGCGGCGGGCACTCGCTTCACCGGTCGCGTCTACAGCGGCTCGGCGCCCGTGAGCGCCGCCCTGCTCCGCTCGGTCCGGCGGTCGGGGGCGTCCGAGGCTTGGGGGGTCTACGCGCTGACCGAGGTCTTCCCCGCCGCGGCCGTCGAGGAGTCGGAGAAGTCCGCCTTCACCGGGGAGGGCGACCTGGTGGGCCGTCTCCTTCCCGGCGTGACCGCCCGCGTCTCCCCCGACGCCTCCGCCGTGGCCGGCGCCGCCGCTGCCGCCGCTTCTGGCGAGCTGCTGCTTGGTGGGCCGACGGCGGCGGATCGGTATCTCGGCGAGGAGCCCTTCGAGTGGGTGGCGACCGGCGACATCGGCCGCGTCCTCGACGACCGTTCCGTGGTCCTGGGCGGCCGGGCGAAGGACATGATCCTGCGCCGGGCCGAGAACATCTATCCGGGCCTCTACGAGCCTTCCCTGCACGTGCCCGGCGTGGAGCTGGCCCTGCTGGTCGGCGTCCCGGCCGGCGACGGCGACGAACGCGTGGTCGCCGTCGTGCAGAAGGCGGACGGCGCCACCGAACGGGAGGTGCGCGCCGCCCTGCGCGAACCGCTCGCCCGCATGGGCTCGGCCCGCCCCGACGAGGTCGTCTTCGACCGGATACCGCTGGCCGGCCGCTCCCGCAAGCCCGACCGGCGGGCCACGGCGGCTTTGGCGGCCCGCCGATGAGCGCCCTTCTCCCCTCGGCGGCCCGCACCTGCGCCGCGGGTCGCGCTTTCCTCGCGAGCCAGCGTCCCGCCGCGGGGTGGCGCTACCTCGCGGGCCGTCCCTTCTCCGTGGGGCGCCGATGAGCGCGCGGGGGCGGGACCGGCGGGTCTATCTGCGCAGCCACCCCGTTCTTTTCGCGCTGCTCGCCGCGACGCGGCACCGGCGGGCCCTGCGCATCGGAAGCACCGTGCTGGTGCACGACCGCGAGGCCTACCGCACCGCGCTGACCAGGGTGCCGCTCGACCGCACGGCCGAGGGCACCACCGGCGGGGCCGCCGGCGAGCTGGCCGGGCGCGGGGCGCTCTTCGACCAGCACGGCGAGGACCACCGGGACACCCGCCGCGACACCGCCGACCTGCTCGGCGCGGCCGGCGTGGCCCGGCTCCGCCCGGTCTGGACGGCCCTGCTCGACGCTCGTCTGCCGGCGCTGGCCGCCGGCGGGCGTCTCGACGTGGTTCCGCTCGCGGCCGAGATCGCCGGGACGACCGCCGCGGCCCTCCTGGACCTCGGCGTCGACCCGCTCGACCTGGCATCGGCCGCCCAGGAGGCCGCGGCCGCCGCGGCGCGAGCCCATCTGCCCGGCCCGGGCCGTCGGCGCGCCACCAGGTCCGCCGAGGCCCACGCCGCCCGGCTGCTCGACCTGGTCGCCCCGGCCCGGCGGGACGAGGCCGGCCTGGCGGCGATGCTGGCCGTCGCCGCCGTCAACACCACGGTCGCGGCGATCCCCCGAGCCGTGGCGTGGGCCTGCGACGCCGGCCTCTGGGAGCACGCCTCCTCGCCCGCCCTGGCAGACGAGTTGCTGCGGGTCACCGCGCCCACCCCGCTGCTCCCCCGCGTGGCCGCAGCCGACGCCGAGGTGGGCGGCTGCCCGGTCCGCGCGGGCGACCGCATGCTGCTGATCGCCCGCCACGCGGCCGGCGCCCACCGAGACGACCCGTGCCCATCGAACCCGGCACCGCCCCCGACGTCCCAGCTGGTTTTCGGCGCCGGCCCGCACGCCTGCCCGGGCGCGCGCTTGGCCCGCACCCAGCTGGCGGACGTCCTGGCCGCCCTGGCCCCCTACCGCCCGGCCGTGACGCGAGCCCGGGCCGACCGCCGAGCGGCCCTGCCGAGCTGGCGCTCCCTCGCCGTCCGCGCCACCACACAACCCACGCCGCGGGTGGGCGGCCCGCACCACCCCACGGCAGGCCCGGGCCTCGGTGTCGGGCAGGCCGGCCGGCCGTCATCGTCGACCGGCGCCCCGGCGAGCACCACGAGGACCGCACCGCTCCCGGCACCGAGACGCCCGGCGGAGGGCCGTGAGCGCCGCGCGGGTGAGCGATGAGGATCGCGGTCACCGGCGCCAGCGGCTTCTGCGGTGGCGCGGTCGCCCGCCTCGCCGCCGTCGGAGGGCACGACGTCGTCTGCTTCGGACGGCGGCCCGGGCCGGTGGGGCGCCATCAACCCTGGGACGCCACGCGGGACCTTCCCGACTTGTCGGGAGTTGACGTGGTGCTGCATCTGGCGGCGGCCGTCGGAGACTCGAAGCGCGGCGACTTCCACGCGGTCAACGTCGACGGGACCCGGCGGCTGCTCGCCGCGGCGGCGGACCGGCCGGTGGTGTGGGTGAGCAGCGCCAGCGTCTACCGGCCGGGGCCCTACGAAGGGCCGGTCACGGAGGATCATCCGGCCGACGGGCAGCGGAGTGCCTACGGGCGCACCAAGGCAGCCGGGGACCGGCTCGCGCTCGACGCCGGGAAGGTGGTGCTCCGGCCGCGCGCCGTCTACGGCGACGGGGACCCGCACCTGCTGCCGCGGCTGCGGCGGACCGTGCGGGGCGGCCGGGCGTGGCTGCCCGGGCCGGACGTGCCGTTGAGCCTCACGGCCGTCGGCAACCTGGCCGTGGCCTGCCTCGCGGCTCATCGGTGGCCCGCGGGGGCGTACAACATCGCCGACGACGTCGTCTATCGGCGTGACGCCGCCGTCTCCGCGGTGCTGGGTGTGCCCGTACGCCATGTGCCGGTGGCGGCCGCGCGGGCGGTGGCGGCGGTGGCCGGGCTGATGCCGGAGCCGGTGCTCACGCCGTACGCCATCGATCAAGTCACGGACGGCATGGTGCTGAGCGTCGAGCGGGCGCGCCGGCAGGGTTATGCGCCGGTCACGCGGTTGTGCTGACCACCTGGGTGCGGGCGACCGTCTTGGCGTAGGTGCCGTCGAAGCCGGGCCGGGTCTGCACGGCGTCGACCGAGAACGTGTAGCGGGTGTCGCGGTCGAGCCCGGTCACGGTGGCGCTCATGAACGTGCAGGGCTCGCCGGGCGTGACCACGGTCCAGCCGATGTCGCGCTGCTCGCCGAGCATCGCGTCCTGGGAGATCGCGGTGACGCGGTAGTCGACCAGGTTGCCGCCGCCGGGGTGGTACCAGGTGACCGTGGCCGACGTGGCGCCGGCGACCGCGGTGGCGCCGTTGATCGGGTTCTGCTTCACCGGCGCGCACGACAGCGAGCCGGTCGGGGTGGGCGCCGGCGACGCGCTCGACAACGGCAGGAAGCCGGTCGGGAACGGGGTCGCGGTCGACTTCGCGCCGGTCACCACCGGCGACGGGGTGGCGCTGCCGTTGGCGACGACCACCCAGCTCTTGCCGGCGGTCGCCTCCTGCGCGCCGGCCGCGCTCTCGCCGCTGCCGCACGCGGCCAGCAGCGGCACCAGCGCGAGCGTGCCCAGTCCCAGGGTGCCCATCCAGCGACGACGCACTCGCAGCCTCCGTCCGTTCGGTTCCGTACGCCGGTTCCGTTCGGCCGGAGGCTCCTGCTCCTTAGGCGGGGCGGTACAGCTCACGGGTGCGCCCCGCGAGGTTCTTGGTCGCGGCGGCGTTGGCCCACGTGCCCAGCACCACGGCGGCGCCCGGGATCATCTTGGCGAAGACCTTCTTGGCAGCTCGTACGCCTGCCATGCCCGCCAGCTTGACGCCCAGCCGGACCATGGCGCCGCTCAGCGGCCCGGAGGCCGCGCCGCCGAGAAGCCGGACCGCTCGCTCGCGCCCGGCGGCGACACCGAGGGCGACACGGGCGGACTGGGCGGCCTTGTGCACGCGCTGGAGCACGAGCAGGTCGGTCGCGCGCTCGGAGGCGGACGGGTCGTGGTCGTACGCGGCGGCCACGTGCAGCACCATGCGCGCCTGGTTCCACGCCAGGACGCCGACGTCGAGGACCGCGCCGGGCAGCCCGGTGGCGCCGGAGACCGCACCGGAGATGCGGGCGAGCGTGGTGAACCGCTTGACGGCCAGGTCGGCGAGCTCGTCGGGGGTGATCTCGGGGTTGTCGGCGCGGGTGAGGCGCACCCATTCGGCGGCCTCGGGGCCGAGGCGGCGGACGGCTTCGAGGGCGAGGTGCTCCGGCGCGTACTGCGGGTCGGCCTTCATGCGGGCCCAGAGGGAGCCGGGGGGTTCGGCGTTTTCGGCGGCGGCGAGCGAGGCGGGCTTTTGTGGTGCTTCGGTCACAGATCGCTCCGAGGGGGGAAGGGAACGTTCCTGTGCCATTGTGCCGTGCGGATGCACGTGCACGCGAGACCCGATCTTCAGTTGTGCCTTCTCCGAGATCTTCTCTGCCCGAAGGACGGGGGCACATCGGCGATTCGGTACGTTTTTCATGTGTCGACGGGCACAAGCCCGGCGCACGGAATGAAACGCGGGGCAGTGTTGTTCGCACGGGTTACCCGCTTTGGCCCATCACAGGAGGCGTTCGACGTGCTCGACCCACACGAGCTCTACGAGCTGGCCGACGACCTGCCGGAGCTCGACGAGCCGGTCCTCGTCCAGGCGCTCACCGGGTTCGTCGACGCGGGCAGCGCGATCCAGCTGGCCCGCGAGAGCCTGCTCGACGGTCTCGAGAGCCGCGTCCTCGCGACGTTCGACCTCGACCAGCTCCTCGACTACCGATCCCGCCGTCCACCGATGATCTTCGTCGAGGACCACTGGGAGAGCTACGAGGAGCCCAGCCTCGCCCTGCACCTGGTGCGCGACCAGCTCGGCACCGAGTTCCTGCTGCTGGCGGGCCCCGAGCCCGACCTGCAGTGGGAGCGCTTCATCACGGCGGTGATCGCGCTGGTCGAGCGCTTCGGCGTACGGCTGACCGTCGGCCTCAACGCGATCCCGATGGCGGTGCCGCACACCCGCCCCAGCAGCGTCACGGCCCACGCCACCGACAAGTCGCTGCTCGGCGACCGCGAGCCGTGGCTCCAGCGGGTCCAGGTGCCGGCCAGCGTCGGCAACCTGCTCGAGTTCCGCCTGGGCGAGGCCGGCCACACGGCCATGGGCTACGCGGCGCACGTGCCGCACTACCTCGCACAGACCACCTACCCGGCCGCCGCCGAGCTGCTGCTCGACTCGCTGTCGTCGAGCACCGGCCTGGCCCTGCCGACGGGCGACCTGCGCGAGGCCGCCCGCGCGGTCCGCGACGACGTCGACAAGCAGATCGCCGACGACGAGCAGGCCGGCCGCCTGGTCGCCTCTCTGGAGGCGCAGTACGACGCCTTCCTGCGCGGCCGCGAGAGCAACCTGCTCGCCGACACCGACCGCCCGCTGCCCACGGCCGAGGAACTGGGCGCCGAGCTGGAGCGCTTCCTGGCCGAACAGGGCCGCGACCAGGAGTAGCACGCCTGGGGCGCGGGGCATTCCCCCGCGCCCCAGCACTCCCTTGACCGATTTATCCGCTTATTTGATGAAGAAGTCGAGCACCGTCTGGATCTCGCGGTCCCAATACGCCCAGTCATGGTCGCCCGGGGTGAAGGCGGCATCCAGCGGCACCCCCGCCTCCGCGCACGCCTCGACGAAGCGCTCGTTCTGCTTGACCAGGTAGTCGTCGGTGCCGCAGCGCACCATCAGCCGCGGCTTCCGCCCCGCCTTGCGGATCAGGTGGAACAGGTCGTCATCGGTCCCCTCGGCGGGACGGCCCGCGAAGACGCGCTGCATCAAGGCGCGGATGTGCGGCCGGTCGTCGTTCTCCTGGAGGTACGCGAGGTCGAGCGCCCCTGACAGGCCGGCCGCCGCCGCGAACCGCTCGGGCTGCCGCAGCGCCCACTTGAGGGCGCCGTAGCCGCCCATCGACAGCCCCGCCACGTACGTCTCCTCGGGCTTGACCGAGACCCGGAAGAAGCGCTCGACGGTCGCCGGCAGCTCCTGACTCAGGAACGTCCAGAAGCGCATGCCGTACGCCTCGTCGGCGTAGAAGCTGCGGTGCACCTGGGGCATGACGACGGCGAGACCCTTCGCGCTCGCGTACCGCTCGATCGAAGTGAACCGCGTCCAGGCGGTGTCGTCGTCGGTGAGCCCGTGCAGCAGGTAGAGCAGCGGCGGCGGCCGCTCACCCTCCTGCGGCAGCACGACCGTCATCGAGGTGTCCAGCTCGAGCGCCTCGGAGGCGAAGTCAACGCGGATCAAAGCCATCCGGCGACCGTACGCCTGGCGTGCCGCCCGGTCGCCAGGACGCCGCCGAAATTCGTCGCCGCGGACCCGCGCATATCGACCATTGTGCCCGCGCGCGGGTTGGGATTGTCGCACCCCTCGATTAGAATGTATGTACGAAAGACGCCCTCTGACCTGCTGATCTTCAGCGTGTTCCGGGTGCTCCAGTTAGGAGATCGACGTGACCTCGTCCGTCCTGAGTGTTCCCTCGACCACCCCCGTGCCCGTCATCCCGCCCTACGCGACCATGCTCGGTTTCACCCGATATGTGACTCGCACCGGCCCGGCCAAGGCCACGTTCGTCGGCGGCCTGCGCCGCGCACGCGAGCGCCGCTCCGGCTTCAACCCGCACGGCCAGCTCGTCAAGGCGCTCAAGGCCGACATCGCCTTCCGCACCGGCGGTTCCTACCTGTCCGGCGTGGTCGATCTGGTCAAGGAGCGCTGGAAGCCGCTCTACGAGTCGGTCAGCGCCGGCGCCAAGACCTACCTGGCCTCCCTCGGCGCCCCCGACCAGGTCGGCCTGGCACAGACAAGAGATGCCCTGGCCACCGTCGGCCCCCTCGCCGTGAAGATCAACCCCCACTTCGGCCTCCGCTACGAGGACGGCCGCCGCGAGGCCGTCCGCCTCCACTTCGACGAGGACCCGCCCACCCCCGAGGCCGTGACCGCCACACTGCACCTGATGGCCCGCCACATGGACCAGATCCTCCCCAACGCCGAGCCGGTCCTGGTCGACCTGCGCCGCGGCGTCACCCACCGCATGGACCCCACCGCCAAGCCCCACGACATCGAAGCCTGGCTCGCCGGCGAGGCAGCCGCCTTCACCGCCATGTGGGGCGCGCCGGCCTGACCCACCTCGACCCGCGGCCGCCCCGGCTCTCGACCGCCCATGTCCACCTGGGGCGGCCGCGCCCTCAACCCCGAGCGCGCCCGATCCATCCGGGCGCCTCTCGAACCTGGGACGCGCCCCACCCTTCCTCGAAACCCGGCACGCTTCTCGAGCCCGGGGCGCGCTTCTCGAATCGGGCAACGCCGCACGCCGTCGGCCGATGGATGCCCGCGCCTAGACGGAGGACGCTGGGCGGTCACCCGGCACCTCGCTCGGTTCCGTCCGGCGCCCCGGCTACCTCGGCACGGGGACCACCAACCCGCGGGCTTGCTGCGGGATTGACCGCATCGCCTCGTGACTGGCGGCCGCCGCGTTTCGCTCCTTGAGGATGGAAGCCGTTCAGCGCCTGGTGCCCTCGGGGTGCGCCCCTGCGCGGGCACCACTGAGACGGCGCCGGTATGGACTCCGGGCATTCTGCGGCGCGTCAGCTGATGACGACCACAGCGCCGTCTCTTACCTCGCGGCGCCGCCTGCACCGTGCCCGGCGGCGTCTCATCGCCTTGCCCGGCGGAGGCCCTCCACCCCGCCTCGCCTCCCCTCCTCGCCCTGCCCAGCGGAGCGCCCTCCACCCCCGCCTCTCGGAGCCCTGTCCGGGCGCCGCTCTCGCGGTGCTCGGCGGCTTCGGTTGGACGAACGGATTAACGCTGGAGGAGGGAAATCGCGGTTTCCGGCGGGGAATGCCTTAGGAGCAGAACGGTTGCGACGATCCTCTCGGTGTACAGCACGTTCAGGCGCGTCGGGGGGCGTTCGTCATGGGGGCATTTGGTCGGGTTGTTGGCCTGGCGGTGGCGGGGGTCGCGGCGGGCACGCTGGTGCAACCGGCGGTCGCGCGCGCGGACGTCAGCGCGGGGACCGCAGGAGCCGCGGCGAGCGGAAACGCGGCAACGGCGGAGACTGCAGCCGGCGAAAACGGGGCAACGGCGGAGACTGCGGCCGGCGAAAACGCGGCACCC
>NZ_BOMI01000086.1 GCF_016862115.1 Paractinoplanes deccanensis
GCAACCGCGGAGGCTGCTGCGGCCGGCGCGGGCGCGGCGGCCGCGGGTGTCAGAGCCGGTGGCGTCAGGGCTGGGAGTGTCAGCCTGCCGGGGCTGGTGGCTTATGTCCGCGGCGGGGACATCTATGTCAGCAAGGGGGCTGCGGAGAAGCGGCTCACCAGCGGCGGGGATCATGCTCGGCCTCGGTGGTCGCCGGACGGGACTCAGGTTGCCTATCTGAAGGGTGGGCGGCTCTGGGTCATGCGGGCGGACGGGAGCGGGCAGCGGCGGCTCAGTACCCGGGCGGCTGCGGGGCCCTCGTGGTCGCCGGACGGGAAGTGGATCGCGTTTGCGTCGCTGTCCTGTTCGGGTGGGCCGGGGGTTTATCGGATTGCTGTTGAAGGGGTCGCTCGGCCGGAGGTTTTGTTCCCGCGGGACTGTCGCGGGGAGGAACTGCCGGCGGAGCCCGCGGTGGTGGCCGCTCGGAAGGGGGCGCTCAGTGAGCGGCTCGCGATGGACGACGCGGTGGCCTGGTCGCCCGATGGCAGCAAGGTGGCGTTTCGGGGTGGGAGCTGTGAGTCGGTTTATGACGCCTGCCTGAGTGTGGGGACGGTGGCTACCGGTGGGGAGCAGACGGTCGCGGCCTACGGGGGCGGGTCGTTGCAGAACCGGGGGTTCGCGGTGGTGCCCAGCTGGCGGCAGGACGGCAAGAAGCTGGCGTGGACGGCCTACCAGCAGGGCGAGACCGAGGCGGACAACGAGCCGGTGCATCTCGTCGAGTACGACCCCGCGACGCGCGTGAAGCGGACTGTTGGCGGGGCGGGCGACCGGGAGATGGCGTACGTCGACAAGACGCGCGCCGTGGCAACCGGGCAGAACGCGGGTGGCTCCTGGGTGATGGTGGTGGGGCTGGCGGACGGGTCGCGGGTGCCGTTCCGGGCGGGATCGCAGCCGAGCGTGCAACCGGTGCGCTGAGCAGGCGGCCACAGCGGCACAAGCGACACGGCGCCACAAGCGGCCCGGCGGCGCGGCGCCACAAGCGGCCCAGCGGCGCAAGCGGCCCAGCAGCCCAGCGGCGCAAGCGGCACGGCGGCACAAGCGGCAACGCGGCGGCACAGGCTGCGGCGCTGCGGGGGACGGTGGCGAATGGGGCGCTAAGCAGGTGTGGGCAGGGTGCCGATAAGGGTGTTGACCGGGGGCGACTGGGTTGCCGCCGGCCGGCTCTCGCGAAAGGGAACTTGATGACCGTCTCCGGTCTGGGCACCGCACGGACGCCGTACCCGCCGCTGACGCCGCTGCACCGTGCGCACCGTGCGGAGAAGCCCGCGGCTCGCAGTGACTTCGACTCGCTCACCGGCGCGGACCGGGAGCTGATCTTCCATGTGACGGGGCAGCGGGTCGGGCCGGGGTTCGATCCGGCCAAGGAGCACCCGACCGCGTTCGCGGCCATCATCGCGGCCGAGCGGGCGGCGGGGCGGCTCGCGCCCGGTCAGGAGGTCTCGGCCCTCTACCTCAAGGATCTCAACCGGCGGTACGAGCGCACGGGCGGCCCCAACGCGGTGGCGCCCTACCTCGGCAAAGCGCTCGACTACTTCCGCGGCACCACGGCCGCTCGCCGGATCGACGTGAGCGCCTGAAAAACTGGTGTGGTGCAGCAACATCCACCCATCCGGACGTTCCATCCGCGCCGCGGGCGCATGAGCTCGCGGCACGCCGACGCGCACGCCGAGCTGTGGCCCCGCCTCGGGCTGACCGTGGAGGACGGCGACCGTAGCCCGCTCGACCTGGGCCGGCTCTTCGGCAGAGCGGCGCCCGTGGTGCTGGAGATCGGCTTCGGCATGGGCGACACGACGGCGGCGATGGCCGCGGCCGACCCGGGGCGCGACTATCTGGGCATCGAGGTGCACACGCCGGGCATCGGCAACCTGCTCGCCCTCGCCGGTGAGCTGGGCCTGACCAACGTGCGCGTGGCCCGGGGCGATGCCATGGAGCTCGTGCACCGGCTGGCGCCCGGGTCGCTGGACGCGGTGCACATCTTCTTCCCCGATCCCTGGCCCAAGGCGCGCCACCACAAGCGCCGGCTGGTGCGGCCCGGCAACGTGGCGCTGCTGCGGGAACGCCTGCGGCCCGGTGGGGTGCTGCACTGCGCGACGGACTGGCCGCACTACGCCGAGGCGATGGCCGAGACGCTGGACGCGGATCCGGGGCTGGAGCGGCTCGACGGCAGCCGCGGGGATCGCCCGGAGACGAAGTTCGAGCGGCGCGGGGTGGTGGCGGGACGGCCGATCGCGGACCTGCGGTATCGACGGACGGCGCGCCGGTAGACGCGGCGGAGCCGGACCGTCGTTGGCAGGGGCGGGCGGCGGCGGGGCGCCAAGCGGGCGGATGCGGGCGGATGCGGGCGGCCGGCGGCGGGAGACCGGGCACCGTGGACGCCGTGTGGCGGGGCCCTCGTTGTCGGCGGGCGGCGGGAGAGCCGGTAGGCGGCCGGCACCGCCGCTGCGGTTGGGGGGCCGCACCCCGTACCTCTTGATTTGGGGCTTTTTGGTTATTGGCACCTTATAGGGTGAGGGGAACGGAGGCGGGCCCGGAAGGTAGGCGATGCGGCGAGACGACCCCGGCCGGAACGGCGGACGAGCGGTGGACGACCCGCCCGCCGAAGCCGGGGGCGGCGCGGGTGGTCTGCCGTGGCGGCCGGAAGGGCTGCTGCGTCAGGTCGCCGATCTGCATCGCGGGGTGCTGACCAGTGGTGCCGCTGATCAACTGGCCGCGCTGGTGGCACGTGCCGCGCATGCGCCGGTCGGGCTGATCCACTTCGTGCAGGGCGGCAAGCTGCGGCTGTACGGGGGTTACGGGCTCACCGGGCCGTGGGAGGACGTCGCCGACACGCCGCTCGAGGACTCCTTCGCCGGGCTCGTGGTGCGCGCCAACGAACCGCTGGTGATCGACGACGTGCGGGCGGACGGGCGGGCGAGCCATCCCACGGCGAGCGGCGCCTACCTGGGGCATCCGATCCGTGACCAGGACGGCGCGGTGCTCGGCATCTGCTGCGCGGTCGACGAGCGGCCCCGGCGGTGGTCGGCGGCGGACATCGCGTCGGTGGCCGAGGCGGCGCAGGTCAGCACGCTCCTGATCACCGAGCAGCTGAACCGCTACGAGATCGACCGGCAGCGGCGCTTCCTCGACGCGGTCCTGGACAGCCTGCACGACGGCGTCACCGCCTGCGACGATCAGGGGCGCATCGTCTTCGTGAACGAGCGGATGCGCAAGCTGTGGGGCGACAGCGGCCTGTCCGACAGCACGCTCGACCTGCTCACCGACGCCGACGGCAAGCCGATCCGGCGGGACGACCTGGGGCTGTTCCGGGCGCTGCGCGGCGAGCACGTCAACGACACCGAGGTGGTGCTGAACGGCGCGAACGGGCGGTCGCGGCACTACCTCGTCGACGCTCATCCGATCGTCGGGCCGGACGGGCACACGGTCGGGGCGGTCCAGGCCGTGCAGGACGTGACCCGGCGCAAGCGGGTCGAGCGGTTCCGCACGTGCGAGCTGGCGGTGATCACCGCGCTGGCCGAGGCGCCGAGCATCGAGGCGGCCGGTCCGCGCGTGCTGGAGGCCGTGGTGAGCACCCTCGACTGGGTGCACGCCGAGCTCTGGCTGGTGGACGAGGCCGCCGCGGTGGTCCGGGCGGCGGCGCGCTGGAGTGCGCCCGGCTGGCAGGACGACATCGAGACGCCGGTCGACCTGCCGTACGGCACGGGCCTGGCGGGACGCTGCTGGCAGGTCGGCAAGCCGCTGTGGATCCGCGACGTGGGCCTGCCGCAGAGCCTGATCGCGGAGGAGACGGCGGCGGCGTCCCGGCTGCACACGGCGCTGGCCATCCCGGTGCGGGAGGGCTTCGAGACGCTCGGCGTGCTCACCGTCTTCGCCGACACCGTCGAGGATCCGGAGGACGAGCTGCTCGCGCTGATGTCCGGGATCGCCGCCCACATCGGCCAGTTCGTCGAGAAGCGCCTCGTCGAGGACCTGCAAAGGCAACTCATCCGTACGAAGAACGAATACCTCGCGCTGGTCGGGCACGAGCTGCGCACCCCGTTGACGTCGATCAGCGCGTACACCGAGCTGCTCCGCGAGGCGGACGAGAAGTCGCTGGTCGCGGACGGCCCCCGGCTGCTCGAGGTGATCGAGCGGAACACGAACTCGCTGCGCGACATCATCAACGAGCTGATGGAGCTGAACGCCCTGGACACGGGGCACGCCGACGTCCAGCTCACCCCGATGGACCTGGCCGAGGTGGTGCGCGACTCCGTCGCCAAGGCGCGCGCGGCGGTCGACGGCGCGCCGCTGGTGATCGAGGACGAGCTGCCGGACCAGCTCGTGCTGCCGGGCGACCGCAAGCGGCTGCGCCAGGTGGTGGACAACCTGCTCGGCAACGCGGTGAAGTACAGCCCGGACGGCGGCCACATCGGCGTCACGCTGCGGGCCACCGGCCACGCCGCCGAGCTGGCCGTCTCGGACGCGGGCCTGGGGGTCTCGAGCGACGAGCGCGAGAAGATGTTCACCGGGCTCTACCGCACGGCCCGGGCGCGCGACGGGGCGATCCCGGGCACCGGCCTGGGCCTGACGCTGAGCCGCGCGGTGGTGAGCAAGCACCACGGCAGCATCGAGCTGGTGGACCACGAGGGCCCGGGAACGACGGTCCTGGTACGGCTGCCGATGGACGCGCGTTGACAAGCTGTTGACACATGTGGCCCTGGTCACCACCTCGTCACGGGACGAGGATGGCGAGCATGACCCGGTGGACTCCCGACCCGACGTTCTATCCCTCGCCGCGTGACGCGTCGGCCGCGCCGGCCGAGACTTTGGCGTACGTGGCGGCCTTCGACCGCTCGGCGTCGCGGCCGGACGCCATCGCGGTGATCGACACCGATCCGGCGTCCTCGTCGTACGGCAGCGTGGTGGGCTGGACCGACCTGCCGCACACCGGCGACGAGCTGCACCACTTCGGATGGAACGCGTGCAGCAGCGCGCTCTGCCCCACCGCGCCCCATCCGCACGTCGAGCGGCGCTATCTGATCGTGCCCGGCCTGCGGTCCTCGCGCATCTACGTGCTCGACGTGGGCGACGACCCGCGGGCGCCCCGCATCGTCAAGGAGATACCGGCCGACGAGCTGGCCTCCCGCGCGGGCTACTCCCGGCCGCACACGATCCACTGCGGACCGGACGGCATCTACGTCTCCGCCCTGGGCGCCGGTGACGGCGACGACGGCCCGGGTGGCATAGCGGTGCTCGACCACACCACGTTCGACGTGCGCGGCCCGTGGGAGAACGACCGCGGCGACCAATACCTGGCGTACGACTTCTGGTGGCATCTCACCCGCGACGTGCTGGTCACGTCCGAATGGGGCACCCCATCCATGATCGAGAACGGCATCGACCCGGCGCTGCTGCTCAACCGGCAGTACGGTCACCGGCTGCACTTCTGGGACCTGGCGAAACGCAACCTGGTGCAGACGGTCGACCTCGGCGACCAGTATCAGATGCCGCTGGAGCTGCGGCCGGCCCACGACCCCACCAAGGAGTACGGCTTCGTGGGCGTCGTGGTCAGCGTCGAGGACCTGTCGGCGTCGATCTGGGTGTGGCACCGGGTCGACGGATCCTTCGAGGTCACCAAGGTGATCGACATTCCGGCCGAGCCGGCGGACGCGGCCGATCTGCCGCCCGCGCTCCAGCCCTTCGGCGCCGTGCCGCCGCTGGTGACCGACATCGACCTGTCGGTGGACGACAGATATCTGTACGTGTCGGCGTGGGGCACGGGCGAGCTCAAGCAGTACGACGTGAGCGATCCGTTCCACCCGGTCGAGACGGGATCCGTGCGGCTCGGCGGCGTCGTCCGCCGGCAGGCACACCCGTCGTCGCCGTCCGAGCGGCTGGCCGGCGGCCCGCAGATGGTCGAGGTGTCCCGCGACGGCAAGCGGGTCTACGTGACGAATTCGCTGTACGGGGCGTGGGACGACCAGTTCTACCCGGACGGCGTGGGCGCCTGGCTCGCGAAGATCGACGTGGCGGACGGCGGCGGGATGGCCCTCGACGAGCGGTTCTTCCCGCACGGCGACGACTTCCGCGGCCGGCGGGTCCATCAGACCCGGCTCCAGGGCGGCGACGCCAGCTCCGACTCGTACTGCTTCCCGTCCGCGTGAGCTGGGGGCAACTCGCGGCGCTGGCCGGGCTCGGCGCGTTCCACGGGCTCAACCCGGCGATGGGGTGGCTGTTCGCGGTGGCCCGCGGCATGCAGGAACGATCCCGCGCGGCGCTGCTGACGTCGCTGCCGCCGATCGCCGCCGGACACCTCGCCTCGGTGGCGATCGTGGCGGCGGTGGTCTCGGCGACGGAGTCGATCGTGGCCGCGAACGTGGTCGGCGTCGCGGGTGGCCTGCTGCTGGTGGGCTTCGGCCTGTGGCGGCTGCTGTCGGCACGGCACTTCCGGTGGGCCCGCATGCGCATGTCCGCGGCCCAGCTGACCGGCTGGTCGTTCCTGATGTCGTCGGCGCACGGCGCGGGCCTGATGCTGCTGCCGGTGCTCGCGACCGCCACGGTGGCCAAGGTGGGCCACGCGGACCATGCGGTGATGACCAGCCCCGCCCAGGGCACGCCGGGCGCGGCCCTGGAGGGCCTGGCCGCGGCCGGGGTGCACACGATCGCCATGCTCGCGGTGATGGCGGCGCTGGCGACGATCGTCTACACGTACGTCGGCGTGAACGTGCTGCGCCGGGCCTGGTTCAACGTGGACCGGCTGTGGGCCGGGGTGCTCGTGGGCGCGGGGGCGCTGACCGTCGCGCTCGCGGCCTGAGGTCACTCCTCCTCGGTCTCCGGCTTCTGCCGGTTCGCGCGGGTCTCGTTGATGCCGGCGTTGCTGCTGCCGGTGGCCGGGGTGCTGTCGGTGGGCGGCTGGTCGGTGAGGAAGTCGCCGGTCTCCTCGACGCCGGTGACGTGCTGATCGGTGCTGCCGCCGGCGACGTTTCGCTCGTCAGTCATGACCCTCGTGTACCCATTTTCCGGGCTTCCCTCATACCTTCGCAGCCGATATATTACGGCACGTGGAAACACCGCTCCGGGAACCGACCTTCCTGATCCTCACCGCGCTGGCGGGTGAGCCCCTGCACGGCTACGGGCTCATCACCGAGGTGAGCCGGCTGTCCGACGGCCGGGTCACCCTGCGCCCGGGCACGCTCTACGGCGCGCTCGACCGGCTCGTCGACGCCGGCCTGGTCGAGGTCGATCACGAGGAGGTGGTCGACAGCCGGTTGCGCCGCTACTACCGGCTCTCGCCGCAGGGCGGCACGACCCTGGCCGCCGAGACCGAGCGGATGCGCCGCAACGTCGAGGCGGCCACCGCCCGCCTGCGCCGGCTCCCCCGGCCCCAGCTCCCCCGGCCCCAGCTCACTGAAGGATGGACATGAGCACGCTGGAACGCCGCTATCAGCGCCTGATCCGGCTCTTCTACCCGGCCGGCTACCGGCGCGAGCGGGAGGGCGAGATCGTCGGCACCTACCTCGACCTGGCGGCGCCCGACAAGAAACGGCCCTCGTGGCGCGAGGTCGCCGACCTGGCCGCCGGCGGCGTGCGCCAGCACGTGCGCGCCACCGAGGTCACCGAGCTGCGCCCCGGCCTGCGCCTCGCCGGCCTGCTCGCCATGGCGACGGCGACCGCCCTCGCGGCGATGTGGGCGCTCATCGAGACGGCCCCGCTGTCGCCCGAGATCACGCGGCACGTCCCCCACGTCGGCCCGTTCCGCGCCCTGGGCATCGGCGTGTGGGGGTTGTGGCTGCTGGCGGCGTTCCTCTTCGCCCTGCGCCCGCAATGGTCGCGCCCGGCGATCGGGGTCGCCCTGATCGCCACGGTGGCCGTGGTGCCGCTCTCGGCTGTCACCGAGGTGTCCAGGCCGCCGCTGTTCATCCTGCTGCCCCAGTTCGTCCTGGGAGTGCTGGCCCTGGCCGCCGGTCACATGCCCCGCGTCGAGCGCCTGATCCCCCTCGCGGTCGGCGCCGCGGCGGCCGCGATCCTGCGCCCCCGCATCGACTACGCGCTCATCTACTTCAGCGAGACGCCGCGCTTCGTCATGACCGCGACCGGCCTGATCCTGCTCACCGTGGCCCTCCTGCTGGCCGCGGCCCTCGGCATGACCGGCCGCTCCCGCGGCGGCTGGGCCCTGCTGCTCCTGCTGGGCCCGATCGGCCTGGTCACGGTCCCGGAGCTGTCGGTCGCCATCACCGCCAACCTCTACGACGAGCACAACGCCACCTACCGGGGGATGGCCGCCACCGCGGCTCTCGTCATCGTCACGGCCACCGGACTGCTGCTCGTGGCGCTCGCGCTTCACCAACGCCTGAGACCCCACACCCGCTGCGCCGCCTGCGGCAGCCCCATCCGCGGCAAGACCCCACCAGCCCACGTCTGAGCGTCGCGGGGCATGCGGAAATCCGGATGCCGGAGCCAGCGGAGGAGCAGCTCGGCATCGACGACATGGTAGGTGGCGTCCTCGCCCCACGCCGTGCGATACGGGATCTCCTGCCATCGCCCGCCGAGCGATGCGAGCGTCGCCCGGGAACGATCTGCCCACCCTTGGTGGTCGGCTGCGGCGTTGACCATCGCGGCCAGGACGATCTCCGGTCTCGGCGAGAATCCGGCCGCGCCGGTCAGGCACGCCACCTCGTCAGCGTCGTCTTCCTCGAAGGGACCTGCGTCGACGACGCATGGGCCCCGTCCGCAGATGTCGCGACAAGCCGAGGCCGTGTGGGTCCCGCAGCCTCCACGAGCCGGTGCCGCCTTCCGGGCTTGAACGCTGCGCACCCGGATGGTGGAGGGGCACGGCCGGGCGTGCCCCTCCACCTCGTGTCAGCGGGTGGGGTGGACCACCGCTGCCGCGCCGCCGCCTCGGCGGGTGGGCTCCGAGGAGGCTATGAAGCCGCCTCGCGGGGTCAGTTCGATGGCCGTTGCCGCGCCCAGTTCGGGGACGTCGGCGGCGAACGTGTGGCCCAAGGCCGTCAAGGCCGGGCCGTAGGCGGTGCGGAAGGCCGGCTCGGCCTGGATGCCGGCGCTGTTGCGCTGCGAGGCGCGCGGGGCGGCCATGGCTGCCGGCAGGGACTGGCCGAGGACCAGACGGTTCACCAGGATCTGGAGGACCGTCGTGATGATGGTGGCGCCGCCGGGTGAGCCGAGGGCCAGGAAGGGCTTGCCGTCCTTCACAACGATCGTCGGGGACATCGAGCTGCGCGGGCGCTTGTTGGGGCCGGGCAGGTTCGGGTCGGCGGCGGGAGCCTGGGTGTTGGTGAAGTTGAAGTCGGTCAGCTCGTTGTTGAGCAGGAAACCGCGGCCGGGGACGACCATGGCGTTGCCGCCGGTCTGCTCGATGGTGAAGGTGTATTCGACGACGTTGCCCCACTTGTCGGCGACCGTCAGGTTCGTGGTGCTCATGCCCTGCTCGGTGGGGCCGCCCACGGTGGCGGGGGTGCAGCCGGAGGCGTTGATGTCACCGGGCGGGACGGGCTTGGTCAGCGCGCGGGTGGGCGAGATCTGGCAGGCGCGCTGGGCGGCCCACGAGTCGGAGACCAGCTTGCGGAGCACCGGCTCAGCGGTGTTGGCGCCGACGTAGCGGTTGCGGTCGGCGAACGCCAGCGCTGACGACTCCAGGTAGTAGTGCAGCGCGTTCTGCGGGGTGACCTTGGCGCGTTCGAGGATGTTCAGGGCCTCGCTGACGGCGACGCCGCCGCTGGACGGGGTCGACATGCCGTACACGGTGAGGCCCCGGAAGTCGGAGCGCGTCGGGTCGGGGGTGCGTACCCGGTAGTTGCGCAGGTCCGCCGTCGTCAGGGTGCCGGGGCGGATCGGGTAGGCCCACGTGCCGATCGGGGTGGGGTCGACCGGCGGGTTCTGCACGGTGCGGACGATGTCGGCGCCGACCGGGCCGTTGTAGAACACGCCGATGCCCTTGCGGGCGATCAGCCGGTACGTGTCCGCCAGGTCGGGGTTGCGCAGCGTGGTGCCGACGGCCGGGGGTGCGCCGCCGGGCAGGTAGATGTCGCTGGTCGACGCGAACTGGCCGAACGCGGCGGCGTTGTCGGCGACCTGCTGGCGGAACGTCGCGTCGACGGTGAAGCCGCGGTCGGCGACCCGGGCGGCGGGCTGGAGCAGGCTCGCCAGCGAGCGGGTGCCCCACTTGCGGGCGGCGGTGTCCCAGGTGGCGAGCGTGCCGGGCGTGCCGACCGACAGGCCGGAGACGCGGGCCTCCGGGAAGTCGTACGGGAGGCCGTCCGCGGGGTCGATGAAGTGGTTCTCGCGCATCGTGGCCGGGCCGGACTCGCGGCCGTCGATGGTCGAGACGGTGCGCTTGCGGGCGTCGTAGTAGACGAAGAAGCCGCCACCGCCGATGCCGGCCGAGAACGGCTCGGTCACGCCGAGCGTCGCGGCGGCGGCCAGGGCGGCGTCCACCGCGTTGCCGCCCCGGCGCAGCACGTCGATGCCGACGGCGGTCGCGGTCGGATCGACGGTCGCCACGGCGCCGCCGTAACCGGTCGCGGTGGGCCCGAGAGTTGGCGCGCCGGCGAGGGCCGGAGAGGGCGCGACCAGCGCCGTCGCCGACAGGGAAAACGCAGCCAGTACCGGCAAGATCCGCATCGATCCTCCGAAGTAGTCAGAGCTGACGGTCTATCTCTGCCTACCAGAGTTGCCGGGGATGCGCCGCACAACTCACCGAACGTGTGCGGCCCACGTCTCGAACATCGCCGCGTAGTGGCCGCCCGCGGCCAGCAGCTCGGCGTGCGAACCGGACTCGATGATGTGGTGGTCGTCGACGACGATGATGCGGTCGGCGCGCATGGCGGTGGAGAGGCGGTGGGCCACCAGGATCGCCGTGCGGCCCTCCAGGAGGGCGTCGAGGGCGGCCTCCACGCGCAGCTCCGAGCGCAGGTCGAGGCTCGACGTGGCCTCGTCGAGGACGACGACGCGCGGTGCGGCCAGGAAGGCGCGGGCCAGGGCCAGCAGTTGGCGCTCCCCCGACGAGACCGACTGGCCCCGTTCGTGCAGCGGGGTGTCGAGGCCGTCGGGTGAGCGCTCGACGAGATCGCGCAGGCCGACGGCGTCGATGGCGGCCCACACCTCGTCGTCGGTGGCGCCGGGGCGGGCGAAGGCGACGTTGTCGCGAAGCGTGCCGGCGAAGAGGAACGGCTCCTGGGGCACCACGCCGATCTGGCGGCGCAGGGATTCCAGGGTGACGTCGCGCAGGTCGTACCCATCGATCGTGATCGTGCCGGCGGTCGGGTCGTAGAAGCGGGTCACCAGTTTGGCGAGCGTGGATTTGCCGGCGCCCGTGGGCCCCACGCACGCGATCGTCTCGCCGGGCGCGATCCGCAGGTCGACGCCCTCGAGCACGGGACGATCGGGCAGGTAGCCGAAGGTCACGCCGTCGAAGACGATCTCGCCCTGGACCGGGGGCAGGGTGGCCGTGCCGGGCACCACCGAGGGCTCGGCGGTGAGCAGGCCCCGGATCTTGCCGATGGCGGCCTTGCCCTGCTGGTACTGGGTGTAGAGCTGCACCAGCTGCTGCACCGGCTGGAAGAACGAGTTGATGTAGAGGACGAACGCGGTCAGCTCGCCGACGGTCAGCTCGCCGCGCAGCACCATGCGGCCGCCGAGCAGCAGCATCACCGCCATCGCGATCAGGCCGATCACCGACGTGCCGGGGCCGTAGATGGCGCTGATCCGACCGGTCCAGTCGTTCGCGTCGCGGTAGGAGCCGACCACGTCGCGGTGGGCGACCACGTTGCGCTCCTGCCGGTTGTGGGCCGTCACGACGCGTACGCCGTTGAGCGACTCGGCGAGGTCCGCGAACATGGCGGCGATCGCGTCGCGCTGCCGGTTGTAGCCCCGGTCGGCCGCGTGCCGGAACCACAGCGAGGCGATCGTCAGCGGCGGCACGACCAGCAGCAGCGTGACGAGGGCCAGCTCGGCGTCGTAGTGGAACAGCACCCCGGTGACCACGACCATGGTGAGGCCCTGGATGAGGAACTGGGCGAAGCCGTCCTGGAGCAGGTTCTGCAGCGACTCCACGTCGGAGGTCATCCGGGTGAGGGTGACGCCGGCCTTCTCGCGCGTGTAGTAGTCGAGCGACATGCGCTGCAGGTGCGCGAAGATGCGGATCCGCAGGTCGCGCGTGGCGGCCGCGGCGAGCAGGCCGCTCTTGCGCATGCGGATCGCGGTGGCCAGCCCGGTCAGCAGGATCGCGGCGACGAAGCAGGCGGTCGCGATGACGAGCACCCGCACGTCACGGTCGGCGATGCCGTGGTCGATGCCGACCTGGACGAGATAGGGGCCGGCCTGCAACAGCAGCGTCTCGACCAGGATCGCCAGGGACGCGGCGAGCAGCAGGCCCGGCCGCCCGATCAGCAGCCGGCCGATCGAGATGCGCGCGCCCTCGTCGCGGCGCGGGTCGTAGCGCACGCCCGGGTCGCCGTGCGCGGGCTCGCGCGATTCGAGCTTGGCGACACCCTCGGCGAGGTCGTCGGGGATGCCGGCGAACGGGAGGCCGCTGCCCTTGCGGCCGGCGGCGCCCATGGCGGGGCGGCCGCCGACGTTGAAGCCCCCGAACCCACCACCGAACATGCTCATGCGGTCACCTGCGCCGCCAGGACCTCCGCATACCGCGGCTCGCTCGCGAGGAGTGATTCGTGGGTGCCGTCGGCGATCACGCGGCCGTTCTCCATCAGGACGACGCGCTCGGCGAGGCTGATCGTGGAGAGCCGGTGCGCCACGATCACCGTTGTCCGGCCACGCATCTTGTCGCGCAGGGACGAGTGGATCATCTGCTCGACCGTGACGTCGATGGCGCTGGTCGCGTCGTCTAGCACCAGGATCGGCGGGTTCACCAGCAGCGCCCGGGCGATCGCCACGCGCTGCCGCTGCCCGCCGGAGAGCGTGTAGCCGCGTTCGCCCACCACAGTGTCGTACCCCTCGGGTAGGTTCCGGATGAACGCGTCGGCGCCCGCCGCCACGGCCGCGGCGACGACGTCCTCACGGGAGGCGTGCGGTTTGCCGTACGCGATGTTGTCGTGGATCGAGAGGGAGAACAGGAACGGCTCATCGGGCACGATGCCCACCTGCTCGCGCAGTGACGCGAGGCTCAAGTCGCGCACGTCGTGCCCGTCGATGGTCACCCGCCCGGACGTCACGTCGTAGAACCGGGCCGCGAGCCGTCCCAGCGTGGACTTCCCGCTGCCGGTCCCGCCCACCACGGCAATCGTCTCCCCCGGCCGGACGTGCAGGTTCAGGCCGTCCAGCGCCAAGGTCCCGTTGGGGTACGAGAAGACGACGTCCTCGAACGCGAGATCACCGCCCAGCGGCACCGCGATCGGGTCGGGCTTGTCGACGACGTCCGACGGCGTATCCAGGATCTCGTAGATGCGCCGTGCCGAGGCCGAGGCCCGCTGGCCCATCATGATCATCATGCCGAGCATGCGGAACGGAGGTTGCAGCATCAGGATGTACGAGTTGAAGGCGACGATCGTGCCCACCGTGGTGTGGCCGTCGATCACCATGAGCCCGCCGACCAGCAGCACGAGCGCGAGCCCGAGCCGCGGCAGGTTGTCGAGCAGCGGGTTCCAGCGGCTGCGGATGCGCGCGTCCTGCCGATAGGCCCACCGGATCCGGTCGGCGCTCTCGGCGAGCGAGCGCAGCTGGCGCCCCTCGGCCGCGAACGCCTTCACGATGCGCACACCCTGGATGTTCTCGTCCACCACCGTGGCGAGCTGGGCCAGCCGGGCCTGGATGAGCCACGACACCGGGAAGATCGCCTTGCGCATGCTGACGCCGAGCACCCCGATGATCGGCATGGTCACCATGGCCACGATCGCGAGCGGCACGTTGATCGAGAGCATGAGCCCGAAGGCGACGACAGCGATGAGGCACTGCACGAGGATCGACGGCCCGAACGACAGGTACATCTGCACGGCGCGGATGTCCGAGCCGGAGCGCGACATCAGCTCGCCGGTCTGCACCCGGTCGTAGAAGCCGAACGGCATCCGCACGAGGTGCGCGTAGACGATGTTGCGCAGGTCGTACTCCATCTCGTACGCGGTGCGCAGCAGATAGAGCCGGGCCAGATAGTTGATGAAGCCCTGAGCCAGGGCGAGACCGACGATCCACCACACGTACGTGCTCAGCTCGCCGGTGCGGTCGACCACCGCGTCGTCGATGCCGACGCGCACCAGGTTGGGGATCTGCACCTGCACGATCAGGCCCGCGAACGACAGGGTCAGCGACGTGATCAGCAGTGCCCGATGGGCCTTGACCAGCGGCAGAGCCCGGCGCAGCCAGCTCTTGCTCGCATCCGGGTCGATGGACGCCCGGGGCGCGCGGCGACTCAACGGCGCCTCCTGTCAGCAACAATCTAGTTAGCCTGGCTAACAATACTCGGGGCGGCGACTTCCGCCGGGGTGACGCGCCCCACCAGCACGACCGCCAGCGCACCGAGCGCCTGGCAGATGCCGATGCCGGCCAGCAGGGCGGCGACACCGGCGGGCGCGGCCAGCCCGGCAACGGCGGCCCCGGTCGCGGCCGCGGTGACCTTGACGCCCGCGCCCAGCGTGAACACCTGCGTGCGGATCTCCGGGGGCGATTCCTGATCCCGTACGGCGAAGACGGCCACGGAGACCGGGACACCGAGCGCACCGGCGATCGCGAAGAACGGCAGCCCGCCCCAGCCGGCGGGCAGGACGGCGAGCAGCAGGAAGGGCACCGCCGTGGCAGCGAGGGAAACGGCCACCACCGACTCGGGCGCCCACCGCCGGATCGGCCACCGGGTGAGCACCAGCGACGTGATCAGCCCGCCGGCCGCGCCCGCGGACAGGATCAGGCCGGTCAGCTCGGAGCGCCGCGCCTCGCCGGCCAGCAGCGCGGCGATCACGGGCAGCGCACCCACGCCGAGCATGCTGAAAACGGTGCCGAGCGTGACGGCCCCTAGCCGCGGCTTGCGCACCATCACCGCCACGGCCGCAAACGGCGACCCGAGCCGCCGAGGACGCGCCCCGGCCACACTTCCGAAGCCGTCACCATGGCCACCTGACCCCGTCTCTGTATCCGAAAAGTCCGACATGCGTGGTCTGTTTGAGGCGCCACGAAAAGGTGCGGGGGCGGAAGGCGCAGGCGCGGAAGGCGCAGGCGCGGAAGGCGCGGGCGCAGAAGGCGCGGGCGCAGAAGGCGCGGGGGCGG
>NZ_BOMI01000087.1 GCF_016862115.1 Paractinoplanes deccanensis
AGGAAGTGGGCCGGGAGGTGACCGAGGGCGCGGGAGGCGCGGACTCTGATGCGGCGGGCAGTGGGAGTGAGGCCACCAGGACGGCGCCGGCCACGACCAGGGCGGCCAGGGCGGCGACCGACCAGGAGGCGCCCGCGAGGTCGGCGAGGACGGCGGCGAGGGCCGGGCCGGCTATTCCGGCGAGGCTGTAGGACATCACGTCGAGGCCGAAGGCGCGCTCCAGCCTGGTCGGGGCCAGGTCGCCGAGCAGGCTGGACAGGCCGCCGATCAGCAGGGGGGCGCAGCAGCCGGCGACGATCAGGAGGGCCGCCGCGAGCGGTGTCGCGTGGCCGATCGACGCGGCGCCGCCGAGCAGGGCGGCCGCGTAGCCGAGGAAGGCCAGGAAGTAGAGCAGGCGGCGACGGCGGGCGGCGTCGGCGAGCGCGCCGGTGATCGGGGCGGCCACGACGTGCGGGACCATCAGCGCGGCGATCAGCAGGCCGCCGAGGGCCTCGTCGCCGGTGCGGTCGAGGGCCAGCAGCAGGATCGCCACCCGGGCGCCCTCGTCGGCGAGCCGGGCGCACACGGCGGCGCCCACGTAGCGGGTCAAAGTCATGGCGGCGGCCCCCGTGCGCTCGGTCCGCGAATGCTGTACCCCCGAAGCGCCGCGGCCGAACGACCGAATCGACGACGGCGGCTGCACCGCCCGGCCCCCCAGGCCCCGGCGAGCGGGTGGGCCGCCGGCCCCGGCGACTGGGTGGAACGCCCGGCCCCCGCAACTAGGTGGAACGCCCGGCCCCCGCAACTAGGTGGAACGCCCGGCTCCGGCGAGTGGGTGGAACGCCCGGCTCCGGCGAGTGGGTGGAACGCCCGGCTCCGGCGAGTGGGTGGGCCGCGGTCAGCCGACGCCGAAAGGCTGTGGGGCCACCGCGGGGCACGTCGTGCCGGGGCGCGGGGGCACGACGGTCAGCAGGTATTTGTCGACGGCGCCGGCCACGCACGGGCTTCGGCTGTGGATGACGTGGCCCCAGCCCTGATAGGTCAGCAGGGTCGCGCGCGGGCCCAGGGCCGAGGCGACGCGCGCCGCCCAGGAGTAGGCGGTGGCCGGGTCGTGGCGGGCGTTCACCAGCAGGACGGGTGGCGTGCCGCGCAGCGGGCGCAGGGGGCGCTGCGGATTGTCCGGTGGGGACGGCCAGCCGAGGCAGCCGGTCAGCGCCGAGAGTGCCAGCGGTGAGACGAGCATGTGCGGCGCCCGGGCGGCCATCTCCCGCAGGCGGCGGCGCAGGTCGGGGAAGCCGCTCACCGGGAGGTGCCAGTCCTCGCAGATCACCGCGGGGAAGCTGTGGTCGACCAGGTCCACGGGAGGCGGCGGGGCGCGGCGGGCGGCGGGCTTGGCGGCCAGGGCGTCGCGCAGGTAGTAGGCGAACGAATACCACTGCGGCTCGTAGAACGCGGCGAACGCGGCGCCGATCAGGTCGGCCACGGAGAGCTTGCTGGGCGGGTCGTACGGATTCTGCAGCGTGCCGGCGCGGGCCCGGCCGACGGCGGTGGCCCACACCCTTTTGACGTCCTGGCCGCGCAGCACGCACTGCGGGTCGCGGGTGCACCAGGCGATGAACTGGTGGAAGGCGTTCTCGGCGGCGTCGGTCTCGTGGGTCAGGAAGCCGGTCAGGTCGGCGCTGTGGTCCATGACGCTGTCGAGGGCGAGCGCGCGCAGCCGGGCGGGGTGGCGCTCGGCGTACTCCTGGCCGATCAGGGTGCCGTACGAGGCGCCGTAGAAGCTGATCTTCTGTTCGCCGAGGGCGGCGCGCAGGGCCTCCATGTCGCGGACCACGCTGGCCGTGTCGACGTGGTGGAAGACCGGGCCGGTGCGGGCGGCGCAGTCGGCGGCGAGCTTGCGGTTGTAGGCGATCGTCTCGTCGTACGCGCGCTGACTCTCGATGAGCGGCGAGGGCGCGGCGTCGACCAGTTCGCGCGAGCAGAGAACGGGTGTGGAACGGCCGACGCCGCGCGGGTCCATGCCGACGATGTCGAAGCGGGCACGGACCTCCGCGCCGAAGAACGCGGGGGCGTTGAAGGTGAAGTCGACCGCCGAGCCGCCCGGGCCGCCGGGGTTGACCAGCAGGGCGCCGATCCTGCGCGCGGGGTCGGTGGCCTTGCGCCGGGCGATGGTGAGCCGCGCGGTGGGGCCGGACGGGTTCGCCCAGTCGGCGGGCACCCGCATCGTTCCGCACTGGACCGCGGCGTCCTCGGGGCACGCGGCCCACGTGACGGTGGAGGCGGAGGCAGATGAGGGCGACGGCGTCACCACGTACGTCAGCAGGATGCCGACCGTGAGGACCGCCGCCGTTAATCGCACCGCGCCATCGTCGGACGAAGGCCGATCGCGAGTCTGGCGAATGGGTGAAGTTCGCCGGGGCGTGGCACCGTAGAGCGATGACCGCCGCCTCACGAACGCGTCTCGCCTTCGCCGCCGCCGGCACGGCCCTGCTGGTGGCCTGCTCCGACGGGGAGACCACGCCGAGGGGCGAAGCCACCTATTCGCCGGCAGCACCGCAATCGTCCGCGGCGTCGCAGGCGCCCTCGCCCACCGCGGCGGGCGATCCCGATCTGAGCCGGCCGCAGACCATCGCCACCGGCATCGAGGTGCCGTGGGGCCTGGCCTTCCTCCCGGACGGCAGCGCCCTGGTGAGCGAGCGCGAGTCCGGCGACATCCTGCGCATCCCCGCGGGCGGGGGCGACCCCACCCGGGTGTTCCACGTCGACGGCGTCTCGGCGTCCGGCGAGGGCGGCCTCCTCGGCATAGCGGTCGACCCGGACTATGCCGACAACAATTTCGTCTACGCCTATTTCACCGCCGCCTCCGATAACCGAATTATCCGATTTGCCCTGGAGGGATCCGCGGGAGCGGGAGGCGGGGCGGGTTCCGCGGGAGCGGGAGGCGGGGCGGGTTCCGCTGGAGCGGGAGGCGGGGCGGGATCCGCGGGAACGGGAGGCGGGGCGGGATCCGCGGGAACGGGAGGCGGGGCGGGATCCGCGGGAACGGGAGGCGGGGCGGTAGGCGCTGGAGCGGGAGGCCCTGTGTTGGCGGGCGCGGCAGGGCGAGCGGCAGCGGCGCCGACGGTGATTCTCGACGGGATCGACAAGGCGGGCATTCACAACGGCGGGCGGATCGCGTTCGGGCCCGACGGCTTGCTGTACGTGGGGACGGGCGACGCCGGCGACGGCAGCGCCTCGCAGGACGGCGACGACCTGAACGGCAAGATCCTGCGCATCACCCGCGACGGCGCGCCGGCGCCCGGCAATCCCACCCCGGGCTCGCCGGTCTGGTCGATGGGCCACCGCAACGTGCAGGGCCTCGCCTGGGGCCCCGACAAGAAGATGTACGGCATCGAGTTCGGCCAGAACACCTGGGACGAGGTCAACGTCATCGAGCCCGGCAAGAACTACGGCTGGCCCGAGGTCGAGGGCAGGGCCGGCAACGGCCGGTACGTCGACCCGATCGTGCAGTGGCCGACCGACGAGGCCTCCCCCTCGGGCGCCGCGGTCGCCGGCGACGATCTCTACGTCGCGGGCCTGCGCGGCGAGCGCCTCTGGATCGTGCCGCTCGGCGGCGGCGAGCCCCGGTCGGAGTTCGACGGGCAGTACGGGCGGTTGCGGACCGTGGTGACCGCGCCCGACGGCGCGCTCTGGCTGACCACCTCGAACCGCGACGGCCGCGGCGATCCGCAGGACGGTGACGACCGGATCCTGCGGTTCCCCGCGGCCTCGTGAAGCGGCACTGCTGATCAGAACTTATCGAGTGGTAGGGGGCAATTGCGGTAGGGCCGAGATCGCGGCGGCGTACACCGCGATCTGACGCCCGTTCGGCACCACGCCGACGGCGCGGAGCTGGTCGTGAATGGCCTGCGCGACCGAATCCTCGGCTTGGCCTCGGTGGGTCTGCATGACCTTGTTGACCACATAGTCGACTCTGACTTGTTGCTGCCATCCCGCGGAGCGGTAGCCGCCGCTGGTGGCGTAGCTGATGGGGGCGACGCGTTCCATGCCCTGTCTATCGGACGCCGGGTGCCCCGAGTCGAAGAATTGGGTGGGCGGTGCACCCCGACCGCAACCGGGTCACACCGCCTCGACAATCATTGCTCCTCGGACTCGTCGATCTGGGGCGGCTTCGGCGGGTTGAGCCGCAGCCAGAGCAGGAAGAACAGGCCCAGCGCGAGCATCGCGAGCCCCATCCACAGGTTGATCCGCACGCCCTCGGCCTTGTCGATCTCCTCGGGGGAGTCGAAGATCCCGAGCAGCGTGACGATCACGCCGTACACGACGAAGAGGCCGCCGATCACCCGGCGCACGTCGAAGAGGCGAGCCGCCGCGGAGACCCTTTTCTGATCGTCTTCAGCCATGACGCTGTCTCCTTACCAGACCGGGATGTAGAGGACGACGGCCAGCACCACCGCGACGGTGCCGAGCAGCACCGGGTTGCGCCACCACACCTTCTCGCCCGAGATGATCACGTCGGCGCCGGTGCTCGGGCCGCCCAGGCCGTAGACCAGGCCGCGCAGCTCGCTCTCCGGCTTCGACGGGGTGAACATGGTGACGATGATCGCCACGATGACCGCGACCACGAACGCCGCGCCGGCGCCCCAGAAGCTCTCCTCCAGGTCGGAGTTGAACTTGATCACGTCGCCGAGGTGGGCCAGGTAGAGCGCGAGCGAGGCGAGGAAGCCCAGCAGCAGCGACCAGAAGCCGGCCCAGGCGGACATCCGCTTCCAGAACATGCCGACGATGAACGTGGCGAACAGCGGGGCGTTGAACAGCGAGAACAGCGCCTGGATGTAGTTCATGATGTTGTCGTAGCCGGCCGCGATGAACGCGGTGCCGATGCCGATCACCACGCCGCCGAAGGTCGCCCAGCGCCCGACCCGCAGGTAGTACTCGTCGCTGCGGCCCTTGCGGATGTAGGGCTGCCAGATGTCGTACGTGAAGACGGTGTTGAAGCCGCTCACGTTGGCCGCCATGCCCGCCATGAACGAGGCCAGCAGACCGGTCACCGCCACACCGAGCACGCCGTTCGGCAGCAGGTCCCGCATGAGCAGGGGGATCGCGTTGTTGTACGTGAGGTCGCCCGACTCGGCGCCGAGGCCCTTGACCGTGACGAGGGCGATCAGGCCGGGCACCACGGTGACGACCGGGATCAGCAGCTTCGGGAAGGCACCGATGATGGGGGTACGCCGTGCCGCGTTCATGTCCTTGGCCGACAGCGCCCGCTGCACCTCGGCGAAGTTCGTCGTCCAGTAGCCGAATGAGAGCACGAAGCCGAGGCCGAAGATGATGCCGATCCAGTTGGCGCCGAGCGGGTTCGCGTCGCTGCTGCCCGTGTTGGACCAGGTGTGCAGGGCCGCGTCGCCGAGCGGACTCTGCCGGACCTTGTCCATCAGCCCGTCGACGCCGCCCACCTTGACGAGGCCGACGATGGTGATCGGGATGAGGCCGGCCAGGATCACGAAGAACTGGAGCACCTCGTTGTAGATCGCCGAGGAGAGGCCGCCGACGCCGATGTAGATCAGGACGATGGCGGCGCCGAGGCCGATCGAGACCCACAGCGGCCAGCCGAGCAGGGCCTGCAGGATCAGGGCGAGGGCGAAGAGGTTCACGCCGGCGATCAGCACCTGCGCGACGGCGAAGCTGATCGCGTTGAACAGGTGCGCCGAGTTGTTGAACCGGCGGCGCAGGAACTCGGGAACGCTGTGCACCTTGGAGCCGTAGTAGAACGGCATCATCACGATGCCGAGGAACACCATGGCGGGGACGGCGCCGACCCAGTAGTAGTGCAGCGTCATCAGGCCGTACTGCGCGCCGTTGGCGGCCATGCCCAGGATCTCGAGCGCTCCCAGGTTGGCCGAGACGAAGGCGAGACCGGTCACCCAGGCGGGCATCGCGCGCCCGGACAGGAAGAAGTCCGCGCTCGTTCTGATGGCTCTGCGTGCCGCGAAGCCCACACCGAGCACCGTGCCGAAGTAGAGCACCAGAATCAGATAGTCGAAGATGTCGAGGTCGAGCCGTAGGCCGCTCGCCGCAAGTACCTCCACAGGCCACCTCCATGGCGAAAGTCGCCATGGCCTACCCGAGACGAAGATCTTTCACACCTGAATGTGTCTTCCGTGTTACCGGGCTCTCAGCAGCACCTCGATGCCGTCGAGGATCCGGCCCACCCCGAAGCCGAACGCCTGATCACGGCCGCCCCGCTCGGCGGCGTCGGCCACCGCGGCCGCCAGCGCGGGAAAGCGCTCGGCGTGCTCGCGCAGCACCAGCTCGATGGTGGCGGCGAGCTCGCTCTCCGCGGTGCCCGCCTGGCCCGCGATCATCCGCACCTGACCGGCGAGGACCGCCACGGCGTCCATCCGCTCGGCCCCGCTCAGCCCCGGCGGCAGCACGGCCAGCGCGCTCTCCATCCACGCCAGCTCGTGGGGCCCGATCGGCCGGCCGCCGGTGGTGGCCTCCAGCGCCCACCGGTGCGCCTCGTACCGCCGGAGGAGCGCCTCGGCCCACGCGGTGAGCGCCTCCCGCCAGCCGGCGGCATCGAGCGCGGGCGGCACGCCGATCGCCCGCTCCAGCATGAGCGCCACCAGCTCGGTCTTGCCGGGCAGATAGCGGTAGAGCGACATCTTGGTGAAGCCCAGCTCGGCCGCGACGCGCTGCATCGAGACCGCGGCCAGCCCCTCGGCGTCGGCGACGGCGATCGCGGCGTCGGCGATCTGGTCGAGCGTCAGCGCCGCCTTGGGCCCACGGGTCGCCCGCGGCCGCTCCTCCCAGAAGAACATCTTGCCCTCCCTCGAAACCGCGTCTACCGTACACAGAAAGAATTGAGTCCGGTGGACACAGTTACTGACGAGAGGCACCGACATGGACGTCCTGATCTCCGGCGCGAGCATCGCCGGCCCCGCGCTCGCCTACTGGCTCGGCCGCTTCGGCATGCGGCCCACCATCGTCGAGATCGCCCCGGCGCTGCGCACGGGCGGCAACGCGGTCGACTTCCGCGGCCCGTTGCACATGGGGCTGCTGGAGCGCATGGGAGTGCTCGGCGAGCTGCGCGCGGTGCAGACCGGCGGCACGGCGATGCGCTTCGTCGACGCGACCGGCGCGACGCTGATGGAGTGGCCGGCGGGCCTGGCCGGCGGCGATCTGGAGGTGCACCGGGGCGATCTGGCCCGGATCCTCTGCGCGGCCGGCGCCGATCACACCGACTATCTCTTCGGCGACAGCATCGCCGCGCTGGCGGAGCACCCCGGCGGCGTGGACGTCACCTTCGCGAGCGGCCTCGAGCGCACGTTCGACCTGGTCGTCGGGGCGGACGGCGTGCACTCGCGGGTGCGGCGGCTGGTCTTCGGGCCCGAGGAGCGCTTCGTGAGGCACCTCGGCTACTACGTGGCCGGCTGGACCGTCCCGGCCACGGAGCCGGACCTGCGGCTCTACAACGAGCCCGGCCGCATGATCAGCGTGGGCGGGGACGGCGCCTTCGCGGCGTTCGCCTCGCCGCGGATCGACTACGACCGCCACGATCTCGCCGAGCAGCGCGGGGTCCTCCGCGACACGTACGAGGGCATGGGCTGGCGGGCCGCCGAGTTGCTCGCCGAGATGGGCGACGACCTCTACTTCGACCAGATCTGCCGGGTGGACGCGCCGGAGTGGACCCGGGGCCGGGTCGCGCTGGTCGGGGACGCGGCGAGCGGCGCCACCATCGGCGGGCAGGGCAACGGCACCGCGCTCGTCTGCGCCTACGTGCTCGCCGCCGAGCTGGCGACAGCGGGCGGCGACCATCGCGCCGCCTTCCCCGCGTACGAGAAGAGAATCGGCCGGTTCGCGCGCGGCACCCAGAAGGGCGGCGACACGACCGGCCGGTTCCTGGCGCCGCGGACGGCGCGGGGCATTCGGCTGCGCAACTACCTGAACAACCGCAAGTGGTTCCTCGACCTCACCTTCGCGATCGCGAAGGAGCGCGCGACGAACCTCGAGCTCACCGCAGAGCCGCGACCTCTTCCGGGGTCAGGTCGGCGATCCGGTCGATGACCAGCGACGCCGCGGCCAGCGCGTCCTCGGCCGGCGGATAGACGCCGTGCGGGACGGCGATCACCGCGAGGCCGGCGGCGGCCGCCGAGCGCAGGCCGTTGCTGGAGTCCTCGATCGCCGCGCAGACCGCCGGGGCGACGCCCAGCTTGTCGGCGACGGCGAGGTAGACGTCGGGGGCCGGCTTGCCGCGCGGCACCTCCTCGGTCGAGAGCGTGACCTGGAACGCGCCGGTGAGCCCCGCCGTGGCCAGCACCTGGTCGATCAGCACGCGGGCCGACGAGCTGGCCAGCCCGAGCGTGAAGCGCTCCCCCAGGCGGCGGACCGTCTCCACCGCCCCGGGGATGAGCGGCAGATCGGACTTGTAGCGCTCGGCCATCTGCCCGAGCACGTCGGCGGCGACCTCCGCGGCCGTACGGGGAACGCCGACCTCGTCGGCGAGGTGGGCCGACCACTCCCCCGTGCTCATGCCCATCATCCGGTCCTGGGTGTCGGGCAGGAAGGAGCGGCCGTACGAGGCCACGTACTGCCGGCGGACGTCCTCCCAGACCTCCTCGGTGTCGATGATGACGCCATCGAGGTCGAAGATCACGGCTTCGATGGTCACAGCGCCTCCGCGGCGGGCACGATCTCGTTGGCGAAGATCTCGAACTGCTTGGTGTCCCACGCGTTGCGCAGGCTGCCGTGGCCCACCTCGAAGCCCATCGCGGCGAGCCGGCGCAGCGTCGCGATGATGTCGCCGACGTTCTCGCCCTTCTCGCCGAGGTCGAAGTTGACCACCACGGTCTTCTGGATCTCGTCGTAGTCGCGGCCCACGTCCTCGCAGTGCTGCTTGAGCACGTCGAGCTTGTGCTGCAGCTGCGGCCCGCCGAAGAGGTTGCAGGCGTCCGCGTACTGGGCGACCAGGCGCAGCGTCTTCTTCTCGCCGCCGCCACCGATCAGGATCGGCGGGTGCGGCCGGCTCAGCGGCCGCGGCGCGTTGAGCGGCCGGCCGAGCCGGTAGTGGGTGCCCTCGAACGGCGTCTCGTCGCCGTGGAACATCTGCCGGCAGATCTTGAGCGCCTCCTCGAGCCGCTCGAACCGCTCCTTCGTGGGCGGGAAGAGCAGGCCGAGGCCGCGCGACTCCTCCTCGTTCCAGGCGGCGCCGAGGCCCAGGATCGCCCGGCCGCCGGAGAGCACGTCGAGCGTGGTCACGGCCTTGGCCAGCAGGCCCGGCTCGCGATAGACGACGCCGGTCACCAGGGTCAGCAGCTTGGCCCGCTTGGTGTGGGCGGCGAGGAAGCCCAGGGTGGTGTAGGCCTCGAGCATGTCCCACTCGGCGGGGCCGATCGCCTGGATCTGCCACAGGTGGTCCATCACACTGATCCGCTCGAAGCCCGCCTCGTCGGCCGCGGAGGCGATGTCGGCGAGCACGGGCGCCAGCCGCGCCGGGCCCTCCGGCCACGTGAAGTTCGAGATGTGCAGGCCAAGTCTCACGGCGGTTCCCCTTCGCAAGCAGCGCTTCGGCGGACATTCAAACCCTAACCACCTTCCTTGTACGGAGGGTGGCCGCGGCCCGATCTCGCCGGCGCGCACGGCGGCGGGTTCCAGCCGCAGGAACGATCTTCATCGACCGTTCCGACGAGTTGCTGACCGGTTGCCGGCCGGTAGCTTCGATGATCAGAAACAAGTTTGAGGAGCACCGCCATGCTTCCTTCGCCGCCCTCCGCAGCGACGAACAGCGTCCGCACGTCGTCACCCTCGGTGAGCGTCGTGCTGCCCGTCCGGGATCCCGCGGGCCTTCCGCTGACGCTGCGCAGGCTGCCACCGGTCGACGAGGTCGTCATCGTGGCCGAGGGACGCGCCGCCGCCGCGGCCCGGTCCGCCCGCCCCGGCGCCGTCGTGATCGCGCCGACGCGGCCCGGCCCCGGCAACGCGCTCGCCACGGGTCTCGCGGCGGCCCGCGGCGACGTGGTCGTCGTGCTCAACGGCGACGGCTCCACCGACCCGGCCGAGATCCCCCGCTTCGTGGACACGCTGGTCGCCGGCGCCGACCTGGCGCTGGGCTCGCGTTACACACCGGGCGGCCGCGACCTCACCGGCAGCCGGTGGCGCCGCTGGGCCGACCTGATCCTCATCTGGGTCGTGAACGTGCTGCTCGGCACGCGCCGCACCGACCCCGGCTTCGGCTATACCGCGTTCTGGCGGGACACGCTGGCGCACCTGGACCTGCCCGACCCGGCCGTGCGGGCCGGCGCCTCCTGGGGCGAGGGCCCCGAGATCGGCCCGCTGCTGGCGATCCGGCCGGTGCTGCGCGGCCTGCGGGTGGCCGAGATCCCGTGCGTGGCGTTCCCGCCGATCCGCCGGGCGCGGCGCGAGGATCGTCCCCGCCTGCGGCACTGGCTGCGGGCCGCGCTGCGTGAGCGCGGCGACCGCCGCTCGTACACACCGCCGCCGATCGTCGCGCCGGCCCCGCGCGTGCGGCACATCGACGCGGGCAACGGCCCCGGCTACCGCCTGGAACAGACCGGCCCCGGCTACCGCATCACGCCCGAGCCCACACGCGGCCGCCACGCGGCGGACCCGGCGGCATCCGGGCGTCATGGAGTCGGCCCGTCGGCGGCCGGGAGCCGCGGGACCGGCCCGTCAGCAGCGGGGACTCGCGGGACCGGCGCGGCGGCGGCCGGGCGTTTCGGGCCGCGGGCGGCGAGCGAGCGCACCACCGCCGACGTCTGGCGCCAGGCGGACCGCCGGCAGCCCGGCGAGCCGATCTGGGGCCCGCCGCACCGCACCGCGGCCCCCACGCGCGACCTGTGGCGCGAGCGCCGCACCCGGGCCCACCGCAGCCCCAACCAGCCCCCCGCGCCGCTGCCGGCCGCCCACCCGGAGCCGCTCTTCGGCCCGGACGTGCAGCCCCGCACCGCCGAGGACGCCTGGCTGCCGCTCCCCCGCGCCCCCAGGCAGCCGGGCGAGGTGGGAGCGCGCCGCCGGCGGATCACCGGCGGCCGCCAGTCGCAGCCCGACCTGCGCGTCATCAACGGCGAGGGCAACGACACGACCGGCGGCCGCCGCGGCCGGCTCCGCTCGGTCAAGAAGCCGTAGTGCCTAGGAGACCCGGGAGCGCAGCTGCGGGAGGATCCTCTCGCTGTAGAGGCGCAGGAAGCGCTCCTGGTCGGGGCCCGGGGCGTGGAAGACCAGGTGCTTGAAGCCCATGTCGAGGTATCCGGCGATCTTTTCCGCGTGCTCGTCGTGGTCGGACGAGACGATCCAGCGGGTGGCCGTGCGCTCGACCGGCAGCGCGTCGGCCCGGCGCTGCATCTCGATCGGGTCCTCGACGCCGGTCTTCTCGTCGGGCGTGAGCGCCAGCGCGCCCCAGTGGCGGGTGTCCTGGCGCGCCTTCTCGTGGTCGTCGTCGAACGAGACCTTGACCTCGATCAGCAGGTCCAGGTCGTCGATCTTGCGGCTCGCCTTCTCGGCGCCCTCGCGCACGGCCGGCAGCAGCGTGTCGGTGTAGAGCTCGCGCCCCTTGCCGCTGGTGGTGATGAAGCCGTCGGCGATGCGGCCGGCCAGGCGGGTGGCGGACGGGCCCGAGGCGCCGATGTAGACCGGCACCGGGATCTCGGGCTTGTCGTAGATGGTCGCGTTCTCGGTCCGGTAGTACTGGCCCTCGAACGTCACCCGGTCCTCGCGCCACAGCCGCTGGATGAGCTGCACGGCCTCCTTGAGGCGGGCGAAGCGCTCCTTGCCGTCGGGCCACGGGATGCCCAGCGGCACCTCGTTGAGCGACTCACCCGAGCCCACACCGAGCACCACCCGCTCGGGCGCGAGGCAACCCAGCGTGGCGAAGGCCTGCGCCACCACGGCGGGGTGGTAGCGGAACGACGGCGTCAGCACGCTGGTGCCGATCAGCACCCGCTCGGTCCGGGCGGCGAGCGCGCCCAGCCAGGGCAGCGCCGCCGGGGCGTGGCCGCCGTCGTGCCGCCAGGGCTGGAGATGGTCGCTGACGAAGACGGAGTCGAAGCCGAGCTCCTCGGCCAGCACGCCGTACCGGAGCAGTTCCGCCGGCGGGAACTGCTCCGCCGAAGCCTTGTACCCGAACCGAATCATGCTCACGACCTTAGCCCGCCGCCTTGTACGCCTCACCGGCCTCCGTGGGACTGTCGCCGTCGGCGTAGAGCCCGAAGTCGGCGCTGTCGCCGACCGCGGGCAGGCCGAACCACGCGTACCGCTCCAGCCACGAGCGGTTCTCCAGGCCCTTGGTGGCGCCCTCGATGAAGGTGACCAGCTGGGCCTGGGTCGGGTATTTCGGGGTGCCGGAGAAGTTCATCAGGCCGAACTCGGTGACCCAGATCGGCTTGCCGTAGCGCTTGTGCACGGCGTCGACGTAGCCCAGGAACTGGCCGACCGCGGCGGAGCTGAAGTCGGAGCCGTACCAGTGCAGGGTGATGAAGTCGACGCGGTAGCCCTTGTCCTTAGCGCCCGTCATGAAGCGGTCGAGCCATCCGCCCGGTGTGTCACCGCCGTACGCCACCGAGGGGCTGCCCAGGCGCATGCCGGTCGCCTCGAGGCGCGGCCACGCGGCCAGCGCGTCCTCGACGGTCATGTTGGCCTGGCCGCCCATGTCGGGCTCGTTGAAGGCCAGCAGGACGTCGCCCTCCTTCTGGACCTGGGTCAGGGTGGCGTCGGTGACGTTGGCCTTGCCCCAGACCATCGGGACGAACTCGACGCCGGCCGGGCCGGGGATGTCGTTGTTGTCCGGGCCCCAGTCGTAGTACCAGCCCGCGCCGACGTCGGCGAGCGCCGCCTTGGACCCGGTGAACTTCCAGACGCCGACGCCCTTCTTGTTGCTCTCCTTGGCCGGGACCACGATCGGCGCGGCGCTGGCCGGCGTGGCCGGCGGCGTCGTCCTGGACGGGGTGGGCGACGGCTTGGCGGACGTCTTGGACGGGCTCGGTGGCGCCGGCCGCGTCGTCGTGGGCGCCGGCGCGGGGGCGGCCACCGCCGCGGTGGCGACAGTGGGCGGGTCGGGCTGCTGGGTGACCACGACGGCGACGCCGCCACCGACGACCGCCGTGGTGGCCAGGGCCGCGGTCAGCACCTTGTGGGACAGGCCGAGGCCGACCTTGGCCGCGGCGTGCGACCCCGCGCCGATCTTGACGGCTCCGGCGCCCGCCGCCCCGCCAAGGCTCACGCCCTTGCCGACCAGGGTCGCCGGCAGCGGCACGAGGGCCATGCCGGCCAGCAGCCGCTCGGCCGCGACCAGCCCGTTCCACGAGGGTGAGCAGTGCCGGCACTCGCGGGTGTGCCGGGCGATCCGCTTGCGCCACAGCGCGCTCGGGCGGCCGTCCCACTCGGCCGTGACCGCCCGGAGGTCGGGGCAGGGCGGCGTGGCGGCGAGCGCGCGCACCACCACCCGGGCGGTCTCGAGCTGGCCCTTCATCCGCTGGATGCGCACCGCGGCGTGCTGGCGGGTGACGTCGGTGGCGGCGACGATCTCGTCGCGGGTCAGCTCGCCGGAGGCCTCGAGCCACCAGAGCGAGAGCAGCTCGCGGTTGTCCTCGTCGAGCCAGCGGGTCGCCTCGGCGGTCTCGCGGCGCTGGCCGGAGAGCTCGAGGCGGGTGATCGCCAGGTCGGTGAAGTCGGCGCCCGGGTCGCGCAGGTCCTCGTGCAGCAGCGGCTCGGGCGCCCCGCGGCGCGCCCGGAACCGCTCGCGCACCTGGCGCACGGTGATCGCGACGAGCCAGGACCGGAACGCCTCGGGCTCGCGCAGGTCGCCGAGGTTGCGCAGCACCCGCAGCATCACGTCCTGCACGACGTCGTCGACGTCGGCGTGACCCTCCAGCGCCCGCCCGACGATCGTGTAGACCAGCGGCAGGTAGCCGGCCACGAGCCGGTCGACCGCCGCCGGGTCGCCGGCGCGCGCGGCGATCACGGTCGCGATGTCGGGTTGGTCCGCCATGGTCCCTTGCCTCTCGTCGAGCGTCGCTACGGAAGGGGAGACGCCCGGGCCTTCCTGGGATAACACGTTTTTGGCAGCCCATCGGATGAGCCGTTGTCGCGGCGCGGACGATTAACGACCGCGCGCACCGGGAAACCAAAGCACATGCGTATGACAGTCCGGCTGGCCCTGCCCCGTGAGGCGGGCAGTGTGCCCGCCGTCCGCCGGCTGCTGCGCTCCGCCCTCGCCATCCTGCACGTCGACCGGCACGACTCCGACGATCTGGAGATCGCGATCACCGAGGCCTGCTCGAACGTGGTGCGGCACGCCAGCGGCGCGGACACCTTCGAGGTCTGCCTCGACGTGGCCGACGATCGGTGCTCGATCGACGTCCGCGACGACGGCCCCGGTTTCGATCCGGACGCCTCGGACGCGCCGTCCTCGTCGAGCGAGCACGGCCGCGGCCTGATGCTGATCAAGGCGCTGGGGGAGAACGTGCGGATGCACTCCGTCCCGCGTCGCGGCAGCCTCATCCACTTCGAGAAGTCGTTCGCCTGACCTCTTGTCACCCGGCCGCGGGCAAGCCCCTATCATGCTTGCTCTGTGGCAACTATTGCCATGATCTCCGGCACTCGCAGGAAGGACGATCGCGTGACCACCCGACCGGCGCCCGTCGGCTCGCTCCTGCGTGCGGCCCCGCCCGATCGACTTCCCGAGGTGGCCGCCGAGCACCTGCGCACCCGATTCCCGCTCGCCGGCGCCGAGGTCTACCTCAGCGACCTGACCATGACCTCGCTCTGGCCGGTCCTCGACCCCGAGGGGCCCGCCGCCGGGCGGCTCGAGATGCGGGTCTTCGGCAGTCAGGAACCGCTCGTCGACGGCGGCTCCGCCGGCACCGATCGGGTGATGCTGCCGCTGACCGTGTGGGGCGACCGCCTCGGCGTGCTCCGGGTCGACCTGCGCGAGCCGGCCGGGCCCGACCGCGTGACCGAGCTGCGCTCGCTCGCCGACGAGCTCGCGCTCGCGCTGCGCGCCGCGCACAACGACACCGACCGCTACTACCGGATCTCCCGGCGGCAGCGCCTCACCATGGCCGCCGAGCTCCAGTGGGCGCTGCTGCCCGGCCGCTCGCTGGACGGGGAGCGCTTCAAGCTCGCCGGGCAGCTCGAGCCCGCGTACGCGATGTACGGCGACCACTACGACTGGGCCGTCACCGGCGACCGGCTGACCCTGACCGTGCTCAACGGCCAGGGCGACGGCATCGAGGCCGCGCTGCTGACCACCGTCGCGGTCAACGCCATGCGCAACGCCCGCCGCTCCGGGGCGAACATCGTCGAGCAGGCCGAGCTCGCCTCCGACGCCGTCTACTCCCGCTACGGCGGCGCCTCCCACGTGGCCACCCTGCTGCTCGAGATCGACCTGAGCGACGGCTCGGTCGAGGCGGTCGACGCCGGCTCCCCGCGGGCCCTGATCGCGCACGAGGGCGACGTGCGCGCGGTCAGCCTCGAGCAGCAGCTGCCCCTGGGCATGTTCGGCGACGGCCGGTACGAGACGCAGAAGTTTCAGCTCCAGCCCGCCGACCGGCTGCTCGTGGTGAGCGACGGCGTGCACGCCGCCACGCCCGGTGGCCGCCCGCCGTACGGTGCTTCCGCCCTGTTGAGCGCATTGCGCGGGACGCGACTGCAGCCGCCCGCCGAGGCGGTGGGTACCGTCATGAGAGCGCTGCGCGACTACCACGCGGGCGTCGAGCAGGACGACGACGCGGTCATCGTCTGCCTCGATTGGCTGCGATGACCGTCGCCGGACCGGCATGACTCGGCCGCGCGCGGGTAGTTGCGAAGGCGCGCGCCTGGCCGAGCAGTGAGACATAAACGAGGATAGACCGATGGATCGGGACACCGACATCGCCGCGGCTGTCGAGTCGACGGTCGACTCCCTGGTGTCCGTCCTCGACACGGCCCGCCTGGCGCAGACCCCGGCGGTGCCGCCGGCCCAGCTGCGCGTGCTCGCCATCGTCGCCGCCAACCGGCAGACCAACATGAGCCGCCTGGCCGAGACGCTCGACGTGGTGCCCTCCTCGGCGAGCCGCCTCTGCGACCGCCTCGAGGCGACCGGCCTGCTGCGCCGGGTGCCCGACCCGCGCGACCGCCGCGAGGTGCGGCTCATGCTCACCCCGGCCGCCCGCCGGCTCCTCGACCAGCTGCGCGAGCGCCGGCGGCAGGTGCTCGGCGACGTGCTCGACCGGATGACCCCGACGGCCCGGCAGGAGCTGGTGCGGGCGCTGGAGGCCTTCGCCGAGGCCGCGCGGGACGACGAGGGCCCGGCGGGGGCGGCAGGCGCCGGCCTGCGCACGGCGTGAGATAGCGTCGTCCGATGCGCATCGGCATCGTGATCCTTCCCGACCAGCGCTGGTCCGTCGCCGGGCGGCGGTGGCAGCGCGCCGAGGAGTACGGCTTCGACCACGCCTGGACCTACGACCACCTCGGGTGGCGCGACCTGATCGACGGCCCGTGGTTCGACGCCGTGCCGACGCTGACCGCCGCCGCGATGGTCACCCGGCGTATCCGTCTGGGCACGTACGTCGCCACGCCCAACTTCCGGCACCCCGTGCACTTCGCGCGCGAGGTCACCACGATCGACGACATCTCGCAGGGCCGGCTCATGATCGGGCTGGGCGCGGGCGGCGTCGGCTTCGACTCGGCGGTGCTCGGCCAGGCCGAATTGACGGCGGGCCGCCGGGTGGATCGATTCGCCGAGTTTCTCGGCCTCTTCACCGACGTCCTCGGCGACGAGCCGGTCACCCGGCACGGCGACTTCTACACGGCTGTCAATGCACGCAGCAATCCGGGAACGGTGCAGCGGCCGCGGCCGCCATTCATCGTGGCGGCCAACGGCAGGCGCGCGCTGCGGCTCGCCGCCCGGCACGGCGACGGCTGGGTCACCACCGGCGTGGCCGGCGTGGCGAGCGGACCCAGCTTCAGCGTGCCCGACACCGCCGAGCAGTGGTGGGAGTCGGTGGCCCGGCTCGCCGCGAGCTTCGACGAGGCGCTCGACGAGACGGGCCGCCCCCGCGACGAGGTGGCCCGCTATCTCAACCTCGACACGTCCCCGGTCTATTCGCTGAGCAGCGTCGAGGCCTTCACCGACGCGGTCGGCCGGGCGGCGGCCCTCGGCTTCACCGACGTCATCACGCATTGGCCGCGCGAGCGGAGTTGGTACGCGGGCGACGAAAAGGTCCTGGAATCGGTGGCTTCGCGGCTGCCGCGGCTGCGCTCCGGCACGATCTGAGCGTCTGTTTCAGCGGCCGTTCGCGGCGCGGTAGGCGTCGGTGACGCTCTGCGGAATGCGGCCGCGCTCGGAAATCTGGTGACCGTTGGCGACGGCCCACTCGCGGATCGAGCGGTTTTCGTCGCGGGAGCTGGCGGTGCGGCCGCCCGCGCCGCGACGAGCCGGGATGCGGCCGGTCGACGCGCGGCCGATCCGGGTGCCCGCGGTGATGTACGGGTCGAGGGCCTTGCGGAGCTTACCCGCATTGGCCTCGGAAAGGTCGATCGTGTAGTTAATGCCGTCCAGACTGAACTCGACCGTGCGATCGGCCTTCTTTCCGTCTAGATCGTCGATCAGAGTGGTGATTACCTGCCGCGCCATGACGACTCCCTCAAGTGGGACCGAAGAAGTAATAGGGGACCAACCGCGGCACAAGTGTTGCTCGCTTGCGGGTTCGCGCGCAACTGTTCCGCTGAAGGATTCGCTATTATTTCGGCGGCGCCGGCCCGGCCGGTATTCAAATGGCGCGTCGTCATTCACGGTAATCGGTGCGGATAGCTCGGCTGGCCTCCCGGCGGCCCATCACCTAGGGTCACTGGCATGACCCCGGACGACGACTGGCAGGAGAAGCGCCGGCAGGCCGTCGCCGGTCACGCCGCCGCGCTGGAGGAGAGCCGGGCGGCCGAGGCCCGGGAGGCGGCGGCCCTGATCGCCGACTTCGTCCGGCGTGCCGGCGAGCGTGAAATCCATCCACAAACGTTGATGGCTCGAACCTTCGACGGCCGATCCACGTATCGAACCCATGTGCGTGGCTGGTACCTGAAGTCCAATCGTTCCGTGGCCGTCGGCGAGGACGGTGAGTACTACGTGCTCACCGTGCCGGCCTCGTGGCGGGCCCGGTTCGCCGGCGCCGACCTGTCGCCGAGCGTCCCCCGATTGATCGTCGGCGCGGGTGGCGGCGACGGCGAGACCATCCCCCTCGCCCAGTTGCTGCAGAAGCGCCTCGACTCCGGAGTTAGCTGGCCTTGATCCGCTCCATCCTGGCCGCGGCCTCGGCGGCGGCCCTGCTCGTCCCCGCCGTGGCCACCCCCGCCGCGGCAGCCGCACCGGTCATCCCCTGCCCCAAGCCCAAGGTCGCCCCGCCCGCCGGCGTCCCGGCCCGGCCCGTGCCGCCGCCCGACGACCCGGTCGGCTTCGCCATCGGCGGCGACGCCCTCGCCACACACGGCCTGATCGTTCCCGCCGGCGTGCGGCAGCCGCCCGCGGTCACGGCGACCACCTGGATGGTCGCCGACCTCGACACCGGAGAGGTGCTCGGCGGCTGCGGCCCGCACGTCTACCAGACCCCGGCCAGCGTGCAGAAGACGCTGCTGGCGGCCACCGCGATCGACAAGCTGGACCCGGCCCAGAAGATCACCGTGGTCCCCTCGGACCTGGACATCGAGCCGGGCAGCTCCGCGGTGGGCCTGGTCGCCGGTGGCACGTACCCGATCTCGACGCTCTGGCTCGGCCTGCTGCTCAACTCGGGCAACGACGCGGCGAACGCGCTCGCCCGCCTGGCCGGTGGCGGCGGCAAGGACGGCGTCGCCAAGACGGTCGCGGCGATGAACGACACCGCGAAGCGGCTCGGCGCCTACCAGACCCACGCGGTGACACCCTCGGGCCTGGACGGCAAGGGGCAGTTCACCAGCGCGTACGACCTGGCTCTGATCGCCCGGGTCTGCTTCGCCAACGCCGACTTCCGCAAGTACGCGCTGACCCGGACGGCGCAGATGCCGGCCCAGCCCAAGCTCAAGAAGGGCGGCTTCCAGTTCCAGAACGAGAACAAGCTGATCTACAACTACCCGGGAGCGATGGGCGGCAAGACCGGCTTCACCAAGCTGGCCCGGCACAGCTACGTCGGCGCGGCCGAGCGCAACGGCCGCCGGCTGGTGGTCACCCTGCTCGGCGCCGAGGCCCGGCCGCAGCGCGGCTACGAGCAGGGCGCGTCCCTGCTCGACTGGGGCTTCTCGCTGCCGGAGGACGCCTCGGTCGGCAAGCTGGTCACCCCCGAGGAGACCGCGGCGAAGAACGCGACACCGCAGAAGGCCCCCCAGCCCAGCGCGACGGCGCAGGCCGCCGCCTCCACGACCCGGCCCACCTCGCCCCAGCTGCTGTCCGTCGCCGCCGCCGCGTCGGTCGCGCTGCTGCTGGCCGCCACTCCGCTGCTGCTCCTGCTCACCCAGCGCCGCCGTATCCGCCGGCCCCGCAAGTCACGTCAGTAGCAACCCGAACACCCACGTCACAGCGACCGCGAGGGCGGTCGTGAACTCGATCAGCATGGCCATGCCCGCGGCGGCGAGGGCGTGCTTGGTCGACGGCCAGGCGCGCTCGTGGCCGAGGCGGCTGAGCTCGACCAGATAGATGCCGAGCACGAAACCGATCACCAGCCCGACGACCGGGATCACGAAGAAGCCGATCACGCCGAGAACGCCGCCGGCGAGCAGCGCCGAATTGGGCACGCCGACCCGCTTGAGCCGCTTGCCCGGCAGCAGGTATTTGACCGCCGCGCCGAGCAGCGCCACCAGGGTCGCCACGGCCAGCACCACCCAGCGGCCCGCGCTGTCCGACCCGAGCAGTGCCCAGAGCAGCACCCCGGCCCAGCTCAGCAGCAGCCCGGGCAGCACCGGGATCACCACGCCGACGACGCCCACCGCGATCGCGATGCCCGCGACGAGCGTGATCACCCCATGGGTGTCGGTCAGATCCATGCCTCAACGGTGCCAGAAACCCTCAAGTCCGCGCTCTTGAGAGTTTCCGGCAGAGCAACTGCCCTGCACCCCTTTACGACTGCACCGGATACCGCACGCGGTCGAACTTCCTCATGTCAGCCGGGAGAGCCCGACGGACCGGGCCACCGACACCATGGGGGAAACACACATGACCAGCATCGCGACGAACGCTGCCGACCTCACCGCCGACAACGCGCCCGCCACGACGGTGCTGTCCGCCGCCGAGCAGGAGGAGCTGATCCGCGCGCACATGCCGCTCGTCGGCCACCTCGTGCGTGACATGCTCAGCCGCATCCCCAACCACATCCACCGCGACGACCTGACCAGCGCCGGCCTGCACGCCCTGGTCACCGCCGCCCGGGGTTGGGACCCGGACCGCGGCATCCCGTTCCACCGCTTCGCCAGCACCCGCATCCGCGGCGCCATCCTCGACGAGCTGCGCTCGCTCGACTGGGCGACCCGCTCGGTGCGCACCAAGGCCCGCGCCACCGACACCACCCGCCAGCAGCTCACCACCGCGCTGGGCCGCACCCCGACCTCGGACGAGCTGGCCCAGGCGCTCGGCACCACCACCAGCGAGCTCCAGCAGACCGACACCGACGTGCAGCGCGCCACCGTGCTGTCGCTGCAGGGCTTCACCACCAGCAGCGCCGACGACCTGGTCACCGAGAAGACGCCGGGCCCGGAGGACATGCTGCTGCGCCGCGAGCAGATCGGCTACCTGCACCACGCCATCGGCTCGCTGCCGGAGCGGCTCCAGGTCGTCATCACCGAGTACTTCCTGCACGAGCGCCCGATGGCCGACATCGCCGCCGACCTGGGCGTCACCGAGTCGCGGGTCTCGCAGCTGCGCGCCGAGGCGCTGTCGCTGCTCAAGGACGGCCTCAACACCCACCTCGACCCGGAGCTGGCGCCCGTGCCGGACAACCCGGAGAGCATCGTCGCGCGCCGCCGCGCCAACTACTACGCCAACATCGCCAACAGCACGTCGGTGCGCTCCCGCCTGGAGCTGACCAACGCGCACGGCCACACCAAGTACGGCAACGGCCTGCTCCGCACGCCTTCCGCCGCCTGATGACGAAAGCCCGGCGTCCCGGAGACGCCGGGCTTCTCGTCATGCCAGCGAGTGGAGAACCTTCGGCAGGTCGGCCGTGTGCAGCACGCCGAGCCGGCGCGTCGCCCGGGTGACCGCGACGTAGAGATCCGACAGGCCGCGCGGGCTCTCCGCGATGATCTCGTCGGGCTCGACCACGATCACCGAGTCGAACTCCAGCCCCTTGGCCTGCCGCACGGTCATCAGCACCACCTGGTTGAGCAGGTCGGGCTGCTCGCCGACCGCCGCGCCCGGCACCGCGCCGAGCAGGGCACGGCCGAGATCCGCCTCGCGCGCCTCCGGCACGAGCACCCCGACACGGCCCTCCCCCGCTTCGGCGGCCTCCACCCGTACCGCCGCTATGACCTCGGCGGGAAGCGCGACGGGCGGCACTCGCAGGGCCCACGGCGCGACGCCGGCCGAACGCACCGACCGCGGCGGCTCCAGAGCCGGGTCGACGGCGGCGAGGACGTCCGCGGCGACCGCCATCACCTCGGCCGGCGTGCGGTAGTTGACGGTCAGCTCGACCAGGTTCCAGCGCTGGCCCACGTACGGCTCGAAGACCTGCTCCCAGGTGGTCGTGCCGGCCAGCTCCGACGTCTGCGCGACGTCGCCGACCACGGTCATCGACCGGCTCGGGCAGCGGCGCATCAGCAGCCGCCACGCCATCGGCGACAGCTCCTGCGCCTCGTCGACGATCACATGGCCGAAGACCCACGTGCGGTCGGCCGCGGCCCGCTCGGCGGCGGTGCGGGTGTCGAGCACCTCGTGCCGTTCGACGAAGGCGCCCGCCTCGACCACGTCCAGGGCCGAGAGGATCTCCTCCTCCTGGTCCTCGAAGTCGAGCGAGCGGGAGCCGGCCAGGATCTCGAGCACGCCCTCGGCGTAGTCGACGGCCTCGCGGCGCTGGCGGGCCGCCTCCCGGGCCCGCAGCGTGTCGTCGACGCCGAGCAGCTCGGCCAGCTCGTCGAGCAGCGGCACGTCGGCCGGGGTCCACCCGGCGTCGCGGTCGCGCAGCAGCAGCGCCCGCTCCGCGGCGGTGAGCCCGGCGGCGGCCGACTCGAGCCGGTCGGCGTCGCAGAGCAGGTCGCGCAGCACCTGGCGCGGGGTCAGCACCGGCCAGAACTCGAACAGCGCCCGCTGCACGTCGACGTCCTCGCGCAGCTCGCGGCGGGTCTCGGCGAGGTCGGCCTCGGAGAGCAGATTGTCCCCGCCGAGCGGGTCGGTGCCGATGCGCTCGGCGATCTGGAGCGACAGCGCGTGGATCGCCTCGGTCACGAACATCGCGCGGGCCACGTTGTGCGGGCGCCCGGACCGGCGGGCGGCGGCACGCGCGTCCTCCAGCACCGACCGCTCGATGCGCAGCGGGTAGCCGTCGTGGTCGACCTCGGCGAAGTCGTGCGGCACGGTCTGCCGGTCGGCGACGGCGGCCGCCAGCACGTCGAGCATGGCGAGCCGGCCCTTGACCGCGGCCGCCGCGGACGGCTCGACCGCTCGCGCTCGCACGCCCGGGAACATGTCGCCGAGAGTGGCGAGCAGCACACCGGTCTCGGCGAGCGACGGCAGCACCTGCGAGATGTAGCGCAGGAACGTCGGGTTCGGGCCGAGGATCAGCACGCCCTGCTTGGTGAGCTGCTGCCGGTACGTGTAGAGCAGGTAGGCCGCGCGGTGCAGCGCGACCGCCGTCTTGCCCGTGCCCGGCCCGCCCTGCACGACCATGACGCCCGAGAGCCCGGCCCGGATCACCTCGTCCTGCTCGGACTGGATGGTCTCGACGATGTCGCGCATGCGGCCGGTGCGGTTCGCGGTGAGGGCGGCCAGCAGCGCCGCCTCGCCGGTCACGTCCTCGCGGCCGCCGGCCGCGGCGCCGGCCGTCAGGTCGAGCACCTCGTCGTCGATGCCGGTCAGCACCCGGCCCTTGGTGCGCAGGTGCCGGCGGCGGGTCACCCCGTCCGGCGACACCGCGGTGGCGAGGTAGAACGGCCGGGACGCGGGCGCGCGCCAGTCGATCAGCAGCGGGTCGCGGTCGTGCTGCTCGGCGGAGAGGCCGAGCCGGCCGATGTAGAGGGGCGCGCCGTCGGCGAAGTCGAGCCGGCCGAAGCACAGGCCGTTCTCCACCGCGTTCATCTGGGCCAGCTGCTCGGTGTAGTGGGCGCGCTGGGCCTCACGCTGGGTGCGGCCCTGCGGCGTGCCACCGGACTCGAGCACGATGCGGCGCAGCCGGTCGTCGGCCTGGGCGCGCAGGCCGTCGAGCCGGTCGTAGAGGGTAGTGAGGTACGCCTGCTCGGAACGGAGGTCGTCCGATGCGGAGCTTGACAATGCCACTCCCCTTGGTGTTATGATTCCCGCTCAGACGCCTTGGACGGCGTCTTTTTTCGTTTCCAGCAAACGGTCAGGATAGCGCAGGTTACGGCCGCCCCGAAAAGTGTCAGCTATCGGTCACTGTTCCCGGCGAGCCGTTACGCGGAACGGCCGAGATGGATTAACCCGGTCATGAACCGCATCCACCCGTTCCGACGTCTCGGCGCGCTGACCCTCATCGCAGCCGCCTCCCTGACCCTCACCACGGCGTGCACCGGCGACGACGAGTCCCCCGCCGGCACCGCCGCCCAGGCGGCCACCGGCGGGCCCGAGCCCAAGACCATCGACGGCGCCCGCGCCGCCGCGCAGACCGTCTTCGACCGCTTCTCCGGTGGCGACTTCGCCGGCGCCTGGGAGATGTACACCACGGCCGGCAAGCAGGCGATCAGCAAGGACGACTACGTCAAGCTCAACCAGGCCTGCTCCCGCAAGGGGCTGGCGATCCAGCTGACCAGCGCGCGCATGGAGGGCACCGACCGCGCGATCGTCATCGCGAAGCAGCTGGTGGCCGCGCAGTCGTACACGATGGTCTACGAGGGCGACGCGTGGAAGCTGGAGCCCGCCAAGGAGGGTCTCGCCCTCTACAAGCAGGGCGCGGCCAAGGCGATCGCGGCCCAGAAGAAGGCCGGCACCTGCGCCAACCAGTAAGTGTTCCCGGGCCCGCCGCGTTGCGCGGCGGGCCCGTTCATGCCGCCACGGGCAGCCCGTCCGGGCCGGTCACGGCCAGGCGCGACTTCAGCGTCCCGCGGCTGGCGATCTGCTCGTAGTACGCCGCCCGCCGCCGCGCCACGCAGCCCTCCCGGACCGGGGCGGCCAGGGCCGGGTCGAGGTGGATGTTGAGCCCGTCGCGCAGCAGCGTCAGCGCCTCGGCGCGCAGCTGTGACACGCGCGACTCGGTGACGCCCAGCTCCTCGGCGATCCGGGCCATCGGCCGCTCCTCGAAGAAGTAGCCCTGCACCACCGCGCGCAGCCGGTCCGGGAGCGCCTCGATCGCGTGGCGCAGGTAGCCGAGCCGCTCGCGGCGGATCAGCATCTCCTCCGGGCCGGCGCTCGGCTCGGTCACCATGTCGTCGGCCCCCGCCGTGGTGAAGCCCTGGAGGCTGAAGACCACGGCGCGGTGCACGTCGTCGTCGGCCGACTCGATGTCCTCGACCGAGCAGCCGAGGTGGTCGGCGACCTCCTGCGCGGTGGGGTTGCGGCCCAGCTCGGCGGTGAGCTCCTGGCGGGCCGAGTCGGTGCGCCGGGCGCGCTGGCGCACCGAGCGGCTGGCCCAGTCGAGGCCCCGCAGCTCGTCCAGCAGGGCCCCGCGCACCCGGGCGGCGGCGAACCGGGCGAACGGCACGCCGCGCGAGTCGTCGAAGCCGCGCGCCGCGTGCACCAGCGCCGCGTAGCCGGCGGACATCAGGTCGTCCCGGTTGACGTGTGCCGGAACCCGCGCCAGCATCTCGCGCACCAGATGGCCGACGAGAGGCATGTGCTCCTGGACGATGTCGGCACGACGGCGATCGTCTCCGCTCATGGGGGGTTCTCCTCGCGTACCGGCCGGGCGGGGGAAGTCCCGGCACTGAGGAGAAAGGTGATCGGCGTTGAGTGCTGTTCGGGTCCCGAACGGGTGCAGCCCGGTTGCTTCACCCGAGCGGGTACACTTGATCACGCGGCCCGCACAGTCTTGCCTCGGGCCGCCACCGGACCGGTGACCACACCGTCCGATCGGATCGGCCACCACGCGCCGCGACTGAGCACAAAGTCTGCGCCGGGCAGGACGACCTCTCGAGCCATCTGGAGCACCCGCTACATGACCGCCTTCACCGAATTCGGCCTGCCCACCGTGCTGACCACGGCCCTCGCCGACCTCGGCATCACCACCCCGTTCCCGATCCAGGCCGCCACGCTGCCCGACTCGCTCGCCGGCCGCGACGTGCTCGGCCGCGGCCGCACCGGATCCGGCAAGACGTACGCCTTCGTCCTGCCCGTCCTGGCCCGCCTCTCCGCCTCGAAGACGCCGCGCCGCGCGGGCCGCCCCCGCGCGCTGATCCTGGCGCCGACCCGCGAGCTCGCCACCCAGATCGAGGCGACCATGGCCCCGCTGGCCGCCGCGGCCGGCCTGCGCACCCTCGTGGTCTTCGGCGGCGTGGGCGCCAACCCGCAGATCAAGGGCCTGCGCGACGGCGTCGACGTGCTGGTGGCCTGCCCCGGCCGCCTCGACGACCACCTGCGCAACGGGCACGCCTCGCTCGACGCCGTCGAGATCACCGTGCTCGACGAGGCCGACCACATGGCCGACCTGGGCTTCCTGCCGGTGGTGCGCCGGCTCATGGACCAGACGCCGCGCGACGGCCAGCGCATGCTCTTCTCGGCCACCCTCGACAACGGGGTGGACGTGCTGGTCAAGCGCTTCCTGCACAAGCCGGTCACGCACGCTGTCGACGCCGCCGCCGAGGCGCCGGTGCAGATGCGCCACCACGTCCTGCACGTGCGGGGTGACGACCGTTTCCCGGTGCTCGTCGACCTGCTCGCCGCGCCCGGCCGCACGGTCGTCTTCACCCGCACCAAGCGCCGCGCCAAGGTCCTGACCCGCCAGCTCAACGCCGCCGGCGTGCCCGCCGTCGAGCTGCACGGCAACCTTGCCCAGAACGCCCGCAACCGCAACCTGGCCGCGTTCTCCGACGGCACGGCCGAGACGCTGGTGGCCACCGACATCGCCGCCCGCGGCATCCACGTCGACGACGTCGGCCTGGTGATCCACGCCGACCCGCCGGTCGAGCACAAGGCCTACCTGCACCGCTCCGGCCGCACGGCCCGCGCCGGCGCGGAAGGCACGGTGATCACCCTGATGACCGACGACCAGCAGTCCGAGGTGCGCGACCTCACCCGCAAGGCGGGCGTCCGCCCGACCACAAGCCGCACCCGCCCCGGCGACCCGCTGCTGGCCGAGCTGGCCCCGGGCGAGCGCGTCTTCGTGGCGCCGCGCCCGCCGTCCGACCCGGTCCCCGCCGCGGCCACCCCGTCGGCGGGCGGCCGTGGCCGCCGCGGCCGGGGACGGGGCGCGGGCCGCACAGCGGAGCCGCGCGAGCCTCGTCCCGCCCAGACGGCGAGCACGACCCGCCACGGCGAGGGCCGCGCCCAGCGGCCCCCGACGGAGCAGGGGCGCCCGCAGCGCACCCGCGGCGAGCAGGCCCAGGGCGGCGGCACCGTCGGCGGCCGTCAGGGCGGCCAGGGCGGCGGGCGCTCCCGCCGGGGTAGCGCGGGCTCCACGCCGGTGCACACCAGCCAGTCGCAGGGCGGGGGCGCGGCCGCGTTCTCGGCCGGCACCCGGGTGGGCGGGCGGCGCTCAGGCCGCTGACCCGGCGTACAGGTCGAGAGTTATCCGCACCGGGCGGGCGATGATCGCCCGTCCGGTCGCCACCCCCGCGGCGACCCGGTCCACCGTGCCCGTGGCGACGAAGTGGACGCCCCCGGCGGCCGGCTCGGCCACCTCCAGGTCGAGCGTCACCTCGCTGTCGTGGCCCCGGACCCGCAGGACCCCGGTGAGCCGCCAGCCGTCGGCGCCGCGCAGCAGCCCCGTGCTGCGGAAGCCGATCACCGGGTGGTTCTCCGTGTCCAGGAAGCGCTTGCCGGTGATGTCCCGGTTGCGCCGGGGGTCGTCGGAGCGGAAGCTGCCCGCCTCCAGCGTCGCCGAGGCGGTGGACGCCTCGGGGTCGGTGGCGACCGTGATGGTGCCGCCGCGCAGGTCCATCGTCGCCGCCACCGGTTTGAGGCCGAAGACGTGGGTGGCGGTCAGCCGGCAGGCCGAGCGCGCGGGGTCGATGGTGTAGGTGCCGGGAACGAGTCGCGTGTGCACGTCAGTTGTCATGCCCACGAGCCTCGGGCCTCGCGGCGGCGGAAACCTCAGTGCCGGTACTGAGATGCGCCACGGAGGTCGGTGCGCCGGGACAGGCCGAGCTTCGCCAGGGCGTTGCGGACGTGCGTCTCGACCGTGCGCTCCGACAGGAAAAGCCGTTGCGCGACGGCCCGGTTGGACAGTCCCTCCGCGACCAGGGCCGCGACCTCGCGCTCCCGCGCGGTGAGGTCGTCGCGGGCCAGCTCCGCCGCCTCCGCGGCGATCGCCGGCATGCCCAGGGCGCGGGCGCCGGTCAGGGCCTCCGAGGCCAGCTTCCGGCTCAGTCGCGGGTCCGTGTCACGGACCTGCCGGGCGTACGCCACGCGCGCGAGCACGGCGAACGACGGCGCGCCGATCCGTTCCTCCATCGCGACCGCCCCGGCGAGGTGGCGCTCGGCCGCGCCCGCGTCGCCCAGCGCGCCCGCCATCACGCCGAGGATGCGATCGAGGGCGCCCTCGCAGCTGGACATCGAGTTGAGGTAGATGCCGGCGTGCGGCAGCGCCCGCGCGTAGCACTCGCGCACCAGGTCGAGGTCGCCCGTCCACGCCGCCAGCTCGCCCGTGGTCACCACGACGAAGAGCCGCCGCGCGTCCGCCGGCAGCCGCGGCAGGGCGGTGCGGAGGCGGCGCAGGCAGACGGCCACGGTGTCCCCGTCGCCCAAGCCCTTGGCGATCAGGCCGCACTGGGCCACCGCGATCGGGATCTCCTCGCGGTCGAACGCGAGCGGATCGGCCCACGCGTAGTCGCCGGTGTGCGCCGACAGTCCACAGAGGAACGCCAGGTACAGGTAGTACGCGGTCTCGTCCTGCGAGCGGGCGCCCAGGTCGCGCGCTTGCTCCGCGCACTCCCTCGCGGTCGCCAACCGGCCCGCCACCAGCTCGCGGGCGGCCCGGGCGCGCAGCAGATGCCAGCGCGCGACCGGCCACCCCAGGCGGTCGGCCAGCCCCGCGAGGCGTGCCGTCTCCGCGTCGTACTCGGCGAGCTCGCCGCGCATCAGCCGCGCGTCCAGCAGCCACACCCGGCCCCACAGCTCGGCGTCCGGCCGGCCACCCGGCCCGGCCAGCGCACAGCTGCGCTCGGCCAGCTCGAGCACCTCGCCGGCGTCCACCACCGGGTCGAGCACCTCGTGCCGGGCGTGGATCGCGGCGACCAGCGCGTCCGGCCGCCCGGAGGCCGCCGCCAGCGCCATCGCCTCGGCGCTGATCCGCCGCGCCGCCGCCGGATCCTGCTCCTCGGCGAGCAGGAACGCGTACTGCGCCAGCACCTGGGCCCGGTCGGGATCGCTCAGGCCGTGCTCCAGGGCCCGCTCGCACAGCCGCATCAGCGCCGGCGTGAGCGGCCCCGCCACGCCACGGATCACCAGCGCCGCCGGCGCACCCACCTCGTCGACCACCGCCGCGCAGTCGGCCAGCGCCACGTCGAGACGCCCGTCCCGGTACGCCGCCGCGGCGCGCTCCAGCCGCAGCGCCGCGTCGCCGGGCGCGTTCTCGAGCGCCCGTCCGTACCAGTGCACGGCCTCCCGGTGGTCGAGCCCGCGCGTCGCCTCACGCGCCGCGGCCACGCACGCCTCGACCGCCCGCTCGCGGGACCCGGGGTCCACCGCCGCCCGGACGCGATGCCGGGCGATCTCCGCGAGGCTGCCGCCCCTGGTCTCGGTCAGCGCGTCCGCGAGCCCGCCGTGCGCCCGGATCCGCTCGTCGCGCCCGAGGCCGTCGTAGAGGGCCTGGCGCACCAGCTCGTGCACGAACCGCACCCGCGCCGGCACCCACGGATCGTCCACCAGCACCCCCGCGGCGACGGCCTCCGCCACCACCGCGTCCCGCGACTGTCCCGCGGCCCGCCCCAGCACCGTCACATCGATCTCCGCCCCGCACGCCGCGGCCACGCCCAGCATGTCGCGGCACGCCGGGCTCAGCTGCGCGGTGCGCCGTGCGACGAGCCGCCGCAGCCCCGCCGGCAGCCGGACGTCACCGGCCGGCCGCGCCAGCCGGCCCTCCCGGCTCAGCAGCCGCGCCAGCTCGCGCGTGTAGAGCGGATTGCCTCCGCCGAGCCGGTGCACCTCGGCCGCCCACGTGCCGTGCGCCTTGCCGCCCGCCTCCCCCGCCAGGCACGCACCGACCGCGTCGACGTCCCACGGCTCCAGCGCGAGAACCTCCGCCCCGGGCAGATCGAGCGCCGACCGGCTGGTGCCGATCACCAGCAGCCGCGCCCGCCCGATCTCACGCGCGAGCGCCGCCAGCAGCGCCAGCGACGCCTCGTCCGCCCAATGCAGATCCTCCAGGACGAGCACCGCCGGCCCCACCCGCAGCAGCGCCTCCACCGTGCGCCGGATCGCCCGGAACCGCGCCGCCGCAACGGATCCGCCCTCGTCCGCGAGCGCCAGCAGCCCCGGCGGCAGCAGCCCGCCGGACGACTCGAGCAGCCGCGTCCACGGCCAGAACGCGGGCGCGCCCTCATCGGGGTCGGCCCGCCCGACCAGCACCGCCGGCCCCGCCGCCCCGGCCCGCGACACCGCCTCCTCGACCAGCGCCGTCTTGCCCATGCCCGCGTCACCGGTCACCAGGACCACGGCCCCCTCGCCGCGCTCGGCCCCGGCCCGGAGCCGGTCGAGCGCGACCACCTCCGCCACCCGGCCGATCAGCGCGCTGCCCACCCGCACACCATCCCGCGCCGCGCCCCCGATGTCGACAGCGCCGCCTGGCCACCCTCCAGCCGTGAGAGTGAAAGTCGCCGTCGTCGGCGTGGGCAACAACGCCTCAGCGCTCGTGCGGGGCATCGCCCTCCACCGCCACACCGGCAGCCTGGTCGGCATCCACCGGCCGGACATCGGCGGCCTGGGCGTCGGCGACATCGACATCACCGCCGCGTACGCGCTCTCCGGCGCCAAGGTGGGAGCCGACCTGCCCGAGGCGATCTTCCGCTGCCGGCCGGCGCCGCCTTCGTCAACACGACCGCCGACGCCGTCGCCCGCGACCCGGCGCTCCCGCGGCGCTTCGAGGAGGCGGCCTGCCCCTGATCGGCGACGACCTGGCCGGCCAGTTCGGCGTCTTGGTGCTCCATCGCGCCCTGTTGCGGCTGACCTGATCCGGCCGGCGGCCCTCGCCCTGCGCGGCGGCCGGGGCGGCTGTCCGGCCGAGGCCGTCGCACACCTCAAGTCGCCGCCCGGTACCGCGATCCAGTGCGGTGTCCACGAGCGTTGGCCGGGTGGTCCCGCGCCGGGCGGACACCGGGCAGGCGCCGACCGGCTTGGTGCCCGGGCGGGCGATCGGGGCCGAACACCGAACGCATCTGGCCGATACTCGACGGCGGGGTGCGGCTGATCCGCCAGTGCCGCAGCCGCAGCTCGTGCCGCCGGGCCGGCGTATTGAGGACATCGCGCGGGCGGCGGCAGGCCTTCGGGATGGCCGGGATCGATCTGAGGATCATCCACCCGTTCACCGTTGCCGGCAGTGACCCGGGCGCGAACAGCGTTGCCGCTGCGCCGGTGTCGGCCGCAGCCCGATCCGGGCGTGTGATGCGCCACCGGGCCAGCCCTGGCGCCGCGACGGCTGGGCATGCGCGGGAGGCTACCCAGCGAACGGTCACGGACACCGCACTAGCCCGTCGGGACGCTCACCTGGATCTCGTCGGAGAGGGTGAAGCCGGCGCACAGGTCGAGCTCGTCGCCGCTCCAGAAGCGGCCCGGGTCGTACCAGTTGGGCTGGCGGCCGCGGGGCAGCAGGCCCATGTCCTCGTACGTGACGGCGACGACCTCGGCGCAGTAGGCGGTCTCCAGGGCCGAGTCGGTGGCGGGGCCGGAGCCGCCGCGCACCCGCCAGCGGGGGCGGATCTGCGGCACGCGGCCGCGGACCCAGCGCCAGGCGAGCTGGGCCGACGACGGGAACGGGGTGCCGTCGAGGCGGGCCACCGTCTTGAGGGCCTTGTCCTCCATCGACTTGGTGACGCCGGGCTCCAGCTGACGCAGCCAGCCGCGCTGGCCGTACCGGTGGGCCCAGACGGTGACGGCGTCGCGCAGGTCGTGCAGCTGCACCCCGCGCTGGAACGTGCCGGACCACAGGTCGGGCAGCGACTTGCCCAGCTCGGCGTGCCACATCAGCGGTGGCATGTCCTCGATGACGATGGACATGCCGACGTGGTTCACCGGGCTGTTGGTCAAGGTCTGGATCGCCCTGTCCGGTCCGGATCGCCCCCGGAAGATCCAGATGTCCCCCGTACGCGTCAGGTCGATGGCCTCGTCGAGGCTGATGGCGGCATCCACGTGTCTATCCTCGGGTGATGCGTTGGTGGAAGGTAGTGGGATTGGCCGGTCTGGCGGGAGTCGCGGCGACGGGCGCCGTCGTGGCGCGGGCCGAGCGCCGGCGGCGGCAGTACACGCCCGACGAGATCCGGGAGCGGCTGCACCAGCGGGTGGCCGAGGCCGCCACGGACGGCGCCGGGGCCGCCTCAGACGACATCAGTGTCACGGAGTAGCGACCACAGGCCCGCCCCGTCGGGCGCGGAGAACCAGGTCTTGCCCCCGGAGCCGACGGCTTCGGGGGTGCCGGCCGGGCCGGGCACGGCACCGGCCAGCACGGCCTGGGTCGGTGACAGCCGGCGGATGGCGACGGCGGCCACGTTGTCCGGGTGTGCGTGCGCGAACTCCGAGTAGATCTCCTGATCGTGCTGGCCGTCGTCGCCGATCAGCAGCCAGCGGATCTTGGGGAACTCCTGGGAGAGGCGCTGCAAGGTGGTGCGCTTGTGCTCCTGGCCGCTGCGGAACCACCGGTCGGGGGTCGGCCCCCAGTCGGTGAGCAGCAGCGGGCCCGCCGGGTAGAGGTGGCGGGAGAGGAAGCGCGACAGGGTGGGCGCGACGTTCCACGCTCCGGTCGACAGGTAGAAGACCGGGGCGCCCGCGTTCGCCGTGATCAGCCGCTCGTAGAGCACGGCCATGCCCGGCACCGCCATGCGCGCGTGCTCGTCGAGCACGAACGTGTTCCACGCGGCGAGCAGCGGCCGCGGCAGGGCGGTCACCATCACCGTGTCGTCGATGTCGGAGATGAGCCCGAAGCGGCACTCCGGGTCGACCACGCGGATCGGCGCCTCGGCCGGCGCGGCGCCGTCGGTGAACAGCCGCACCCGGCCCCAGCCCGGCTCGAGGTCACCCTTGACCCGGCAGTCGACGTAGCCGCTGCGGTCGGTGCGCGTCTCGGTGATGCTGTCGCCGACCTGGATCCGCACCACCGCGCCGTTGACCGGTGAGGTGGTGAAGCTGCGCCAGCCGCGCACCTTCTCCAGCCTTTTGCTCTTGTGCTGCCCCCGGGTGAGCACGACGCGAGCCATCACCCGCGCCCACCCCGGGGCGCCGTACCCCGTGTAGGCGGTGATCACCGGCTGCCAGCCCCGGTTACGAAGCCGGCGCTCGACGATCTCGTGAAGGGCGTCCTCCACCCGAGCGGCCCGATGCATCCGGATCACAGGCGGCTGCGCGCCACCCGCCGGAGTTGTCGCCACGCCGACCCTCCTGCCCTCTCAATCGGCCTGCCCGGTTACGGTACCCGCCCGCCCTCCCCCGCACGCAGACCACAGCGGATTGCTATGCGGTGGCCGGAACCTCGCCGGTGGACCACTGGTCGGCGAACCAGTGCTCGTCGGCCGGCTGGGGGCGGGTGGCGGCGCGGGCCAGGGCGATGGTGGCCTCGGCGCGCAGGCTGCGCAGGGCGTCGGCGGCCTTTTCGGCGGTCTCCCACAGGGCGCGCTCGTGGTCCTGGGCGGCGCGGTATTCGGCCAGGCGGTGGGCGCGGATCGCGTGGCGCAGGTGGAACTCCTGGACGACCGGGTGCAGGCGGGGGTTCCAGCCGCGGTGGGCGAGGACGTCGTTGAGCTGGGCGATGGAGATCTCGCGGTTGCGGCAGGCGGCGGTGGCCGCGTGGTGCAGGTAGCGCTGACGGACCGCGTTCTCGCCGGGCTTGCGGCGGCGGCTCATCAGCGGGTAGGCGGCGGCCCGGGTGGCGCGCCGGGCGGCCTGGTCGGCGGCCTCGAAGGCCTCCCAGGCGGCGTCGACGTCGCGCTGGGCGGCCTCCCACTCGGCGCGGGTGCGGGCGGCGGTGGCGGCGGCGCGGGTGGCCGCCACGGAGACCTCCTCCGCGTAGCGGATCGACTCGGCCTCGGCGGGTGAGGGGGCGGCGGCGCGGCGGGGCACCGCCATGGTGACGACGGCGATCGCGATGGCGAGCAGGAGGAACAGCCAGAGCGCGACGGCCAGGGGCAGGGAGACGAAGAAGCTTTCCAGGGCGGTTTCCATCGCAACCTCACGATCCTTCGTGGGCGGATATCGGAATGTCGACGTGGTGGAGAGCTGTGGAGCTGCGCGGCGAGGGCTCAGCGAGCGGGCGGCCCGCGGACCACGCGGACGCGGGGCGCGGCGGCGGCCACGAGAACGATCACCGTGGCGGCGATGACCAGCGGCACCATGATCGGATCGGGCGCCGCGGCGACCTCGGCGGCCGGCGCAGGAGAGACCGCGGAGGCCCGCACGGACGACACGGCGGCCGCGGGGGCGGGCGGCGGCGCGGCCACGGCCGGCGCCGACGGGGCCGTGAAGGCCAGCGCCAGCATCGCGAGCCCGGCGAGGAAGCGCAGGAGGCGGCGCCCGTCCCAATGACGGGGAAGCACGCGCGTCACTCCGGCCACAAGACCAACCTACCGAATCGGGCGGAAACGCGCACGAGCTCGAACGGTTACGCCACTCACGGTTTCGTCACCGGACGAGGGACTATTGGTTCCGTGGACCTACAGGTAGTGCGGCAGGTGGCGGAGCTCGGGGACTGGATCTCCGACGGCGACGTGGTGGTGCTCAGCGGCGCGGGCCTCTCCACCGACTCGGGCATCCCGGACTACCGGGGCCCGTCCGGCTCGGCCCGGCGCTCGACGCCGATGACCTACCAGACGTTCACCCGCGACCCGATCGCCCGCCGCCGCTACTGGGCGCGCAGCCACCTGGGATGGCGCACGATCGGCGAGGCCCGCCCCAACGACGGTCACCGCGCGGTGGCGAGCCTGCAGGAGGCCGGCGCCGTGCGCGGCATCATCACGCAGAACGTGGACGGCCTGCACCAGGCGGCAGGCGCCCGTGACGTGGTGGAGCTGCACGGCAACCTGGCCCGCATCGTCTGCCTGGACTGCGGCGACCTGACCCCGCGCGAGGCGATGGCCGCGCGGCTGGACGAGGCCAATCCCGGCTTCGCCGGCGTGGCCACGGCGATCAACGCGGACGGCGACGTGGAGCTCGACGACGCCGAGCTGGACGGCTTCGCCGTGGTCGACTGCGCGGCCTGCGGCGGCATGCTCAAGCCGGACGTCGTCTACTTCGGCGAGACGGTGCCGCCGGAACGGGTGTCGCGCAGTTTCGGCCTGGTCGCCGGGGCGCGGACCCTGCTGGTGCTCGGCTCCTCGCTGACCGTCATGTCGGGCCGCCGGTTCGTGTTGCGGGCCGCGAAGGACGGCATCCGGGTGGCGATCGTCAATCGCGGCGTGACGCGCGGCGAGCCGTACGCGGATCTCGTCGTGGATGCCCCATTGGGCATCGTGCTGCCCCATCTCGCATCGACGGTCGCGACTGTTTCGTCCTGATTCTCGTCGATGGAGCGCTCCCATCGACGGCCGTAATCGCACTGAAACCTAAATATTGATTTGACCCCGTTGACGTGACCGGCCTCACTGGCGTTAACTGCCGGAACCGCTCCCGAAACCGGTTCCGAAACCTAGCGGCAACGCTCCGGTGACACCAGCGGCGAGAACTCACGGAGGACAAGTGCCGATCACCATCGCCGACGTGGCGGCTCGGGCCAAGGTCAGCAAGACGACCGTGTCCCGGGTGCTCAACGGCAAGGGCGAGCTGGACGAGTCGACCGCCGCGCGGGTCCGCGCGGTGATCGAGGAGCTCGGCTACGTGCCCAGCGCCCGCGCCGTCGGCCTGGCTCGCGGCCGCACCCGGGTCGTCGGCATGCTCGTGCCGTCGCTCACCTGGCCGTGGATCGGCGAGGTCATCCAGGGGGCTGTCGACGTGCTCGAGACCGAGCGGTACGGCCTGCTCCTGTTCACCTGCAACCGCGGCGAGGAGTCGATGCGCCAGTTCGGCGCGCAGGTCTCCGCGAAGTCGTTCGACGGCCTGCTGGTCATCGAGCCCGAGGGCACCCTCGACTACATCGCCACGCTGCACGCCCGGGGACTGCCGGTGGTGCTTATCGACGACCGCCACCAGGCGTCCGGCCAGATCCCCAGCATCGGCACGACCAACCACGACGGCGCCGGCTCGGCCGCGCGCCACCTCCTCGAGATCGGCCGCACCCGGCCGCTGATGATCACCGGGCCGGACCGCTTCGGCTGCACCCAGCAGCGGCTCACCGGCTTCGCCACCGCCTACGCCGAGGCCGGCCACCCGATCACCGACGACCGGGTGCGCACCGGCGACTTCACGGCCGCGGCCGGCGCCGCCGGCGTCCGGGCCGCGCTGGAGTCCGGAGTGGACTTCGACGCGGTCTTCGCACACAACGACCTGGCCGCCATCGGGGCCATGCGGGCGCTGCTGGACAACGGCAAGCGCGTCCCGCAGGACGTCGCGGTGGTCGGCTTCGACGACATCCCGACCGCGGCGCACACCCAGCCGCCGCTGAGCACCGTGCACCAACCGCTGCGCGAGATGGGCGAGGCGGCGGCACGCGCGCTCCTCGGCCACTTCGAGGGCACACCCCTGCCCAACCGCCCCACCGTCATTCCCACCACCTTCACCCCCCGCGCCTCCACCGTCCTCTGAGGACAACGAGCACATAGCGAAACGCCGGCCGCCGGGCCCGGCGTAGAACAACTGCGCCCATCGACGCCTCCCCGAGGCGCCGCGATGCCGCACGCCCAAATTTTCAACACAAATGAGGAGATTGAGCGATGCAGAGAAGGAAACTGTTCGCGGTCGCCCTGGCGAGCGTCGTCGCCACGGGCAGCCTCGCGGCGTGCGGCGACTCGCCGAACGCCAACAACGCCAACGCGAACAAGGCTGTCGACTTCCTCAAGATCGGCATGCCGAACGGCACGCAGACCGAGAACCACAACCCGTTCGCCGGCACCTCCTCGGCCAACGCCCTCGGTTACAAGTGGATGATCTACGAGCCGCTGACCCAGTGGAACCCGGTCAAGCCGGCCGACCCCGCGACCCCCTGGCTGGCCAGCTCGGTGAAGTGGGCCGACGACTACAAGTCCGTCGACATCACCGTCCGCGACGGCGCCACCTGGTCGGACGGGCAGAAGCTGACCGCCGACGACGTCGCGTACACGTACACGCTGATCAAGGGCAACGACGCGCTCAACCAGTACGCGGTGCCGTACGACCAGATCACGGTCTCCGGCAGCAACGTCAAGCTCACCTTCAAGTCGTCGCAGTTCGTCAACCAGAACAAGATCCTGGCGAACACCCCGATCGTCCCGAAGCACGTCTGGGAGAAGATCGCTGACCCGGCGACCGACACCAACAAGAACCCGGTCGGCTCCGGCCCGTACACGCTGAAGTCCTTCACCCAGGCCGGTGTCACGCTCACCGTCCGCGACTCGGGCTACTGGCAGGACCTGCCCAAGGTCAAGGAGCTGCGGTACGTCTCGTACGCCGACAACAGCGCCCAGGCCACCGCGCTCGCGAACGGCGAGTCGGAGTGGAGCTTCGTCTTCATCCCGAACGCGCAGCAGACCTTCGTGGCCAAGGACCCCGCCCACCACAAGCTCTGGGCGCCCGGCGTGCTCGGCATCCACGGCCTCTACATCAACACCACGGTCAAGCCGTTCGACGACCCGAAGCTGCGCCAGGCCATGAACATGGTCATCAACCGCACGGACATCTTCAACCAGGCCGAGGCGGGCTACTTCCACCCCGAGATCAAGAGCGTGACCGGCCTGCCGCCGGGCGCCGGTGACGCGTTCATCGCCCCGGAGTACAAGGGCAAGGAATTCTCGGTCGACATCGAGGGCGCCAAGACACTTCTGGCGAAGTCGGGATACCAGTTGAACGGCAAGACGCTCACCGACCCGAGCGGCAAGCCCGTGAAGATCAAGCTCAGCGACCCGGCGCCGTGGTCGGATTACCAGACCACGCTCGAGATCCTGAAGAGCAACTTCGCCGAGATCGGCATCGAGGCCACCGTCGAGAAGCCGAACCAGGACGTGTGGGACGCCAACGTGCAGAAGGGCGCCTTCGAGGCCACGGTCCGCTGGACCAACGGCGGCGCCACCCCGTATGACATCTATCAGACCGTCATGGACGGCGACCTGCTCAAGCCCGTCGGCACCGCCTCGCAGCAGGGCAACTTCGGCCGCTTCAAGAGCCCGGAGGCGACCGCCGCGCTCAAGGCCTACGCCAACGCGACCAGCGACGCCGAGCGCACCGAGCAGATGAACAAGATCCAGAAGGTCTTCGTGGAGCAGGCACCGATGCTGCCCATCGGCGCCGACAACGTGGGCGCGGCGTACAGCGACAAGAACTGGACCGGCTGGCCGACCGACGCCGACCCCTACGCCGGCGCGCAGCCCACCCAGCCGTACGCGCTCCAGATCGTCCTCAAGCTCAGGCCCGCCGGCGCCTGACGCCCGACCTGCCGCTCCCCGCACCGTCCGCGGGGAGCGGCGCCCCCTGTCTGCAAAGGAACGCCGATGACGTCGACCAAGGCGCCTTCCGGCGAGGTGGTGCTCGAGGCGGTAGGCCTGACCAAGCACTTCCCCGTCCGCCGGCGACTACGCCAGATCCTCCGTAAGGAACACGACGCGGTGCACGCCGTCGACGATGTGCACCTCACCCTGCGCCGCGGCCGGGTGGTCGCCCTGGTCGGCGAGTCCGGCTCGGGCAAGTCCACGGTGGCCCGCCTGCTCGCCCAGCTCTATCCCCGCACCGGCGGCGACATCCGGCTGCACGGCGCGAGCACCCGGGTCAAGGGCGGCAGGCCGTTCCGCGAGTACGCGGCGCGCGTCCAGATGATCTTCCAGGATCCGTTCGCCTCGCTGAACCCCGTGCACACCATCCGTTACCACCTGACCCGGGCGCTGAAGATTCATGGCAACGCCGGGTCGACGGCGGACGAGCTCGAGGCCGCGCTGCACGACCTGCTCACCCGGGTCAGCCTCACCCCGCCCGAGCGCTACCTCGACAAGTTCCCGCACGAGCTCTCCGGCGGTCAGCGCCAGCGGGTCGCGATCGCCCGCGCCCTCGGCGCCCGGCCCGAGGCCCTGCTCGCCGACGAGCCGGTGTCCATGTTGGACGTGTCGATCCGGCTCGGCGTGCTCAACCTGTTGCGCGACCTCAAGGAGCGCCTCAACCTGGCCATCCTCTACATCACCCACGACATCGCGTCGGCCCGCTACTTCGCCGACGAGACCCTGGTGATGTACGCGGGCCGCATGGTCGAGGGCGGCGACAGCGAGACCGTCACGCAGGCGCCCGCGCACCCGTACACCCGGCTCCTGATCGACTCGGCCCCGGACCCGGACCGGCTCACCGGCGACGCCGGCGCGCTGGAGGAGGACCGGGGCAACGGCGAGCCGCCGAGCCTGATCAAGCCGCCCTCGGGGTGCCGGTTCCACCCGCGCTGCCCGGCCGCGATGCCGCGCTGCTCCACCGACCGGCCGGTCCCGCTCGAGATCGGTGACGCTCCCGGGCACTGGGCCGCCTGCTGGCTCTACGACAAGGCGGAGGCGGCATGAGGTACTTCCTCCAGCGCATCGCGTTCTACCTGTTCACCGCGTGGGCCGCGATCACGCTCAACTTCTTCATCCCGCGCCTGGTGCCCGGCGACCCCGTCCAGTCGCTGATCGCGAAATACCGCGGCCAGCTCAGCAGCGAGGCGATCCAGTCGCTGTACGTGCTCTTCGGGCTCGACAAGCAGGAAAGCCTCTGGCAGCAGTACCTCGACTACTGGAAGCAGATCTTCCAGGGTGACCTGGGCCTGTCGTTCACCTTCTTCCCGGCGCCCGTCTCGCAGGTCATCTCGCAGGCGCTGCCGTGGACGGTGCTGCTGGTCGGCATCACGACGATCATCAGCTTCCTGCTCGGCACCGGCCTCGGCGTGCTCGCCGGCTGGCGGCGCGGCTCGTGGGCGGACGGCCTGCTGCCGGTCACCACGTTCTTCTCCTCGGTGCCGTACTTCTGGCTCGGCATCATCGCGATCTACCTGCTCGCCGGCCCGGGCAGCTTCTTCCCCTCCTCCGGCGGCTTCGACTCGGGCCTCGTGCCGGCCTGGGACCAGTACTTCATCCCCAGCGCCATCCAGCACAGCCTGCTGCCCGCGCTGACGATCCTGATCTCCTCGGTCAGCGGCTGGATCCTGAGCATGCGCAACATGATGGTGACGGTCGCGTCCGAGGACTACATCACCGTCGCGCACGCCAAGGGCCTGTCCGAGCGGCGGGTCGCGGTCAGCTACGCGGCGCGCAACGCGTTGCTGCCCAACGTCTCCGGCTTCGCGCTCTCGCTCGGCTTCATCGTCGGCGGCACGCTGCTGGTCGAGATCGTCTTCTCGTACCCGGGCCTGGGCTTCACCCTCCTCCAGGCGCTGGGCGCCAAGGACTATCCGCTGATGCAGGGCATCTTCCTGGTCATCACCATCTCGGTGCTGGTCGCGAACCTGCTGGCCGACGTGGCGTACCTGCTCCTCGACCCGCGCACCCGCAAGGAGGGCTGAGCGATGACGATCCCCACCTCGAGCATCGAGCAGGTGATCCCCGGGCAGGGCTCGATGGCCCAGCCGGAGGAGGCCCACCCGACCAAGCGCAAGCGGCAGCGGTTCACGTTCGTCCGCAACAAGAAGGCCGCGATCGGCCTGGTCATCTTCGGCGTCTACGTGCTCTTCGCGATCATCGGGCCGTGGGTGGCGCCGTACGACCCGAGCGCCCGCGGCGACGACCTCGTGCAGCCGCCGTCGGCCGGCCACTGGCTCGGCACCACGCACCTCGGCCAGGACGTGTTCAGCCAGATCCTGGTCGGCACCCGCAGCGTCATGTACGTCGGCCTGCTGGCCGGCGTCATCGCGACGGCCCTGTCGATCCTGGTCGGGGTGACCTCCGGCTATCTCGGCGGCAAGACCGACGACGTGCTCTCCGCGTTCGCCAACGTGATCCTGGTGATCCCGGCCGTCCCCCTCATGATCATCATCACGTCGATCCTGAACAACGCGAGCGACACCCTTATCGCGCTGGTCATCGGCCTCACCTCGTGGTCGTGGAACGCCCGGGTGCTGCGCGCGCAGACCCTGTCGCTGCGCCGGCGCGACTACATCGAGGCGTCCCGCGCCACCGGCGAGAAGACGTGGCGGATCATCGGCTTCGAGCTGTTGCCCAACCTCACCGCGGTGATCGCCTCCGGCTTCGTCGGCACGGTCATCTTCGCGGTGCTCTCCGAGATCACGCTCGCGTTCATCGGCATCGTCTCCAACAACGGCTGGAACTGGGGCACGATCCTCTTCTGGGCGCAGGGCCAGCAGGCGCTCGCGCAGAGCGCGTGGTGGTGGTTCGTGCCGGCCGGCCTCGCCATCGCGTTCCTCGGCACGGCCCTCTCCCTGATCAACTTCGGCATCGACGAGTTCGTCAGCCCGCGCCTGCGCAGCGCCGGCAAGACCAAGCTCAAGACGGCCTCCGGCCACACCGTACGGATGCGCATCGGCTTCACGCCCGTGCTGTCCAGCGCCGCCGCGCCGACGCCCGTGCAACGAGAGGTGGCCAAGCTGCCATGAGCGAACCCGTGCTCGAGATCCGCAACCTCGACGTCGACTACGGTCTCGGCGACAGAGCCGTGCATGCCGTACGCGACGTCAGCCTCACCCTGCACCGCGGCGAGGTGCTCGGCCTCGCCGGCGAGAGCGGCTCCGGCAAGTCGACCCTGGCGTACGGCCTCACCCGGCTCCTGCCCCCGCCCGGCGTCATCACCGGCGGCCAGGTGATCTACCACCCCGAGAAGGACTCGCCGTACGACGTGCTGGCCCTCTCCGACCGCAAGCTGCGCGAGTTCCGCTGGGCCGAGACCGCGATCGTCTTCCAGGGCGCGATGAACTCGCTCAACCCGGTGCACAAGATCTCGACCCAGCTCACCGACGTGCTGAGGGCCCACGACCCGGCGATGAGCGAGCACAGCCGCAACGCCCGGGCCCGCGAGATGCTCAAGCTCGTCGGCATCTCGCCGGACCGGATGGACGCCTATCCCCACCAGCTCTCCGGCGGCATGCGCCAGCGCGTCATGATCGGCATGGCCCTGATCCTCCAGCCGCAGGTCGTGATCATGGACGAGCCGACGACGGCGCTCGACGTGGTGATGCAGCGGCAGATCCTCGGCCAGCTCATCGAACTGCGCGAACGGCTCGGCTTCTCGGTCATCTTCATCACGCACGACCTGTCGCTGCTGGTCGAGTTCTCCAACCGGATCGCCATCATGTACGGCGGCCGGATCGTCGAGGAGGCGCCGGCGTCGACGATCTACCGCAACGCGCTGCACCCGTACAGCGAAGGGCTTCTGGGGTCCTTCCCCGCCCTGCGCGGGCCGAAGCGTGAGCTGGCCGGCATCCCCGGATCGCCGCCGGACCTCGCCGGCATGCCGAGCGGCTGCTCGTTCCACCCGCGCTGCCCCAAGGCCTTCGATCCGTGCCCGACCACCGTCCCCGTGCTCGGTCCCCCGGCCGACGCCAACGCCGCGGGCCGCACCGTAGCTTGCTGGCTCCACCCCGCCTTGGAGAACCGTTGACATCCACACCTCAACTCGCCCCGCTCGTCACCGGCCTGCCGCCTTCTTTCACGTGGGGCGTGGCGACCGCCGCGTACCAGATCGAGGGCGCCGTCGCCGAGGATGGCCGCACACCGTCCATCTGGGACACCTTCAGCCGTACGCCCGGAGCGGTGCACAACGGCGACACCGGCGACGTGGCCTGCGACCACTACCACCGGATGCCCCAGGACGTGGCCCTCATCAAGAGCCTCGGCATGGACAGCTACCGGTTCTCGGTCGCCTGGCCCCGCGTGCAGCCCGGCGGCCGCGGCCCGGTCAACCCCGAGGGCCTCGCCTTCTACGACCGCCTCGTCGACGAGCTGCTGGCCAACGACATCGCGCCGTGGGTGACGCTCTACCACTGGGACCTGCCGCAGGAGCTGGAGGACGCCGGCGGCTGGCCGGCCCGCGACACCGCCTACCGCTTCGCCGACTACGCCGCCCTCGTCTTCGACAAGCTGCGCGACCGGGTCGACACGTTCACCACCCTCAACGAGCCCTGGTGCTCGGCCTGGCTCGGCTACCACGTGGGCGTGCACGCGCCCGGCCGCCGCGACTTCGACGCCTCCCTCGCCGCCACCCACCACCTGCTGCTGGGCCACGGCCTCGCGCTGCAGGCGATGCGCTCCGAGGACCACCGCTTCGGCATCACCCTCAACATGGGCACGGCCGACCCGCTGTCCCCCTCGGACCTCGACCACGAGGCCGCCCGTCGCGCCGACGGCATGGGCCTGCGGCTCTACCTCGACCCGCTGCGCCACGGCAGCTACCCCGCCGACGTGCTGGCCGACCTGGCCGCCCGCGGCTCGGCACTGCCCGTGCAGGACGGCGACCTGGACATCATCTCCACCCCGTTCGACGTGCTCGGCGTCAACTTCTACTTCGGCCAGGACTTCGCCGGCACCGACGAGCAGGGCAACACCCACTCCCCCACCGGCGAGCCGGTCGTCCGCGCCGTCCTGCCGGACACGCCGCGCACGGCGATGGGCTGGCCCATCACCCCGTCGCGCTTCACGTCGCTGCTCGTGCGCCTGTCCCGCGACTACCCCGGCCTGCCCATGGTCATCACCGAGAACGGCGCCGCCTTCGACGACACCCCCGACCCCACCGGCTTCGTCCGCGACGACGACCGCACGGCCTACCTGGCCTCCCACATAGCCGCCGTGGCCGAGGCCCGCGACCAGGGCGCCGACGTCCGCGGCTACTTCGCCTGGTCGCTGCTCGACAACTTCGAGTGGGCCGAGGGCTACGCCAAGCGCTTCGGCATCGTCCGCGTCGACTACGACACCCAGGAGCGCACCCCGAAGCAGAGCGCCCTCTGGCTCCGCGACAGCATCAGCGCCTTGCGCGCTGCCGGGGCGTAAAAGCGATCACCGGCTCCGCCGGCGGCTCGGGCAGACCGCCGTCGGCGAGCAGCCGGGCTATCGGCAGCGTCGCCGCGCCCATCGCCACCGCGTCGCGGCCCAGCTGGCACACCTCGATGCTGGTCGCCGCGTACGGCCGGCGCAGCGCGTGCCGGGCCGCGGCCTGGCGGATCTCCGGCAGGAAGCGGGTGGCGAAGGCCGTGCCCGTGTCGCCGCCGATCACGATGCGCTCGGGGCTGAACAGGTTGATCAGGTCGGCTATGCCGGCGCCCAGGTAGCCCGCCGTCTGCTGGAACACCTCGGCCGCGGCCGGGTCGTCCTGGGCCAGCGTGCGGGGCAGCAGGTCCGGCGTGTACGGCTCGCCCAGCGCGGCCGCCAGCCGGGCCCCGATGCGGTCGGCGCCGATGTACGCCTCCAGGCAGCCGCGCGCGCCGCAGCGGCATTCGTCGCCGTTGTAGATCAGCGTCGTGTGGCCCCACTCGCCGGCGTTGCTGTTCGCGCCCCGGTACGAGCGGCCGTCCATCACCACGGCCGCGCCCACCCCCGTACCGATCATGATGATGACCGCGTGCCGGGCGCCGCGGCCCGCGCCGAACCACATCTCCGCCTGGCCGTGGGTCTTCGCGCCGTTCTCCACGAAGATCGGCACGTCCGTGCCGGCCCGCAGCATCCGGCCCAGCGGCACCGCGTCCCAGCCGGTGGACTGCGAGTCGACCACACCGCCGTCCACCTCGACCACGCCCGGCACGCCCACCCCGAAGCCCAGCACGTCTCCCGGCGCGACCCCGGCCTCCTCGACGACCTTCGCCAGCCCCTCGAGCAGCCGCGCGGCGACCTGTGCCGGGTCGTCGTCGTGGTCCAGGGTCGCCGCCGCGAGCCGGGACATCGACAAGTCGTACAGCTCGACCAGCACGCGCGTCTCGGCCACGTCGGCGCCCACGACGTACCGAAACGTGGGCTTGATCCGGAGCAGCACGCGGGGGCGGCCGCCGTCGGACCCGATCAGGCCGGCCTCCTCGACCAGGCCCTCCTCGATCATCTCGCCGATCAGGTTGCTGACGCTGGCCTGGCTCAGCGCCGTGCTGGCGGCAAGCTGCTGGCGGCTCTGCAGACCGCCGTGGAACAGATCGGTCAGCAAGCTCGCCCTGTTCGCCCGGCGCACGTCCCGCACGGTCGTCCGCCTGGTCTCCATGACCTGACATTCAACGCCATGCGCACGGAAAATGTGAAGGCGCCGGTGCCGGGGGCGGCCTATCGTGCCCGAGTGACCGACTATCGCGACGTGAACAGGGCCAACTGGGACGAGCGGGCGGCCGCCCACGCGGCCTCGCCGGACTACGCCGTCAGCCGTTTCGCCGAGGACAAGGCGTACCTGAGCGAGGTGGTGCGCTTCGACCTGCCGCGGCTCGGCGACGTGTCCGGGCTGCGCGGCGTCCACCTGCAATGTCACATCGGCACCGACACGATCTCGCTGTCCCGGCTCGGCGCGACGATGACCGGCCTGGACTTCTCCGAGAAGTCGCTGGCGGAGGCCCGCCGGATCGCCGCGCTGGCCGGCGCCGACGTCCGCTACGTGCAGGCGGAGGTCTACGACGCGGTCGAGGCGGTCGGCGACGGCTACGACCTGGTCTACACCGGAGTGGGCGCGCTGTGCTGGCTGCCGGACATCCGCCGCTGGGCGCGCACCGTGGCCGCCCTGCTGCGGCCCGGCGGCCGCCTGTTCCTCCGCGAGGGCCATCCGGTGCTCTGGTCGCTCGACTACGAACGCGACGACGACCTGCTCGTGCTCGTCGACCCGTACTTCGAGACGTCCGAGCCCGCCGTCTACGACGAGCCCGGCACGTACGTGGCGACCGACGCGGCGTTCACCCACAACGTCACCCACACCTGGAACCGCGGCCTCGGCGAGATCGTCACCGCGCTGCTGGAGGCCGGCATGACCATCACCGGCCTGGTCGAGCACACGACCGTGCCGTGGAACGCGCTCGAGCGGCTCATGCACGACACCGGCGACGGCGAGTTCCAGCTGCGCGACCGCCCCGAGCGGCTGCCGCACACGTACACCCTCCAGGCGGTCCGCCCTGCCGTTTAGAGATCAAAGCGATCGGGGTACCTCGGCGTCATCCCCACGACCCCTGGAGGCCCCGATGCGCTTTGGCACCATAGGCGGGCTGATCGTCATTCTCTGGCTCGTCCTCGGCGGCGTCGCCGCCTACGAACGCGGCTACTTCAAGGACACCGGCGACACCAGCTGCGCCGAGTTCGGCACGATCGTCGTCACCGTGGTCGCCGGCCCGCTCAACTGGATGGGCGTCAACCCGAAGATCAAGTGCGACGTCCCGGAACCCAGCAAGTAGCCCCCGGCCGAGATCGTCGAGCGCACCGGCGTCCAGCGCGACGCCGGTGCCCGCTTCACTCGTGCGGCAGCAGCCGCCGCCAGGTCACGCTCACCACGCGCCCGTCCGGCAGCCGGTACGACCGCCAGTCCCACACGTCCCTGCGCGGCAGCCCACGGACCACCGCCCGCGCCCGCTGCCCCCGCAGGTCCCGGCTGCTCCACCAGTCATCGGCCCCGAACGACGGCCGTACCACCCCCGCCGGCCACGGAGCCGTCTCGCTCACGGCCCCGCCACCGGCCAGCACGGCCACCAGCCGCACCGCGTCCGGCCGATGAGCCACCCCGCGCCGGCGAACCCCCGCCCGGCACGCCATGAGCTCGTCGTACAGGTCATAGGTGGGCTTCGCATAACCACCGAACTCGCGGTACGCCGTCAGCGCGTACGCGTCCAGCCGCAGCGTCCGCCCCCGCCACCGCGCCTCGAAGTGACTGGTCGGCGCGTCCGCGATCTGCGGGTCCCCCGGCCCGAGCAGCAGCTTGCCGTTCCCCGGCTCGCGCAGCACCCGCACCGCGTGCCGCAGCAGCCCGTCCACCGCCTCGCCGCGCAGCCGCAGCCGCTTCTCCGCGTCCGCGATCGCCGTGCCGTCCCGATAGACCACCAGCTGCGGCGGCCGAGCCTGCTCATAGCCCGCCGGCACGAACCCGCCGCCCTCGTCATAACTCACGATCGGCGCGTCGCCGTACGCCGCCTCGGCCGGCCCTCCCGGCACCAGCACCCCGGCCGCGACCGCCGCCGCGCCGGCCAGAAACTTCCTGCGCTCCACAGTGCTACTCCCGCCCGCTCACCCTTTCCCTAGTAAACGCGCATTTCGGACAGGAGCAACGGGCCCGGCCCTCCGCCCTTGATCTCAAGTGAGCTTCAGCTTTTACGCTCGGCCGGCGCATCGGCGCCTCGGTGCTGATGGTGGGCGACGCGTACCCGCCGTTCGTCTCCCCGGGCACCGCGGGCGGCACAACCGTGGGCCTGCACGTCTATGTCGACGAGGTCGACGCCCTGCACGAACGGGCCGTGGCGGCCGGAGCGACCTCCATGCAACCGCCGACGGACATGTTCTACGGCGACCGGACCATCATGCTGAGGGACCCGTTCGGCCACCTGTGGGTCTTCCTCACCCACCTGATCGACATGCCGGTGGACGAGATCGTCGCCCGCGGCACGGCGATCGCGGGCGGTCGATAGGCCGAGGCGGCCGGGCAGGCACCCGAGCCGCCGCCTCCTCACCCCCGGCCGAGCGCCCGCGCCAATCGCCGCAGCGCCTCGTCCATCTGTGCGGGCGGCGCGGCGGCATACGTCAGACGCAGGTGCGGAGCCGGCGGCTCGGCGGCGAACCACGGCCGCCCGGGAAAGACCACCACCCCTTCGGCGGCGGCCGCCGTCGTGACGGCCACGTCGTCGAGCCCGTCCGGCAGCCGCACCCACACGTGCAACCCGCCGCGGGGAACCGGATCGGGCACCAGGCCGGGCGCGTGCCGGTGCAGGGCCGCCAGCAGCGCCGAGCGCCGCGTCCCCAACGCCGTGCGCAACTGACGGCGGTGCCGTGCCCACGCCGGTGCGGTCACGAGCTCCAATGTGGCCTGCTGCAGCGGCCCGGCCACGAAGAAGTCGTCCAGCAGCCGGGCCGCGCGCAGCCGTGCGCCGGCCGGCCCCCGCGCGCCGATGGCCGCCACCCGCAGACCCGGGGCCGCGGACTTCGTCAGCGAGCGCACGTAGACCACGTGGCCGTCCGGGTCGTCGGACACCAGCGGCCGGGGTGGCTCGCCGTCGATCGTGAGGTCGCGGGCGTAGTCGTCCTCGATCAGGAACGCCCCCGCGTCGTGGACGGCGGCGGCCACGTCGGCCCGGCGGCTCGCGGCCAGGGTCGCGCCGGTCGGGTTCGCGTGCAGCGGCTGGCAGTAGAACAGCCGCGCCCCGGTGCGGGCGAAAGCGGCGGCCAGGTGCTCCGGGCGCACCCCCTCGTGGTCCGCCGGGACCGGCACCACCCGCAGACCGCAGGCTCGGGCAGCGGCCATCGCCCCCAGGTACGTCGGCGACTCCACCAGCACCGTGTCGCCGGGCGCGGCCAGCGCGCGGAACGCCGTCGACAGCGCCGCCTGGCCGCCCGGGCAGATCACCATGTCGCCCGCGCGCAGGCCGCCGCCCGCCTCGCGGGCGAACCAGTCGCGCAGGTCCTCGCGGCCCTCGACCGGGCCGCGCCGCCAGCTCGCCGGCTGCCGCGCGGCCCGGGCCAGCGCGCCACCCAGCGCCGCGACCGGTTGCAGGTCGGCGTCGAGATAGCCGCCGGACAGCGGGATCGCCCCCGCGGGCGGTAACGCCAGTAACGCCTGCATCTCACTCTCGCCGGCCGGCCGCGGGCCCAGCGCGACGGTCTGCCACGACAGGTCCGGCACGCCCGCGGCCGCCGGCCGGGCCGCCACGAACGTGCCCTTGCCGGTTCGCGTCTCCACCACGCCCTCGGCCACCAGCCGCCGGATCGCCTCGGCGACCGTGACCGGGGACGCCTGATGCCGGGCGGTCAGCTCGCGCACCGACGGCAACCTCGTGCCCGCGCCCGCCCGCGCCGCCGCGCGCCGCAGATCTTGGATAACACGGGCCGCTGCGTTACCGTCATTCATGAAACAGCAGAGTAGCGCTACTGCCTCCGGGACGGTAACGGCCGGCTTCCTCCTCGGCGCGCTGGGCGTGCTGGCGTTCAGCCTGTCGCTGCCCATGACGCGGGTCGCCGTCCAGGATCTCGACCCCTGGTTCGTCGCCTTCGGCCGGGCCGTCGGCGCCGCCGCGCTCGCGGCGATCTACCTGCGCGTCACCCGCGCCCCACGCCCGTCGCGCCCCGAGTGGCGGCGCCTGTCCATCGTGGCGCTCGGCGTGGTCGTCGGCTTCCCCCTGTTCACCTCGCTCGCCCTGACCACGCAGACATCCGCGCACGGCGCCGTGGTCATCACCGTGCTGCCCGCGATGACCGCCGTCTTCGCCGTGCTGCGCGCCGGCGAGCGCCCGCCCCTCGCGTTCTGGGCCGCCAGTTCCGCCGGCCTCCTGGCCGTCGTCACCTTCCTGGTGACGACCGGCGCCGTCGGCGGCGCCCTCTCCCCCGCCGATCTGTTCCTGCTGGCTGCCGTGGTCCTCTGCGGTCTCGGGTACGCCGAGGGCGGCGCCCTGGCACGCAGCCTCGGCGGTGCCCGCACCATCTGCTGGGCGCTGCTGCTCTCGCTGCCCGTCACCGTCCCCGTGACGATCGCCGCCGTCGCGGCGGCCCCGCCGCACGCGGGCCCGGCCGGCTGGTCGTCGTTCGCCTACCTGACCGCCGTCTCCATGTTCCTGGGCTTCTTCGCCTGGTACGCCGGGCTCGCCCGCGGCGGCATCGCCCGGGTGGGCCAGATCCAGCTCGCCCAGCCGGTGCTCACGCTGGCGTGGTCCGCCCTCCTGCTGGGCGAGTCCGTCACCCCGCTGTCGATCGCCGCCGCCGTCGTGGTCCTGGCCTGCGTGGCCCTGACCCAGCGCACCCGCCGCCCGGCCGGCCCCGTCACCGCACACCAGCCGGCCTTCGAAACCCGCGACCGCGGCCCCCAGCCGGCCCCCTCCATCACCGGCGGCCGATGAAGCGACCCGGCACCCCTCACTCCGCGGCGGTCGATGAGGCGACCTCCCCCGCTCACCGGCGGCCGATGAAGCGACCCGGCACCCCGCTCTCAGCGCCGGCCGTTGAGCGAGTCGAGGAACCGCTCCTCGAAGGCCGCCCCGTCCGCCCCCCGAGCCGCCTCCACCCGATAGCCGTCCGCCACCACCACCGTGCGCCCCGACTGAACGCCTTCCCGCACCACGTCGATGCGCGCGGGCCGGTACTCCGCGATCCCCTCGTGCACCATCGAGACCGCCGCCAGCGCGTCCCACCAGTACATGATCCCGAGGTCGATCAGCGCCTTCAGGTCGGGCTGCGTGACGATCGCGTGCACCAGCCGAGCGCCCGGTGCCTGCCGGTCGGCGGCCAGCCGGGCCACGAAGTCCTGCGTGATCGGAACGGCCGCGGTCGCGTCCAGCGGCACGAGCCGCACGCTGCCGGGCCGTGCCGACCGCAGGACGGACCGGGCCGAGACCGGGTCCATCCACATGTTGAACTCCTGCGAGTTGTCGAAGCCCGGCAGCGCCGACCCGTACAGGTTGCCCGGCACCGCCAGCGCCCCGCCCATGATCTCGATCCCGCCGAGCCGGCCCGCCACCCCGTGCCTCGCCAGCGCCGCCGCCACGTTGGTCAGCGGCCCGGTCGCCAGGATCGTGACCCGCCGCTTCGACCGCTCGACGGTCCGCTCGATCAGATCAACGGCACTGACCGAGCTTTCGTACGGAGGAAGCGCACCGTCGTCCAGCGCCCCGCTCAACACCGTTTCGATGGTCGCGACCAGCTCCGGCGGCGCCGGGTGCACTCCCTCTCCGGCCGCCCCCGCCGCGACCGGAACCCCCGGCAGGCCGCATTGCGTGAGCACGCTCCGAGCGTGACGCAGCGTGCGATCCGGCCTCCCGAAGCCGTTGTTCGCCACCGTCACCGCCCGCAGGTCCACCCGTCCCAGCTTGTGCTCCTCGCACAGGTAGGCCAGCGTCGACGCGTCGTCGAAGTCCATGTCGCTGTCGTAGATGACCGGCACCGGGCCCGGCCGCTCGACCGGCGGCTGCGGCCCGGCCGGCACGGCGAGCACCAGCGCGGCGGCGATCAAGCGAAAGACGGGCACGGATCCGAACCTAGGCTCCGCCCGCGCCCCGCACACGCCCGCTGCCACAACACGACCGGAAACGTGGGAAGGATGTCAGCCAGACCCCGGTCGATGCGACATGCTTGTCGTCATGGGGCTCTTCACGCTCGACGAGGCACGCGCGGAACTCGACCGCCTGCGGCCCGTGCTCGACGAAATCATCACGCTGCGCGCCGACGCCGCCGAGCTGGGCGCGGTCGTGCACGCCGGCGGCCGCCCGTCCCCGCTCGGCGGCCTGCCCGAGCTCAAGGCCGCCACGGCCCGCCTCGACGACCTGATGACCGAGATCCAGCAGACCGGCGCCGTGCTCAAGAGCCTGGCCCCGCTGCTGGTCGACTTCCCCTCCGACCTCGACGGCGCCGAGGTGGACCTGTGCTGGCTCGAGGGCGAGCCCGGCATCAACTGGTACCACCGCGGCGACCTGGGCTTCGCCGCCCGCCGCCCCTTGCCGTAGCGGGGAGCGGCGGGCGGCGGGCCGGCGAAGGTCAGCCGCGCTCGATCATGTGGCCGACGATCTGCGGCCCCATGAGGACCGCCTCGCCGGAGCCGTCGCGGCGCGAGTCGGGCTCGGGCAGCTCGATCGGGTCGCCCGTCTTGCTCGCGCCGACCGGGCGGGGACCCACCCACGCCACTTGCAGGCTCGACTCGCCCTTGAGGAAGCGCTGCACCCGCACGCCGCCGGTCGCCCTGCCCTTCGCCGGGTAGGCGGCGAACGGCGTCACCTTGACCTGGGTGCCCGTCGACGTCACGACCATCGGCTCGCCGTGCTCGGCGTCGGTGGTCGACACCGCGTTGAACGAGATCACCGAAGCCCCGGAGGCCAGCGTCATGCCGGCCATGCCGCCGCCCTTGAGCCCCTGCGGCCGGACGTTCTTGGCCTGGAACTTCAGCAGCGACGCGTCGGACGTGACGAACGTCAGGAACACCGCCGGATCGGTGATCCAGGTGGCCTGGAGGATCTCGTCGCCCTCCTTGAGGGTCATCACCTCGAACTCGTCGGAGCGCACCGGCCACTCCGGCGCGACCACCTTGACCACGCCCTGCCTCGTGCCCATCGCGATGCCGAGGCCCTCGCCGGTCAGCGGCGCCAGGCCCACCACCCTCTCGCCCTTCTCCAGCGGCACCAGCTCGGACGCGGACACGCCGCCGCGCAGCGACACCGTGCCGATCTGCTCGGGCAGCACCGGCAGCGGCAGCACGTCGGTCTTGAACGCCCGGCCCCGGCTCGTGATCAGCAGGACCCGGCCCCGCGCGGTCGAGTGCACCAGCGCGTGCACCGCGTCGTGCTTCACCCGGCCCGAGCGGCGGCGGCCCTCGGTGGCCTCCTCGCTCTCGGCCGCGGTCCGCGCGATCAGCCCGGTCGCCGACAGGATCACCTGGCACGGGTCGTCGGCCACCTCGAGCGGGCCCGCCGGCACCGAAGCCGCCAGCACCTCCTTGAGGTCACCGCCGATCAGCGTGGTGCGCCGTGGCGCGCCGAACTCGCTCGCCACCTCGGCCAGCTCGTCGGAGACCACCTTCTTGAGCACGTCCTCGTTGTCGAGGATGCGCGACAGCTCGGCGATCTCGGCGCGCAGCCGCTCCTGCTCGGTCTCGAGCTCGATGCGGTCGAAGCGGGTCAGCCGCCGCAGCGGAGTGTCCAGGATGTAGGTCGCCTGGATGTCGGAGAGCGAGAACTCGCTCATCAGCGACGCCTTGGCCGCGGCCGCGTCGTCGCTGCCCCGGATGATCGCCACCACCCGGTCGATGTCGATCAGCGCGATGAGCAGGCCGTCGACCAGGTGCAGCCGGTCCTGGCGCTTGGTGCGCCGATAGGTCGTGCGCCGGGTGACGACGTCGTAGCGGTGCTGCACGAAGACCTCGAGCAGCGGCTTGAGCCCCAGCGTGCGCGGCTGCCCGTCGACCAGCACCAGGTTGTTGATGCCGAACGACGTCTCGAGCGGCGTCAGCCGGTAGAGGTCGGCGAGCAGCGCCTGCGGGTTGACGCCCACCTTGCACTCGATGACCAGCCGGGTGCCGTGCTCGCGGTCGGTGAGGTCCTTGACGTCCGCGATGCCCTGGAGCCGCGCGGCCTGACGCTGCCCCCGCTTCGGCCCCGACGTGATCATCTTGCCCTTCACCTCGTCGGTGATCGCCTCGATGATCTTCTCGGTGCCCACGCCGTACGGCAGCTCGGTCACCGTGATCGCCTGCCGCCCCCGGCCGCCCTCGAGCGGCCCGGTCTGCGCCCGCGCCCGCATGCGCACCACGCCCCGGCCCGTCTCGTACGCCCGCCGCACCTCGTCGAGCCCGAGCAACTGCCCGCCGGTCGGCAGGTCGGGACCCGGCACGAACCGCATCAGCGCGTCGAGATCGGCCTCCGGGTTGGTGATCAGGTGGCGGGCGGCCGCCACGACCTCACCCAGGTTGTGCGGGATCATGTTCGTCGCCATGCCGACCGCGATGCCCGAGGTGCCGTTGACCAGCAGATTGGGGAAGGCGGCGGGCAGCACCTTGGGTTCCAGCTCGGAACCGTCGTAGTTGGGCTTGAAGTCGACCGTTCCCTCGCCCAACTCGCCGACCAGCAACATCGCCTCGCGCGACATGCGAGCCTCGGTGTAGCGGCTCGCGGCCGGACCATCATCCAGAGATCCGAAATTGCCGTGCCCGTCGATCAGCGGGGCGTTGAGCGAGAAGTCCTGCGCGAGCCGGACCATCGCGTCGTAGATGGCCGTGTCACCGTGCGGGTGGTAGCGGCCCATACAGTCACCGACGACGCGGGACGACTTCACGTACGGGCGGTCGGGCCGGTGGTTCTGCTCGTACATCGACCAGAGGATGCGCCGGTGCACGGGCTTCAGACCGTCCCTCGCGTCCGGCAGGGCGCGGGAGTGGATGACCGAGTACGCGTACTCCAGGTAGGAGTCCTCGACCTCGGTGGTCAGCGGGTTGTCGAGGATCCGCGCTCCGGCTTGGTCGAAGGCCGACAGGTCGGTCCGTTTGGTGTCGTTCTTCCGGCGTGCCATGTCCCATTTCCTCTCGGTACGCCGGTCAGGCGTCGATGGCCTCTTCGTCGATCCGGCCGGACGACTCGATGAGCCAGTTCCGCCGGGGTTCGACACGTTCACCCATCAGCAGTTCCAGCACACCCTCGGCCCGCTCGACGTCGTCCAGCGTGATCCGTCGCACCGTGCGAGTGGCCGGGTTCATGGTCGTGTCCCAAAGCTCCTCGGCGTCCATCTCGCCAAGACCCTTGAACCGTGGGACCGGCTTCACCACAGACTTGCCCTCCCGCTCCAGGCGCGCGACGGTGCTCTCCATCTCCTGCTGGGTATAAGTGAAGATCGTTTCCGAATTGCGGCCCTTGGTCACGATCTTGTGTAGGGGAGGCATGGCCGCGAACAGGCGGCCCGCCTCGATGACCGGCCGCATGTACTTGGCGAACAGCGTGATGAGCAGCGTCCGGATGTGTGATCCGTCGACGTCGGCGTCAGCCATGATCATGACGCGGCCGTAGCGCAGTGCCGCCAGGTCGAACGTGCGGCCGGAGCCCGCGCCCAGCACTTGCACGATGGCCGAGCATTCGGCGTTGTCGAGCACCTGCTGGAGGGTGGCCTTCTGGACGTTGAGAATCTTGCCACGGATGGGCAGCAGTGCCTGATACTCCGAGGAGCGTGCCATCCGGGCGCTGTTGTGGACGAACACTCCCGCCTCGAGGGCGAAGTTGTGGTAGCCGTCGACGGTGAGGTCGTACACGTCCGCGGTCTCGGTCAACGCCTCCACCGTCGCGACCGTGTGATTCACCTGAGTCGCGGCCTCCCGCAAGCGCGTGACATCCCCGTCGTAGGATTCGACCAGGCGCTCCCATCGAAAGCCGGTCCGCGCGTGGGCGAGCCGGTCGGCTTCGTACGCCTGGGCAAGCTTGTCGTCCGGCAAGGTGATGAACGGGCGCAGCCGCTTGAGCGCGGCACGCCGCCGCCCGTCATTCTGGGCGGCGACCCGGTCCTCGGTCGAGACGGTCCGGAGGTATTCGTCACGACCGGCGTGCAGCTTGGTGATCAGCGAAGGATCATCGTGCAGCCGGCGACGCATCAGTTCGGCATGCCGCTCGCCGAACTCCGGGTGTTCGGCATGCCAGGCCGTGACCGCCGCGCGCTGGCGCTCGCGTTCGGCCGGATCGGCGAACTGCTCCCGAGTACGCGCGGCCCGCCACTTCAGCAGTCCTTCGTCGAGCCATTGCTCCTTGGACCGCTCGCTCCACTCGGCCCGGCGGTCGGGATCGGCGAAGAACGCCCGAACTCGCTCGGCCGCGATCCGCCGGCGCTCCGGAGATTTCCAATATTCCGCCTGATATGCGCGCATACGCTCGCCGTAGGCAGCTTTTTCTTGCTCATCGAGGCCGGCGAACCAGTCTCGGAAGCCGCGCTCCAGCCGAGCCCTGAATTCGCCATCGGCGTTACGATCCGCCAGACGCTGCAGGCACGCGGCACGGAAGTCAGGGTCCTGCCACTGGGCCGACAGCATCGCGGACTTGAACGCCCTCCCGCCGGACGCCAACCACGCACGGAAACCCTCATCTATCCGGTCGCGATTGTCCTCCATCATCGCCGCGTGCAACGCGAGATGAGCCTCGGGGGTCATACGACGCAGGTTGCGGGGATCGTTGTTGCGCTTGTTGCAGTCGATGTGGTGCCGGACTACGCCGTTCGCGATGGTGTCGGCGCCGGTCCGCAAGTTGTGGCCGTCCGCGACGTAGTGGGTGTAGACCCACTCCTCGCGGTCGTTCATCCATACCTTCTCGTAGCCGTTCAAGTTGTCCCCGGCCGATGTCGCCGAGACCGACCGGTAGAGAGGCATCAGCGAGTCGCCGGGAGCCAGGTGGTCCGCCCGGCGGTACGAGCCGTCACGCAGGCGGAACTGGTGGTCGGGCGTGCACCGGACCGATTCGCCGTTGTCCAAGGTCACTCGCACCAGCGGAGCGTCACGTTTGGTCAGCCGAGGTTCGGCCAGAGGCGCCACGACGACGCGGCCGGCCTTGTTGGTTGTGTAACCGAAGTGGGTGACGCCGCGCTGCCAGTCGGCGGCGAGATCGGCGAAGCTGCGCGCCTTGCCGGAGGCCAACGCAACCAGCGTGTCTCCGGTGAAGCAGCCGAGCGCCGAGTCGCCCTCCACGATGAACAGTTCGGACTGGGCGATGCCGGTGGCGCGGCAGTCGACCAGCTTGGGCGGCATCGACGCGCCCTCGAGGGCCGTCTTGCGGCGGGCCGCGTCCTTCTGCTGCTTCTGGGTGAGGCGCACGCGGGCCGCGTCGACGATCTTTTGCAGGACCGTGCGGGCCTCGGCCTTGGTCTTGCGTCCGTCGATCCATTCCTTGACGTGGGCCTCGACCAGGTTTTGCACCGTGCGGGTGACGCCGGCGGTGGAGAGCTCGTCCTTGGTCTGCGACGTGAACTGCGGCTCGGGCACCCGCACGTGGATCACCGCGGTCATGCCCTCGAGCATGTCGTCGAGGACCGGCACGTCCTCCTTGGGCTTGAGCAGCCCGCGGGTGTTGCGGATGGCCTCGCCGAGGGCACGCACGAGGGCACGCTCGAAGCCCTTGCGGTGGGTGCCGCCGTGCATGTTGCGGATCGTGTTGGTGAAGCACTCGACGGTGCGCTCGTATCCGGTGCCCCACCGGAAGGCGATCTCGACCTCGGCGCGGCGCTCGACGTTGGACTGCATGACGCCGTTCGCGTCGGCGGCGTTCTCCTTGTAGGTGCCCTCGCCGTTGACCAGCAGGACGCCGGAGACCGGCTTGTCGCCCGCGTGGGTGAGGAACTCGACCATGTCGGTGAGCCCGCGCGGGAAGTGGAACGTCTCGGTGGTCGGCTCCTCGGCGGTCTCGTCGCGCAACGTGTACATCACGCCGGGGACGAGGAACGCCGTGTTGCGCAGCTTGGCGCGCACCGACTCGACGTCGAGCCCGGCGCCGGTCTCGAAGTAACGCGCGTCGTACCAGTAGCGGATGGTCGTGCCGCTCGGCTCGCCGCGCTTCATCCGGCGCACGACGCGCAGGCCGGACTCGGGGTGGAACTTGGCCTGCGGGCCGGGGCCGTCGAAGACGCCGGGCACGCCGCGCTGGAACGAGATCTCGTGGACCTTGCCGTCGCGCTTGACTTGCACGTCGAAGCGCAGCGAGAGGGCGTTGACCGCGGACGCGCCGACGCCGTGCAGGCCGCCGGAGGTCTTGTAGCCGGCGCCGCCGAACTTGCCGCCGGCGTGCAGCCGGGTCATCACCAGCTCGACGCCGTTGAGCCCGGACTTGGCGTTGACGTCGGTCGGGATGCCCCGGCCGTCGTCCTCGACCTGCACCGACCCGTCGGCGTAGAGCGAGACGGCCACCTTAGTGGCGTGGCCGGCCACACCCTCGTCGGTGGCGTTGTCGATGATCTCGTTGGCGAGGTGGTTGACGCCCCGGCTGTCGGTGGAGCCGATGTACATGCCCGGTCGCTTCCGGACGGCGTCAAGCCCCTCCAGGTGCGTGAGGTCATCGGCCCCGTACAGGATCTCCGCGGTCACGAGGTGGCACTCCCGATCGGCCTTGGTGGTGGTCAGGTCGCGGCGAGCCTACCGGGAGCCTCCGACACTTCCCGCCAACCGAGCCGGTACCGGCCACCGAAGAACCGGACGATACCGACAAAAGTAACGCGGGGTGAGCTACGCCACGCAGAGGACCCCCTGCGGCTCGAGAGCCCGGAACAGGTCCAGCGGGTACGGCTTGCCGGCCACTCGCACCGGCGGCAACTCCTGGTACGCGATGAGCTCGTCAGTAACCGAACGGGTGGACGAGCAAACCACCACGGTGTCGTGCGGCGCGTACGCCTGCAACCGGGCGGCCGTGCTCACCACGCTCCCGCTGATCATCCCGTGCCCGAACTCGCGGGTCGCCGCGAGATCGACGATCACGTCGCCGGTGGCGATGCCCACCCGCGTCCGCACAGCGAACCTGCCGGCCAGGAGCTGCCCCCTCAACGCCTCCTGGACCGACAGGCCCACCCGCACCGCCGAAGCGGCCGCATCCGGGCCGAACCCGGTCTCGTCGGTGCCGAACACCGCCATGACCGCGTCGCCCACGTATTTCTCCACCACTCCCCCGCCGGAGCGGACCACCTCGGACACGATGCCGAAGTAGTCGCGCTGCAACGCGCGGACGACCGCGCAGTCCAGGTCGTCGATCAGCGAGGTGTAGCCCACGATGTCGATGAAAAGGACGGTGACGGTCTGACGCCGCTCCTGCTCCGCCATAGCGATTGCGGTCATGTCTCACGCTCCCCCAGTTCCGTGCTGTGCCCCGGCTGAACGGTGCCAGCCGCGGTCCACTTCGCGGATCTGCAGAACGACGTATCTCTGACACCTGGAGAGCCCGTCACTTATGTGACGCAGAACAGACCGAACCGCCGACAACGTGCTAGGTCACTTCGCACTAGGCTGCGCACCATGGCCAGCGAGGAGGAGGACGGGCCGCTTGTCGGGCGCGCCGGCACGCTGACCCAGATCCAGTCCGACCTGCGCAACGCGGGCCCGGGCGGTACGTCCGCGGTGTTCGTCACCGGGGAGAGCGGTGTCGGCAAGAGCCGGCTGCTGCGCGAGACCGCCACGGCGATGCGGGACGCGGGCTTCGCCGTGCTGTCCGGCACCTGCCTCGACATCGGCGACGCGTCCCCGTTGCACCCTGTTCTTCAGGCCTTGCGGCAGTTCGACCACAATGTCCAGCCCGCCGACGCCGGGGACCTGCTCGACCGCGTGTCTCAGGCGCTGCGCGAGGTCGCCGGCGGCCGCCGGCTGCTGCTCGTCCTCGACGATCTCCAGTGGGCCGACCGGAGCACCCGTCAGCTGCTGCTCTACCTGCTCGCGGGGCTCGGCGACGTGCCCCTGGCGGTGCTGGCCGCGGTGCGCGCCGAGGCCCTGCACGGCGCCCACCCGCTGCGCAAGGTGCTGGCCGAGCTGCGCAGGCTGCGGTCCGTACGAGTCGTCGACCTGGCCCCGCTCGACCGCGAGCAGACCGTCGAGCTGGTCGCCGCGATCGCCGGCCCGGCGGTCGACCCCGAGGACGCCGAGCGCGTCTACAAGCGCAGCGGCGGCAACCCGTTCGTGGCCGAGGAGCTGGCCCGCGACCTGCGCGACGGCCGCGTCGAGCTCTCCGACACGCTGCGCGAGATCTTCCTGTCCCGCGTCGACGAGCTACCCCCGGAGGCGTACGCGGTGGTCCGCGCGATCGCGGCCGGCGTCGAGCCCGTCGCCCACGCGGTCCTGGCCCGCATCGTGCCGCTGACCGAGGACAGGCTGATCGAGGCGATCCGCGCCGCCGTCGCCCACCGCTTCGTGATCAGCGACCAGGACGGCTACCGGCTGCGCCACCGCCTGGTCTCCGAGATCCTGGCCGGCGAGGTGCTGCCCGCCGAGGCCACGGCCCTGCACCGCCGCTACGCGGAGGCGCTGGAGTCCGGCGACGCCCCGCTCGACCACGCGCGCCTGGCCCACCACTGGCAGCGCGCCGGCGAGCCCGCCCGGGCGCTGCCCTCGGTGGTGGCCGCCGCCCGCGACGCCGAGGCCCTCTACGGCTTCACCGAGGCGCATCGTCACTGGTCGACGGCGCTCGAGCTGACCACCGACGACGCGCCCGAGCGCACCGAGCTGCTGGCGCACGCCGCCGAGTCGGCCCACCGCTGCGGTGAGCACCAGCGCGCCCTCGCCCGCCTCGACGACCTGGCCGCCCGCGCCGACGCGCCCAGCGCCTGCGACCTGCACCTGCGCCGCGCGCGCTACCTGACCGCCGCCGGCCGCACGGCGACCGCCGAGGCCGAGTACGTGCACGCCCTCGAGGCGCCCGACTGCAGCCCGGCACAGCGCGCGTCCGCCGCCGCCCACCTGGCCGAGCTGCTGGTGCACCTGGGCCGCTACGCCGACGCCAACGAGCGCGCCCGCGAGGCGCTCGAGATGGCCGGGGCCGACAGCGCCGACCTGGTCCGCGCCAGCGCCGCCCTGGGCTACAGCGCCGCCTTCCGCGAGGACCCCGACGCCGGCCTGGCGGTCCTGCGCCAGGCGGTCGAGATCGCCGAGCGCAGCGGCCACCCTGACGAGATCGGCGTCGCCTACCTCCACCTCGCCGAGCTGCTGGCCGGCCCGCTCAACAGCATCGAGGAGGGCGTGCTGGTCGCCCGCCGCGGCGCCGGCAAGGCCAGCCGCACGTACGCGTCACGCCTGCTCGCGATCGCCGCGAACGGCCTGTTCCGGGTCGGTCAGTGGGCCGAGGCCGACGCCGTGCTCGACACGGCGATGCGCCACCGCCCGTCCGGCGCCGAGGCGGTCGAGCTGCTGCTGGCCCGCTGCCGGCTCTGGGTCGGCTTCGGCGACGTCGAGGCGGCCCACCGCGACCTCGACGCGGCCGCCACCCTGCTCGCCGGCGGCGGCGCCCGGCACGTGCTGCCGATGCTCACGCTGCGTGCCGGCCAGGCGATGTGGCTGGCCCGGTTCCCCGAGGCGCGCGCCGCGGTGCAGCGCGGCCTCACCGAGACCCGCTCCGACGACCTGGTGCTGATCGGCATCCTGGCCTGGCACGGCCTGCGCGCCGAGGCCGAGGCGCACGCGGCCGGCGAGCCGGTCGACCCGCTGGCGCTGCGCCGGCTCAAGGCCGCCGTGTCCCGCATGGAGGCCGGGGTCGGCAACGCGGCGGTGCAGGTCAGGGCCGTCGTCGACGCCTACCTCGACCTCTGCGCCGCCGAGATCAGCCGGATCGAGGGGCGCCCCGACCCGGCCCCGTGGGCGCGCGCGGCCGGCGTGTGGGACAAGCGCCAGCAGCCCTACCCCGCCGCGTACGCGAGGCTGCGCCAGGCCGAGGCGATCCTGCAGCGCAAGGCGCGCCGGGCCAGCGCGGTGACCCCGCTGCGCGAGGCGTACGCGACGGCCGTCTCGATGGGTGCGCGCCCGTTCGCCGCCGAGATCGTCTCGGTCGCCCAGCGCTACCGGGTGGCGCTCGCCGACGACGCCGACACCGTGCCGATGTCCCCGCCCGAGCCGGAGCCCGGCGACGAGCTCGGCGCCCTCACCCAGCGCGAACGCGAGGTGCTGGCGGCGCTGGCCGAGGGCCTGACCAACCGCGAGATCGGCGAGCGGCTGTTCATCAGCGAGCGCACCGTCGGCGTGCACGTCGGGCACATCTTCGACAAGCTCCAGGTGCGCACCCGGGTGCAGGCGAGCCGGGTCTACCTCACCGCGGCGTAGCCGTCGTTACGTTCCCGTGACCTAAGCCGCGCGAATACGTAGTTCTACCGATCCCCCCGTACGTAGCCGGTGGAAGGCTGGTCGCACGGGGGAGCACCACCCGGCGGCCACCGCCGCCGGGTGGTGCTGGGGGCCCTCCGCCGAGATCGCCCGTGGAGGAACCGATGACTCAGTCGGTCTGGGGACCCGTGCAGCAGGAGATGTCCGATCTCCTGCAGGGATACCCCGACGACGTGCCCGCCGTGGTGGACCAGCTGACCAAGCTGCAGGACATCTTGATGCGGGTGCCCCCGTTGCTGCGCGAGAACCCGCTCGGTGACTTCAACAAGCTGTACCTGACGATCACCGAGGGCGTGCTGGAGAAGCTCTACGACGGCGAGTTCAAGGACCCGGCGTTCCTGTCCCGGCTCGACGTCGAGTTCGCGGCGCGCTACTTCGACGCGCTGCGCGCCTGGGCCGGCTCGGGGTCGAGCCCGCGCTGCCCGCAGGTGTGGTCCACCCTGTTCGCGCGGATCCCGGGCCCGGACTGCCGCCCGCTCCCGTCGGCCTGCGCCGGCGTGAACGCCCACATCAACTACGACCTGCCGTTCGCGCTGGTGACCACGTTCGACCACCTGGGCACCGAGCCGGTCGACGACAGCGATCAGCACCACGACTACCTGGTCATCAACGAGATCTTCGCCGACTCGATCCCCGGCCTGCGCCGCGGCTACCTCGAGAAGTGGCAGCTGCTGATCGACATGATGAACGGCTGCCTCGACGACTGGTGGCAGGGTGAGGCCGTGGAATACACGCGCAACGTCGCCTGGCGCAACGCGCAGAAGCTCTGGGGCTTCCGGCACGACATGGGCGCCCTCGACAAGGAGCGCGCCGGCCTCGACCGCGTCGCCTCGGACCTCAACCGCCTGCTGCTGTCGCCGCTCGGCGCGTTCCTGCAATAGCCGGAGAACGCTCTCCCACTATCGGCTTCTGGGGACCGGAACTCGCGCGATCTATTGACATGCCTGAAAGCCTGGCGCAACACTTCGGGCACCGTTGGAGAGCGCTTTCCCATCCCCAGGAGTCCCCGTGCGCACTCACAAACTCGTCCCCCTGATTGTGTTGTCCCTGGTCGCGGCTTTTCTGACCGTCGCGCAGGGCCCCGCCCGGGCGGCCGGCACCCTGCTGTCCCAGGGCCGCCCCACCACCGCCTCGTCCCAGGAGACCGGCGACACCGCGGCCGGCAACGCCACCGACGGCAACCCCGGCACACGCTGGTCGAGCCAGTTCGCCGATCCCCAGTGGCTGCGCGTCGATCTCGGCGCCACGGCCACCATCACCTCCGTGACGCTGGAGTGGGAGGCCGCCTACGGCACGGCGTACGAGATCCAGACCTCGGCCGACGGCACGACCTGGACCCGCGTCCACGCCACCGCGCAGGGCGCCGGTGGCACCGAGACGCTCACCGTGAGTGGCACCGGGCGCTACGTGCGCCTCTACGGCACCGCGCGCAGCGGCGGCTACGGCTACTCGCTGTGGGAGTTCCAGGTGTACGGCACGACGGGCACCACCCCCGCCGATCCCTACACCACGATCTGGCAGGACACCTTCGACGGCACCACGCTCAACACCGCCGACTGGCTGGTCCGCACCGGCACGTCGTATCCGGGCGGCGCGGCCCAGTGGGGCACCGGCTCGGTCGAGACGGCGAGCAGCGCGAACGTCGCCCTGGACGGCGCCGGCAAGCTCACCATCCGCGCCGTGCGCGACGGCGCCGGCGCCTGGACGTCGGGCCGCATCGAGACCACCCGCGACGACTTCGCGCCACTGCCCGGCACGTTGACCCGCTTCAGCGCGGTGATCAAACAGCCGGACGTGGCCAACGCGCTCGGTTACTGGCCGGGCTTCCGCGCGACCGGCGCCGCGTTCCGCGGCAACTACACCAACTGGCCGGGCATCGGCGAGACCGACATCATGACCGACGTCAACGGCCGGGGCCAGCTCGCGCAGACCCTGCACTGCGGCACCGCGCCGGACGGCCCCTGCGCCGAGTACACCGGGCGGTCCTCCGGCTTCGCGTCCTGCACCGGCTGCAAGACCGGCTACCACGAATATGCGCAGGTCATCGACCGCACCAAGACGGACGAGGAGATCCGCTTCTACCTGGACGGCCGGCAGACCTGGGTGGTCCGCGAGTCGCAGGCCGGCGTCACCGCGTGGCGGGCCGCCGTGCAGCACGGCTTCTTCCTCCGGCTCGACCTGGCGATCGGCGGCTCGCTGCCGAACGCGGTCGCCGGCCGCACCACCCCCACCGCCGACACGACCTCCGGCGGCGTGCTCAGCGTCGACTCGGTGAGCGTCGCCCGCGCGACCGGCGGCACGCCGGCGCCGATGACGGACCCGCCGCTGCCCACCGGCCCGAGCGTCGTCAAGGTCACCGGAACCCAGGGCAACTGGCGCCTCCAGGTCAACGGCGGCAACTACCAGGTCAAGGGCCTGACGTACGGGCCGCCGCAGGCCGCCGCCGACGGCTACATGCGCGACCTCGCGAGCATGGGCGTCAACACGATCCGCACCTGGGGCGTGGACGACGCGAACACGCCGACGCTGCTCGACCGGGCCGCCCGGCAGGGCATCAAGGTGATCGTCGGGCACTGGCTCAACCAGGGCGCCGACTATGTCAACGACACCGCGTACATGAGCTCGGTCAAGACGGAGATCGTGAACCGGGTCAACGCGCTGAAGAGCCATCCGGGCGTGCTGATGTGGGACGTCGGCAACGAGGTCATCCTGACGATGCAGGATCACGGCCTGTCCGCCGCCGAGGTGGAGGCGCGGCGTGTCGGCTACGCCAAGTTCGTCAACCAGGTCGCGCAGGCCATCCACGCGGCCGACCCGAACCACCCGGTCACGTCGACCGACGCGTACACCGGGGCCTGGCCCTACTACAAGCAGTACGCGCCCGACCTGGACCTGCTCGCGGTCAACTCGTACGGCGCGATCGGCAACGTCTACAACGACTGGGTCGCCGGCGGCTACACGAAGCCGTACATCGTCACCGAGGCCGGCCCGGCCGGTGAGTGGGAGGTGCCGGACGACGTCAACGGCGTGCCGGCCGAGCCCACCGACCTGCAGAAGCGCGACGGCTACACGAACAGCTGGAACACGATCGCCGCGCACCCGACGGTGGCGCTGGGCGCCACCGAGTTCCACTACGGCCTCGAGAACGACTTCGGCGGCGTCTGGCTCAACACGTTCACCGGCGGCTGGCGGCGGCACGGCTACTACTCGCTGATGCGCGCGTACACCGGGCAGCAGCCCGCGAACACGCCGCCGGAGATCACGGCGATGACCGTGCCCACCTCCGTACCGGCGGGCGGGAACCTCACGGTCTCGGTCGACGCCACGGACCCGCAGGGCGACCTGATCCGCTACCACCTCATGTACTCCGACAAGCACATCACCGGCGGTACGGGCCTGACGAACGTCACCTTCACCGAGAACGGCAGCGGCGGCTTCACCGCGAAGGCGCCGGACAGGCTCGGGGTGTGGAAGGTCTATGTGTACGCCTTCGACGGCCACGGCAACGTCGGCATCGAGCAGAAGTCGGTGCGCGTGACCCCGCCGGTGGCGCCCGGCCCGAACCTGGCCCGCGGCAAGCCGGTCACGGCGTCGAGCTACCAGCCGACCGGCACGAACGGCCCGCAGCTTCCCGCGTACGCGGTCGACGGCGACTACGGCACGCGCTGGGCCAGCGAGTGGACCGGCACGGCGTGGCTCCAGGCCGACCTGGGCTCGGTCCAGCCGATCCGCCGCGTCCAACTGGCGTGGGAGGCGGCCTACGCCACCGCCTACCGGGTGGAGACCTCACCCGACGGCACATCGTGGACCCCGCTGTACGCCACGGCGAGCGGCGACGGCGGCTTCGACGACCTGGCGGTCACCGGCTCGGGCCGCTACGTCCGCGTGACGGGCACGGCGCGCGCCACCTCGTACGGGTACTCCCTGTGGGAGCTGGGCGTTTACTAGCCCCGGCGGCCGTCCTAGTGTCGAGTCGAGGAGGTCCCACCATGGACAAAGTCGTTCATTTCGAGGTCCCGTTCGAGGACGGCGACCGCGCCCGCACCTTCTACCGCGAAGCCTTCGGCTGGCAGCTGGGCTCCGTGCCCGGCATGGAATACACCATGGCCACCACGACAGACACCGACGACCAGGGTCGACCCACCGAGCCGGGAGCCATCAACGGCGGCATGTTCGCCCGAGAGCAACCGTTCACCGGCCCGGTCCTGATCATGGGTGTGGACGACATCGACGACAAACTGGCCCAGATCGAAAAGGCCGGCGGCACCGTGGCAGTCCCCCGCCAGCCCGTGGGCGACATGGGCTACTGCGCCTACTTCCACGACACCGAGGGCAACCTGCTGGGCATCTGGCAAAACGCCTGAAATTTGGGGGTCCCGCCGCACCGGGACCCCCAAACCCCCAATGAATTGACACCACCCCCGATAAAACGCCACACTCCCCAACGTGAATGCTTTTCCCCGTCTCGTGGTGATCGCCGCCCTGGCCCTGGGCGGCTGCTCCGCGACGGGCAACACTCCCCAATCTGCACCCGCCACCTCCCCTTCGATCCCCTCCCCCTTCGGCGGCACAGATCTCGCCTGGATCGAAATCAACATCGCCATGGACGAACAACTGCTGCCCCTCCTGGACCTTCCCCCGAAACGCACCACCGACCCGAGCACCCTCGCCCTGACGACCCAGGTGAAAGCCTTCACCCAGGCAGAGTTGGGCCTGCTCAAACAGCTGCACACCCGAGCGGGCCTCCCCGACGAGAACCCGCACGAGGGCATGCCGATGCCCGGCATGGTCACCCCCGAGCAGGTCGCCGAGGCGTCCCAACTGGCCGGTCCCGCCTTCGACGAGACCGTCACCAAGCACATCAAGGCCCACCTGGAACAGAGCCGAAATCTGGCCCGCAGCGAAGAGAAATCCGGCACCGAACCGCAGACACGCCAATTGGCGCTGCAAATCCTGCGCACCAGGGAAGTGGCGCTCTCCACCATCGAGACCGCCAATTGAGACGGGCGCCGGATTTTCGTTATCCGGCGCCCGTCGATCCGTCAGGGCAGTTCGTAGTTCTCGTTGAGAGCGGCGCCGCGGTCGGGCTTGTAGAGGTCGAATCCGCGCGGGTCACATTGGAGCCCGCCGTTGATGCAGTGCGAGGTGAGCGCGGCCAGTGTCGGCGCGTCCCAGGCGTTGAAGACGTCGTAGTGGAACGAGTAGCCGCGGCCGCTGGAGAAGCGGACGTTGCGCATGTCGCCGCTGACCGGCCACGCCATCTTGAACTCGATCATCGGGACGGCGACGGGGTGGTCGGCGGGGCAGACCCCGAGGACCGGGTACGCCATGTGGCTCTTGTGGTCGGGCGTGTCGAGGTGGATGCCGTTCCAGCAACTCGGGGCCTGCATCCGCACGTTGAGCTGAGTGCCGGCCGGGCAGGTGGCGGGTATGTCCCAGTTGAACGCGCTGTCGCCGCATTCGAAGCCTTCGACGGCGCCCGGGCTGTTGCGGAAGTCCTCGAGCGTCGCCTGCGGGCTGCCGACGACGTAGCGCAGCCCGGCGGGGAACGGGCGCACGCTGCGGTAGTCGATGACCCCTGACTTGTAGTAGATGACCTGGCGGCCGATCGGCTGCACCACGGTGTCGCCGTTGTACAGGGTCGGCATCCAGTAGCCGGTCTTGTCACCGGGCGTGATGCAGGACGTGCCGCCGGCCTTGAGCGTGGCGAGGGTGCTGCCGGCGTACGTGGTGGTGTTGCCCATGAACGTGTGCGAATGGGAGGCGCCCGGCAGGTTGGGGAAGACGATCGGGTCGTCGTTGAGGTTGCCGCGGCTCACCGAGCAGTTGGCCTGGAACTCATGGTGCGTGGTGGGCGGGTTGGTCGGCGCCGGGACGGCGGTCGACGGGGTCACGCCGGTGACCGGCGGATCGGCGAGCACGTAGCCGGGGCCTCCGGTCGGGGGCGGGTTCGTGTACTGGCCGTAGACCTGGAGCTCGTACAGGGAGTAGCCGTAGCCGGTGGCGCGCTGCGTGCCGTACATGCGGACGTAGCGACCCTGGCCGGTCACCGTCAGCGTCTGGGTGCCGCCCGTGGCGTTCGTGGTGCTGTAGACCGTGGTCCAGGCGGAGCCGTCGGGCGAGGTCTGGAGCTGGAAGGCCTTGGCGTACGCGGCCTCCCAGGTGAGCTTGACCGAGGTGATCGTGGCCGTGGAGCCGAGGTCGACGCGCAGCCACTGCGGGTCGGACCAGGCGCTGCCCCACCTGGTCGTGGTGTTGCCGTCGACCGCGGCGGCGGCCGGGGCGCCGCCGTTCTCGGTGGACGAGGCGAGGGTCGGGCGGTTCTGCGAGAGCAGGGTGTCGGCGGCTTCGGCCGCCCGGGGCACGGCGGTCAGGGTGAGCGCCGCCGCGAGAAGGGCGGTGGGGATCGCTCTGTGCGGGGTCACAGATTTCTCCTTTCGTTGGAGAGCGCTTTCCGAGTCTGCGCTTCGCGCGCACGACGGTCAATGTCCCGCCGGTTCCGGAACCGCCTGTTCGTGGCGCCGGGGAGAGCGCTCTCCATGTGCTATAAAGACGGTCATGCGAAGTGGACGGGCCCCGACCCTGGAGGACGTGGCCCGGGTCGCGGGGGTCTCACGGGCGACCGTGTCCCGGGTGATAAACGGGATTCGCAACGTCGATCCGCAGTTGCACGAGGTGGTGTGGGACGCGGTCGGCCAGACCGGTTATGTGCCCAACCGCCTGGCCCGCTCGCTGGTCACCCGCCGCACGGGCACGGTGGCGCTGGTCGTCTCCGACTCCGAGGCGCACGACGACGACCCGTTCATGAGCCGTTTCTTCGCCGACCCCTATTTCGGCCGCGTCGTCGGCGGTTTGATGAGCGTGCTGCGCCGCGAGGGCGTTCAGCTGGCCCTGCAGATCGTCGGCACCGACGACGCCAAGAAGCGCCTGGTCGGCGACCTCCGCAGCGGCCAGGCCGACGGCGCCGTGGTCCTGTCACTTCCGGCGGTCGACCCGCTGCCCCGCATGCTCACCGACGGCGGCATCCCGGCCGTCCTGATCGGCCGCCCCGCCGACCCGGTCCCCATCGACTACGTCGACCTGGCCAACGACACCGGCGCCGCCCTGGCCGCCGAACACCTGCTGGCCAGGGGCTGCCGCCGCATCGGCATGATCTCCGGCCCGGCGGACGTCCCCGCCAGCCTCGACCGCATCTCCGGCTTCCGCCGAGCCATGGCCCGCCACGGCCACGGCTGGTTCCCCACCGCCAGCGGCAACTTCACCCAGGACAGCGGCGAGGCCGCGATGCGCGCCCTGCTCGCCCAGGACCCGGCCCTGGACGGCGTCTTCGTGGCGAACGACCTGATGGCCCTGGGCGCCCTGCTGGCCTTGCGCTCAACCCCGCAAAGCGTCCCCGACGACATAGCGGTGGTCGGCTTCGACGACAGCAGCGCCGCCACGGCCGCCGCCCCACCCTTGACCACGATCCGCCACCCTCTGGAGGACATGGCAGCCGAGGCCGCCCGCCTCCTCCTGGCCCGCGTCGAGGACCCCGCGATGCAGGTCTCCTCGGTCATCTACGAGCCGTCGCTGGTCAGGCGCACGTCAGCCTGATCGGCCCTCACCATGCTTCCCCCTCGCGGGCGCGGCCCGCCCAAATCCAACCCGCGCTCCAGCGGGTTTCGGTGCGCGACTGTCTCGATGCTCCTGTCGCCGCGGCGGGTCAGGGGCCGGCGGGTCAGGGGCTGGCGGGTCAAGGGCTGGCGGGTCAAGGGCTGGCGGGTCAGGGGCTGGCGGCGAGGAACAGGAAGGCGGCCAGCAACGCCAGGTGGACGCCGCCCTGGAGGACGTTGGCTCGGCCGGGGACGATGGTCAGGGTGCCGACGACGACGGTCAGCGCCAGCAGGACCATCTGCGTGCCGCCGAGGCCCAGCAGGAGCGGGCCGGGCAGCCAGATCATCGCCAGGGCGATGGCTGGGATGGTCAGGCCGATGCTCGCCATGGCGGAGCCGATCGCCAGGTTGAGGCTGGTCTGGATGCGGTCGCGAGCGGCGGCGCGGACGGCCGCGATCGTCTCGGGCAGCAGGACCATGAGGGCGATGACAACGCCGACGACACCGTTGGGCAGGCCCACGTCCTGCACCGCCGACTCGATCGACGGGGACACTCCCTTGGCCAGGCCGACCACCGCGATCAGGGCCACCAGCAGCAGGCCGAGGCTGGTGAGCGCGGCCCGCCGGGTCGGCGGGTCGAGGTGCTCCTCCGCGTCGATCACCTTGCCGGACGTGGTGATCGGCAGGAAGTAGTCCCGGTGCCGCCGGGTCTGCACCGTGACGAAGAGACCGTAGAGCGCGATCGACGCCACCGCCGCGAAGGCGAGCTGCGCCGGCGAGAACTGCGGCCCGGGCCGGCTCGTGGTGAAGCTCGGCAGGACCAGGCTGAGCGTGGCGATCGTCGCGACGGTGGCGAAGGCGCCGCCGGTGCCCTCCGCGTTGAACACCGCGACGTGCCGGCGAAGCGCGCCGACGAGCAATGACAGTCCGAGAAGGCCGTTACAGGTGATCATCACCGCCGCGAAGACGGTGTCCCGAGCCAGCGACTGCGCCTTGTCCCCACCGCTGATCATGAGCGTGACGATCAGCGCGACCTCGATGATGGTGACCGCCACGGCAAGGACGAGCGACCCGAACGGCTCGCCGACCTTGTGCGCGACAACTTCGGCATGATGAACGGCGGCAAGCACCGACCCGCCGAGCAGCAGCGCGACGACGACAACCACGGGCGGTGGCAGATCGCGTCCCCAGGTGAGGACGAGCGCGGCGATCGCCACGATGGGCACCACGACGGTCCAGTGAGCAAGGTAGCTGCGAATCTTGGCTTCCATCCGGCAACTTTGCCAGAAGGGAAGAGACCGCGCCTCACACGCGGCATTTTCCGCTACTCATGCCCCGCCGCGCGCCGGCCGCCCGGCGCACGGCGGCTGCCCGGCGCACGGCGGCTGCCCGGCGCACGGCGGCTGCCCGGCGCGCGGCGTGTCAGCGGAGGCCGATGACCGCAGCGTCGGTGCCGCCGCGCCACAGCACGCCGGCCTCGGTGAAGCCTGCCACGCGCAGGGCGTCGACGTGCCACAGCGCCGGCGGGGTCCACTCCTGGCTGTGGCGCGTGGCCGGATAGATCCGGTCACGTTCCACCGCCTTCGGCGCGAGGAACTCGTCGGCCGCCGCTGCCGCCCACCAGTCACCCCACGACGTCGCCGCCCCCGTCGCGTAGCGCGCCTCGCGCTGCTCCCGGGCGTGGTCCCGCAGGCGCTCCGACAGCGTCGGCAGCGATTCCTCGGGCATGTGGTCGGCGTTCACGAAGATCCCGCCCGGCCGCAGCACCTCGCGGATCTCCCCGTACAGCGTCGCCACCCGCTCGGCGGGCAGCCAGTGCAGGGCCGTCGCGGTCAGCACCGCATCGAACCCCTCCTCCGGCAGCTTCGCCCGCCACCCCGGGTCGCCGAGGTCGGCGTCCACGATCGTCGCCCGTTCCCGCAGCGACGACGCGGCGATGGCCAGCAGCACCGGATCCTGGTCGAGCACCGTCACCCGAGCCCCCGGGAACCGCGCCAGCGCCCGCAGCGTGATCGTGCCGGTCCCGCCCGCCAGGTCGAGCAGCAGCGGCGGCTCGCCCTCGGTGACCGCCGCCACCGCTGCGAGCATCGCCCGGAACCGCTCCTCCCGGTCGGGCATGAAGGCTTCCTGCTGCCGGTCCCAGCTCTCCTGCCAGACGTGCGGGTTCCTCAAGTAAGCACTCATGCCGCCAACGCTAGTTACCGGCCGGATCGCTCACAACCCGTTCCCACGGCTCGTCTCCCGTCATCGACCACCAGCCTTCCGCTCGTCGGTGAGGCGTTCGGCGAAGGCCTTCAGGTCGCGCCGCTCGATCGCCGCGGCCATCAGGTCGGGGAACGCGTCGGGCGTACAGGCGAAGGCCGGCACCCCGAGCGCCGCCAGTGCCGCCGCGTTCTCGTGGTCGTATGCCGGCGCGCCCTCGTCGGAGAGCGCGAGCAGGACGACCACCTGCACCCCGGCTGCGGTCATCTCCGCGACGCGGCGCAGCATCTGCTCCCGCACGCCGCCCTCGTACAGGTCACTGATCAGCACGAAGATGCTGTCCCGCGGCCGCGTGATCAACTGCTGGCTGTACGCGATGGCGCGGTTGATGTCCGTGCCGCCGCCGAGCTGCGTACCGAAGAGAACCTCGACCGGATCGTCCAGCTGATCGGTCAGGTCCACGACCGCCGTGTCGAAGACGACGAGCGACGTGCGCAACGACTGCATCGACGCGAGCACCGCGGCGAACACGCCGGAGAACACCACCGACGCCGCCATCGAGCCGGACTGGTCCACGCACAGCACCACGTCGCGCTGCACGGCGGTGGTCCGCCGCCCATACCCGATCAGCCGTTCCGGGATGACCGTGCGGTGCTCGGCCTGGTAGTGCTTGAGGTTCGCCCGGATGGTCCGGTCCCAGTCGATGTCGGCGTGCTTGGGCCGATGGATCCGGGCCGCCCGGTTGAGCGCGCCGCTCACGGCGGCGCGCGTCTGCTGCGTGATGCGCTTCTCCAGCTGCTCGACGACAGTGCGCACGACCTGACGCGCGGCGTCCTTGGTCTTTTCGGGCATGACCCGGTTGAGCGACAGGAGCGTGCCCACCAGATGGACGTCCGGTTCGACCGCCGCCAGCATCTCCGGCTCGAGCAGCAGCCGGGTGAGGTCCAGCCGCTCGATCGCGTCGGCCTGCATGACCTGCACGACGGTGCTGGGAAAGTATTCGCGGATGTCGCCCAGCCACCGCGCCACCTTCGGCGCCGAACTGCCCAGCCCCGCCGACCGCTTGGCGCTGCGCTCGTTGTCGCCGTCGGCCCCGCCCCCGTCGTAGAGGGCGGCCAGCGCCGAGTCCATCGCGCCGTCGCGCCCCTCGGCCTTGCCGAGCGCCTCCTCGGCCGGCCCGCCGAGCACCATCCGCCAGCGCCGCAGCCGCTCCCGCTTGGCCGGATCCTCCGCAGCGTCGTCGAGACCGTTCGTGCCCACGGCACCCCCAGCCTGGCTCATCGCACCTCCCCGTTCGCAGCCGACGTGGTGATCGCGCCCCGCCCGCCAGGGCCGATGTCGTGGCCCAGCAGGGCGCTCAGCGTGGGCAGCACCAGGTCGGCCCGCTGCGGATCGAAGCCGAGACCGTCCGAGCCGCCGTCCCGCGCCGCACCGCGAGGACCGGCCACACGCTCGCCGATCGCCCGCCGTTCGCCGGCGTCGAACGCGCCGAAGGTGCGCCGCAGCAGCGGCAGCACGTCGTCGAACGCGTCCGCCGGGATGTCGGCCAGCCAGTCGTCGAGCAGCGTCAGCAGCGCCTCGTCGTGCACGAGCAGCAATCCGCCGCCGGCGAGGAACCCCTCGACCCAGGCCGCTCCGTGCGCGGGTGGTGTGCCGACCGTCAGCGGCAGCCGAAGGCGCCGGCGCACCTCGGCGCCGTCGAGCCGGCCGGCGTCGAGCAGCAGCCGGGTGAGCCGCCCGGCCAGGAGCCCGTGCAGGTCGGCTCGCCCCGCCAGCGACTCCAGCGTGGACAGCCACCGCTCCCGCAAGCCGTCGTCTTCGAGCAGGCCCACCGCGGCGTGCACCCCGTCGACCCGGTCACGCAGCAGCTTGGCGGCCTCGTCGGAGAGCGAGCCGACCGCCGACGGCAGCCCGGCGCACACCCGGCCGAGCAGGCTCGCGGTCACGGTGGCGAGCCCGGCCAGGTCCGTCCGCCGCACGTCGCCGTAGCGCAGGGTGCGCGCCAGCGCCGGGATCGCCGCCATCAGATGGGTGATGTCGGCGTCGAGGGCGGCACGTGCGTCGAGCGCGGCAAGAACCTGCGGGTACGCCTCCGCGAGATCGGCGAGCAGGCAGGTCTCCACGAGCGCCGTCACATCGGCCAGCGTCTCGGCACGGTCGGCGGCCCGCACGACCTTCGCCGTGGCCGCCGCCGCGACCGTGGTGCCGTACATGCTGCCCTCGACGAGGCGCACGGCGAACTCCGGCTGCCAGCGCAACCGCCACTCCTCACGGAAGGTGCCGGTGCCCCGCCGGGTGGCCGCCGGCTCGCCCCACGGCACCTCGATGGTGCGAAGGCGATGCAGCAGGCGGCTGCGCCGCAGATCTGTCTCTTTGCGCAGGTCGAGATCGAGAGCGCGCTCCAGCGCCTCCGGCTTCAGCCGCGCGGCCCGCTGCTGCGCGGCCAGGTCTTTGGCGAGCGGCACGGCGGGCATGTCGTCGGGCACCCCGCCGAGGCGCTCGCCCACCACGAGCTTGCGGCTGATCAGCTCGACCCGAAGCGGCTCGCCGTCGCACATCACCGCCTCGGCAGCCTCGGTCACCTCGGCCAGCCCCGCGAGCGGCCGCCCGCGCAGCGTCGCGAGCGCCTCGGCCAGCCGGGCCGCCTCGATGACGTGCGCCGACGACGTGGGCACCCCCTCGCTGCGCAGCACCCCGGCGGCGTCCACCAGCCACCGCGGCACCACCTCGCCGGCGGAGGTGAACAGATGGTGATACCACCCCGGCGACGACACCCCCGCGCCGTAGCCCGACCACGACGCCAGCCGCCCGTACGTCCAGGGCACCCAGGTGAAGTCGACCTTGGCTTTCCGGCGTCCCTTGAGCAGCGCGGCGTCGTCCTTGACGGCGACCTTGCGCGCCAGCGCGGGCACGTGCCAGGCGCCGCAGACGACGGCGATCTCGGAGTATTTCTTGCGCGTCTCGCGCAGGACCGTGCGCATGTACGCCTCGCGCACGAGGTCGTCCGGATCCTCGGGGGAGTTGTCGCGGATCGCCGTCATCGCCTCGGCGATCGCCTCGAACGCCGGCATGCCCCGATGCTCGACGACGTCCTCCCACCAGCGCTCCGGATCGTCGTATCCGGCCGCCGCGGCCAGCTCGCCGATCGGGTCGACCGGCCGCCGCGGACCCGCCTCCCCACCCGGCCCCGCCTCGACTGGGCCGTCCGTCTCCCCGCCCGGACCCCCCTCGACAGGACCGACCGTCTCCCCGCCCGGACCCCCCTCGACAGGACCGACCGTCTCCCCGCCCGGGGCTTCTGAGCTGGGCGGTCCCGGGTCACCGGGCGCGGGCGTGGGCTGCTTGGTATCGCCGGTCAGGCGGTAGGCGAAGGGAAGATCGAAGAAGCGGACCGGGACATCGTTGTCCACGGCCCAGCGGATCGCCTGCCACTCCGGCGAGAAGACGGCGAACGGCCAGAACGCCGCCCGCCGCGGGTCGTCCGAGGCGTAACCGAGCAGCGCGACCGGTGGCTCGAGGCCGGCGTCGGCCACCCAGCGCACGAGCCCGTCGGCCTCCGGCGGTCCCTCGACCAGCAGCACCTCGGGGCGCTGCCGGGCGAGCTCCTGCACCACGGCGCGCGCCGAGCCCGGGCCGTGGTGACGGATGCCGTAGAGCCGCTCAGGCATCGCGGGCGGCCCGGTAGAAATCGCGCCAGTCGGCGCGCTCGCGCACGACGGTCTCCAGGTATTCGCGCCAGACGACGCCGTCGGAGACCGGGTCCTTGACCACGGCGCCGACGATGCCGGCCGCCACATCGCCGGGATGCAGCCGGCCGTCGCCGAAGTGGGCCGCCAGCGCCATCCCGTTGGTGATGACGGAGATCGCCTCCGCCGTGGACAGCGTGCCGGTCGGGGACTTGAGCTTGGTGCGGCCGTCCTCGGTGAGGCCGCTGCGGAGCTCGCGGAAGACGGTCACCACCCGGCGGATCTCGTCGAGCGCGGCCGGCACCTCGGGCAGGTCGAGCGAGCGGCCGAGCTGCTCCACCCGCCGGGCCACGATCTCGACCTCGTCGTCGGCCGACGCGGGAACGGGCAGCACCACCGTGTTGAACCGGCGGCGCAACGCGCTGGAGAGCTCGTTGACACCGCGGTCGCGGTCGTTGGCCGTGGCGATCAGGTTGAAGCCGCGCTCCGCCTGCACCTCGGTGTTCAGCTCGGGGACCGGCAGCGTCTTCTCGGACAGGATCGTGATCAGCGCGTCCTGCACGTCGGACGGCACGCGGGTCAGCTCCTCGAGCCGGGCGATCGAGCCGGTCCGCATCGCGCGCATGATCGGGCTCGGCACCAGGGCCGCGTCGGTCGGGCCCTCGGCGAGCAGGCGCGCGTAGTTCCAGCCGTACCGGATCGCCTCCTCGGCCGTGCCCGCGGTGCCCTGCACGAGCAGCGTCGAGTCGCCGGAGATCGCGGCGGCCAGGTGCTCGGAGACCCACGTCTTTGCCGTGCCGGGCACGCCGAGCAGCAGCAGCGCACGGTCGGTGACCAACGTGGACACCGCGACCTCCATGAGCCGGCGTGGTCCCACGTATTTCGGGGTGATCTTGGCGCCGTCGCCCAGCAGGTAGGTCACCACGGCCTGCGGGGAGAGCCGCCAGCCGGGCGGGCGCGGACGGTCGTCGGTGGAGGCGAGCACAGCCAGCTCCTCGGCGTACTGATCCTCGGCGTGCGGGCGCAATGCGGTCACTCGAACTCCTCGTGTCTGACGGCCCGTCCGGCCGGCTTTGGCAATGCTTCGCCAGAACCGAACGCTATCGCCTGCCTCTGACAAAAATCGGGGGCCGCGGCGGCGGGGATCCGACGGTGTGACGGTGTCGCTCAGGGCTTGCCGGCCGCCTGTTTCAGCTCGTCGAACATCTCCTGCCGGAAGGCCAGCGTGCGGGCCAGGTCGGCGACCGGCCGCACCCGGGACGCGTCGGCGGGCTCCTGGTCGAGCTGCAGGGCGAGCCGGCCCACCAGATCCGCGTACGCCGGGGGCATGGCCAGCGCGGCCGCGCGGCACAACTCGCCGAGCTGCCAGCTGTGCCGGTCGTTGCGGGCTCGATGGGCGATGGTCTCGAGGACGGCCACCGAGAGCTCGTCGGGCCACCGGCCCGGATGGATCGCGAGCAGCCTGTTGGCCATCGGATCCTCCCGGCGCAGGGCGTCGGCCGCGAGCCGGCCCAGCTCGGCGGAGGGCAGCACGAGGTGCAGGTCCCACCGCACCGATTCGCGCAGCGTCCCGGACACCTCGTGGAGCAGGACGGTCGCCCACCCGACGTCCTCCTGCGCCACGGCGGCCTTGGCCCAGCCGTGCAGCAGCGGCGACTCCCAGTCGTTGCCGCGCGCCAGCCGGAGCATCGTGGCGGCGCCGGCCCACGTGTCGAGCGGCGCACCGGCGACGACCTCCTCGAGGAGCCAGGCGCTCACGCCCGTGCCGCGCGCCGGGGTGGAGGCCACGCCGTCGCGACGCAGGCCCTCGTCGAGCTCCTCCGGCGGGGTGACGATCAGCCGGTCGGCGCCCACCGTCCGGCGCTCGCGCCGCACGGCGGCCCGGGCACGCTCGGCCATCCTCGTGCGCAGGCCGGAGCCGGGAAGGCGCCGCAGCAGCTCCAGGGCGGCCTCGCGGACCTCCTTGCGGCGATCGTCGAGAGCCCGCTCCAGGAACGGATCGTCGTCGGCGGAGAGGCCGGTGGCGAGGGCGGCGACGAAGCGGGCCCGGGTGTCGGAGGAGTCCTCGGCCCAGGTGCTCTCCACCAGCTCACGGGCGCGCCCCGGATCGCTGCGGCGCAGCTCGGCCAGGTGCGCCAGCCTCTCGCCGGAGCTGCCCGTGTGCCAGTCGAAGGCCGCGGTGGACGGCGGAACGGGAGCCTCGTCGCGAAGCCACCGCCACTCGTCGCGCATGGCGGCCAACCACACGCCCCGCTCGCCGGCGACCCGGGCCAGCGCGGGCCGGATGATCGAGTTGCGCCGCCCGGCGTCGAGCAGCGCGGGCAACGCGATCGGCGGGACGTGCGCGCCGAGCTCGCGGGCCGCCGCGAGCCACTGGCCCAGCAGCTCCTGGGCGAGCTGGGCGCCGCCCGGCACTCCCTCGCCGAGGATCCGCAGCAGCCGCGCCCCGGCGGCCGGGGGCAGCGCGGCCGTGGTCTCGGCGGGGGCGGCGGGCACCGCGGCATGGCCGGAGCCGGGCAGGACGCCGGCGCGCCGCCGGGCGAGCGCGACGGCCGCGGCGTCGAGCAGGGAACCGTCGCCCGGCCACGGCCGGCGGTTGGTGCCGACCAGCGCGGCGGCCAGCAGCTCCGGAGGCAGCTCCGGGCGCCGGGCGGCGCCGGCCGTGGGCACCGGCACACCGGCGGCCACGAACGTCCCGCCGGTCCACGCGGCGAGCGGGCGCAGACCGCCGGGCGACCACTCGGCCGCCACGGTCGCCGGCCGGCCACCCGCGGCCGCGAGCAGCCACCATGGTTCGCTGTGACCGGCGGCCAGCGGCAGCGCGGCGCCGGTCTGGTCGACCAGCCAGCCGTCGTCGCTGGGCGCGACGCCGGCGAGCAGGACGGGAGCGTCGTACCGCCAGGGCTCGGCCGCGACCGTCGCGCTGTAGCCGAGCAGAGCGTCGGCGATCGTCGCGGCGCCCTCGGGCTCGCCGAACGGCTCGGCGGCGCTGTCGCGACCGGCGACGAGCGCGCGCAGCGGGGCGGAACCGGGGTAGAACGCCAGCTCGCCGCGAAACTCCGTGCCCGGGACGAGATCGCTGACGAGCGGCTGGCCGGGCGCGGCGAACGAGAGGACCAGCGCGAACCGGCCCCGCGACCCCCGCAGCCACGTGCGCCGGGTGGTCAGCGCGCCGTCGTCGATCTCGACCTGGCCCAGCACCTGCCATCGGTCGGCGACGCGCGGGCCGGCGAGAACGTCGTCGGTGGCGACCGGGAACCCGATGCGGCTGCGGACCGTGGCGGCCAGCTCGGGCGGCAGGTCGGCAAGCCGGTCGTAGCCGGTGACGAGCAGCCGGAGCAGGGCCAGCTCACCGAGCAGGCGGTCGGCCCAGTGCGGGCCGATCCCCGCGATGGTGCCCAGCCGCCGCACGGCGTTGGCCGCGGCGGGGGCCTGCGCGTCGACCAGCCGCGCGGCCATCGCCTCATATGGCTGGTGGCCGGCTCGCTGGGCGCCGGCCAGCCCTTGGCGGACCTGGTCGTCGAGCCACCGGCGCAGCTCCGTCATGCCACCGGCCACCCGCTCGGCGCGCTGCTCGGCTCGCCTGGCCGCGGCGGCGGGATCGGGAGTGGCGGCGGCTCGCGGCTTGGCCGCCGCCTTTGCGGCGCGGGCGGCCTGCCACTCACGCGCGAAGTCGGGGGCCGCCGCGGTCGCGACACCGGTCTCGGCCCAGAGCAGCAGCAGCCCCAGGGCGTGCTTGCACGGGATCTTGCGGCTGGGGCAGGAGCATTTGTACGCCGGGCCGGTCAGGTCGGCGCACACCTGATAGCCACGGCACAGTCCCCACAGGACGTCGTCGAGCCGCCCGGTCGCCGACCAGGAGATGGGCGCGGAGAGCGCCCGGCCGGCCTTGACCGACGCGGCGTCGGGCGCGAGCGTCTCGACCTGGGCGGCCGACCATCGTTCAACGGACACGGGAGAACCCTAGGCCGCCCGTACGACATTTTTGGCCGTCCGCGGACGAGACGCCGAGTGCCATGATCGAGCTGATCGAGAGGGAGGACCGATGAAGGTCGTGATCTTCGGGGCGACCGGCATGGTCGGCCAGGGCGTGCTCCACGAGTGCCTGCTCGCGCCCGACGTCGAGCAGGTGCTGGCGGTCGTTCGGACGCCGACGGGAATCTCGCATCCACGCCTGCGGGAAGTGCGGCTGGCCGACTTCGCCGATCTCGGGCCCATCCGCGACGAGCTGCGCGGCTCCGACGCCTGTTTCTACTGTCTCGGGGTGTCGGCGGTGGGCTTGGACGAGGCCGCCTACGCGCGAGTCTCGTACGACTATCCGATGGCCGCGGCGCGCATGTTCGCCGAGCTCGACCGGCGGACGACCTTTGTCTACGTCTCCGGAGCCGGCACGAACCCGAACGGCCGGCAGATGTGGGCTCGCGTCAAGGGCCGTACGGAGCGCGACATCATCGACCTGCTGCCCAACGGCTACGCCTTCCGGCCCGGCATCATCCAGCCGACCCGGGGCGTGCGGTCGAAGACCCGGCTCTACAACACCGCCTACACGGTCTTGGGCCCGCTGATTCCCCTGCTGGAGCGCATCGCCCCCAAGTACGTCACGACGACCGACCGGCTCGGGCGGGCAATGCTGAGGGCGGCCCGCGTCGGCTTCCCGAACCGTGTCGTGGAGCACGCCGATCTGCGCTGACCAGCGGAAACGCATCACGCCAACTCCCTCGACGGAAAGTATCTCGACATCGAGATAAAGGCCCGCTAGTCTCTCGTTGTCAAGAAGCTCGCCATCGAGACAATGGAGAGGTGGAGACCGATGAAGACCTCGCTCAGGACGCCCCCGCTGAAGGCGGCAGCACCGGCCGGCCCGAGCCCTCACCGGCCGAGCACGAGGCCGCCCCGGCCGTTCGCGGCCGGCACGACAGCGAGCGCGACACCGAGGACCTCGACGGCGTCGATCAGGTCGTCGGTCAGTGGGCCCACGAGCGGCCCGACCTCGACACGACGGCGATGGCCGTCTTCGACCGCATCGCCAGCCTGTCCCGCATCGCCGGCGACCGGGTGGAGCAGGCCTATGCCGCGTTCGGGATAGGCCGTCCCGAGTTCGATGTGCTCGCGACGCTGCGGCGCGCTGGTGAGCCCTTCCAGCTTTCGCCGGGCGAGCTCGCCGCCTCGATGGCGTTGAGCACCGGGGGCACCACGGCGAGGCTCGACCGGCTGGAAAAGGCCGGCCTGGTCGAGCGGCTTCCGTCGCCCAGTGACCGGCGCAGCGTCCTGGTCCGCCTCACCGAGGCGGGCTACGAGGTGATCGAGCAGGCCGTCGGTGCGGGGCTGGCCGAGCAGCAGCGCATGCTCGCCGACCTGCCCAGCGAACGGCTCCGGCAGCTCGACGCCCTGTTGCGCGAGGCGCTGCGCGCGACGGGCGGTGCGCGCATGACCGGCGACATCCGGTGGTTCGCCACCGGCCGTGACTCCGGGCGGGGCGATGCCCGCGGCTCCCGAGGCCGCGGACGTGGCCGGTCCTGAGCTCGCGGCGGCCGGGCTCAGTCCTCGCCGTCGCCGCGTCCAAGGCGTCCGACCGGGAGGCTGCCACCGGGCAGCAGCCTGAGTCACGGTGGCTACCCGGTCGGCAGCCTCCCGGTCGGCACTGATCGCGCATCCGCTTGCCGTGCAGTCGAGGGGCTCCGAGGCCGGCCGTGTTCGCTCACCTTGCGGTGGCTTCGACGGCTGCGGTGGCTTCGGCGGTGAGTCCTGCCGCCTCCGGGCCGTGGCCGGGCCGGACCACCTCGGCGGCCTTCGGCGGCGGTGGCGGAGTGCCGTCGCCGAAGGGGCGGCCGCCCAGCTTCTCGCGGCCGTGTTCGGTCAGCCAGTTGGAGAGATCCGGTCCGGCCGGAACGATCCCCGTGGGGTTGATGTCTTTATGGACGACGTAGTAGTGCTTCTTGATGTCGACGAAGTCGATCGTGTCGCCGAAGCCGGGGGTCTGGAAGAGGTCCCGGGCATAGGCCCAGAGCACCGGCATCTCGGTCAGCTTGCTCCGGTTGCACTTGAAGTGGCCGTGGTAGGCCGCGTCGAAGCGGGCCAGCGTCGTGAAGAGCCGGACGTCGGCCTCGGTGATCGTGTCGCCCACCAGGTACCGCTGTCCGGCCAGCAGGTCCGACAGCTTGTCGAACCGCGCGAAAAGCCGCGCGTAGGCCTTCTCGTACGCCTCCTGCGTGCCGGCGAACCCGGCCCGGTAGACGCCGTTGTTCACGTCGGCGAAGACGAGCCGGTTGATCTTGTCGATGGCGTCGCGCAACTCGGGCGGGTAGAGCTGCGGCGCGCCCGGACGGTGATAGCGCGCCCACTCCAGCGAGAGGTCGATGGTGATCTGTGCGAAGTCGTTCGTCACGACCTGCCCGGTCGGCACGTCGACGATCGCCGGCACGGTGATGCCCTTGTCGTAGTCCGGGTAGCGGGCGAAGTAGGCCTCCTGGAGGCGCTCGATGCCGAGCACCGGGTCACGCCCGCCCGGGTCGAGGTCGAAGGTCCAGCTGCGCTCGTCGTGAGTGGGACCGGCGATGCCCATGGAGAGCACGTCCTCGAGGCCGAGAAGCCGCCGCACGATGATCGCCCGGTTCGCCCAGGGGCATGCTCGGCTCACGATCAGCCGATAACGCCCGGGCTCCACCGGATAACCGTCGCGCCCGTCCGCGGTGATCCGGGTCGGGATGTAGCGCTGGTCCCGGTCGTACTCGCCCGACGGATTCACGTAAGCCATGCCCCCATCCTGCGACGGGCGCGGCCGGCCCGCAGGCCGAGCGAGCGATTCCGAAGCGGCCTACCCAATACCCTCCCGCCCCGGCGCGCGGCCGGGCGGGCGGAGCGCTCCGCCGATGGGCGGCTACAGGTACATGCCGGTGGCCGGCTCCGGCTTGGGGACGGTCACGGGCTCGGTGCCGGTTTTGAGGGCGTACAGCTGGGCCAACGTGGCGCCCTCGGGGCCGATGCCTCGGGGGGTGCCGAGCCAGGTGACCGCCTCCGTGTAGGGGAGCCTGCCCACCTCGATGCTGGCCAGGCAGCGGCCGGGGCGGACCACGGCGGGGTGCAGGGAGGCCAGGTCCTCGTTGGTGGTGATGGCGATCAGGGCGTTGCGGCCCTGGCCGAGCAGGCCGTCGGTGAGGTTGAGCAGGCGGGACAGGGACTGGCCGGCGCTGGCTTTCGCCTCGCCGCTGATCAGCTCGTCGCAGTCTTCGAGCATGAGCAGGCGCCAGCGGGGCTCGTCCTCGTCGTCGCTGCCCAGGGCCACGCTCATCAGGTAGGCGGGGTCGCTGAACAGGCGCTCGGGGTCGAGCACGCAGTCGACCTGGCACCACGAGCGCCACTGCTGGGCCAGCGCCCGCAGGGCCGTGGTCTTGCCCGTGCCGGGCTCGCCGTGCAGGAGCAGGAGGCGGCCGTTCACGGCGGTGCCGTCGAGCGCCATCAGCTTTTCGAGGGTTCGGGCCACGGGGGTCGCGTAGTTCGCCGAGATCTTCGGCCAGGGGGCGGCGTCGATCTCGCGCTGGACGCGGCGCGGGCCGTGCGGGCCGAAGTGCCAGAAGCCGATGGGCACGCTGTCGCTCGCCGGGACCGGCTCCTCGACGGCGTTCTTCGTGGCCGCCTCGAGGACCGTCTCGGCCAGCTCCGCGGTGACCGCCGTGACCGTGACGCGCGCTCGGCGACTCTGCTTCCAGCGGGTGACGTGCAACGTCCAGCCCTCGCCGACCGACAGCCGGCCCTGGCCGTCCTCGTCGACGGCGTCGCGGACCACCCGGGCGTCGTCTGTGGTCAGCGCGGCGTCGGCCTTTACGTTCTCCAGGTAGCAGCTGCGGCCGAACGGCTCCCGGCCCGTCACGAAACCGTCCAGCGCGAGCAGGTCCACCACATCGACGAGGCGGTCGCCGTCGTCGACCGCCCCCGACAGCGGCAGCGGCGCGGCGCCGGAAAGCGGCAGCGCGGCGGCAGCCTCGGCATGCCGGTTGCCGGCCCGGTCGACGGCCTGGTGGGGAGTGCGCATCACTCCATGATCGAGCGTCGATGCCCGAAAGGCACCCCGTTTTCCCTCAGTTGGCCCGATCGGGACCCGCCCGCGCCCCGATCGAAACGGCCGCGAAGGCCCAGCAGGGCGAAGGGAAGTGGCGCCCCCGCGAAGGACCCGGCAGGAGGGCGGGACGCGCACCGGGAGGGCAGGCGGCTCAGCAGGGCAAGCGGCTCACGAGGGCAAGCGACTCAGCAGGAAGACCGGGATGAGCCGCGACGTCTTGGCCTGGTAACCCGCGTAATGGGGGAACGCCGCCACGGCCCGTTCCCACCACACGGCGCGCTCCTCGCCCGACAGCTCGCGGGCGACGTAGTCGTGCCGCTCAGCGCCGTCCTGGAGCTCGACGTGGGGGTTCTTGCGCAGGTTGTGGACCCACACCGGGTTCTTCGGGGCGCCGCCGAGGGAGCCCACCGCCAGGTATTCGCCGTCGTGTTCCACGCGCATCAAAGGCGTCTTGCGCAGCTTGCCGCTGATGGCACCGACCGAGGTGACCAGGACGATCGGATAGCCCTGGATCGTGCCGGCCGAGGCGCCCTGGGACGACTCGAACTTCTCGGCCTGCTTGCGGGCCCACCCGGAGGTGCTCGGCTCGTACTCTCCGCTGAGTGGCATGACCCCCAGCCTAGGGAGGAACCTGCCCCCGCAAGCAGAGACACATATCACTGCGGGCACGGAGGTGTGACCGGCCCACACGGGGACGTGGCCGGGGACCAGGGCGATCTCGTACGTCTCCCCGTCGCCCACGCTGAGCGTCTCGAACCACCACGGGCTGCCCGAGGCCGCGACGCCGTCACGGCTGAGCACCACCGCGCGGGCGCCGTGCAGGTGAAACGGATGGGCCGCGCCGCTCGCGTTCGTCACGGTCAGGTGGACCGGCTCGCCGCTACGGACCAGGTAGGCCGGCACCTCCGGGTAGAGCCTCCGGTTGACCGACCACCACAGTCCCGGCATCCCGGCGAACAGCCCGATCCGCCGCCCCACCTGGTATTCGAGGCGCCGTCCCATGGCCGCCGGGTCGAAGCCGAGCGGCGCCGGCGTCCCGTACGACAGAAGATCGACGATGTCCCGCGGCGGCGCCGTCGGCTGCACGGCGCCCCACACGACCGCCGCTCCCCCGCCGACGTCGACGCGGGCCGCCCCGAAGAACGCGAGGTCCACCCGGCCGCCCGCGGGCACGAGGACCGCCTCGTTCAGGATGTCGAACGGGCCGTTGACCGAGTGCCCGTCGACCGCCACCACGCGGAACGGCGTGCCCGACACCCACGCGCGCAGCGGCTCCGGGTCCGCGTTGATCAGCCGCACGCGCGACACCGAGCCCGGCGAGGGTGCCGATCCGGCGATCCCGGTCAGCGACGACAGGCCCGGCATCCCGTTGATGGTTCTTCGCCCGTCGTACGTGCGCACGACCAGCGCCCGGTCCACGTCCACCGCCGGCCGCCCCACCACCAGCGCGCCGAAGAGCTCCCGATGCGCGTGGTACCAGTACGTCCCCTCCGCCGCCGGGCCGAGCTGGTAGACGTGCCGTTCGCCCCGCCGCAGCGTGACGGCGTCCGCCCTCATGCCGTGCCAGTGCATGGTCACGTCCTCGGGCACCGACTCGTTCACGACCGTCACCCGCAGCGTCTGCCCCGCGAGCATCCGGATCTGCGGCCCCGGCGTGATGCCGTTAAGCGTGTATCTGCCCTTCTCGGACCGGGCCGTCAAGGTCACCGCCACCTCGGCGCCCCGCACGGCGGCGGAACGGCCCGTCACGGTCCCCGCCACCTCCGCGCCCCGCACGACGGCGGAACGGCCCGTCACGGTCCCCGCCACCTCCGCGCCCCGCACGACGGCGGAGCGAGCCGCCACGGCCATCGCCGCGTCGTCTGTCCCGGGCGCGGCGGAGGGAGGCAGCAGGAGGCCGACCGCCATCACGACGGCTACGGGCAGGCTCCGGCGCCGAGCGAGCACCCCCTCAGCGTCACACGAACTTCTTCTCCGCTGAAGTGGGCCCGTGCGACTCGATCTCCACGGGGGCGCCGAGCAGCGACTCGATCTCGCCCGACCAGTCCGCGGGCCGGTGGAGCCGTCCCGGCCGGGCGCGGAAGAGCCGCGCGGTCAGCTCGGCCTGGTGCGCCAGGTCGCCCAGGGTGCCGGGGACGAGCCGATCAACATCAACCCCGTCGATCTCGTACGAGGTGCAGACGCGCAGCGAAGCGCAGTGGGCGGGGGTGTCGAGGTGCGTGACCGCCAGGCCGTGCACGCCGCCGGCGACCTCCACCGCGTAGCGGTGCGCCACCGCGTCGAAGTGGCCCACCCGGAACGTGCCCTGCCACTCGCCCGTCCCGTTGTGCGCCTCGGGCAGCGCCAGCGAGGCGTCCTCGGTGACGAACGGTCCCGCGCCGTGCCGTGTCGTGTAGGTGCGCACCACGCCGAGCCGCCGGAACGACCCGCACAGCGCGGCCACGTTGTCGAACGTCGTCGTCGACCAGGTCGTGTGCGGGTGCCACCCGCGCCACTCGTCGAGCAGCACGCCCTGGGCGCCCTCGAAGACGCACGGCCCCTCCCGCAGCAGCCGGCCGGTGTGCGCGCCGTCCACGATCGACACTGTCGAGCCGAAGAGCGCGAACGCCTCCACCACGTCGTCCAGGGGCGCGCCGATCGGCCCGAGGTCCTCCTCCACCGCGGCGAGGACCTTGCGCAGGCGCGCACGGGAGCGGGTGTCGGCCACGCGCGGCGCGTCGGCGTGGCTCAGCGCGTACGACATGGCCTCGCCCACGCCCATGCCGCACGAACCGTGACGGGACCAGCCCCGCTCGGCCTCTCGCCGCCGGTTGGCCGCACGATGCCACGGAGTGGCGAGAAGGGCGTCGCCATCGACCGTGAGCAGCTCGAACGGATTGCCGAGGGCGGCCGCCTCGGCCGCCAGCGCCAGCGGGTCGACCACCATGAAGCGGGTCAGGTGGGTGGGCACGCCACGCAGTGTGCCGGAGCCGAACTGCGCGAACGTGTGGTGCCGGCCGTCCTCGGTGATCACGTTGTGGGCGGCCTGCGCTCCCCCGTTGAAGCGCAGGACCGCCCGCACCGGGGTGGCGGCACAGATCGCGTCCACCACGGTGCCCTTGCCGGCGTCGCCGTACCCGAGGTCGACGACCGCGACGTGCTCGTTCACAGCCGTTCGTTCCCGCTCGCCGCCGAGGTGACGTCGAGAGCCGATCGGACGACCGTGCCGCGCTGGAGCGGCGCGAGCGCCTTGCCGACCGTGCCGCCGTGCGCGGAGCCCGCCTCGGTCAGGTGCGACAGGCCCTCGTCCAGGTCGATCATGTCCTCGCCGAGGCCGACGGTGAGCGCGATCGTCTCGCAGACCGCGTCCAGGTCGTCGAGCTCCAGCACGTTCTGGCCCAGCAGGCCGCGCCAGCGCTCGAGGATCTCGCGGTCGCCGCCCCAGCCCGCCGCCGTCGGCATCAGGTAGTAGACGTCGAAGCTGCGCCGCAGCTCGGCGAGGATCTCCTCGGTGCTGATCGCCTCGCTCAGGTCCTCGCCGAGGAACCGCTTGACCTCCTTGCGGCTGACCTTCGGGTACGGCATCTCGTCGCCGATCAGGAACAGGTAGCCCCGGCGGCCGCGCTTGAGCACCGAGTCGAGCGAGGTGTGCCGGGCCATGAAGTACATGGCGAGCTCGTACGACTCGCGCTTCTGCCCGCCGCCACCGCCCTCGAGCACGATCCGCGCCAGGTCCTCGTCCATCCGGTTGTCCGACTCGAACTGGCCGACCTGCAACGGCACCCGGTCGCACGTGGCGTCGCCGACCGCGCCGAACAGGATGTGCGGATCGGTCGCGTACCCCTTGCGGGTCAGCAGGCCGAGCAGCTGCGGAAGCTTGGTCTGCAGCGTGCGAGGCACGGTGCCCATCGAGCCGGTGACGTCGAAGATGACGGCGATCGGCGTGCTGAACGGGTGTTCGCCGCTGTCGCGGCTCTCGCGCTTGCCGACCCCGTTCGGGTCGAGCGCCGGGTGGGCCTTCCGGGCGCCGCTGTCGCTGTAGGCGAAGGCGCTCGTGCCGCTGCGCGCGCGGTAGTTGGCGGCGGCGGTGTAGACGTCGGTGGACCAGCGTCCGCTTCCCATGATGTCCTCCGTTTTCGTGAACGGTCAGAGCGCGAAGGGCCGGAACGTGCGCGGCCCGTAGAGCGTGTGGAGCAGGTCGTCGAGCTCGCCCAGCAGCGACCAGGCGTCCTGCGGCCGCATGCGCGGCGCGTCGTAGAGGCAGCCGTCGGCGAAGCGGCGCATCGCCGGCGGCAGGCCGGGGCCGATCAGGCAGGTCATCAGGCGAGTGGCCAGGTAGATGTCGGTGGCAGGGCCGGCCGTCCGGTCCCGCTTGACCTCGGGCGGGTAGTGATGGTTCTTGATGACGGCACTGACCCGGCTGCCGGAGTAGCACCAGTCGACGAGGGCCAGGCCGTGCTGCTCCGGGTGGATCAGCACGTGTTCGGCGAAGACGGCGCCGTGCACGACGCCCGCGCGGTGTGCCCAGCCGAGCCCGGCCAGCAGCCGGCGCCACATCCAGGCGGCGTCGCGCGGATCGATCGTCCGGGTCAGCGCGCTCAGCGGGACGAAGCCGTCGAGCCTCTCGAGCACGTTGACCCGCCGCCGGCGCCGCTGGCCGTCCTCGTGGACGAACGTCTCGAGCAGGCGCGGCGCGTACGGCCGGTATTTCGGATCACCGTGCTCGGCCAGCGCACCCAGCGCCGCCGCCTCGGCCTCCATGAGGTCGTTGTCGGCGGGGTCGCGGGGAATCTTGAAGAGCACGTCGCGCGCCGCGACGAGGTCGGCGATGTCTCCGCTCGCCACGCGGACCGCCTCGGCGAAGGTCATCGCACACCGTCCTCGCGGGCCGGGCGCAGGAGCGCGGGGTGCAGCAGCTGGGCGTCGCCGGCGCGGTAGAGCTTGGCCCGGGGGCCGCCCCGCTCGCCGCCGCGTGCCGTGGTCTCGCCGGTGCTCTCGACGAAGCCCGGCACGGAGAGCACCTTGCGGTGGAAGTTGCCGGCGTGCAGCTCCTCGCCCCAGACCGCGGCGTAGACCTGGCGCAGCTCGCCGACGGTGAACTCGTCGCCGACGAACGCGGTGGCGAGCGGCGTGTATTCGAGCTTCGACCGCGCCCGGTCGAGCCCGTCGGCGAGGATCGCGTCGTGGTCGAACGCGAGGCCGGTCGCCCGCTCGACCGGCACCCACTCGGCCGCCGAGGCGTCGGAGCCCGCGCGCGGCTCGGGCAGCCCGGGCGCGAAGGCGAGGTAGGCGACCGAGAACACCCGCATGCGCGGGTCGCGGCCGGGATCGCCGTAGGTCTTGAGCTGCTCGAGATGCACACGGTCGAGCGCGGTCTCCTCGTGGAGCTCGCGTAGCGCGGCGGCGTCGAGGGTCTCGTCGCGGACGAAGCCGCCGGGCAGGGCGCGCCGGCCGGCGAACGGGTGCTCGGCCCGATCGACGAGCAGCACGCAGAGCCGGCCGTCGCGGATGGTCAGCGCGACCACGTCGACCGTGACCGCGACGGCCGGGTAGGCCGCGGGGTCGTATCCCGCCAGGAAGTCCGCTTCGCTCGCCATGTTGTCCTCACCTTGAGACTGACTCGATGTGAGAATAACCTAGCGCGGGCCGCACCGCCCGTCAAGCGGTCGCCATTCCCGGCGCCCTCGCCATTAAGCAAGGCTCACCTACGAAAGGCTTGCCTTACCTAAAGAAAAAGCGCCCGCCGGGAACGGCGGGCGCTTTTTCGAAGATTGCGCTCAGCGAGCCTCGTACGTGAGGCAGTCGGCCTTGTCGCCCGAGGCGCCCACGACGATGGCCGGAGCGTGGCACTCAAGGTCGGTGTTGTGCACGCAGTCGGCGCGCTTGCACGCTCCGACCTGCGCAAGAGGCTTGCCGGTGCCACCCTTGTCGCCCGTCTCGACGTAGGTGTCGCATTCGGCGTTCATGCTGCCGATGGTGATCGCGAAGGCCGTACAGCCGTCGTGGTTGTAGCCACACTGAGTGACCGTGCAGGTCTGCACGCGGGGCATTTCCAGAGCCTGAGTCATGATTCCTCGCCTCCCATTTCTCGCATCCCGTTCTACACGACGATAAACCATTCCCCGATCGGTCCATAACTACACCACGGTTAATTTAATTGAGGTAAGCCATTCCTAACATCGACGACGGCCGCCCGCATCGACGCCCCTCGACCCGGCTCCGTAGCAGCTCCAACCCCCTTACGTCCGACATATCCGAATGTTCACCGCTTTTAGTCAGGAACGGCTCATAAATAGCTACGCTTCCCGCGAGACGGCCCGCGACGGTTCACCGCACGCCGGGCCCCATCCCATCCAGCGACGTGGTCCGTAAGGGACCCGTAGGAGGACCTCGCATGCGCAAGTCCCAGTCCAAACTCACAGCGCGGCTTCTCGGAGCCGGGCTGACCGCCGGGGCGGTGGGGGCCGCCGTTCTGGTGGCACCGACAGCGGCGTTCGCGTCAGTCTCGCTGTCGTCCGCGTCCGCGACACCGGGCACCACGATCACGGCGACGGTCAACACCGGCGTGTTCGCCAGCACGGCTCAGCCCTACATCGTCCTGACTCCGGTCGCCAACACCTGTAACGCGGACTCCACAGTCACGGCGGCCCAGGCCGGCGCTGTCGCGGTCACCGCGACCGAGACGGGCGATCCCACGGCCACCTTCGTCGTGCCCTCGGCGGCCACCCTGGGCATCCCGACCGGCACGGTCTCGAAGGACTTCAAGGTCTGCACCTACGCCGGAACGACAGCGTCCGGAGCGACGCTCGACGCGGGGCCGACGCTCACGGTCACGCCGTCCGTGCAGACGCCGGGCGGCGGCCCGACGGGCACGGTGCTCACCAACAAGCAGCCCAACACGTCCTACTACTCCGGGACGCCGGGCATCATCTTCACGTCGAACGCCAGCTGCCCGGCGACCTACACCACCAGCATCACCGGTCAGACGACCGCGGCCGCGTCCAACATCACGCGGGTCGACTCCACGACCATCACCTTCGCCGCGCCGGCCAGCCTCACCCTGACCGACGGCGCGACCAGGGCCTACCGGGTGTGCTACTACAACGGCACCACCAGCTCCAGCACGCCGGTCCTCGACAATCCGCAGACCTTCCTGCTCACTCCCGGCATCGGGTCCAGCGCGACGACCGGCCCCAGCGGCGGCAGCAACACGCTGACCTTCACCGCGCCCAGCGGCAGCACGCCGTTCACCACGGCCACGCCGGCCGTCGTGTTCTCGGCGACCGGTTGCCCGGCGGCCTACGGCTCGCCGGCCGCCGGCCGCGTCGGCACCAGCGTCACCAAGACGTCCACGAGCGCTCTCACCGTGGTCGTGCCGTCCGGCGTGACCGGCACGGGTCTGACGACGCCGTACAACGTCTGCTTCTACGGCGCGGCGAGCGCCGCCGAGACGCTGATCGGCAGCTCCGCCTCGCCGTACAGCGTGACGCTTCCCGCCATCACGCTGAGCAGCACCGTCGGCCCGGCCGGCGTGACCAACGGCATCACGGCGACCTCGACGGCGAACTTCCTGCTGGGCGTCTCGACGCTGGCCGCCAACTACGTGACCGCCGAGCGTTGCCCGGTGACCTACACCGCCGCGACGACCGGCGTCGTGGAGGGCGCGGTCGGTTCGGTGCGCAAGCTGGCCAACAACCGCCTCGCGGCGACCGTTCCCGTTCTGACGCTCACCAACGGGTCGCCCACCGTCTACCAGGCCTGCTTCTACAACGGCTCGACCGTCGGGCAGAGCACCCTGGTCGGCTCCGCGGCGTACACCGTCATGAACCCGCACACGGTCGCGAGCGTCGCGCCGACCTCCGGCAGCGTGCTGGGCGGCACCGAGATCGTGGTCACCGGCACCAACTTCCCGACCACGGCCGGCTCGATCACCGCGACCCTGGGCGGCGTGCCGCTGCTCAACATCACGCCGGTGAGCCCGAACGCGTTCACCGCCACCACGCCGCAGCACGCCGCGGAGAACGACGCCACGCTGGTCGTCACCACGGTGTCCGGCAACAGGACGCTGGCCAACGCGTTCTCGTTCCTGAACGACCTGGTGGTCTCGCCGAACACGGCGCCCAACACCACCTCCGCCATCGACCTCACGGTCAAGGGCGTCGGGTTCTACTCGGTCACCTTCGGCACCGCCGCCGCGAACGCGCACATGTACCTCGTGAACGGCGCCTACAACCCGACCGACATCGGCGGCACCACCAAGGCCAACGGCCCGATGTCCGAGTGCGCCGACGTGCTGGTCATCAGCGACACCGAGCTGATCTGCACGCTGTCGCTCAACCGGCGGTTCGACGCCAGCGGCGCGGCGATCAACCCGACCACCTACACGGGCGCCGCGACGGCCGGCACCACCACGGCCAACAGCCGGGTCATCACGGCCACCACCGGCACCTTCAAGCCGGAGGACGTCGGCCTTCAGATCACGCACGCCGGCGCGGCCGCGGGCACGCGCATCGCCCGGGTGCTGAGCACCACCACGGCCGTCATGGACCGTGACCCGATCGGCGCCAGCTCCACCACGTCTCTCACGGTCGGTGGCGCACTGCGGACGAACGCGACGGTGGACATCTCCGGCAGCAACGTCTACACCATCACGGCGAACGCGGGCACCTTCACCAGCGCGGACATCGGTCGCCCGATCAGCGGCACCGGCCTCAACGCCGGTGGCGTCACGTTCATCACCTCGGTCGCGCCCGGCGGCGCGTCGGCGACCGTGTCGCTGCCGACCGCCAGCCAGCAGACCGACACCACGGTCAGCTTCTACTCGCCGATCGCGGTTCCGAACGGCGCGTACACCCTGACGTTCGTGTCGAACGGCGCGGTCGGTGCCAACAGCAGCGACCCGGACTACAGCCAGAGCGTCGTCTCCAGCAGCTCGACCTTCACGGTCGCGCCCGCGTAGTCCCTCCGCTTCATCAGGGCGGCCCGGGGTTTCCCCGGGCCGCCCTGCGTTATGCCTGGTCACTACCACGGCGCAGAGCATTTTTCGCGAATTTCTCGCTCTACCAAATTCGGGCTATAAGCCGCGTTACGCTCCCTGCGAGACGGCCCGCCGTCTTCGACACGCGCGGGCTCACCCATTCCACAACGCGGTTTCTGAAACCGTAGGAGGACCTCGCATGCGCAAGTCCCAACCCAAGACCGGCAACCGGCCTCTGCGCGCCGGTATCGCCACGGCGGCGACGGCCGCCCTGGTGGTGGCCGGTGCCGCCGGCCCCGCCTACGCGGTGGCCGTGGACGGCACACTCTCGACGAACGCCGCGCCGCTCGGCGGCGGCGTCACCGTCACCCTGACCGCGACGGGCGCCTTCACCGGCCTCGTGCCCGGCACCGTCGGCGGGCGCTTCATCGCCGGCAGCGCGACCTGCGATCTGCTGTACGGCACCACGACCACGGCCAAACCCGCCGCGACCGTGACCATCGCGAACGCCAACGAGGCCACCATCGCGGTGCCGTCGCTCGCGGCCGGCACGTGGAAGGCCTGCGTCTTCGGCGCGACCACCGGCACCACCCTCAGCAGCTCGACGCCCCTGGTCGCCACCTCGGGCGTCGACACGCTCACCGTGAGCGGCGCGAACACCGTGCCGACGCTCAGCCCGGCGGCGGGCCCCGCGGCCGGTGGCACGTCGGTCACCGCGACCCGCGGCGGCAACTACCTGTCGACCGGCGGCAGCACCCTCGGGGTGGTCTTCCGCTCCACCGGCGCCTGTGCGGGCACGTACACGACGACCGGCGCGGCCGCCACCACGACGGCGACCAAGAACGCGGCCAACACGGTCGCGACCTTCACGGTCCCGGCCACGCTGCCGTCGGCCGGCGCCTACACCGTCTGCATCTACGCCGGCACCGCCGGCACCAGCAACCTGCTCGGTAACGCCACCTACTCGGCGCTGCCGACGTCCACGGTGAGCCCGACCTCCGGCAACTCCGGCGGCGGCAACACCATCATCGTGACCACCGCGACCAGCACGATGGCCGCGGGCACCACCCCGGGCGGCCTGTTCACCGAGTCGACCTCGTGCCCCGCCACCTTCGACGTCGCGGGCGTGGACGACCAGGCGGCCACGGTCACCAGGATCTCCGGTGTCAAGGCGGCGGTCGCGGTTCCGGCCGGTGTCCTGCACACCGGGGACGAGGAGACGACCGCGTGGCGGTTCTGCCTCTACGCGAACGCGGTGGACGGCGCGCTCATCGCGGTGCCGTCGACCTACAGCGTCGCCGAGGAGCTCGACGTCAGCACGGTCACCATCACGCCCAACGGCGGCCCCGCGCAGGGTAACTCGACCATCACCGTCCAGATCGTCGGCGGCCTGCCGCCGGTCGGCGGCACCGTCTCGGCGTCGCTCGGCGGAAGCCCGCTGGAGGACATCACCATCCTGGGCGACGACTCGTTCAGCGCCACGACGACCGCGCACGCGGCCGGTGCGACGAGGCTCAGCGTGACCACCGCGGCCGGCACCCAGACCAGCACCACCGACGACTACACCTACTCGTACGGCATCACGACGACGCCGAACACGGCCACCTTCGACGACACCGCCGTGACCCTCGACATCCTCGGGTCCGGGTTCGACTCGCTCACCTTCGCCGCTTCGGCGGAGGCCGGCGCCTCCACCGCGCCCGGTGACGGCGTGGGCGTGTTCCTGGTCGCCAACGGCTGGTTCTCCGCCATGGACACAGCGAACAGCGTCATCGCGACGGGCCTGGTCAGCCAGTGCATGGACGTCACGAAGATCAGCGACAACGAGATGATCTGCACGCTGGACCTGACCAAGAAGTCGAGCGACTCGACGGGTTACTACAACACCGGTTCGGTACCGCGCGGCGTCTACAACGTCGCCGTGGTGGAGGACTCGAACGCGGCAGCCATGGCGATCGACGACAACGTGTCCCGCATCTCCAGCGGCTCGATCTTCACCGTCTCCGACTACTGACCGACCTGAGAACGAGAAACGGCCCGGAGCTTCAAGCTCCGGGCCGTTTCACGTGCCGCCGACCGGGATCAGCCGAGCTTGGCCCACTCGCTGTTGATGACCTCGGCGCTCTTCTCGGTGGACGGCTTGCCGTCCTGGTCCACCAGCACCGTGACGACGCTCTTGCCGGCCGACGTCCGCCAGCAGAGCAGCATGTTCGGCCGCACCGACGCCTTCGAGTTGTTGCTGAACTTGAAGTTCTGCGTGCAGCTGATCTGCCCGATCTTCTTGCCCTTGTCGGCGGCCCAGAGCAACTCCCCCTGTCCCGTCAGGTCGTGCTTCGCGGTGATGACCCGCAGCGTGCCGTTCGGCAGCGTCTCGTTGCGCTTGTTCACCGGTCCCGGTTTGGCGTTGGGCGCCGCGGTCAGCGCCCGCTGCACCGGGTGACCGTCCTTGGCGGCCTTCTCCCGGGCCTCCTTGATCTGCTCCTCGACCGAGAGGCTGCGCGACGGCGCCGGGGTCGGGCTGCTCGACTGCTTGACCGCCCCCTTGCTCGGCGCGACGGTGTCCGCCTCGGCCGTGGGCTCGGCCGAGGGCGCCGTCGACGGCGGCACGCCGGTGGCCGGTGAGGCCATCGGGGCGAGGGCGCCCGCGTCGCGGGTCTCGGTGCCGGCGTTCCGGCCGGCGACCTGGGTCGTGACGAAGAACGCGCCCGCGCCCAGCACCGCCAGGCCGGCGACGCCGACGGCGGCCTGCTTGGCTCGCTGCTTGCGGCGGCGCTGCCGCCGGTCGGTCTCGGCCGACCGGTAGACGCCCTCGTCGCCGGAGCGATCTTCCTCTGGAATGCTCATCTCAGAATCCTCAAGAGCTCGGCCAACGGTCCGCCCCGGGCGGACCCCGAAGCTCCATGGTCCCAAAGAGCCGGATAAATCGGGCTAAAACGCCGTCGTTGCGCGGAACAACCGGTCCGCAACCCCGGCAACCTTCAAGACGAGCCCGCCCCCGCCGTTGTTGTGCTCACTCACCACGGAGGGGGACACATGCGGAAGAACCTGCGCAGGTACGCAGTGGGAGCGGTGGCCGTCGGAGCCGTCGCGGGCGGCGCCGCTGTCGCCCTGCCCGGCGTCTCGGACGGCGGGAGGCCGGCCGGCGCCTTCGACAGCTCGACGGCGAACGGCGTCGCGGCGGACGAGTGGCGCCCGGCCCCGTACGGCCTGAGCGCGACCCCGGCGCAGCTGCTGCCGTCGGCCGTCAGCGCCGAGAAGCCGGTCCGCGTCGTCAGCACCACGATCGACAAGGACGGACGCCCGGTGGTCAGCGTCCGGACGGCGACCGACAAGGCCGCGGCCGGCGAGCTGATCAAGGAGGCGCAGCGGGCGAAGAACGCCGTGGGCGTCGAGGTGGACGTGCCGGTCGTGGCATTCGGCGACGACCCGTACCGCTCCATGCAGTGGGATCTTCCGAAGATCAACACCTCGGCCGCGCATGCGAAGTCGACCGGCGCGGGTGTCGTCGTCGCCGTGATCGACTCCGGCGTGGACGCCGCCCACCCGGACCTCGCCGGGCAGGTCCTGCCGGGCATCGACTACGTCACCGGCACCACCGGCACGAGCACGGACCCGCACGGGCACGGCACCCACGTCGCCGGCACGATCGCCGCGCTCACCGGCAACGGCATCGGCGTGGCCTCGGTCGCGCCGGGCGTCAAGATCCTGCCGATCCGGACGCTCGACGCGAACGGCTCGGGCTTCATGTCCCACACGGCCAGCGGCATCGTCTGGGCCGCCGACCACGGCGCTCAGGTCATCAACATGTCGCTCGGCGCGACCACGCAGGTGTCGGCCGTGACCACCGCCATCTCGTACGCCCGCAGCAAGGGCGTCACGGTCGTCGCCGCGGCCGGCAACTCGCGCGCCTCGGGCAGCCCGGCCAGCTACCCGGCCGCCGACCCCGGCGTCATCGGCGTGGCCGCCACCGACTCGGCCGACCGCGTCGCCTCCTTCTCCAACCAGGGCGGCTACGTCGACGTGGCGGCGCCCGGCGTCACCATCGCGAGCACCCACCCGACCGCGCTCGGCAGCGGCTACACCTACATGTCCGGCACCTCGATGGCGGCCCCGCACGTCGCGGCCGCGGCGGCGCTGCTCGAGGGCTACAACCGCAGCCTGACGCCGGACCAGATCCAGGCCGCCCTGGAGTCGTCGGCGGTCGATCTCGGCGCCGCGGGCAAGGACATCGACTTCGGGTACGGGCGGATCGACGCGGCCGCCGCGCTGGCGAAGGTGGCCGGGCCCACGCAGGCGCCCACCGCTGCGCCGACCACCACCGCACCGACCACCACGGCGCCCACCGCCACCGCTTCACCGGCGCCCAGCCGGACCACCGCCTCGCCGGCGCCGACCCGGACCGTCGCCAAGACGGTGCCGGTGGTGACGGTGAGCCCCGCGACCAAGCAGGTCACCTACGGCGCGGCCGTCACGACGACGTTCACCGTCAAGTCCGCGGGCAAGACCCTGCCGTACGCCTCGGTGCAGGTCTGCGTCTCCGAGGCCGGCGGCTCGCCGGTCTGCACGAGCGCGACGACCAGCAAGAGCGGCACGGTGCCGGTCAAGCGGACCGCCACGGCCGCGTACACGGTGCAGGTGACGGTGGCCGAGACGAGCACGACGGCCCAGGTGACCTCGCCGGCCGCCGCCGTGACGGTGAAGGCGACGGCCCGGGTCAGCCGGTCCAAGTCGACGATGACGGTGACGATGACCGGCGTGGCCGGCCAGACCGTCGAGGTGCAGCAGATGGTGAACAAGGTCTGGGCGAAGGTGGGCGACTTCCCGGCCGCCGCCCGGACCACCGTGGGCAACCTGGTCACCGGCCAGAAGTACCGCGTCGTCGTCCCGGACACCGCCGGCATCGTCGGCGTGACCAGTTCGGCGGTCTGACTCAGGAGGATCCGGACAGACCGGGCGCACGCCGAGCGAAACCTCGACGTGACGCTCGGTACGTCCGGTCCCGGGGTGCTTGATCATGCGGTTTACTCAGCACCATGGCCATCATTTCCCGAGGATTCGGCGGTCGGCGGCGCGAGTCCGTCCCCGGCCTGCCGCCCGGTCAGTACCTGACCCACGACTTCCCGGTGCTGTCGGCCGGGCCCACCCCGCGCATCCCGCTCGACCGGTGGCGCTTCACGATCCAGACCGAGACCGGCGAGAGCACCAGCTGGAACTGGGACGAGTTCACGGCGCTGCCCGCCGAGGACTACACGGTCGACATCCACTGTGTCACCAAGTGGTCCAAGCTCGGCACCACGTGGCGCGGCGTCTCGCTCGACACCCTGATGGAGAACGTCGAGTCGGCCGCCGACTACACGATGGTGCACAGCTTCGGCGGATACACCACGAACGTCCCGATGGAGGACTTGCTCGACGGCAAGGCGTGGATCGCGTACAAATTCGACGGCGAGGATCTCGCGCCGGAGCACGGTGGGCCGGCCCGGCTCGTCGTGCCCCACCTCTATTTCTGGAAATCGGCGAAGTGGGTCAACGGGATCCAGCTGATGAACGAGGACGAGCCCGGCTTCTGGGAAGCCGCCGGCTATCACATGTACGGAGACCCATGGCTCGAGCAGCGGTACCAGGGCGACTGACCTGGCGGGCGGCGACGCTCGCCGACGCCCGCTGGGAGACACCGTCGGCACGCACCCTCGTGCTCGACGTTCCCGACTGGCCGGGCCACCTGCCCGGCCAGCACGTCGACGTGCGGCTGACGGCCGAGGACGGCTACCGCGCCCAGCGCAGCTACTCGATCGCCTCCGCCTGGCCGTCCTCCGGCGAGGGCAAGGTCGAGCTGACCATCCAGCGGCTCGACGACGGCGAGGTGTCGCCCTACCTGACCGACGCGGTCGAGGTGGGCGACCAGATCGAGTTGCGCGGGCCGGTGGGCGGCTGGTTCGTCTGGCGCTCCAAGAGCCCGTCGCCGGTGACCCTGGTCGCCGGCGGCTCCGGCGTGGTGCCGCTGATGGCGATGATCCGCGACCGCGCCGAGGCGGGCACCAAGCAGCCGTTCCGGCTGATCTACTCGGTGCGCACCCCCGAGGACACGCTCTACGCCGACGAGCTGCGCCGGCGGGTGCGCGACGACGCCGGCCTCGACGTGCGCTTCGTCTACACACGCAAGGCGCCGGCCGACTGGCCCGGTCCGCCGAAACGTATCGACGTGGCGACCCTGAACACGTACGGTTGGCCGCCGGACTTCGCACCGGACTGCTACGTCTGCGGTCCCACGACGTTCGTCGAGACCGCCGCGGACATCCTGGTCGCGCTCGGCCACGACCCACGCCGGATCCGCACCGAACGCTTCGGAGGCACGTCGTGAGCGACCCCGACGACAGAGCACCCGTCGAGGCGACCACCCTGGACGGTAATGCGATGGCGGGCGACCTGCGGGAGCTCTTCGCGGTCGACGTGACCGCGGCGCGCTACAAGTGCGCCGGTTGCGGGCACGCCGACGCGGTCGCCACGCTGATGCTGTGGGGAGCGCCGACCGGCCGGGTGGCGCGCTGCCCGCACTGCTCCGACGTCGTCCTCCGGGTGGTGCGCGCGCCGGACAGGGTCTTCCTCGACCTCCACGGCTGCGTCCGCCTCGAAGTGCCGCTCGCGGACAGCTGAGAACCGGCCCGGCGCATGATCGGCGACTCGCGTGATGAGCTGCTGGCCGAGGTGCGCCGGGCGACCACCCAGGCCGGCCCGGATTTCACGGCCGCCATCGGCGCGGCCCAGAACGAGCTCGTCCGTACGCCCGCGGAAAGCCTCCTGGTGATCCACGGTGGCCCCGGCACCGGCAAGACGATCACGGCGCTGCGGCGGGTGGCGTGGTTGCTCGACGATCCGGGCACCAAGCTGTCGGCCGCCGACGTGCTGGTGGTGGGCCCCTCCCCCGCGTACGCCCGGCGCAGTCGCACGCTGCTGGAGGGCTGGGGCCACACCGGCGTGACCCACCGGTCGGTCGCCGGCCTGCTGCCGAAGGCGGAGGCGGACCGCCCCGAGTCGCTCTACGTGACCCGGCTCAAGGGCGAGGCGCGCATGGCGGGCCTGCTCGGCCGCGCCCTGGAGGGCCACCCCAAGATCATTCCTGACGGTACGCCGGCGACGGTCACCGTACGAGGAAGGGCCGTGACCCTCGACCCGGCCACCGTCCAGCGAGTGATCACGACGGCGCGGGCGAGCGAAGCATCGTCCGGTGACCGCCGCCGGCTGCTGCGAGCGGTCCTCGTCGCCGGCAGCCCCGACCCGGCCCTGGTGCTGGAGGCCGCCGACCTGCTGGCCGAGCTGATCTGGCCGGAGTTCGACCCGGCCGTCTTCCTGCGCGACCTGTTCGCCTCCCGCGACCGGCTGTCCGCCGCGGCGGGCGAGGAGTTCACCGACCGCGAGATCAACGCCCTGTACCGCCCCGGCTCCGACTCCGGGCTCGGCAGCGGCTCCCACTCCGGCCTCGGGCACGGCTCCGACTCCCACTCCGGCCTCGGGCACGGCTCCAGCTCGGGCCTCGGCTTCGGGTTCGGCTTCAGCGAGGCGGACCTGGCTCTTCTGGACGAGGCGACCCACCTGGCCGGCGCCGCACCCGACCGCTTCGCCCACGTGCTGGTCGACGAGGCACAGGACCTCTCGCCGATGCAGCTGCGAGCGATCTCCCGCCGATCCGCGAACGGCGCCCTGACCCTGGTCGGCGACATGGCCCAGTCCACCGGCCCGTGGGCCCGCGACGACTGGCACGAGGTGCTCGCCCACCTGCCGTCCCCGATGCCGCACGTGCACCGCGAGCTGCGCTTCGGCTACCGCGTCCCGCGCCAGATCTTCGACCTGGCCGCCGAGCTCCTGCCCACCGCGGCCCCCAGCGTCCAGCCACCGACAACCGTCCGCGACGGCCCCGCCGACCCGGTCATCGCCCCGGTGGCCGACCCCACGGACCGCGCCGCCGTGGTGGTGGCGGCCGCCGCCGGCCATGCGGCCGAGGGCCGCTCGGTAGCCATCGTCTGCCCCCACCGCTGCCGCGACGACATAGCGGCCCTGCTAGACCGGGAACAGCTCGACTGGCACGCGGACCCGGCCACCGACCCGCCGATCACCCTGCTCGCCCCACACGAGACAAAGGGCCTCGACTTCGAGGCGGCCATCGTCGTCGAGCCCGGCCTCATCGTCGACGACGACCCGCGCGGCCACCGGCTGCTCTACATCGCCCTGACCCGCGCCACTTCACACCTGCACCTGGTCGGCGCCCCCGAGGACCTACCGGCCGACTTCACCGCGGTTTCCGCTCCACCCGCCCAGG
>NZ_BOMI01000088.1 GCF_016862115.1 Paractinoplanes deccanensis
AAGCCCCGCCGTCCGACGGACGCCCACCGGCCCAAGCCCCGCCGTCCGACGGACGCCCACCGGCCCAGGCCGTCGCATCCGCCGGGTCGGCCCCGTCAGCGCAAGCGACGCCGGAAGATGTCGCCCCCGAACCACCCGCACCCGTCGTCTCCGCGCCCCCGGTCCCCCTCGACCCGGCCGTGCGCGAGCAGATCGACATGGTGGCCCACGCCCTCGCCGAAACCCTGCTGGCCAACCTCACACCCGAGCTGTGGCCGGTCGCCCTCGACCGCTTGATCGAGCTGATCAGCCCGGACCCTTGAACCGGCGAGGCCGCCGATGAGCCCGGACCCCTGAACCGGCGAGGCCGCCGATCAGACCGCGCCGCCCGAGGAGCAAACCGGCTCCAAAGAGAGCGCCACAGAGCCCTCCCATCACAGAGCCCGCCCACCACTGGGGGAGCCCCCGCTGGTCATTATCCCGGAATTGGGCGTGGTGCTGTGGCGGCCCTGTGGATAACCGCTGTTGTGGAGAGCGCGTCAGCCCCGAAACCCGCTCCGCAGGCGCTGGGCGAGGGAGCCGGGTGGGCGCGGCACGGTGGCCCGCTGGGTGGCGGCGGCGGGGCGGGAACGCCCGACCGGGCGGTCGTAGTCCGCGGTGGCGATGGCTTCGACGATCTGGCCGTCGCCGTAGTTTTCCGACTCGGGGATGGAGGCCACGAAGCCGACCAGGATGCCGTTGCGCATGATCTGGGCCTCGAGGCCGGCGGTGCCGTCGTTGTCCCAGATGGCCTCGCGGCCGTCGGGGAGGACGACCCTGATGCCGTATTGCGTGATGCCCGCCTGCGGCAGCTTCACATGGGCGAAGACATTGCGCGCGCGTAGCGTGTCGACGATCCGTCGTGCCCGTTCTTCTTCCATGTGAAGAAGCTAGTGCCGCCGACTGGACACAGCCTGAAGATCGCCTGTGGTGGCCGTGTGAATCCGCCAAGCAGGGTAAAACGCTACTCCGGCGTAGTAAGAAAATCGATGCGTTTCATTTCTCGGTGCGGCGTCCTACGGTGCGGTGACCGGAGCGCTTCGGCTTCCTCTCCCCCACGGACCGGAGGCCACCCCATGAGCAGGCGGTTGTTCGTCCTTGCCACCTCCACCCTGCTGTTGATCATCGGCGCCGCGAGCCCCGCGACGGCTGCCGAGGAGACCACCGACTATGTCGCGCTCGGCGACTCCTATTCCTCCGGCGTCGGCGCGCCCGCCCAGAGCGGCACGTGCCTGCGCAGCCCGTACGGTTATCCGGCGCTCTGGGCGGCCCGGAACGATCCCCAGTCGTTCACCGATCTCAGCTGCGGCGGCGCGGTCACCGGCGACGTGATCGGCACCCAGGCCCCGGCGATCCCGGCCGGCGCCGACCTGATCAGCATCACGATCGGCGGCAACGACGCGGGCTTCGCGCCGACCGTGATCGGCTGCCAGCTCTCCAGCGACGCGGCGTGCGTCCGGACGGTGGCCGAGGCGCGCGCCGAGATCACCGCCACGCTCGGGGCGAAGCTCGACGCCACGTACGCGGCGATCAGGGCGAAGGCGCCGTCGGCGCGGGTGGTCGTGCTCGGCTATCCGCTGCTGTTCGACACCTCGTCGGCCTCCTGCGGGCTCGCCGGGATGAGCCTGACCAAGCGCCGCGCGCTCAACGACGGCGCGCAGACGCTCAACGCGCTGATCCAGCAGCGCGCCCAGGCGGCCGGTTTCGTCTGGTCGGACGTGCGGGACGAGTTCGCCGGGCACGGCATCTGCTCGTCGAGCCCGTACCTGAACGGCCTCACGATCCTGCCGCCGCAGAACTCCTTCCACCCCAACGCCAACGGCTACCGATACGGCTACCTGCCGGCCCTCTGACGGACGAGCAACGCGAGCGCACCCGGCCGGGACCCGCACCCGAGGTCCCGGCCGGTCACCCTGGTCGGCATGGCTCACGTGTACGCGTTCCTGCTGCTCCTCGACGTCGCCCTGGTGGCCTGCGCCCTGATCGACTGCTGGAACGCCGACGAGGACGCCATCCACGTCGCTCCCCGGGGCGCGTGGACCTTCGCGATCCTGTTCGTCTCGCCGTTCGCAGCGATCGCGTGGTTCGTCAAGGGACGTCCCCTTCCTCCGGTACGCCTTCGTGAGCGCCCGGTCATGCTCGCCCCCGACGACAACCCCGAGTTCCTGGCCACGCTGGCCGCGACGTTGAGGACGAGCCGCGAGGAGAAGGCGACCGGGGAAGAGTGACGAGGGCTGAACCTCGCCCCGCGGGTTAGCGTTGGCCATGGGTATGACGAACGACTATCCGCGGGAGATCGCCGCGGTCAACCAGATGGAGCCCTCGCCTCGGCGGGTGCGTGCCGTGCTCAACGGCCGGACGATCGTCGACACCACGCGGGCCGTCTACCTGTGGGAGATCTCCGCCTTCCCGCAGTACTACATCCCGATCGAGGACGTCGCCGCCGATGCGCTCGTCGACGAGGAGCACGAGCAGCATCTGAGCCGCGGGCGCGCCCGGCGGCTGGGCCTGCGGGTCGGCGACGAGCACCGCAAGGCCGCCGCCCGGCACTACGTCGAGAGCAAGCTGCCCGGCCTGGAGGGGCTGGTGCGCTTCGAGTGGGACGCCGTGGACGCCTGGTTCGAGGAGGACGAGCAGATCTTCGGCCACCCGCGCAACCCGTACCACCGGGTGGATGCGCTGCGCTCGACCCGGCTCGTGCGGGTGGAGTTGGACGGGCTGGTGCTGGCCGAGTCGCGGTCGCCGGTGCTGCTGTTCGAGACCGGCCTGCCGACGCGCTACTACCTGGACCGCACGGCGGTGAACATCGGGGCGCTGACCCACTCGGAGACCCGCACGCACTGCCCGTACAAGGGCCACACGAGCGACTATTGGAACGTCGGCGACCAGCGGGATCTGGCCTGGTCGTACGGTCAGCCGTACCCGGCGGTGGCCGCGATCGCCGGCCTGGTCGCCTTCTACAACGAAAAGGTGGACACCTTTGTGGACGGCCGGTTGCTGGAGCGGCCGGTCACGTCGTTCTCGTAGCCGTGACGTGGTGCGGGCTGCGCCAGACGGTCGCGCCGTTCACGGTGATCTCGTAGTCGGGGTGGACGCCGTCGTCGCTGGTCCGCCGGCTCAGCCCGACGCGCACCGGCCCGCGTAGCGCCACCGGCACATAGACCGGGGCCCACGCGCGTGTCCCGCCGTCGAGCGCGTCCACCTCGCGCCCGTGCGACGCGGCCGCGACCCGGCTCCACAGCAGCAGCCCGGTCGCGGTCTCCAGATCAAGGCCGGCTTCGCTGTACGCGTCGGAGCACGGCATCGGGGACCGGCTGTCGAAGAGGTCGGACTCGATGACGGCCGGCTCGCTGACGAGCGCCGCCCCGGCCGGCCCGCCGAGGCACAGCCGCAAATCGATCGGCCCGGCCACCGCGCGGATGCGCTCGGCGAGCGGCCGGTGCTCCGGGGCGAACGACGGCGTGCCGACGTCGACGGCCGCGATCATCGTGCGGGCCCGGAAGGGGATCCACACGCAGTCCGGCGCGCAGAGCCGCGCCCGGCAGTCGTTCAGGACCGGGATCGCGCCCTCGGCCGACGAGATGTTCCCGACGATCTCCGAGACGCAGACCTGGGCCGGTACGGGCAGGGTGACCGCGGCGGCGAGCCCTTCCACCACGGTGACGCGCCCGCCGAACGACGACACGGCTCGCCGAGCGGCCGCCGCCGCACCGGGCGAGGCATCGATCGCATACACGTGCGCGGCCCCGGCCCGAGCCGCCTCGACCGCCCACAGCGCGTCCCGCCCGGTGCCGACGTCGAGCACCACCCGCCCCGGCGCGGCTTCGCGCAGGGCCGCGACGTAGGCCCGCCGCCGATCATCCACCGCGGCAAGACCGTCATACACCCCGTCGTCGTAGACCGGATATTCACCCATCGACGGAAAGAGCACGAACGACCGGGCGACGTCCGGGTTCTTGGTCACGCGCACCCGACAAGCATGCGGCAGGTTCCGGATTTCCGAAGTGTTGCGCGTTAGTTAAAGACCTTAATAAACTCCGCCCGGATAGACGGATGACCATCTGTCGATGCAGGGAGGCTCGGTGAACCGAACGGTGACCGCGGCGCTGGCCGTCGCGATGACCCTGGCGGTGGCGCCACCGGCGACGGCCGGCGGCAAGCACGGGGTGCGCGTGACGGGCACCTACTCGACCGGGGCGGCGCATCGGTGGGAGCCGCTGCCGGGCGCACAGCAGGGCAGGACGGCCGACGCCACCGTGGTGATCGACCCTTCGCAGGAGCGGCAGCGCTACGCCGGCATCGGCTTCTCGATCGACGAGACCAGCGTCTCCAACCTGTGGAAGCTCACCCCCGCCGAGCGCGAGCGCACGATCCGGCTGCTCGCCGACCCGCGCACCGGCGCCGGCTTCGACCGGTTCCGGCTGACCATCGGCAGCCCGGACCTCATCGAGCATCTGCCCTTCTGGTCGTACGACGAGCTGCCCGCGGGCGTGACCAGCGACTTCGACCTGAAGTACTTCTCCCTCCAGCGCGACGTCGACCTGCACATGATCGACACGATCAAGCTGATCCAGAAGTACAACCCGGCCGCCACGTTCTTCGCCTCGGCGTGGAGCGCGCCCGCCTGGATGAAGACGAACAACCGCTTCACCGGCGAGGTCGCCCTCAAACCGGGCAGCACCACCGAGCACTACCAGGTGGGCAAGCTGCGCGACGACTGCATCGACGTGTTCGCCCGCTATTACGTCAAGTACATCCAGTCAATGCGTCACCATGGGATCACCATTGACGCGATCACGATGCTCAACGAGCCGGGCATGGACGTGGTCTATCCCGCCATGGACATCAGCGTCGAGCAGCAGCAGAGGCTCGCCGTCGCCATCAAGCGCGAGTTCGCCAGGGCCCGCCTGTCGACCAAGCTCTACGTCCACGACTTCAACTTCTGGGACTGGCGCGACCCGAACAGCACGGCCACCAAGAACTACTACCGGATCTTCAACGACCCGGCGACGCGGCAGGCGGCCGACGCCATCGCCTTCCACCCCTACTGGGGCGACCCGGCGGTCATGCGCGACGCGTACCAGGAGTTCAGGAAGCCGGTCCACATGACCGAGACCAGCGATCTCAACCCGGCGACCGTGCTGAGCTACTTCCGGCTCGACGCGAGCAGCTACACCCTCTGGGCGCAGGCCACCGACCAGACCGGCGGCACGCTGCACTGGACGGACAAGCGCGACAACAATGTCGACTGGGAGGAGATCGGCCGCACCACCAAGTGGCCCGACCGCCTCGTCAAGGTCAACACCGAGACCAGGACGGCTTCGGTACGCGACGAGCTCTACCCGCTGGGGCAGTTCGCGCGCTACCTGTCGCCCCGGGACGTGCGCGTCGAGTCGAGCGCGCCGGCCGCCGGCGTCAGCAACGTCGTCTACCGCGACGGCGACAGGTTCACCGCGATCCTGGCCAACGGCAACACCACCGAGTCGGCCGTCCGCCTGGTGCTCGGCGACCAGGACTTCGTCGTCACCGTGCCCGCGGGTGCGTACGCCACGTACCGCTGGCATGCCGACGTCCCGAGCGGCCACCGCAACCACGCGCCGGTCCTGCGGGACGTGCCCGCGCTGACCGCCGACCAGTACGCGACGACCCTGTTCCGCCTGTCGGCGGCCGACCGGGACCGCGACCGGCTCGCCTTCTACGCCACCGACCTGCCCGCCGGCGTGTCCCTCGACGCGGCGACCGGCGTGGTGACGCTCAAGCCGACCGTCGCCGGGTCGCTGCGGCTGACGGTCCACGTGACCGACGGCGCCGCCCGCGACACCGTGACGATCCCGGTCACCGTCGTGCCGCGCGGCGCCCCGATCGGCGCACGCGTCGAGGCCGAGTCGTACACCGCGCAGAACGGCTGGACCGAGGGCGGCGCGAACTTCGTCGAGAGCAACGCCTCGGCCAGCGGCGGCAAGAACATCGGCTGGACCGCGCCGGGCAACTGGCTCCGCTACCGCGTCGACGTGGCGCGGGCCGGCACGTACGACCTGGAGCTCCGCGTCGCCAACGGCACCGGCGCCCCGGCCACCGACGCCATCTCGTTCCGCGACGCCGGCGGCACCGAGCTGGCCACCGTCTCGGTGCCGGCGACCGGCGGCTGGGGCACGTACCAGTCGGTGCACGTGCCCGTGACCCTCGCCGCCGGCGACCAGCTGGTCACCGTCTACTGCGAGACGGGCGGCTTCAACCTGGATTACCTGCTGCTCAGCTGACCGCGCTGCCAGGGTGGCGGCACTCGCACCGCCGCCATCCCGGCCGCCGCGGCCGCCTGTAGGCCCAGCTCGGCGTCCTCGAAGACCACGCAGCGCTCGGGCGCGACGCCGAGCAGCGTGGCGGCGGTCAGGAAGCACTCCGGGTCGGGCTTGCCGTTCAGGTACTCGCCGGCGCAGACCATCACGTCGAACCGGTCGAGCAGCCCCAGCGTGGTGAGCGAGGCCGTCACCGACTCGCGGCTGCTGCCCGACACCACGGCGAAGGGCACCGTGCCGTACGCCGCCTCGATGTGCTCGACCACCTCGGGCACCGCCGCGACGGTCGGCAGCAGTTCCTGGAAGACCTGCTCGCGGCGCTCGTTCACCACGTCGACCGGCATCGCCAGCCCCTGCCGCGCGTTGAGCTCCTGGATCACCGCGACCGGCGTGCGGCCGCCCCAGGCATAGAAGAGCTCCTCGGGGAAGTCGGCTCCCCACTCCCCGAGCGCCTGCTGCCAAGCCTTGTAGTGAATCGGCATCGAGTCGGCGATGGTGCCGTCACAGTCGAACAGGTACGCGTCGAACTCGCCCTCGGGCAGCGGCAACATCACCCGGCAAGGGTAGACGGCCCCGGCCTTTCCCAGGCCGGGGCCGCAAACCTCAGTCGAGCAGGGCCGTCACGGTGCCGGCGGCGACCGTGCGGTTGCCCTCGCGCACCGCGAAGCCGAGGCCCTCCTCGAGCGCGACCGGCTTGCCGAGCGTCACCGTGACCTTGTCCAGCGTGTCGCCGGGCATCACCAGGTCACGGTCGCCCAGGTCGAGACCGCCGGACACGTCGGTGGTGTGGAAGTAGAACTGCGGCCGGTAGTTCGTCTCGAACGGCGTGTGCCGGCCACCCTCCTGTTTCGTCAGCGCGTACATGCGGGCCTCGAAGACCCGGTGCGGGGTCACCGAGCCGACGGCCGCGACCACCTGGCCCCGCTGCACCTGCTCGCGCTTGATGCCGCGGAGCAGGATCGCCGCGTTGTCACCGGCCTGCGCCGACTCCAGCGACTTGCCGAACGTCTCGAGCCCCGTGGCCACGCTCGCGATCGTCGGGCCGAGCCCCACGATCTCGACCGGCTCGCCGGCGCGCAGCGTGCCGCGCTCCACCTTGCCGGTGACCACGGTGCCGCGGCCGCTGATGGTGAGCACGTTCTCGATCGGCATCAGGAACGGCTCGCCGAGCTCGCGCGGCGGCACCGGCACGTAGTCGTCGACCGCGTCGAGCAGGTCGCCGATCGACCGCACCCACCGCGGGTCGCCCTCGAGCGCCTTGAGCGCGCTCACCCGGACCACGGGCACCTCGTCGCCGGGGAACCCGTACTCGCTGAGCAGCTCCCGCACCTCGAGCTCGACCAGGTCGAGCAGCTCGGGGTCGTCGACGGCGTCGCTCTTGTTGAGCGCCACCACCAGGTACGGCACGCCGACCCGCTGGGCGAGCAGCACGTGCTCGCGGGTCTGCGGCATCGAGCCGTCCTGGGCGCTCACCACGAGGATGGCCCCGTCCACCTGCGCCGCCCCCGTGATCATGTTCTTCACGTAGTCGGCGTGGCCGGGCATGTCGACGTGCGCGTAGTGCCGGCTGGGCGTCTCGTACTCGACGTGCGCGATGGTGATGGTGATGCCGCGGGCGGCCTCCTCCGGGGCCTTGTCGATGCCCTCGAACGCCACGTACCGGTTGGTTGCCGGGTCGCGGTCGGCGAGGACCTTCGTGATCGCGGCGGTCAGGGTCGTCTTGCCGTGGTCGACGTGACCCATCGTGCCGATGTTGACGTGCGGCTTCGTACGGATGAACTGGCTCTTCGCCATGGTGTCTTCCTCACTGGATGCGAGGCATGAAGGGGACGCGCGCCCGGATTGCCAGGCTGGGCGCGCCAGAACCGCGCAGGAGCGAACCACCCTTCCCCTGCGGTTCTGCTGCTGGCGGGGAAGGGTCAGATTCGGGTATCGGCGCCCGGGAAGGAACGCACGCGCGCGGGAGCCACCGAAGGCAGCTGCGGACCGGGCGCGTACATGCGGATCACGGTAGGCGGAAACGCGCCGGGCCGCGATCGAATTCCCGGGCACATCCCCGTCCGTTTGTCCATCGGCCGGGACGGTGACGGCGTGCCTCGGCCCGCTCGACTTGTTGATCATCTTGGCGACTCTGAGTGACGGACGGCCGCGTTTGGCCGTCCTGACCTCCATATTCGCGCTCCCGGCATCACTGACAGTCATTCCGGGAGTGATCATCGGATTCCCGCCTCCGGCGCGCACGTCCCTGACAGAAGAGAGCTCCATGTCGCACCACCCCGCGCGGTCGTTCCGATCGGCCGCCATCGTCGCCCTGCTCACCGTCGCCGGTACGGGTGGCGTGGGGCTCACCGCGGCATCGGCTGCCACCGACACCACGCCCCCCGGCGTCCCGGGCAGCCTGAAGACCGCGTACTACGGTCAGGTCGGCGTGTCCCTCAGCTGGGGCAAGGTGTCCGCCTCGGACACCGCGGGCTACCGCGTCTACCGGTCGACCGCCAAGACCATCGTGCCCGCCACCGACCTGCTCGCCGGCACGACGTCCGCGCTGACCTTCACCGACACCACGGCCGCCGCGGGCAAGACGTACTACTACGCGGTCGCCGCCGCCGATCAGAGCGGCAACGTGTCCAAGCCGTCGAGCACGGTCACCGTCAAGACCGTCGACACCGGAGCGCCGGACAAGCCGGGTGGCCTGAAGCTGTCGGCGACCTCCGCCGGTGTGTCGGTGAGCTGGAGCGCGGTCGGCGCCGTGCCGGACTTCGCGGGCTACGTGGTGTCCCGCTCCTCGTCGTCGGGCGGCACCTACAGCCAGCTCACGGCGAGCCCGTACACCGCCACGTCGTACCTCGACTCGGCCGCCCCGGCCGGCAGCACCTCGTACTACCGGGTCACCGCGGTGGACCGCACCGGCAACTCCTCGTCCGCGGCGACCGGCTCGGCGGCCCGGCCGGCGAGCGCCGCCACCCCTCCCCCCGCCCCCACCGGTTTCAAGGCGACGGCGTCGTCGGCCGGCGGCGCGACGCTGACCTGGACCGCAGGCTCGGGTGCCACCACCTCCGGATACGTCGTCGCCCGGGCCACCGCGGCGGCCGGGCCCTTCGTGACCCTCACCGCGGCCCCGGTCACCGGGACCAGCTACACCGACGCGACCGCCCCGGCCGGAGCGACGGCGTACTACCGGCTCACCGCGGTCAACGCGGCCGGCTCCTCGGCGCCGGTCTCGGCCTCCGTCGCGATCCCGAAGGACACCACGCCCCCGGCGAAACCGGGCAGCCTCAAGGTCACCGCCGCCACCGGCGGCATCACCCTGAGCTGGTCGGCCGTGACAGCGGCCGACCTGAGCGGCTACCTGGTCTACCGGGCGGCCTCGTCCAGCGGCGCCTACGGCCTGCTGACGCCGAGCCCGCTGACCGCGACGACCTACACCGACCCGGCCGCACCCTCCGGCGCGCCGTCCTTCTACCGGGTCACCGCGGTCGACACCAGCGGCAACGCCTCTTCGCCGGCGACCGGATCGGCCACCCGGCCGGTCGACACCACGGCGGTGCCACCCACCCCGGCCGGCTTCAAGGCGGTCGCCGGCAGCACCGGCGGCGTCGTGCTGACCTGGACCGCGAACGCCACGACAACCACGACCGGCTACGTCGTCGCGCGGGCGTCCGCCGCCTCGGGCCCGTTCACCACCCTGACCGGTGCGCCGATCACCGGCACCACGCTGACCGACGCCACCGCGCCGGCCGGGGCGACGTCGTACTACCGGCTCGCCGCGGTCAACGCGGCCGGCTCCTCCGCGCCCGCCACGGCCTCCGTCACGCTGCCCGTCGACACGAAGGCGCCGGCCGCGCCCTCGTCCGCCAAGGCCACCGTCGCCGCCGTCGGCATGACGGTGACGTGGGCCGCCAACAAGGAGACCGACCTCGCCGGCTACACCGTGCAGAAGCGCAACGGTGACGAGGTCTACGTCCCCTACCTGCCGGCCGCGGGCGCCTCGTTCACCGCCACCACGTTCACCGACCCCACGATCACCGAGGGGACCCGGGCCTACTTCCGGATCCGCGCCGTCGACACCTCCGGCAACGTCTCCTCCTACTCGTCGATCACCGCGGCCAACCCGATGGTGAAGCCGGCCGCGCCCACCGGCCTGAAGGCGGCTCCCAGCACGGACCACGGCATCACCCTCACCTGGGCCGCCAACAAGGAGACCGACCTCGCCGGCTACAACATCACCCGCGCGTCGAGCAGCAGCGGCAGCTACGTCCTGATCGGCACGCTCCCCGCGGCCAAGGCCGGCGCGGCGCCCACCTTCACCGACACCAGCGCCCCCAGGGGCATCGCGCAGTACTACAAGCTGATCGCACTGGACCTGGTCGGCAACGTCTCCGCCGCGTCGAGCGCCGCCTCGGCCACCTCGGTCACCGACCCCGTCGCGCTGCCCATCGACTACGTCAACCTCCGCGTCGCCGCGGACGGCGCCAACGGCGCCTACCCGACGGTGACGGCGGCGCTGGCGTCGATCCCGGCCACCAACCTGCAGCCGACGATGATCACCATCGCGCCCGGCACGTACCACGAGACCTTCGAGATCACGTCACCGAACGTGGTGCTGGCCGGCGCCACCGGCGACCCGGCCGACGTCGTGATCGCCGACGACAAGGCCTCCGGCACGCCCGACCCGGCCGGCGGCACCTACGGGACCGCGGACAGCGCGACCGTGTTCGTCTCCGCCAAGAACGTGACTCTGCGCAACCTGACCGTGGCCAACACGTTCGACGAGAAGGCCCACCCCGAGATCACCAACCAGCAGGCCGTCGCGCTGCGCGTCGAGGGCGACCGGTTCACCGGCGACCACATCCGGCTGATCGGCAACCAGGACACGCTGCTGGCCGACACGCCCAAGCCGACGACCCGCTCCCGGCAGTACTACGTCAACAGCTACATCGAGGGCGACGTCGACTACATCTTCGGCGCGGCCGACGCCGTGTTCGACCGGGTGACCCTGCGCTCCCTCGACCGCGGCAAGTCCGACAACGGCGCGATCACCGCGGCCAGCACCGACACGGGAAGCAAGTACGGCTTCCTGATCATCAACAGCAAGGTCACCAGCGCCGCGCCGGCCGGCACCGTCCACCTGGGCCGGCCCTGGCACCCGAGCGCCGACCCGGACGCGATCGGCTCGGTGAACGTCGTCAACACCTGGCTGCCGGCCGCCATCGCGACCGACGCGCCGTGGGAGGACATGGCGACCGCGAACTCCAGCGGCGTCAAGGTCAACTTCCGGTGGCAGGACGCCCGCTTCGCCGAGTACGCCAACATCGGCCCCGGCGCGACGCTGAACGCCAACCGGCCGCAGCTCACCGCCTCGCAGGCCGCCAACGCCACGCCGGCCAAGTACCTCGCCGGCAGCGACGGCTGGAGCCCGATGCTGCCCGCGACCACCACCGCGCCGGCCTCGCCGACCGGTCTGACCGCCGCCGCCGACACCCGGGTCGTCCACCTCACCTGGAACGACGACACCTCCGCCGACGTCATCGGCTGGAACGTCTACCGGGCGGACGCCGGCACCGGCGCGCTGACGAAGATCGCCGGCGTGGTCTCGCCCACCTTCAGCGACACCACCGTGGCCAACGGCCAGAGCTACTCGTACGCCGTCACCGCGGTCTCCCGCGGCGGCGCCGAGTCGCCGGCCACCATCGGCGCGACGATCAAGGTCGAGCCCGCTCCGCTGGTCGCCGACCTCACCGTCGACCCGGCGGCCACCCCCGACGGGACCACCGTGTTCACCACGATCGGCGCCGCGCTGGCCGCCGCGCCGGCCGGCACCGCGACCGACCCGACCGTCATCTCGGTGGCCAAGGGCACGTACGACGAGTACCTCACGCTCGCCAAGCCGTACGTCATCGTCGTCGGCGCCACCGGCGCCGCCACCGACGTCGTCATCAACGGCAACCGGGCCGCCGGCACCCCGATCCCCGGCGCCGCGCCCAACCCCGACGGCACCGCCGCCACCTACGGCACGTCCGGCAGCGCCACCGTGGTCGTCACCGGCAACTCGGTGCAGATGCGCGACCTGACCATCCAGAACTCGTACAAGGAAGGCACCTACGCCAACGGGCAGGCGGTGGCCCTGCGCACGGTCGGCGACAAGCTCGTCTTCGACAACGTGCGGCTGCTGGGCAACCAGGACACCCTCTACGCCAACTCGCCGGGCACCACCGTCGCGTCCCGCGTCTACTTCCACGACGCCTGGATCGAGGGTGACGTCGACTTCCTCTTCGGCCGGGCCACCGCGGTCTTCGACCACAGCACGCTCAAGGCGCTCGACCACGCCACCTCCCCGAACGGGGCGGTGAGCGCGGCCAGCACCGACATCAGCCAGAAGTACGGCTTCCTGATCACCGGCAGCCGGATCATCGGCAACGCCCCGGACGGCTCGCAGAACCTCGGCCGCCCCTGGCAGCCGGGCAAGACCCAGGCCGACGGCACGAGCGTCAAGGACGACAACGCCCGCGGCCAGGTCGTCGTCCGCGACACCTGGCTGGGCCCGGTGGTCAGCACCACCGCCACCTGGACCAACATGACCAACAGCGGCGTGGTCACCGACTGGCGCACCGCCCGGTTCGCCGAGTACGGCAACACCGGCCCCGGCAGCGTCACCACCGTCACGGCCGACCGCCCGCAGCTGACCGCGGAGCAGGCGGAGCAGTACACCGCGACGGCGTACCTGGCCGGCTCGGACGGCTGGAACCCGGTCGCCGACGCCGCGCCGGACACCGCGCCCGCCCCGGTCGCCGGCCTGGTCGCCGGTGGCGGTGACAAGGCCGTCAACCTGACCTGGAACGACAGCCCCGAGAGCGACATCGTCGCCTACCGGGTCTACCGGGCCGATCAGCTGGTGGCCACCGTCACCAAGGCGGCGTACACCGACAAGGCCGTCACCAACGGCACCGCGTACACGTACACCGTCGTCGCGGTCGACGCCGCCGGGAACGCCGCCGCCGCGTCCGTCGCGGTCACCGCCACCCCGAACCCGGTGCCGCTGGTCGCCGACCTGACCGTCGCCGCCGACGGCAGCGGCGACTACACGACACTGCAGGCCGCGGTGAACGCCGCGCCGGCCGGCACCGCCGCCCGGCCGACGGTCATCCTCGTCAAGCCCGGCAGCTACCGGCAGGTGGTCACGGTCGCCAAGCCCTACCTGGTGATCGCCGGCGCCTCCGGCGACGCGCGGGACGTCGTGCTGACCTTCGACAACGCGAACGGCACCCCGGCCGGGCCGGCCACCTGCCCGACCGTCACGACCGCGACCTGCGGCACCTCCGGCAGCTTCACCGTCGCCGTCTCCGGCAGCAACGTCACGGTCCGCGACCTGACGATCGCCAACACGTTCGACTCGGCCGAGCACCCGGAGATCGGCAACTACAACACCCAGGCGGTGGCGCTGCGGGCCACCGGCGACCGGCAGGTCTACCGCAACGTGCGCCTGCTCGGCGTGCAGGACACCCTGCTCGCCGACTCGGCCGGCGCGATCTCGGCCACCGGCGCCGGCTACGCCCGGCAGTACTACTACGACAGCTTCATCGAGGGCAACGTCGACTTCGTCTTCGGCCGGGCCACCGCCGTCTTCGACCGGGTCACCATCCACGCCACCGCGCACAACGGCGGCACCATCTTCGCGCCCAGCACGGCGTCGAAGAACCCGTACGGCTACCTGGTGACCGGCAGCCGGATCGTCAGCGCCAACGACCCCGGCACGTTCTCCCTCGGCCGCCCGTGGCAGGGCTGGGCCGACGGCGCCCAGCCGGACAACTCCCGCGGCCAGCTCACCATCCGCGACACCACGATCAACGACGGCATCGACGCGGCGAAGCCCTGGGCCGACTTCGCCCCGCTGAAGTGGTCCGACGGACGTTTCACCGAGTACCGCAACACCGGCGCCGGCGCGGCCGTCAACGGCAACCGGCCGCAGCTGTCCGACGCCGACGCCGACGCCCGTACGGCCGCGAAGTACCTCGCCGGCACGGACGGGTGGGACCCGGTCGCCGACGCCACCGACGACGTGGCACCCGCGGCCCCGGCCGGCGTGACCGCGCAGAGCGGCGCCGCCCAGGTCTCGCTGAGCTGGGCCGAAAGCACCGAGGCGGACGTGGCCGGCTATGCCGTCTACCGGGCCACGGGCACCGGCGCGGTGCCGGTGGACGCCGCCCACCGGGTCGGCACCGCGCTGCTGACCCGGGCCGGTCTGGTCGACACCGGGCTGACCAACGGCACCGCCTACAGCTACGTGGTGGTCGCCGTCGACGCCGCCGGGCACGTCTCCGCCGCCTCGGCGACGGTGACCGCCACCCCGGCCCTGCGGGTGGACGCGACCGTCCGCGCGGACGGGACCGGCAGCTACCCGACCCTGCAGGCCGCGCTCGACGCCGCCCCCGGCACGCGGGACTGGGTGGTCTCGGTCGGGCCGGGCACCTACGCCGGCCCGGTGACCGTGGCCAAGGCCGGCGTCACCCTCCTCGGCGCGACCGGGGACCCGGCCGACGTCGTCCTCACCAGCGGCACCCCCACCGCCGCCCTGGCCGTCACCGGCTCGGGCGTGACGGTCCGGGACCTGACCGCGCAGAACACCACCGCGTCCGGCGCCGCCCCGGCGGTGTCCATGACCGGCGACAAGGTGCTGCTGGAGCACGTCGCGCTCAAGGGCAACAACCGCACGGTCTTCGCCGACACGTCCACCTACACGGCCGCGGCCCGGCAGATGATCGACAACTCGGTCATCGAGGGCACCAGCGACATCGTCCTGGGCCGGGCCACCCTGGTGATCAACAAGACCACCATCACGGTCAAGGCCGGCGGCGGCACCGTGCTCACGCCGAGCACCGCGAGCACGTTCGCGGGCATGCTGCTGATCAACAGCACCGTGGTGACCCCGGCCGGGGTGACCGGCGTGCAGCTCGGCCGCCCCTACCGGGCCTGGGGCGACCAGTACACCCCCAACTCGGTGGGCCAGGCCGTCGTCCGGGACACCGCCCTCGGCGCGGGCCTCAACGCCGCGAAGCCGTGGGGCACCGGGCCGGCCGGTGAGCCGTGGACCCTGGGCCGGCTGGCCGAGTACGCCAACACCGGTGACGGCGCCGCGGTCAACGACAACCGTCCGCAGCTCAGCCCGGCCGGCTCGGTGACCGTGACGGTCGGCGACTGGCTCGGCGCCGGCACCTGGTACCCGGCCGTGCCCGCCCCGGCGGCACCGGCCGACGTCACGGCGCCGGGAACGCCCGGCACGCTCACCGCTGCCCCCGGCGACAAGTCGGTCAACCTGAGCTGGACCGCGCCCGGCGACGCCGACCTCGCCGGCTACCGGCTCTACCGGGCCGCCGGCACCGCGGTCACCCCCGGACCGGCCACCCTGGTCGCGTCCGGGCTCGGCGGCACGTCCCACGCCGACTCCGGGCTGGCCAACGGCACCACCTACACCTATGCGCTGGTCGCCGTCGACACCGCCGGCAACACCTCGGTCGCGGCGACCGTGCGGGCCACCCCGGCCGACAGCGCACCGCCGGCGGTCCCGGCCGGCCTCAAGGCCGGCGCCGGGGACGGCAAGCTGACGCTGACCTGGGCCGCCAACCGGGAGCCCGACCTGGCCGGCTACAACGTGTATCCGGCCGGCGGCGCCACCCCGCTGAACGCCGCCCTGCTCACCGGGACCAGCTACACCGTGACCGGCCTGGACAACGGCACCGCCTACCGCTATCAGGTCACCGCGGTCGACACCGCGGGCAACGAGTCGTCCCTGTCGGCGGCCGTCGAGGGCACGCCGGCGCCCGGCGACAGCATCGCCCCGGCGGTGCCGGGCGGGCTGCGCACCGTCCTCGGCAAGGGCTCGGTGACCGTCACCTGGGCCGCGGTGGGCGACGGCGACCTGGCCGGCTACGACGTCTACCGCTCCGCCGGAGGCGCCCCGGCGAGCCGGATCGCGACCGGCGTCTCCGGCACGTCCTACACGGACACCACGGTCACGGTCGGCACGGCCTACTCGTACACCGTGGTGTCGGCGGACACCGCCGGCAACGCCTCGGACCCGTCCGCGGCGGCGACCGCGACCCCGGTGAAGGCCGACGTCGTGGTGGCCGCCGACGGCTCCGGCGACGCGACCACCGTGGCCGCCGGCCTCGCGCTGCTGGCCGACAACGCCGACTACACCACCCAGGGCTACCGCGTCGTCCTGATCAAGCCGGGCACGTACACCGGCACGGTCACCAGCGGCAACCGCTACGGCGTGACCCTGCTCGGCGCGACGGACGACCCGGCCGACACGGTGCTGACCGCGGGCGGCACCGGGGCCGTGGCCACGGTGACGCTCTCCGGTAACCAGTGGAGCCTGCGCAACCTGACCGTCGCCAACACCAACGGGGCGGCCGCGGCCGGCGCTCAGGCGACGGCACTGCAGGTCAAGAGCGGCGACAAGGACGTGTTCGACAACGTCCGCTTCCTGGGCGACAAGCAGACGCTGCTGCTGAGCACGGCGAACGTGACCACCTTCAGCCGCCTCTACTTCCGCGGGGCGTACATCGAAGGCGGCGCCGACATGGTGCTCGGCCGCGCGGTGGCGGTGTTCGACCGCAGCACCTTCCACGTCCTGTCCCGCCCCGGCGCCAGCCTGACCGACTCGTCGGTCAGCAGCGCCTCGCCGTACGGGTTCCTCATCACCAACAGCACCATCGACACCGACGGGGCGGCCAACTCGATCTACCTCGGCCGGCCCTACAGCACCACCGGGCAGGCGCAGGTGGTGGTGCGGGACTCCGTCCTCGGCGCGGCCGTCAACGTGGCCCAGCCGTGGAACAACTGGGACGCCACCACCACCTGGACCGCCGGGAGGTTCTTCGAGTACCGCAACAGCGGACCGGGCGCGGCGGTCGTCACCGCCGAGACCCGGCCGATGCTCTCCGACGCGGACGCGGCCAACTACACCCCGCAGAAGTACCTCGCCGGCGCCGACGGCTGGAACCCGGCCGGCTGAGCGGACGGCGGCTCACCACTCGAAGGCCGCCCCCTTCGCGGTGTTGGCGAGCGTGCTGCCGTCCCGCTCGTAGCGGTACGAGACGACGACGTTGTAGCTGTGCCCGCGGGCCGGTTGCGCGCCGGCCGGTCCGCAGGTGCGGGTGGCGGCGTTGCCGTCGAAGGTGAGGCCGTCGCAGGTCTTCGGGCCGTCGACCGTGCGGCCGGTGCCGACGTCCTGCAGCGAGACGGTGACGCTGCCGCGGCCTCCGCCGGGAGCGGTCAGCGAGGCCTGGTACCGGATGTCGCGCCCGAGCATCTGGCAGGGCTTGACCGCGACCCCGGTCCGGTTGCGGAAGTCGATGGCGAACGCCTGCCGGCAGTTCCACGGGCCGTACGGCTGGGCCTCGGGTTGCGGTGAGCGGGTCGGTCGCGGTTGCGGCTGGGTCGCGGGCTTCGGGCGTACGGCCGAAGGGCTGGCCGTGACCACGACGGCCGGGAGGCCCGGGCGCACCCGGGGCGCGCTCCCCGCTCGGGCCTGCGCGGTGGCGGCCGCGGGCCGGGGAGCGGACCGGGCGGCCGTCTTGTGCCGCGGCTGCTGCGAGGCGGGCGCCGTGACGATCTGCGGTACGGCGACGGTCTGCGGCTCGCCGTCCGCCCGCCCGATGTTCCACGCCGTGGTGACGACCGCGCTGACGACCATCGCCCCCGCCACCATCGACATCGTGGCCCCGGGCCGCGCCCACCGCCAGTTCGGCACGGCGTTGCGCCGCTGCCCCGGCCGAGGCTGCGGAATGATCGACCGGCCGGGCTTGCCGCGCCCGCCCTCGGGCTGGTCCGTGCCGTCCCCGCGCGCGTCCTCGGGGCCCTCGCCTCTCAAGCCCGGCGCACCCTCACGGCCCGACCCCGGCGCGCCCCCGCGGCCGGAGCCCGGCGCGCCCCCGCGGCGCGACCCCAGCGCGCCCTCACGGCCCGAATCCGGCGCGCCCTCACGGCCCGGCCCCGGCGAACCCTCGCGGCCCAAGCCCGGCGCACCCTCGCGCCACTCTCTTTCCGCCCTCTCGGAGAGGTCCTCCGCATTCCGCCGGATTTTTCCGGATATAGCTGACCGTTCGCCGTGCTGGGGCGTGAGGGCGGGCTCGCCGTCGAGACGGACGGCGAGGTCGGACAGGTCGGCGGCGAGCTCGGGGGCGGTGGGGCGGAGCCGGGGCTTCTGCTCCATGCAGGCCATGATCACGTCCCAGAGCTCGTCCGGGATGCCGGCCCGGCGCTCGGGATTGCCGGCCAGGTGCAGGCGCATGAGCTCGGGGATCGAGTCGCTGCGGTAGGGCGGGTGGCCGCTGACCAGCTCGTAGAGGAGCACGCCGAAGGCGTACACGTCGGTGGCGGGGCTCGCCGTCGCCCCGTGGAAGGCCTCGGGCGACATGTAGTGCGGTGTGCCGAAGACCGAGCTGGGGGTGGTCATGCTCGGGGTGTTGAGGATGCGGGCCACGCCGAAGTCGGTGAGCCGGGTCTCGGGCGGGCCGTCGCCGGTGGCGAGCAGGATGTTGTCCGGCTTGAGGTCGCGGTGCACCACGCCGAGCTCGTGCGCCTCGGCCAGCGCCGCGGCCACCTGCGCGGTCAGCCGGGCCGCCTCGCCGGGCGCGATCGTGCCTTCGGAGCGCAGCAGGTCGCGCAGGTTGCCGCCGGCGACGAGGTCCATCACGAGGCCGAGGGTCTCGCCGACGCTGAACAGGTCGCGCACCCGGACGACGTTGCGGTGCCGCAGCATCCGCAGGATCGTGCGCTCCTGCACGAAGCGGGTGACCAGCTTGGGCTGGCGCAGCAGGCTCTCGTGCAGGAGCTTCACCGCCACCGACTCGCCGGACGTGCGGTCGAGGGCCTCCCACACCGTGCCGGTGGCCCCCTGGCCGATCGGGCGTTGCAGCACGTACGAGCTGCCGACGCACCGCCCGCTCAGGTCCATGGTCGACGTGCCGTCCGCGTCGGCGCGTGCTCCACGGTTCGTCCGGTCCCTCGTGCGATCCTGGGTCACAGCGGTCCTTCCGAGGCTTCGACTTTGCCCCGGAATACTGCTTTTGTCCGGATCGGATGGCAAGCCCAGGCGCCGGAGTTCGCACCTTCGGTAGGAGTCGCGCGATTCCCGTTACTTGGCGGAGCCGGCCTCGTTGCCCTGCGTGGACGGTTGCGGCCCGGCGAGCGTGCGGATCGCGCCCAGCAGCGTCGAGCGGGTGAACGGCTTCTCGATCAGCATGCTGTTGTCGTCGAGGTGCAGCTGCGGGCCGAGCGACGCCGCCGTGTAGCCCGACATGTAGAGCACCGGCAGGTCGGGGCGGTGCGTGCGCAGCGCCGCCGCCAGCTCCGGGCCGGTCATCGTCGGCATCACCACGTCGGTGATCAGCAGGTCCGGCTGCGCTCCCCCGGCCACCTGGGTCACCGCCTGGAGCGCGTCGGTGGCCACCGTGATCGCGTATCCGGCCGGCTCGATCAGCCGCTGCACGAGCTGCGCCACCTCCGGCTGATCCTCGACGATCAGGACGCGGCCGATGACCGAGGGGGCGCCCTGCCGCCCCTCGGCCGAGGCCGGCTTCTCCTCGGCCGCCGGCAGGTAGAGGTGCACGGTCGTGCCCATCCGGGGCGCCGACTCGAGCTCGATGTGCCCGCCGAGCCCCTGCACGATGCCCGCCGTCGTGGCCAGGCCCAGGCCCGCCGCGGTCGGCCGGGTGGTGAAGAACGGCTCCAGCGCGCGCTTGCGCACCTCCTCGGTCATGCCCACGCCGGTGTCCGTGATGACCATGTGCACGAGCCGGCCGGGCGGGATGCCCTCCGCCCGCGCCTTGTCGGCCTCGATCACCTCGTTCATCGCGGCGACCCGCAGCATGCCGCCGTGCAGCATCGCGTCGCGGGCGTTCGCGGCGAGGTTGACCAGCGCCTGCTCGAGCGGCCCGCGCTCGGCACGCACCGGCCACACGTCCGGACCGAAGGCCAGGTCGAGACCGATGTGCTCGCCCAGCGTACGGCTGAACAGGGATTGGACGTCGGTGAGCAGGTCGGGGATCGGAATGATCTCGGGCCGGTTGCCCTCGCTGCGGCCGAACGCCAGCAGCTGGTGGGTGAGCGTGCGGCCGGTGCCGACCGCCTCGAGGATGTCCGCGGCGAGCTTGTGCGTCGGATGGTCCTCCGGCGTCGTCGCCGTGATCATCTCGGCCGAGCCGCCGACGACCGTGAGCAGGTTGTTGAAGTCGTGCGAGATGCCGCCGATGAGCTGGCCGAGGCTGTCCAGCCGGCGCAGGTGGTCGAGCTGGCGCTTGAGGCCGCGCGCGTCGATGTGGTCGGTGGTGTCGGTGACCATGCAGACCACGCCGTTGAAGGTGCCGTGGTCGTCGGTCAGCGGCATCATGCTCATCCGCACGCTGCGCTGCGAGCCGTCGGCGCGCATGAGCCGGGTCGCGCCCACTGTCGAGCGGCCCTGCATGCACTCGTTGATGCGCCGGTTGAGCTCCTTCTGGCCCTGATCGTTGAGGAAGCCGCGCAGCGAGACGCCGACCAGCTGCGACCGGGGCATGCCGAGCACCACGCCGATCGGCTCGTTCGCGTAGGTGATGACGCCGTCGTGGTCGAGTTGGAGCACGCCCTCGGGGATCGTCTCGAGCACCCGGCGGTAGCGCTCCTCGCTGGCGCGCAGCCGTTCCAGGGCGCGCGCGCTCGAACACGCGAGCGCCAGCTCACCGGCGATGTCGCGGGCCAGCTCCACCTCGGCGGTCGAGTACGAGGAGCCCGGCGCCTCGCGGGTCAGGACCAGATAGCCCGCGTACGTGTTGTCGACGATCACCGGGCACAGCACGGCCGCGTGGATCTCGTGCTCCTCACCGGCCAGCGGCTCGACGCCGTCGCCGGCCAGCACGATCGGACGGCGGCTGGCCGCGAGCGCGGTGGAGAAGTCGTCGTCCGGGAGCTGGTCGGCGTGGTCGAGCACGCGGGCCAGCGACGCCGACCGCTCGTCGTCGATGTGGTGGTAGGTGATGCGGTCGTAGCGGCCGTCGTCGCGCAGCAGCTGCACGCCGCCGCCGTCACCGATCATGTCGGCGGCCGCCCGCGCCGCCGTCGACTGCACGGCGGCGGGATCGTGCGAGACCCGGCTGAGCGCCAGGGCGAGATCGGCGAGCGCGTACCGGAGGGGGTAAGCCATGACACCCATGACGACATGATCCGCGCCTTAGGGTCGGCTTGGTGGCGGTTCGCCAGCTTTTTACCCTGTGGCTTCCCTGAGTAGGGCCGGCAGCACGGTCGCGGCCGGTCCGCGCAGGCTGACCTCGGCCACCTCGTCCAACGGCGTCGGCTGCGGGTTGACCTGGATGACGGCGGCGCCCCTCGCGGCCGCCAGGTGCGGGATCTCGGCGGCCGGATAGACCAGCCCGGACGTGCCCACGGTGATCAGCAGGTCGCAGTCCGAGGCGGCGGCGACCGCCTTTTCGAGCGCCTCGGCGGGCAGTTGCTCCCCGAACCACACGACGCCCGGCCTGGCCCGGCCCCCGCACGAGCCGCAGAGGTGGCCTCCGCCGACGGGCACCGGCCGCTCGCAGGCCGAGCAGCGCGGGGCGAAGAGGCTGCCGTGCAGGTGGACGGGATCCTTCGAGCCGGCGCGCTCGTGCAGGTCGTCGACGTTCTGGGTGATCAGCACGCCGCCGATCGCGGCCACGGCCTCGTGACCCGGGTTGGGCCGAGCCTTCTCGACCTCGGCGCGGCGCCACTCGTACCACCGCCAGACCAGCTCGGGGTCGCGCTCGAACGCCTCGGGGGTGGCCAGGTCCTCGGCGTTGTAGCGCTCCCAGAGGCCGGTGAGGGAGTCGCGGAAGGTGGGGATGCCGCTCTCGGCGGACATGCCGGCGCCGGTGAAGACGACGACGCGCCGGGCGTCCCGGAGGAGTTGCGCTGCGGACCGCATGAGCCTTTGTACGTTATTGACAATTGTCGATCTCACGGCCATCGTGGTGTCCACACGCCGGCAACCCCCCGCGGAGACAGAGGGCAGCTCTCCGCCGCGAACCGAGCATGCGGAGCACGAGCCCTCATGAGAGCCAAATCCTTGATCATCAGCGCGCTGGCGGGCATCCTCGTCGCCGCTTTCACCGTCCTCGCCCCCACCGGGCCGGCCTCGGCGCACGGCAACGTCACCGGGCCGGCGTCGCGCAACTACGGCTGCTTCGAGCGCTGGGGCAGCAAGTTCCAGGACCCGGCCATGGCCACCCAGGACCCGATGTGCTGGCAGGCGTGGCAGGCCGACCCGAACGCCATGTGGAACTGGAACGGCCTCTTCCGCGAAGGGGTGGCCGGCAACCACCAGGCCGCCATCCCCGACGGGCAGCTGTGCAGCGCCGGGCACACCGAGAACGGCCGCTACAACGCGATGGACGCCATCGGCAACTGGCAGGCCACCAACGTCGGCAACAGCTTCGACGTACGCCTCTTCGACGGCGCCCGGCACGGCGCCGACTACATCAGGGTGTACGTGACGAAGTCCGGCTTCAATCCCACGACCCAGGCGCTCAAGTGGTCCGACCTCGAAAGAGTCGCCGAGATCGGCAACACGCCCGCGGCGCAGTGGCCCGAGCAGCTCAGCAACGGCGTGGCGATCAACGTCCCGGTACGGGTGACCGGCCGCAGCGGCCGCGCGATGGTCTACACGATCTGGCAGGCCAGCCACTCGGACCAGTCGTACTACTTCTGCAGCGACGTCAACTTCGGCGGCACCACCACGTCACCGCCGCCGACCACCACGCCGCCGCCGCCCACGACCACGCCCCCGCCGACCACCACGCCCCCGCCCGCTCCGGGCGCCTGCTCGGCCACGTACGCCGTGAGCAGCCAGTGGCAGGGCGGCTACCAGGGCACCGTGACGGTCACCGCGGGCTCGTCGGCGATCAGCGGCTGGCGGGTGACCCTCACGTATCCGTCCGCGGCGACGGTGCAGCAGGGCTGGAACGCCACGGTCACCTCCAGCGGCAGCACGGTGACGGCGACGAACGCCGCCTACAACGGCTCCCTGGCGGCCGGCGCCTCGACGTCGTTCGGCTTCATCGGCTCCGGCACCCCGGCGACTCCGGCCGCGGCTTGCACAGCCACCTAGCGCTCAGCCGACCGGGGAGTTACATTCATCTATGGGAGCGCTCCCAGCAACGTAGTCGAAACATCGGCGAAAGGAGCTGAGCTCGACCCGGCGGATGAACATGTGCTGCGGGGGACGGAGTCTTGCCCTCCCCGTCCCCCGTCCCTAAGCGGCGCCCCTCGGCGCCGTCGTCTCCACCGTTCGGGCAAATCCGAGATTTCGGTTTCGCGGCGCTGCGGACTCAGGCGAACAACGCGCTCACCGACTCGCCGTTGTGGATGCGGCGCATCGCCTCGGCCAGGGCCGGCGCCACCGACAGGATCTTGAGCTTGTCGGTGCGGTTGGCGTCCGGGATCGGGACCGTGTTGGTGCAGACGATCTCCTCGACGTCCTTCTCGTCGGAGAGGCGCTGCACGGCGTTCGCGGCGAAGAGCCCGTGCGTGCAGGCCACGCGGACACTGCGCACGTCACGCTCGCGCAGGCGATCGAGGAGCTCGAAGACCGTGCTGCCCTTCGCGATCTCGTCGTCCAGGACGATCACGTCCTTGCCGGCCACGTCGCCGATCACCGTACTGATCACGACCTTGTCGTCGGCGTAACGCTGCTTCGCCCCGGCGGCCACCCCCACACCGAGCAGCCGCGCGAACGCCGCCGCCTCCTTCGCGTTGCCCAGGTCGGGCGAGACCACGACGGTGTTGCTCAGGTCGTACCCCTGGAAGTGTTCGGCCAGCTCGCGCAGCGCGTGCAGGTGGTCGACCGGGATGCTGAAGAACCCGTGCACCTGCGGCGAGTGCAGCGTCATCGCCAGCACCCGGTCGGCGCCCGCCGTCGTCAGCAGGTCCGCCACCAGCCGGCCGCCGATCGAGATGCGCGGCGCGTCCTTCTTGTCGCTGCGGGCGTACGCGTAATGGGGCAACACCACCGTGATGCGCCCGGCCGACGCGCCCCGCGCCGCGTCGAGCATGAAGAGAAGCTCGACGAGGTTCTCCTGCGTCGGCGGCACGAGCGGCTGGATGAGGAAGACGTCCCGCTCGCGGCAGTTGCCCTGCAACTGCACCTCGATGGCGTCGTTCGCGAACCGCGAAGTCTTGGTCGGCAGCAGCGGCACACCCAGGTGGTGGCAGATCTCGGCGGCCAGTTCGGTATGGGCGGATCCGGAGAAAACGGCGATGTCACGCACGCACCCACCCTAGAATGCGCAGCCGTAGCGGCTCGTCATCCACCTGACACGTTCGCTAGCGTGTGCGCCATGAACGGACTCGCCGTGGCCTGCCGCCGCGTGGTGCACATCTATCGGGCCGAGGCCGGCGACGTGGTCGCGCTGGCCGGCGTCGACCTCTCCATCGCCCCGGGCGAGACCATCGCGCTGGTCGGGCCGTCCGGCTCCGGCAAGTCCACGCTCATCGCCCTGCTCGCCGGGCTCATGCGGCCCTCGGCGGGGCGGATCAACATCGGCACGTACGACATGGGCAAGCTCTCCGACGGCGAGATCAGCCGGCTGCGGGGCACCGAGATCGGTGTGGTTCTGCAGGGCGCGGCGCGCAACCTCCTGCCGTACGCGTCATTGCACCGCAACATCTGGCTCGCGCAGCGCCGCGCCGCGCACACGCGGGGCATCACGCTCGACGACCCTGACCGCATCCTCGACCTCGTCGGGCTGCCGGGGCAGGGCCGCCAGCGGCTGTCCGACCTGACCCCGGGCGGGCGGCAGCGCGCCGCCCTCGCCGTGGGCATCGCCACCGGGCCCGGCCTGCTGCTGGTCGACGAGCCCACCAGCCGGCTCGACACCGCCGGCCGCGACGAGGTGCTGGCCGCCATGGAGACCGTCAACGCCGAGCGGCAGACCACGATCGTGGTGGTCACCCACGACAACGAGGTGGGCGCCCGGCTGGGCCGCGCGGTCACCATCCGCGACGGCCGAGTGGGCGCCGAGGGCCGCGACGGCCAGGACTTCGCAGTGGTCGCCGGCGACGGCACGGTCCAGCTGCCCCCCGAGGTGCTGGGCAGCTATCCGCCCGGCACCCTGTTCACCGTCCAGCACATCGACGGCGAGGTCACCCTCGTCCCCGGTGGCACCGAGCACGCGGCCTGATCGACGATGTCCCTCTACAGCACCCAGCGCCTGCACTCCCTCCGCATGATCGTCACCGGCGGCGGCACCGGCGGCCACACGTACCCGGCGCTCACCACGGTCAACGCGCTCCAGGCCCGGCTCGCCGAGACCGGCACCGCCCCCGAGCTGCTCTGGGTCGGCGTCGCCGGCGGCCTCGAGGCCACGATCGCCGCCCGCAACAACATCCCGTTCAAGGCGGTCACCACCGGCAAGCTGCGCCGCTCACCCAACCCGCGCGAGCTGGCCCGCAACGTCGTCGACGCGTTCCGCATCCCGCTCGGCATCATCCAGGCCGCCCTCACCGTGGCCCGCGTCCGCCCGGCGGTCGTGCTGAGCACCGGCGGCTTCGTCTCGGTGCCGATCGGCCTGGCCGCGGCGCTGTTCCGCGTGCCCTACCTGCTGCACGAGCAGACGCTGAGCCTCGGCCTGGCCAACCGCATCCTGGCCCGGGTCGCCACCCGCGTCCTGCTCAGCCACGAGGCGTCGCTCGACCACCTGCCGGCCCGGGCACGCAGCCGCGCCGTGGTCACCGGCAACCCGATCCGCCCCGCGGTGCTGCAAGGCGACGCGGGCAAGGGCCTGGCCGCGTACGGCCTGGATCCGGCGGTCCCGCTCGTGCTGGTCACCGGCGGAGCCTCCGGCGCCCAGCAGGTCAACCGCATGCTCACCGGCGCGCTGGCGCACCTGCTGCCGTACTGCCAGATCGTCCACCAGTGCGGCAGCCACGGCCTCGCCGAGATGCAGCAGGTGGCAAGCGCCCTGCCCCCGCACCTGGCCCACCGCTACCGGGTCGTCGACTTCATCCACGACGAGCTCCCCGACCTGCTCGCGGCGGCCGCCGTCGTGGTGGCCCGCAGCGGCGCCGGCACGGTCGCCGAGCTGACGGCGCTGGGCAAGGCGTGCGTGCTCATCCCCTACCCGTACTCGGCGGGCGACGAACAGCGCATCACCGCCCGCCACCTGTCCGAGCAGGGCGCCGCCGTCATGCTCGACGGCGACCAGGCCACACCAGACCATCTGCGCGACACGCTGACCGCCCTGCTGGCCGATCCGCACCGGCGCGCCGCCCTGGCGCAGGCAGCCACGGCCCACGGCCGCCCCCACGCCGCCGACCAGGTGGTCACCGAGATCCTGACCGCGGCGGCCGGCTGACGCGCCGTCAACTACGGCGTTCCCGGGGTCGCCGAGCACGCCCACTTCATCGCGGGCAAGCGTTCCGCGCTGCGGCTGCGTAGCCGCCTGGCCGGCCTCGCAGCAGGCAGGACCGTCCTGGTCGTCGGCGGTGGCCTCACCGGCATCGAAACCGTCACCGAGATCACCGAAGCCCGGCCCGACCTTGCGGTCTCCCTCGCCGCCCGCGGCGGCCTCGGCGACTGGCTGAGCGACAAGGCGCAAGATCACCTGCGCAAGGCCTTCGACCGGCTCGGCATCACCGTGCACGAGCACACCGATGTTGCGAGCGTCGAGCCGACCGGCTCGGCTCGCTGGCCGACTACAGCATGCGCCCCGGTCCTACGACCAGCACCGTGGCAGAGCTGCTGGGCCGGCCGGCCCTCGCCTTCGCCGACTGGGCGCGGGACAACGCAGCCGCCTTCAGCCGCTGACCTGCGTCAGCGTCGCCAGTCATGGCGCAGCTCCGAGCTACGTACTCTTCTCGGCGTCTGCAGGACTGGAACGGCGGGAACGGAAGGAGCCACACCATGGTGGACTGGGTGGACGGGGCGATCGATGACCCCCAGCCGGCGTCGGACACAGCGGTGCGACAGGCGCAGGACGAACTGGAGGTCCGCCTGCCTCCGGACTTTCTGGCTGTCGCACAGATCCACCAGGGCGCCGCTCCGGTCCCCGCCGGGATCGACCTGCCCAACGGCTTCGGCACCGCGGTCGACCATCTGCTTCATTTCGAGGATTCGCCGTTCGTCAGCAACATCGTCGCCGCCATCTTTCCGCTGCTCGATGTGCTGGACGAGGGGATCATCCCGTTCGCCGCCGATGTGGGCGGCGACTTCTTCTGCTTCGACTACCGCGCGGACGACGACCAGCCGTCGGTCGTCTTCTGGAGCGTGGACTGGGGGATCGTGCCGCTGGCGCCGGACTTCGCGGGCTTCCTCGGCATGCTGCGTCCCTAGAGTGAGACAGACGACGTACCGCCTGCCGAGATCGCGCATGGGCGTCGAACAGCGCGCGTATTCGCGGGCCGGAAGCGCAACACGTGACCGCGGCGAATCACGGGACAGGCCGCCTCCGAGTGCACCAGACGCGGCCCGCCCCGACCTGTTGGTGAAAGGTGCAACATGCCACTCGTGGGCACCTACCGTGGTGAGGCCCTGCCCTACTACGGCCGGCTGATCATCGCCGACCCGTCGCTGTCCGGCTCCGAGGAGGCCGATCTCGGTCAGTGCGTGGCCGACTCCGAGGCGGCGATCATCGCCGGCAACCGCTGGCGGGTGGCGGTGAAGGCCGGCCAGGACACCCTGGCGATAGCGGTCACCATCGAGCTGTGGGACACCACGCCCGACACCGCTCCCCGCGCCGGTTGGGAGGGCCGCCGCGATCTCACCGTCGAATTCCCGGCGGGCCGGCTCGCTGTCGAGAACATCGCGGCCGGCCCGATCCCGCTCTCCCCCGGCTACATCGAGCACGTGTCACTTCCGGCCGGCGCCGGTCCATACCACGTCACGGCGTGGCACCGGGGCCGCGACCGAGCCGCCGCGAAAGTTCAGGAACTCTGGGACGCCGACGAGGCCGGCGACGACATCGAGTCCGAATACGCCCGGCTGGCCGGTCTCGAGGAATACCTCCTGCGCCTCTGGCCCGCCTGATCACCCCGCCGACAACCGCCCAGACGCCCGCAGCCAGCCCGGCCGCCCAGGCGACCCGCGACCACAGGGCCGGCGCGTGCTGCCATCGCACCATCAAGTCAACCAGGTCGCGATAGCTGACCGCACCCCGGACGACCTGCCCGAACCCGATCGCCGCCACTGTCCCCGCGGCCACCACCGCCAGACAGACGACCAGAACCCGGCTCCGACTCCACAGCCCAGCCCTCCGCCACATCCCCTCGGCCCGCGCCGGCTCCCCCCGTGTCAGAAGGTATCCACAGCGGACGAGGGACGTGACACTTCGATGGCCGGCCTCGATCAGAATGCGCCGCCTGACCACCTGGCCCGGCGCTGCGGGCGTGGCCCAGCTGGTCGCCCGCGCGTCAATGACGGCTTCAGGGCATCGAGAACGGACGAGGCCCTGGCCAGCACCATGGCTGGTCAGGGCCTCATTTGAGCCGCCTGCCGGAATCGAACCGACGACCTACGCATTACGAGACCAAGAGCGATCGTTGATCGGGCTGCGTGTCCGCCGGACTGCGGAAATGCTTGCCAAGACCCGACAGCGCTCCACTTGAAGATCCGGGCACAGCCCAAGCCTCCAGAGACAGAGCCTTGACTTGTCGTCAGGCCGCCCGCATCGCGGCGAAAGAGTACGTCGGTCTCCCGGAGCTCAGTCCCAAGAGTTGAACACCGTTCCGCCCACGCTGGCCGGTCGCCACGAATCAATCTGCATCCACTCCGCCTTGCCCAACGCGGCGGTGTCCACGGCGCCGAGCGGTGAGTCGAGCACCTGACGACTTATCACGACGAAGCCGATCTCGGAGAACTTCGCGGCCCAGGTCGGCGGGTGGACGAAGGCCTTCGGCTCGAGGTCACCGGTGCCCACTTCCGCGAAGGCGATCAGCGGGTACATGGCGTTGCAGAGGATCGCGAGCTGGTCATTCGACGTGACGACTACGGCGGAGTGGAAGCTGCGCGGATATGCGCTCCCAAGAAGCTGTTCAACGGCACCACCTGCGGCCCGTGCGGCCTCGTAGCAACCACGCCGGAACGTGCGGACTGGGACCTCTGGCAGCTCTGGCTCCTTGGCGGAGCGAAAACCCGTCACTCCTCGTTCCAGCCGAAACACCGCATCATCCTCCCCGCGCCCGGTGACACGATACGACGGCGCACGGACAGAGCGACTCGACGCACTCGCATCGGCAGATGTGCGCAGTGGATCCGGCCTTGCCGGAGCTGCGCGGGGTGGAGTCGGGGGCGATGGCCCGTGTCGGGCCGGCGGTGGACCGCGGCTTCTATCGTCGAAGGATGACTCGGATCCCGAGCGGCGTCGCGTGGCGTCCCTACTTGCGTGCGCTTGCCGGCGCCGGACTCGACGTTGCGTCGGCCGGCGCCTGGGTTGCGGCCGGCGACCTGTCCCCGGCTCGTCGCCGTCTGGCTCGTGGGGCGTTGGCGGCGATCGCCGCCGCCGGGGCGATTCCGGAGGTTCGCGCCTGGCGCTCGACCGTTGCGGGCACCGAGCGTGCCGTCCCGGGTGCCCGTTCCGGGCTTCCTTTTGTGGATGTCGGCATCGAGCTGCCGGCCGCCGAGCTGTCCGAGGAGGAGGCGGCGGAGGGGCGTCGGCGAGCTGTCCTGGCGGGTGCTGTCGGCGTCGGCGTGGTCATCACCGCGGTGGTCGTCTCGGTCGGCGCCGCGGCGGCAAGTCGGGAGTGGGAGCGGCGCTGGCTGGCGCGGCTCACCCGGCACGGCCACTCGCACCCACACCGGGCCCTGGCCGTGCGCATGGCCGGTTTGTACGCGGTGTTGGCGGTGCCCAGCCGGTTGCTCGCCGCCCGGCAGGACACGCAGGCCGGCCGCCGGATCGCCGGGGACCACACCACAGTTCCGGAATGAGTTCAGGGTGGCGCCGCATCACGCTCAGCGTGCGTGACTATGTCCGAGAGTGACGTGCCAGCTCCGAAAGTCGACGCTGGCACGTAAAAGCACGAATACGCCACGCCTGCACTCAATTGCACGGTCCTATTACTCGCGCTCTTACCTGTTCCGCGGTCACGGAGACCCCCGTAGAAGCCCGACTGTTCACACCAGAACAGGAAGGCGACCGCACCGGCCGCGACGCCCATTGCAGCTCCAACGCTAATTAGCCACTCCGTTGCACCCCGTCGGAGCGGGTGAACCGCAGAAGGCTGATCCTCGGGACGCAATACTTTCGATTTGATCACATAGTTGTCATCCTCCGCGGAAATGAATCACGTGGTGTGGCTGCCCATGCTCGACCCGGTGCGCTGACACTCGGCAGTTCAGGTCGCGGGGCAAGACAGACCGTCGGCCACGCAGCGTAACGGCGCTGGGCAGGCCACCGCGCACGGTCGGCGGCAAATGAGGGCACACAAACAAAGCCCATCCAGAGTGCCGTCGCGTTGCGACGCTCGCCGCCGTTGAGGAGATGGTGTCCCAAAGGTCGCTACCGGCTCGTCGCCGAGGGGCACGCTGACGGCGTGCGAGTCGGCCGGGCCTGCCACGCGCTA
>NZ_BOMI01000089.1 GCF_016862115.1 Paractinoplanes deccanensis
CTGTTCGGACGACTCCACATGGATCCACCGGGCCATGCGGTTGATCAATTCATCCAGATCGACGGGCTTCGCTATCGTCTCGTTCGCGGCGTTCCGCGGCGCCCGCCCGGAGGTCAGCAACAGCACGGGCAGACCGCGCCGGCGCTCGTCGCGGCGGATCTCGTCCACAAGCGCGAGCCCGGCGTTTGCGGGCATCATGGCGTCGACCAGCACGATGCCGACCTCGGGGTGCTCGGCGAGCAGGCGCAGGCCGTCGTGGGCGGTGTCCGCGTAGAGCACGTTGAGCCCGCGCGTCTCCAGAGCGCTGGTCAGCGCGAAGACGCTGCGCACGTCGTCATCGACGAGCAGCACCGTGGCGCCGTCGAGGCGCCGGCTCGCCGGGCGGGCGGCCGGCTCGATCAGGTCACCGACCGACAGCGCCTCGGCGACGGCCGAGTTGAGCAGCAACGACGGGCGCGCCTCCGCGGGCCCGGTGAACGGATCGGGCAGATAGAGCGTGAAGACCGACCCCGATCCCGGCCGCGACGACGCCACGATCGTGCCGCCGAGCATGGCCGCCACGTCCCGGCCGATCGACAGGCCCAGCCCCGCGCCGGAGGACCGGCGGGTGACCACGCCCCCGGCCTGCTGGAACGGTTCGAAGATGGTCGCCAGCCTCGCCTCGTCGATGCCGATGCCCGTGTCGGTGACCGCGAACCCGATCACCCGCTGGGCCGTGGCGAGCGTGGGCAGATCGGGGCTCGCGGGCGCCGTGAAGATCCGCAGAGCGACCGATCCCGTGTCGGTGAACTTCACCGCGTTCGACAGCAGGTTGGCGAGGATCTGCCGCAGACGCTGCGCGTCGGTCACGATCACGTCGGGCAGTCCCGGCTCGAGCTCGGCCCGCAGGAGCAGCCCTTTCTCCCCCGCCTGAGGTGCGAACACCTGCTCCAGGTAGGCGCACAGCTCGCCGAGGCGGACCTCGCCCGGCTCGATCTCCACGCGCCCCGCCTCGATGCTGGCGAGGTCGAGGATGTCGTCGATCAGCGCCACCAGGTCGGTCCCGGCGCTGTAGATGGTGCGGGCGAAATCCGCCTGCTTCGCGGTCAGATCACCCTCGGCGAGCAGCCGCGCGAGCACCAGCAGCGAGTTGAGTGGTGTGCGCAGCTCGTGGCTCATGTTGGCCATGAACTCCGTCTTGTAGGCGCTGGCCCGCGACAACTGCCACGCCTTTTCCTCCAAGCGCTGCCGCGCCTTCTCCAACTCGGCGATCTGCGCACGCGCCCGCGCCCTCTCCTCCGCCAGCACACGCTCGGCGTTCTTGAGGGCATCGACCCGGCGCTGGACGACCGAACGGCTCCGCACGACCAGGGCGACCACCGCCTCCGGCACGTCATCGGCGCGCTCCTCCAGCCAGCGATGCGCCTCGACGAGCCGGGCCTCGGACAGTTCGTCCTCCTCGGTGGCCCGTTCCTCCATCAGGGCCAGCCAATGCTGGAACGCGGCGTCCTCGTCGACCCATCGGCCGAAACGGTCCCACGCACGCACGAGGGCCTCGTGCGCGATCTCGGCGGTCTCGGGGCCGTCCGTGCCGAGCACCACGAGCCGGTTCCCGGGCAGTGCGAGCATTTCCGCCACCTGCCAGTCGGCGCCGAGGTGCTCCTTTCGCACCGTCACCTTGACGGCCTGGCCGGCGCCCTCGCGGGTGCGGACCATGGCAAGCAATACGCGCCGCACGCGCGCCGGATCGACCGTCTCCGTGATCTCCCGGTAGACCTTTTCGGCGTGCCGGTTCAGGGTGCCGGAAACGCCGCCGACGGAATGGTAATGGTCGAAGTTGATCAGCCGGTTCTCCTGGAATTTCCACAACTCCGTGAGGGTGAACTCCAGCAGCGGCAGGCCGCCCCGGCCGCGGCTCGCGTCGGCGGCGAGGGTCTGCGGCAGGCCGTCCGCGTAGCGCACCCCGCCGAGCGCCGCCGGCTCAGTGATCACCCGGACCATGGCCGCCGCGTCGAGCGGCGAGAGGTTGAGCTGACGGTCCTGCAGCCGCGAGCCGAAGCCGGGCAGCTCGATCAGCGCCGGCAGGAAGTCGACACGCAGCGTGCAGATCAGCCGGACGTCGTCGTTCTCGCCGCTCGCCGCGTCCGGGATGAGCTTGTCGAGAAACTCCTCGTTGTGCAGCGTGAAGGCTTCCTCGAGCTGATCCACCACCAGGGCGAGCGGCCGCTTGAGGAAGACCGAGAGCTGCGAGGCGACCCGCCACACGCCGTCGCGCCGCAGCCGGCCCGACAGGTTGTCGAGGTCGGCGAGCGAGTAGGCGCCGTGCGGTCGTTCGAGGTCGAGCAGCGTGCGGGCCAGGGCGTCGAACGGGGACGCGCCCGGGCGCACCGCGGACACGGCCCAGCCGTCGCGCCGCAGCGCGGGCAGCACCCCGGCGCCGACCAGCGACGACTTGCCCACCCCCGAGGCGCCGACCACGACCACCACGGGTTGCCGGCGCGTCATCTGCCGCAGCTTCTCCACCTCGCCCTCGCGGCCCACGAAGAGGCCCGAGTCGGCGTCGGCGCCGGTGAAGGCCCGCAGCCCCCGGTACGGGCACTGGGCCGGCAGGCGCGGGTCGAGGACCTTCGGCCACACCGGCACGAGGTGCGACAGCGGGACGACGTAGCCGTCGGCGTACATGCCGATCACCGCGTCGCCGAACTCGTCGGCTGACACCACCGGCGTCCCGGCCGCTCCGGGCTCGACAGTGATGTCCAGCTCGAGCAGGCCGCCGTCGCCGGTCTCGTGCGGCGCGCACGGCCGCCACCGCCCGTCGAAGACGGAGACCTGGCCCGACGGGTTGCCCAGGCGGGCCGGTCCCGCGCCCGCCGGGAGCTCCTCGCCACCCACGATGGCGAGGCCGGCGACGTCCGAGCTGAGCGGTGGGTCCCACACCGCGACCCGGCAGCTGCGGGCGGGCGGGCCGTCGGCGCCGCCCAGCAGCGGGAAGTCGACGTGCACGCGCGCCGACTCGCCGGGGGCCGTGCTCGTGCGCGCCTCGCGGCCGAGGGCGGCGTTCACCACGTGGGCGCAGGTGACGATGTGCTTGGCGTCGACGACGAAGCCCAGCCCGGCCGGCCCGTCGGTGCCCTGGACCAGGATCCGCACGAGGAATCCGTCACGCGTGGCCGGCATCCGGACCGTCCAAGGTGAGCCTCCCGGGGATGGGCCGCGACAGTGCCCGCAGCATCCCACGGGACCCTGCGTGCCGGTGTGATCGGGGGCACCAGCGCACCGACCAGGGTTGTCCCCTGGGGCACCCGGGCCCCCGGCGGAGCGATCGTCGCATCGAAGAACCTGATGGAAGGAAAGTTTCGATGCCCGGGGATGCCGCACCACCACCCCGCAGGGTCGCGCTGACGCTGATCCTCGGCTCCCAGCTGATGATGACGCTCGACACGTCGATCATCACCACCGCGCTGCCCAAGGTGCAGCAGCAGTTCGACTTCTCCCAGGGCGCCCTGTCCTGGGTGCAGAACGCCTACGTTCTCGCCTTCGGCGGCCTGCTGCTGCTCGGCGCCCGGGCCGGCGACCTGCTCGGCCGACGCCGGGTGTTCGTCGCCGGGATCGCGCTGTTCACGCTCGCCTCGCTCGCCGCCGGCCTGGCTCCCAGCGGGCCGTTCCTGATCGTCGCCCGGGCCGTGCAGGGCGTCGCCGCCTCGCTCGCCGTGCCCTCCACGCTCGCCCTGCTGGTCGCCGGCGCCCGCGGTGCCGCCGATCGGGCCAGGCTGATCGCCCTCTACAGCGCGGTGATCGGCGCGGGCGGCAGCGTCGGCATCGTGATCGGCGGCGTCTTCACCGACCTGCTCTCGTGGCGCTGGGGACTGCTGGTCAACGTCCCGATCGGCATCGTCATCACCGCCCTGGCACCGCGTTTCCTCGGCGACACCGAGCGCAGCAGGGGCAGCTTCGACCTCGGCGGCGCGCTCACCTCGACGCTCGGCATGACGGCGCTGGTCTACGGCTTCATCCAGGCGTCCGAGGCGGGCTGGGGCGACGTCACCACCGTCGTCCCGCTCGCGGCCGGCGCCGTGCTGCTGATCGCCTTCGTGCTCATCGAGCGGGTCGTCAGCCAGCCGATCACCCCGCTGCGGCTGTTCGCGAGCGTCGAGCGCTCCGGGGCGTACGCGGGACGGCTCTTGATCGTCGGCGGCAACTTCGCCGTCTTCTACTTCCTCAGCCAGTACCTCCAGGAGGTGCTGGGCCTCAGCGCCCTGCAGACCGGGTTCGCCTACGTCCCGGTCACCGGCATGTTCTTCGCGATGGTGTACGTGGTGCGGCCGCTGCTCGACCGCCTGGGCCGCCCGGTGCTGCTCGTCGCCTCGCTCGCCGTCGCGCTGATCGGCACCTGGTGGCTGTCGCGGGTCTCGGCCGGCTCGACGTACTTCCCGGACGTCCTGCTGCCGCTGCTCGTGATCGGCGTCGGCCAGGGCATCGCGATCATCCTGATGACCAACGGCGGCGTGGCGGACGTCGAGCCGCGCGACGCCGGCGCCGCCTCGGGCCTGGTCAACGTCGCCCACCAGGTCGGCGGCTCGCTGGGCATCGCGATCCTGACCATCGTGTACGCCCGTGCGCTGCCCGGCGGCAAGGTGGCCGCCTTCCACGACGCGTTCACCGGCTCCGTCTACTTCTTCGTCGCCGCGCTCGCCCTCGGCATCGTCGTCGCGTTCGTCACGCGCCGCCGCCGTGACGAGAAGCCCGCCGAAGTTCCCACCCTCGTTCCCGTCGACTGACCAGGAGGTCACCGTGATCACCAACGACAAGCTCTACCTCGGCGGCGTCTGGACCGCCCCGTCCGACCCGGCCCTGCTCGACATCGTCTCGCCGCACGACCAGACGGTGATCGGCCGCGTCGCGCAGGCACGGCCCGCCGACATCGACCGGGCCGTCGAGATCGCCCGCGACGCCTTCGACAACGGCACCTGGCCGCACACCGCGCCCGCCGAGCGCATCGCGATCCTGCGCCGCTACAACACGCTGCGCGAGGAGCGCGCCGACGAGATCGCCTCGACGATCGCCGCCGAGAACGGCTCCGCGCTGTGGTTCTGCAAAGCCGGCCAGCCCGGCCTGTCGCGCCAGGCCAACGCGTTCCTCAAGGCGGCCGAGGCGTTCGGCTGGGAGGAGACGCTCACTCCGTCGGACCCGGACGCGCCGTTCACCTCGGTGGTGCGCCGCACGCCGGTCGGTGTGGTCGCCGCGATCATCCCGTGGAACTCGCCGTTCTCCGCCGCCAACGCGAAGATCATCCCGGCGCTGCTGGCCGGCAACACGGTCGTGCTGAAGGTGTCGCCGGAGAACACGCTCAGCATGAACCTGCTCGCCGGCCTGCTCACCGAGGCCGGCGTGCCGCAGGGCGTGATCAGCATCCTGCCCGCCGACCGCGCGACCAGCGAGCACCTGGTCCGGCACCCGGGCGTCGACAAGATCGCCTTCACCGGCTCGACGCGCGCCGGCCGCCGCATCGCCTCGCTCGCCGGCGAGCAGCTCAAGCGGGTCAGCCTGGAGCTCGGCGGCAAGTCGGCCGCGATCATCCTGGCCGACGCCGACCTGGCCAGGGCGGTCGCCGGCCTCAAGTTCGGCTCGCTGCTCAACAACGGCGAGTCGTGCATCGCGCACACCCGCATCCTGGCGCCGCGCAGCCGCTACGGCGAGGTCGTGGCCGCCCTGAAGGAGATGGTCGAGTCGGCGAAGGTCGGCAACCCGGGCGACCCCGAGACGTTCATCGGCCCGATGGTCCGCGCCGACCAGCAGCAGCGCGTCCGCGACTACATCGACCTGGGCGTGGCCGAGGGCGCCACCCTGGTCACCGGCGGCTCGCAGATCCCCGACGGCCTCGACAAGGGCTTCTACGTCACGCCGACACTCTTCGCCGACGTCGACAACAGCATGCGCATCGCCCAGGAAGAGATCTTCGGCCCGGTCCTGGCGGTCATCGCCTACGACGACGAGGACGACGCCGTGCGCATCGCCAACGACTCCGAATACGGCCTGTCCGGCGGCGTCTGGTCGGCCGACCCCGAGCACGCCATGGCTGTGGCCCGCCGCGTCCGCACGGGCACCGTCACGATCAACGGCGCCCCGATCGGCTTCGACGGCCCGTTCGGCGGATTCAAGACCAGCGGCGTCGGCCGCGAGTACGGCGTGGTCGGCCTCACCCAGTACATCGAGTACCAGACGATCACGAAGGGCAAGTGAGCATGGACAGGGTATGGCTCGTCACGGGCTGCTCCGGCGGCCTCGGGCGGCAGATCGCCGAGTCGGTGCTCGCGGCCGGCAACCGCCTGGTCGCCACGTCCCGCCGGGCGTCCCAGCTCGCCGATCTCACCGAGAGGTTCCCCGATCACGTACGCGCCGTCGCGCTCGACGTCACCGACGCCGCCCGGTGCCGCGCGGCCGTGCGGGCGGCCGTGGACGCGTTCGGCGGCCTGGACGTGGTGGTGAACAACGCCGGCTACGCCGACATGGCGGCGATCGAGGACATGCCCGAGGAGGTCTTCGACGCGCAGATCGCCGCGAACTTCTCCGGGACGGTGAACGTGAGCCGGGCCGCGCTGCCGGTGATGCGCGAGCGGGGACGCGGCCACATCATCCAGATCTCGTCGGTCGGCGACCGGGTCGCCGTGCCGGGGCTGGGCGCCTACCAGGCGGCGAAGCGGGCGGTCGCCGGCTTCTCCGAGGTGCTGGCGCTGGAGGTGGCCCCGCTCGGCATCAAGGTCACCGTCGCGGAGCCGGGCGGCATGCGTACGCAATGGGCGGGCTCCTCGATGACCACCTATCCGATGACGGAGGCGTACCGCCAGGTCATCGAGCCGGTCGAGGCGAGTCTGCGCGCTGCGAGCGGGCGGCAGCCCGGCGATCCCGCACGGATCGCCCAGGTCCTGATGGATCTCGTCGAGGAGGCGGATCCGCCGGTGCGCCTGCTGCTCGGCGCCGACGCCGTCGAGGTGGCCGGGCAGGCAGCCGCCGCGGTGGCGGCCTCGGACGCCCGATGGCGCGAGGTCAGCGAGTCGATCAGCTACCGATAGCGGCGACCCCCCGGGCCGGTGATCCTTCGCGGATCACCGGCCTTTCGCGGTTGACAGGATACCCCCGGTGGGTATGCTGACGTCCATGGCCGATGTACCCCCAGGGGGTACCGGTAGTAGACTCGATCCGAGGAGGAAGCGCCATGGCGACGACGAAGACCTACACGGTGACCGGCATGACCTGCTCGCACTGCGTCGAGGCGGTCAGCTCGGAGATCAAGCTGCTGCCCGGCGTCACCGGCGTGCGGGTCGACCTGGCCGGCGGCGGAGTGACCGTGACGAGCGCCGAGACCCTCGACGACGACGCCGTGGCCGCGGCCGTCGACGAGGCCGGCTACGAGCTGGTGAGGTGACCATGCGAACACCCGTCAAGCTCGGCGCCTACGCGCTCGGCCTCGCCGTGGTCTTCACGGCCGCGCTGGGCGCCGGCCGCCTCGCCGGCCCCTCCGGGACCGGCACCGAGCCCACCGCGCACGCCGACAGCCACGCCGCCGGCACCGCACCGACCGGCGCCGGCCTGGTGCCCGCCGGCCTCCAGGTCGCCCAGGACGGCTACCGGCTCGCGCCGCTGTCGGCCACCCTGGCGACCGGGGCGCCGCAACCGTTCCGCTTCCAGGTCCTCGGCCCGGACGACAAGCCGGTCACCGGCTACACGACCAGCCACGACAAGGACCTGCATCTGATCGTGGTGCGCCGTGACCTGACCGGCTTCCAGCACGTGCACCCCACCCTCGACGCCGGCGGCACCTGGTCGATCCCGCTCGCCGTGGCCGCACCGGGGCAGTACCGCGTCTTCGCCGACTTCCAGCCGGCCGGGCACGACGGCCTCACCCTCGGCGTGGACGTGCCGGCGCCGGGCGACTACCAGCCCCGGCCGCTGCCCGCGCCGCAGCGCACCGCCACGGTCGACGGCTACAACGTCACCCTGGCGGGCGACCTGACCCCGGGCGGCTCGTCCAAGGTCACTCTGTCGGTGCGCAAGGACGGCAAGCCGGTCACCGACCTCCAGCCCTACCTCGGCGCGTACGGGCACCTGGTGGCGCTGCGCGAGGGCGATCTGGCCTACCTGCACGTCCACCCCGACGGCGCGCCCGGCGACGGCCGCACCCCGGCCGGCCCGGAGATCGCGTTCCACGCCGAGGTGCCGTCGGCCGGGACCTACCGGCTCCACCTGGACTTCCAGCACGGCGGAGTGGTCCGCACCGCCGCCTTCACCGCCGTCGCCGGAGCGCCCGCTCCACGGCCGGCCGCTCCGAAGCCCGCGCCGAGCACGGCGGGCCACGACGCCGACGGCCACTCCCACCCGTAAGGAGCGCATCATGGCAACCGTGAAGCCTCTTCCCGCCGTACCGAATCTGATCGAACTGTCGATCGGCGGGATGACCTGCGCCTCCTGCGCCGCCCGGATCGAGAAGAAGCTCAACCGCATGGAGGGCGTGACCGCTACGGTCAACTACGCCACCGAGAAGGCCACCGTGACGGTCGAGGGCGACGCCACCGCCGCCGACCTGATCGCCACGGTGGAGAAGACCGGCTACACCGCCGCGCTGCCCTCCCCCGAGCCGGCCGCCGAGGCCGCCCCGGCCGACGAGCTGGCGGCGGCGCGGACCCGGCTGTGGATCTCGATCGCGCTGAGCGTGCCGGTGGTCCTGCTGGCGATGGTCCCGGCGTGGCAGTTCGACTACTGGCAGTGGCTGTCACTGACCCTGGCCGCGCCGGTGGTCGTCTACGGCGGGTGGCCGTTCCACAAGGCCGCCTGGATCAACCTGCGGCACGGCGCGGCCACCATGGACACCCTCGTCTCGCTCGGCACGCTCGCGGCGTTCGGCTGGTCGCTGTGGGCGCTGTTCTTCGGCACGGCCGGCACGCCCGGCATGACCCACCCGTTCAGCCTCGACATCGCCCGCGGCGACGGCGCCGGCAACATCTATCTCGAGGCGGCCGCCGGGGTGACCACGTTCATCCTGGCCGGGCGCTACTTCGAGGCCCGCTCCAAGCGCCGCGCCGGCGCCGCGCTGCGCGCCCTGCTGGAGCTCGGCGCCAAGGACGTGACGGTGCTGCGCGACGGCAAGCAGGTGCGCGTCCCGGTCGCGCAGCTGGCGGTGGGCGACCGGTTCCTGGTCCGCCCCGGCGAGAAGGTCGCCACCGACGGCGTGATCGAGGACGGCACGTCGGCGGTCGACGCGAGCATGCTCACCGGTGAGAGCGTGCCGGTCGAGGTGGGCCCCGGCGACGCGGTGGTGGGCGCCACGGTCAACGCCGGCGGCCGGCTCGTCGTCCAGGCGACCCGGGTCGGCGCGGACACCCAGCTCGCCCAGATGGCCAAGCTCGTCGAGCAGGCACAGACCGGCAAGGCCGAGGTGCAGCGGCTCGCCGACCGCATCTCCGGCGTCTTCGTCCCGATCGTCATCGCGCTCGCCATCGCCACGCTCGGCTGGTGGGTGGGCACCGGCGACGGCTGGACCGCCGCGTTCACCGCCGCCGTCGCGGTGCTCATCATCGCCTGCCCGTGCGCCCTCGGCCTGGCCACGCCGACCGCCCTGCTCGTCGGCACCGGGCGCGGCGCCCAGCTCGGCATCCTCATCAAGGGTCCCGAGGTGCTCGAGTCGACCCGCCGCGTCGACACCGTGGTCCTCGACAAGACCGGCACCGTCACCACCGGCCGGATGAGCCTGGTCGACGTCACGCCCGCCGAGGGCACGACCGCCGAGGAGCTGCTGCGCCTCGCCGGCGCCGTGGAGGCCGCCTCGGAGCACCCGATCGCCCGGGCCATCGCCCGCGGCGGCGACTTCCCGCCGGTCAGCGACTTCGCCGGCCTCGAGGGTCTCGGCGTCCGGGGCAGGGTCGAGGACCACGAGGTGTACGCGGGCCGCCCGGCCCTGCTCCGCGACGCCGGCCTCACCGTGCCGGCCGAGGTCGGCCGGGCCGTGGAGGCCGCGGAGGCCCAGGGCCGCACGGCCATCGTCGCCGGCTGGGACGGCGCGGCCCGCGGCGTGCTCGCCGTGGCCGACACGATCAAGCCGACCAGCCGCGACGCCGTCGCCGCCCTGCGCCGCCTGGGCCTCACCCCCGTGCTGCTCACCGGCGACAACGAGACGGTGGCCCGCGCGGTGGCCGCCGAGGCCGGCATCGACGAGGTGATCGCCGGCGTCCTGCCCGCCGGCAAGGTCGACGTGGTCAAGCGCCTCCAGGCCGACGGCAAGGTGGTCGCCATGGCCGGCGACGGCGTGAACGACGCGGCCGCCCTCGCCCAGGCCGACCTGGGCCTGGCCATGGGCACCGGCGCCGACGTGGCCATCGAGGCCTCCGACCTCACCCTGGTCCGCGGCGACCTGATGGCCGCGGTGGACGCCATCCGCCTGTCCCGCCGCACCCTGCGCATCATCAAGAGCAACCTGTTCTGGGCCTTCGCCTACAACGTGGCGGCCCTCCCCCTGGCCGCCGCCGGCCTGCTCAGCCCGATGATCGCCGGCGCCGCGATGGCCTTCTCGTCGGTCTTCGTCGTCGCCAACAGCCTGCGCCTGCGCCGCTTCACCACGGCGCGATAAACGCACCTCACCAGCCCGGGCGCGACTCACCACCCGACGCGCCCGGGCTATCACGCATTGACGTATCTCTATGTAACTCGCAGATCGTCAGCAAAGGGAGCCACCTCGGTGGCCGCGCTGCCCGGGGCCGCCGAGACCGTCGTGCACACCGGGTCGGGGTCGGCCAACTGCTGCAACGTCTGGGCGCCGTCGCTGCACAAGATCGGGTCGCGCTGGTACCTCTACTACTCGGCGGGGCCATCGGCCTGCTGCGACGGCCAGCGGTCGTACGTGCTCCAGCGCAACGGGGTCACGTATCTCACCTTCTCGGCGAGCTCATGCAACACCCCGGACTACAAGCTCGGCATGCTCACCCTGACCGGCAGCAACCCGCTCGCGGCCTCGTCGTGGACCAAGAAGAGCACGCCGATCTTCCAGCGCAGCGACGCGAACGGGGTCTACGGCGTCGGCGGGCAGGGCTTCTTCCACTCGCCCGACGGCAGCGAGACGTGGCTGGTCTACCACGCCAACGAGACCACCGCGCAGGGCTACCGCCATCCGGCAATGGACGTCGCTGGGCAACGCCTGCCAGCAGTGGAGCATCACCCCGTAGCCTCCGATCGCCGGCCTGCGGTTAGGCTTTCCTAACTTCCGACGGACGGGGTTGGGGATGGCGCAGCCGGAGTCGCTGGCGGAGCTGCTGAACGGGCGGCGCGCCGCGGTGGACGCGACAGTGCCGGCGGCCGGCTACGTCGTGGGGTGGCTGGTCGCCGGCCGGTCGATCTGGGCCGGCGCCGCGGTGGCGGTCGTCTGCGCGCTGGCGATCTCGTGGTGGCGGCTGCGGCACGGCGACAAGCCGCGGGCCGTGCTCATCGGGCTGCTCGGCGTCTGCGTGGCGGCGCTGATCGCCCTGCGTACCGGCAACGCCGCCGACTTCTTCCTGCTGCAGCTCTTCAGCAACGCGGCGAGCGCGCTGGCCTGGGCGGTCAGCATCGTGATCCGGTGGCCGCTGCTCGGCGTGATCGTGGGCGCGGTGCTCGGCCAGAAGACCCGGTGGCGGCGCGACCCGGCGCTGCTCAGGGCGTACATGCGGGGCAGTTGGATCTGGGTCCTGCAATATCTGATCCGGGTCGCCGTGTTCCTGCCGCTCTACGCCGCCGACCAGGTCGCGGCGCTCGGCGTGGCCCGCATCGCGCTGACCTGGCCGCTGGTCGCCGCCTGCCTCGCGGTGAGCTGGTGGGTGATCCGCAGGTCCCTGCCCGCGGATCACCCCGGCCTGCGCCACCCGGTCCTCGCCGAGGACCCGGCTACGTCAGCGACTCGTAGATCCGCAGATACGCCGCGGCCATCACCGCCGGAGTGAAGCGCCTCGCGGCCTGCGCGCGGCACTCCCGCTCGTCGATGTCCCGGGCGGCGCCGACCAGCTCGCCGAGCTCGTCCTCGTCGGTGGTGAGCAGGCCGGTGCGGCCGTGCTCGACCAGCTCGGGCAGGCAGCCGCGGGCGATGCCGACCACCGGCGTGCCCAGCGCCAGCGACTCGACCACCGCCGTGCCGCCCGGCTCGTTCCAGCGCAGCGGGAAGAGCGCCGCCCGCGCGCCGGCCACCAGCTCGTCGCGGGCCTTGCCCATGACCGTGCCGATCCAGCGCACCCGCACGCCGTCCACGTAGGGCGCGACCCTCTCGTGCCAGAACGCGACGTCCGGGTTCTGCGGGTCGGCGGCGGCGAGGTCCTCCGGGTTGTGGCAGGGCCCGACCGGACCGGCCAGCACCAGGTCGAACCCCTTCTCGTGGGCCAGCCGGGCGGCGAGGTCCTGCCCCTTGCCGGCGTTGACCCGGCCCAGGACCACGGCGTACGCCTCCTTGCGCACCGGATCCCGGCGGTCCGCACCGACGGCCAGCGGCGTGGCGAGGTGCACGTGACCCACCGAGTGCCGCCGCAGCGCCTCCGGGGCGTGGGTGAGCTGGTCGGCGGAGACGCCGTTGACGCGGACCCGGCCGCTGATCGACCCGTACAGCTCGGGATGCTTGCGCAGATCCCAGTGCAGGGTGTGCAGCGACGGCAGGCCGAGCGACGCCAGCATGGTCAGGCCCGCCGCCTCGACGTGATCGTGCACCAGGTCGATGTCGCCGCGCTCGGCCCGTCGCACGATGGCGTGCTGATGGGCGGGCACAACCCCGCAGACCTGGTTGTACGGGCGTTGCAGCAGCGGGAACTGCCCCCGGGGATAGACCGCGAGCCGCTCGTCGACCGGCAGCTCGCTGTCGCCGACGGTCGCGAGCACCACCTCGACGCCGAGCTCGCGCAGCTCCGGCACGAGGGTGGCGACGACGTTCTCGATGCCGCCGTAGCCGCGCGGCGGCACGGGCAGCCACGGTCCCGCGTTGACCAGGACCCTCATGCGGCGCGCACCGCTTCGCGGTCGAGGGTGACCAGCGGCGGGCGCTCGGTGACGCCGATGTCGGTGACCACGATCTCCCGGTTCAAGTGCGGCAGTCCTTCGCCGCCGCCGCGCTGGAACTGGGTGAGCAGGGTGGTCGGCGGCAGCTCGTCGGCGACCAGGCCGCGCCGGTGCAGCCGGCTCCAGGCGGTCACCATGATCTGCGCGGACATCCGGCCCAGGGCGTCGATGCTCTGGTGCCGGTGGTGGCGCTCGCCGAGGTCGACCTGCGCGAGCGCGTCGAGGCCGACTAGGTCGAGCAGGTCGATCAGCATGGCGATCTCGACGCCGTAGCCGGACACGAACGGGATGCGCTCGAGGGTGGCGCGGCGGCCCGCGTACTCCCCGGCGAGCGGCTGGACGAACCCTGCCAGCTCCGGCCAGAACAGGTTGATCAGGGGCCGGGCGCCGAGCTCGGTGACCCGGCCGCCGCCGTCCACCTCGACGCCGGCGGCGCCGACCAGCGGCCGGTGGTAGAAGCCCTTGACGAACTCGACGGAACGGTCGGTGAGCAGCGGGCCGAGCAGCCCGGTCACGAAGCTCTCGGAGAAGTCGCGCAGGTCGCCGTCGACGAACGCGACGACGTCGCCGGTGCTCGCGGCGAGCCCGGCCCAGAGCGCGTCGCCCTTGCCCTCCATCCGGGGCAGGCCCCGCGTGATCGTGTCCTGCTCGACCACGCGGGCGCCGGCCGCCCGGGCCACCTCGGCGGTGGCGTCCGTGGACCGCGAGTCGACCACGAGGATCTCGTCGACCAGCGGCACCTCCTCGACGAGACGGCGCCGGATGACGGCCACGATGTCACCGACGGTGGCCTGCTCGTTGCGTGCCGGGATCACGACGCTGACCCGGGTGTCTCCCTTGCGGCGGGCGAGCTGCCGCGCCGTCCACTGTGTCGCGTTACCGGTGCGGTAGGTCGCCCAGGCCTCGACCACGGGTAGGGCGCTGAGTTTCTGCATGGAACCCCCCGAACGTCTGTGTCTGAAGATCGCCACGCTGTTCCCGGCACACCGGCCGTCAATCTTGATTCGCGGTGACAATCAAGCGACGCCTGCCTGGGAGAACACTGATCAAGGTTTCGGGATCTTTTCAGCGGGGAGATCTCGGCCCGTCGGATCTGTGCGATGGCTGGGGGATGGATGACGGCGGTACGGATAGGGCTGGTCGGAGCGGGCGGGGTCGCGCAGCGGCACGCGCAGGTGCTCTCGGGACTGCCGGAAGTGCAGTTGGCGGCCGTGACGGACGTCGATCCGGCGGCGGCGGAGAAGCTGGCTTCGGCGTACGGGGCGAGGGCCTTGCCGGACGTGACAGCGGTGCTGTCGGAGGGCGTCGACGCGGTCTACGTGTGTGTGCCGCCATTCGCGCACGGTCCCGCGGAGCGGGAAGTGATCGCAGCCGGTGTGCCGCTCTTCGTCGAAAAGCCCATTGCGCTCGATCGGGACATAGCCGTCGCGCTGGCAGCAGATATAGCCGAGCGTAAGATTCTCACCGCGGTGGGTCACCACTGGCGATATCTGGCCATTGTCGACAAAGCGCGCGAGCTGCTCGCGGATCGCGAGGTGCGGCTGGTGACCGGGGCGTGGCTCGACAAGGTGCCGCCGGTCGGGTGGTGGCCCCACCGTGACCGCTCCGGCGGGCCGGTCGTCGAGCAGGCGGCGCACGTGCTCGACCTGGCGCGCCATCTGGCCGGCGAGGTGACACAGGTGAGCGCGATGGGCAGCGGGATCCCGCCGGCGGTCGAGGGCGCGGACATCGACGGCTCGACGGTGGCGACGCTGCGGTTCGCCGGGGGCGCGGTCGGCACCCTGGCGGCGACCTGCGTGCTGGGCTGGAAGGAGCGCGCGGGGCTGGAGATCTACGCGGACGGGCTGGCACTGTCCGTGACGGAGGACGGGCTCACCATCCGCACGAAGGACGGCGTCACCACCGTGGACAGTGACCCGGCGTCCGCGCGGGTGGCGGTGGACGCGGCCTTCGTCGCCGCGGTGCGCTCGGGGGACCGGTCCGGCATTCGCGTGCCGTACGCGGAAGCGCTGCGCACGCACACGCTGGCGCTGGCCGTGGCGTCGGCGGCCGCGACCGGGAGGACCGTCGATGTCTGACCGCAACCTCGTGGTCGCCGGGCCGGGGCGACTCGAGATCGTGCACGAGGCGGTCGAGCCGGGGCCGTTCCGGGTGCACACGCTCTACAGCGGGATCTCGGCGGGCACCGAGCTGAGCTTCGTGAAGGGCACGAACCCGGCCCTGCACGCGGGCTTCGACCCGGTGCTGGGGCTGTTCGGGGACAAGCCGGCGTCGGCCTACCCGGTGCGGCGGCTGGGCTACATGGAGGTCGGCCGGGTGGTCGAGAGCCACACCCCGGCGGTCACCGAGGGTGCGATCGTGGCGATGACGTACGGCCACCGCACCGGCTACACGGGCGACCCGCTGCGTGACCGCGTGGTGCCGCTGCCGCCCGACCTGGACCCGCTGCTCGGCATCTACGTGGCGCACATGGGGCCGATCTGCGCGAACGGGCTGCTGCACGCGGCCTTCGACGCGCACGGCCCCGCGGTGCGCGGGCTGGACGACGGCGTGGCCGGCAGGCGGGTGGTGGTCACGGGCGCCGGCGTGGTGGGGCTGCTCACGGCGCTGTTCGCCCGCCTCCACGGCGCGGCCTCGGTGGTGGTGGTCGACCCGACCCCGTCCCGGCGGGCGATCGCGGGCAAGCTGGGCCTGGAGACCCTCGACCCGGAGGCGGACGACCCGGCGGTCACCCTGAAGACCGCGTGGCGGCACACGGCGGACGACCGCGGCGCCGACGTGGTCTTCCAGTGCCGCGGCCAGGCGTCGGCGCTGCATCAGGCCCTGCGACTGCTGCGCCCGCAGGGCACGGTGATCGACCTGGCGTTCTATCAGGGCGGCGCCACCGACCTGGAGCTGGGCGCGGAGTTCCACCACAACGGCCTGGCGATCCGCTGCGCCCAGATCGGCCGGGTGCCGCGCGGCCTGGCGCCGGCCTGGGACCGCGAACGCCTCTCGGCGGCCACCGTCGAGCTGCTGCGCGAATACGGCGCCCTGATCCGCGAGCACCTGGTCACGGCCGTCGTCCCGTTCGACGAGGGTCCTCAGCTCCTGACCGGCCTGGCCTCCCGGCAGCGCCAGGAGCTCCAGGCGGTCCTCGAGTTCTGACCGTCCCGGCGGCGCCCCGCCGGGCGCCGCCGGGCCTGCTCACCCTCGCGATCGCCGCTCCCCCGATCAGCGGGCCGGCTCCCGTTCGCGGTCGCCCCTCCCCACCCAGCGGGCCGGCTACCTTTCGCGGTCGCCCTCCCCCACCCAGCGGCCGGCTTACCTACACGGTCACCCTCCCCCACCCAGCGGCCGGCCTCCCATCGCGGTCACCCTTCCCCTGCGCCGCTCATTGCGGACATTTCGGTCATCGCGTCGATGGCGGGGATGGTCACGGTGACGGTGGTGCCGACGTTCTCCGTGGAGCGGACCTCGATGGTGCCGTCGTGGTTGCCGAGGATCGTGTGGACGATCGCCAAGCCGAGACCGGTGCCGGGCACCGCCTGGCGGATGGCGTTGCCGGCCCGGAAGAATCGGCCGAACAGGGCCTCCTGATCGGCCTCGGGGATGCCCATGCCGGTGTCGGCGACCACGAGGACCGCGTTGTCGCCGCGCCGCTCGGCGGTGACCGTCACGACGCCCTCGGACGGCGTGAACTTGACGGCGTTCGAGAGCAGGTTGTCGAGCACGCGGTCGAGTTGGGCCCTGTCACCTCGTACCGGCACCGGCCCTTGCACGTCGACCTGCAACCGGACCGAGCTCTTCGCCGCGATCGGCTCGACCGCGGCGACGCCCCGCAGCACCACCTCGGCCAGGTCGAGCGGCCCGCGCAGCGTGCGGAAGTCGCCCGACTCGATCCGGGACAGCGTCAGGATGTCCTCGATCAGGTCGCGCAGGCGCCGCGCGTTGCGGGCGATCACCTCGAGCATCCGCTCCTGCGACGCGCTCAGCTGGCCCGGCTCCGCGTCGCGCATCAGCTCCACGTACCCGGAAATGCTGGTCAACGGCGTCCGCAGCTCGTGCGAGACCGTCGACATGAAGTCGCTCTTGACCGTCTCGATCTCGCGCAGCCGCGCGGACACCAGCTCCTCGGCGCGCCGCATCTCCTCGGTGCGCGCCTCCGCGGCGTCGAGCGCGTCGGCGATGGCCCGGATCTCCGCCGGCCCCTGACGGCCCTCGCCGGCCACGACTTCGGTCAGCGGCTCGACGATCTGCCGCCTGGTGCGGATCGCCGTGAGCGCCGCCGCGATCGCGATCACGACGGTGAGCAGCAGGATCACCATCACGGTCAGCCACCGGAGCCCGTCGGCCCGGTCCCGCAGATCCACGGCCCGCTCCTCGGCGGCGTCCCGGACCGCGTCGTTGGCGGCGGCGAACGCGCGGAACAGGGTCGCCTCGCGCTCGGCGTACGCGATCGCCTCGGCACTGCCCGGCGCCGCCTGACGTTGCTGCTCCGCGACCGCCCACCAGGCGTCGGCCCGAGCGATCTGCTCGTGGCCCTGGTCGTCCGGCAGCTCGTCGCTCGCCACGCCGTATTCACTGCGGGCCAGCTCGTACGCGTCGAGCATGCGCCCGTCGCCCGTCAGCGCGTAGCCGCGCAGCCCCGCCTGGGCGTCGGTGAGCACCGTCCGCAGCTCGGCGTTGGCCAGGCGCAGCGGCTGCACCTCGGCGGCGAGCTCCCGCTCGGCATGGTGCTCCACCAGCACCGCGCCGAGCTCGACCGCCCCGCACCCGACGACCAGCGCGACCAGGCCACCGAAGGCCCTGGTCAGCAGCCGGCCGACCGAGCCCTCACGTCGCATCGTCCGCCCGCGCGCCGCTCACGCCCGGGCTCGGCTCAGCAGCGCCTGGATGCGGGAGACCAGCTCGCGCGGGCTGAACGGCTTGGTCACGTAGTCGTCGGCGCCCGCGCTGAACCCGCCCTCGACGTCCTGCTCCTGCACGCGCGCGGTCAGCATGATGATCAGAATCCCCGCCGTGGCCGGGTCGGCACGCAGCATCCGGCACACCTCGATGCCGGACAGCCCCGGCATCGACACGTCGAGCACCGCCAGCGTCGGCAGCCGATCGCGGGCCTGCTCGACGGCGCTCTGGCCGTCCTCGACCGCGATCACCTCGAACCCCGCCTGCTCCAGCTTGAACGCCACCAGGTCCCGGATGTCGGCGTCGTCGTCGGCGACCAAGACCACCGTCACGGCAATCTCCCTCGGTAGGTGGGCCCGCGCGTCTTTCGCTACTTATAGGGACCATATCCCGTTAGTCCGAGTTGTGAGGCCGCTCCGCCGCAACCGATCCGCACCCCGCGTGCAGCGGCCCTGCGCCCCAGCTCCGGTGTGCTGTTTCGCAGACGCCCACTCGCCACGAGCCGGCAGGAGGTCCCCGATGCACGCCGTGATCGACGCCATCCGCACCGAAGCACTCTTCGTCTCGAACCTGCAGCGTTCGCAGAGCCCCACCCCCGAGGTCATCCGCGCCGCCGTCAACTCGACGGTCGACCGCCTCGGCGAGGCCCGCTGCGCCGAACTGGTAGCCCAGGAGTTCGGCGAGCACCCGGACTGCGCCATCGGCCGCATGCGCTGGGCCCGAAGCGCCGTCCGCCTCGCCTTCGCCTGACATCCACGACACCGGCCCCGCGCCCTTCCCGGGCGCGGGACAAGCTCGCCACGCGTCTTCGTTGCGCCGTGCTGCCGGTGGGCCGTAGGCTCGGCCGCATGTTGCACGCGCGCTTGAGCATGTGGTGGCCCGCCAGACCGGCGGCCACTCTCCCCCGCGCGTAAATCCACGCGGCCGCCTCCCCGAGGCGGCCGTTTTCGCATGGTCGGACCTCGGTCGGCGCCGCCGAGACCCGAAAGAGGACCACCATGCGGCCTTTCGCCCAGCCCCGCCGGGACGGCA
>NZ_BOMI01000090.1 GCF_016862115.1 Paractinoplanes deccanensis
TGCTCCACCGGGACGGCGCCGACCACGTCGAGGTGCTGACCGGCGACCTCGTCACCGTGCCCACCCTCGACGACATCCCCCTCCACCGCGGCCGTCCCACCCTCGCCGTCATCCCCTACCGCCAGATCACCGAGCGGGGCTTCGACTGCGTCGACGACGGCGCCCCACTGGAGTGCCTGGTGGTGCGGTCGAGGCACACGGCACCGCTGAGTGCCTTCCCCGCCGCCCCGCTCACCGTGCGCGACGGCGGCTTCGACATCTCCGACGACGACTACGGCGCGATCGTCGAGGACGTCCTGCGCGACGAGATCGGCCACGGCGAGGGCGCCAACTTCGTGATCCACCGCGTCTTCCAGGCCACCGTCGACGGCGACCCGATCGCCGCCGCCCGCGCCGCCTTCGGCCGCCTCCTCGCGAACGAGCAGGGAACGTACTGGACCTTCCTGGTGCACACCGGCACCCGCACGCTGATCGGCGCCACCCCCGAACGCCACGTCAGCGTCGCCGACGGGATCACCATGATGAACCCGATCAGCGGCACCTTCCGCCACGGCTCCGGCGACCTCCTCGACTTCCTGCACGACCCGAAGGAGGTCGAGGAGCTCTACATGGTGCTCGACGAGGAGCTCAAGATGATGGCCACGGTCGCCGAGCACGGCGGCCAGGTGGCCGGCCCGTACCTGAAGCAGATGGCCCACCTCACCCACACCGAGTATCTGCTCGCCGGCCGCGGCTCCCTCGACGTGCGCGACGTGCTGCGCGAGACCATGTTCGCCCCCACGGTCACCGGCAGCCCGATCGAGAACGCCTGCCGGGTCATAGCCCGCCACGAACGCCGCGGCCGCGGCTACTACGCCGGCGTCCTGGCCCTGCTGGACCACGACGACCAGGGCCGCCAGACGCTCGACGCCCCCATCCTCATCCGCACCGCCGAGATCGCCCCCGACGGCACCTTGCGCGTGCCGGTCGGCGCCACCCTCGTCCGCCACTCGACCCCGGAAGGCGAGGTGGCCGAGACCCACACCAAGGCCGCCGGCATCCTGGCCGCGCTGGGCGCCACGTCGGCGACCACCCCCGCCGCACGCCCCGAGGCCGAGTCGCCGGAGATCCGCGCCGCCCTGGCCGCCCGCAACAACGACCTGGCCCGCTTCTGGCTCGACTCCCGCGAACCCGGCGCCCTGACCGTCCCCGCCCTGGCCGGCCGAACCGCCCTGATCGTCGACGGCGAGGACACCTTCACCGCCATGCTCGCCCACCAGCTCAAGGCCCTCGGCCTGACCGTGACCGTGACCCCGTGGACCACCTTCCAGTCACCGGCGATCGACTCCCTCCCTCGCCCACTCGCCCTCGACCCCGAGACCGCCGACCCTCGGCCCGCTGACCCTCGGCCCGCCGACCCGCTGACCGCCGATCTGCTGGCCGCCGATCTGCTGGCCGCCGATCTGCTGGCCGCCGACCCGCTGGCCGCCGACCCGCTGGCCGCCGATCTGCTCGTGGCCGGTCCCGGGCCCGGCGACCCGGGCGATCCGGACGACCCGAAGATGGCCGTGATGCGCGGCCTCATCGAAGCGCGCCTGGCGGCCGGGCGGCCCCTCTTCGCCGTCTGCCTCGGGCACGAGATCCTCGCCGTGCTGCTCGGTCTCGCCCTGCGCCGCCGTGACGCCCCCTACCAGGGACTCGCCCGCGACATCGATCTCTTCGGCGAGACGCGAAGGGTCGGCTTCTACTCGAGCTTCGCGGCCGTCTCGGACACGGACGACCTCACCACCCCACACGGCGAGGTGCAGATCTCCCGCGACCGAGCCGACGCGGCCGTCCACGCGCTGCGCGGACCACGCTTCGCCGGCGTGCAGTTCCACCCCGAGTCGGTGCTCAGCCGGGACGGCCTGACCGTGCTCGCGGAACTTCTCCCGCAACTGCTGTCTGATGTGGTTAGCCCCGCGAAGAACGGGTAGCGAACAGGGTTGCCGGTGGTTCAAGGGGATCGAGAGCCTCCGCTTGGGCCACCGGCCCGCACCATCGACCCGGCACCCGAGCAATACCCGCGCGGCCGTGTCAATCAACGCGGTGCCGCAGAGCTGTCTCCCTCCGCCGGCGGGACAGCGTCTCGGTTTGCGCAGGGCGTAGAGCCCGGCGACAAGGGGAGACCGGCGAGTACCTGCCCCGTGGGCGCTCGCCGAGCTGCGGACCGGCGGGGTGTCAGCCGGCCAGCACATCGTCCAGCACCGCCAGGAGTCGGTCCGGCCGCTCGAAGATCGCCCGGTGGCCCGCGCCGGGGATCACGACCAGTTCCTTCTTCGGTGCGCGCACCGTCGGATACCACTCGTCGAAGAGCACCTCGAGCCCGCGCATCTCGTCGGCGCCCTGCACGAACCAGACCGGCACGGGCAGGCTCGTCGCACTGCGCCGCAGGTCGATCTCCTGCATCCGCGGATAGAGCACCGACCAGGTGTCGAGGATCGCGTTGATCGTGTGCGCCTTCTGCAGCAACGTGTACTCCCGGACGCCGATCTCGAAGCCCAGTGACGGCTGCGCGTACGCCTCGTTCTCGTACAGCATGATCGGCTCGTATCCCCAGACGTCGGAGTAGGGCGGTGGCCCCTGGGCGGCGAGTTGCTTCGCCACGCCGTCCCGCCCCGTGGCCCGCGCCCAGGCCAGGATGTCGTCGTAGAAAAGCCTGTCGCTCGCCCGCAGATCGACGCCCTGGCCCGTGCCGATGTAAGCGGCGAACTTCTCCGGATGACGCTGGAGCGCCAGCACCGACAGCACGGAGCCGCCCGAGTGGCCCAGCAGGTAGATCTTGTCCTGGTGGAAACGCTCCCGCAGATGATCGGCGACGTCGGCGATGTCCTGCACCATCCGGTCGAGCGTGGCGCGCGATGTCGGATCGAGCACGCGGTACGACGCGCCGCCGCCGCGCCGATCGAGCGTCGCCATCACGAACCGCTGCTCGACGGCTTCGAGATGGCGGCGCACGGCTCCGAGCTCGGAACCGCCCGGCGCGCCGGGAACGAACAGCAGCACGGGCGCATCGGCATGTTGCCCCCGGATCATGACGTTGAGGCCGCCGACCGTGGCCAGCTCGGCGACACCGCCGGCGATGGGCGCGGTGCGTGCCGGGACCGCGATCGCAGCGGTCACCAGCAGCACGCCCGCGGCCGGCAACGCCACCAGCACCTGCCCGAGTCGCCGCGGGACTCCCCTGCCCACGAAGAGCCCCAGCACCAGCGGCAGCAGAGTGAGCAGGGCCTGCACGCCGCGTCCGGCGGCCAGCACGACGAATCCGAACGGGCCGGCGTGCGGCGGACCGGTGGACGGACCGCTGTAACGGGTGCGGACGAGCTCGATCGCCACGACGAACGCCGCCGGCACGAGCAGGAGCACAAGCCGGGAGCGGGTGAGACGCCCGGCCGCCACGCCGATCACCGCGCTGACCGCCACCGAGCAGACCGCCTCGGTGATGGTGATCGGACCGCGCGGTGTCCACAGTCCCGCGACGGCGCCCCAGAGGGCCGCGACTACTGTCCAGAGCAGGACTGGCGCTTTCCCGAGCACGGCTGGCACCTTCCCGAGCAGGACTGGTGCCTTCCGGAGCGGGACTGGTGCCTTCCGGAGCGGGTTTGGTGCCTGAGGAATCGGTTGCATGCCGCAGAGGATCGTCGAGGGAGACGGCGGAGCACACGATCCTTCGGAAGGGGTTGAGGCCATACTTTGGTAGGTCCTCAACGGACGCTCACCCTCGTAGGCTGCGGGGCATGTCGTCGTTGTCGTTCCGGTTGCTGGTGCCCGATCCGCCGGGTGACCAGCGGTCGGCCACCCGGGACCGGGTCGCCGACCTCATAGCGGTGCTGTGCGCTCTGGCTTATGGCGCCGCCATGGTGCCGCTCGGCGACGCGACCGCGCCGTCGGCACCCATCCCATGGCAGGCCGACGTGGCACTCGGTGTGCCCTGCATCCTGGCGTTGTTCTTCCGCCGGCGGTGGCCACTCGGTGTCTGCCTCGTCGTGCTTCCCCTGGGCGCCGTGTCGGTGATGGCGACCGGCGCCATCCTGATCGCGCTGTTCACCGTCGCGATCCGCTACCGGGCCGGGGTTGTCCTTCTCCTCGCCGCGGCCCACGTCAGCACCGGCGTCGTCTACTACACGCTTCAGGACCACCCGCCCTTCCCGCTCTGGATCGACGTCGTGATGCGGGCCTTCACCGGGCTCGCCGCGATCGGCTGGGGGCTCTTCCTGCGGGCGTACCGCAGGCTGACCCTGACACTGCGCCAGGAAGCGCGCCGGGCGCGTGAGGAACAGCAGCTGCGGGTCGACCAGGCACGGCTCACCGAGCGGTCCCGCATCGCCCGCGAGATGCATGACGTGCTGGCGCATCGCATGTCGATGGTCAGCCTGCACGCGGGCGCGCTCGAGGTGAGCAGTGACGCGCCGGCCGACGAGATCGCGTCGGCCGCGCGGACCATCCGGCTGAGCGCCCATGACGCGCTCGAGGAGCTGCGTGCGGCGATCGGTGTGCTCCGTCCGGGCCGCGCGCAGGCGGAACCACCGCAACCGGACCTCGACGATCTGGACGAGCTGGTGCAGGCCGCACGCACCTCCGGCATGAAGGTCGACTTCATCTGGCTACAGCCACCGGTCCGGCCTGCTCCCGTGGTCGGCCGCACGGCCTACCGGTTGATCCAGGAGGCGCTGACCAACGCTCGCAAGCATGCTCCCGGCAAGTCGGTGGACGTGCGTCTCGACGGTGCCGCGGGGCGCCACCTTCGCATTGAGGTCATCAACTACGTGTCGGACGCGCACGAGCACGAGGAGGCCCGGCGTCAGGAGGCACAGAGCTCGATCGGCGGCGCCGAGCTCTCCGATCATCACCTGGAGATCGAGGACGACGGGGTGCCGGGGTCGGGCGTGGGGCTGATCGGTGCCGGGGAGCGGGCGGAGTCGGTGGGCGGCCACGTGACGTACGGCCGGGAGGACGATCGTTTCCGCTTCGAGGCTTGGCTGCCATGGCGGGCGTGATCACCGAGAAGCGGCCGATCCGGCTGGCGATCGTCGACGATGACGCGCTGGTGCGCGGGGCTCTGCGACTGCTCTTCAGCCGGCAGCCCGACATCGAGGTCGTCGCGGAGGCGGAAAACGGGATCGAGGCGGTCGCCGTGGCCGCGGCCAACTGGCCGGACATCATGCTCATGGACATCCGGATGCCGAAGCTCGACGGCATGCTCGCCACCCAGCGCATCCGGAGCCGTCCCTCGGCGCCGCAGATCATCGTGTTGACGACCTTCAACATCGACGAGTACGTGGTGGAGTCGCTTCGGGGCGGGGCCAGCGGCTTCCTGCTGAAGGACTCGGCGCCGCAGGACATCATCACGGCGGTGCGCCGGGTGTCCGCGGGCGAGAGCATGCTGTCGCCCGCGGTGATCCGCAAGGTGGTCGACCACGTGGCCGACCCGGCGGCCGGCTCGCGCCGCTCCAAGGCCAGGGCCAAACTCAACGTGCTGACCGACCGGGAGCGCGAGGTGGCGATCTGCCTGGGCGACGGCCATTCCAACGCCCAGATCGGTGCCACGCTCCGCATGAGCCTGCCCACCGTGAAGGGCCACGTTTCGCGCGTCATGGCCAAGCTCGAGCTCAACAACCGCGTGCAGGTGGCCATCCTCGTCCACGACGCGGAGCTGCTATGAGCGGCGCATACCCGACCAGCGGGCGCCCGACGAACGCGCAGTCGACCGGCGCACACCCGAGGGACGGGCGCCCGACCAACGCGCAGTCGACCGGCGCACACCCAAGGGACGGGCGCCCGACCAACGCGCAGTCGACCGGCGCACACCCGAGGGACGGGCGCCCGAGAAGCGGGCGCCCGCCCGTCGGAGGGACAGAACGCGGGCCGGGACTCAGGCCGGGCCGTAAGCCGGGACGCGGTCCCGGACACGGGCCGGGGCGTGGGTCAGGACGCGGCCACGCCGGCCGCGCGGCCTTCGTGCAGGGTGATGTTCTTGCCGTCGCGCGGGTCGAAAAGGTGAATCTTGTCGAGGTTCAGCCAGACCCGGGCGTCGGCGCCGTCGCGCACGCGGGACTCGGCCGACAGGCGGGTCACCAGGCTGTCCTGGGGCGGCAGGTCCGCGCCGCCCGCGTCGGCGGCCAGGTCCTCCAGGTCGGCCGCGGCGGCGTGCTCGCCCTCGACGGTGAAGTAGACGTACTTGTCCGAGCCCATCGACTCGACCAGGTCGACGGGGGCGGTGAACTCGAAGCCCTTCGCCCGCTGCGCCTCGTCGATCAGCTTGGCGTCCTCGAAGTGCTCGGGCCGGATGCCGACGATCAGCTGGCGCGGGGCGTCGCCGGCGCCGAGGGTGCGCTTCATCCGGTCGCCCAGCGGCAGGTCACCGAGGGGCGTGCGCAGCATCGAGTCCTCGACGGCCGCGGGCAGGAAGTTCATCGCCGGCGAGCCGATGAAGCCCGCCACGAAGAGGTTCACCGGGTTGTCGTACAGGGTCTGCGGGTCGCCCACCTGCTGGATGTGGCCGCCGCGCATGACCACGACCCGGTCGCCCAGCGTCATGGCCTCGGTCTGGTCGTGCGTCACGTACACCGTCGTGGTGCCGAGCTGCTTCTGCAGGCGCGACACCTGGGTGCGCATCTGCACCCGCAGCTTCGCGTCGAGGTTGGACAGCGGCTCGTCCATCAGGAACGCCTTGGGACTGCGGACGATCGCCCGGCCCATCGCCACGCGCTGGCGCTGACCGCCCGACAGGTTCGCCGGCTTGCGGTCCAGGTAGTCCGTCAGCTCCAGGACGCGGGCCGCCTCCTCCACCTTCTGGTTGATCGTGGCCTTGTCGAGCTTCGCGAGCTTCAGCGGGAACGCCATGTTCTCCCGGACGGTCATGTTCGGATAGAGGGCGTACGACTGGAACACCATCGCGATGTCCCGGTCCTTCGGGGCCTTGTCGTTGACCCGCTGGCCGCCGATGCGCAGCTCGCCCGAGGTGATGTCCTCGAGGCCGGCGATCATGTTGAGGGTGGTGGACTTCCCGCAGCCCGACGGGCCGACCAGGATGATGAACTCGCCGTCGGCGATCTCCAGGTCGATGCCGTGCACGGCGACGGTGCCGTCCGGATAGCTCTTGGTGACCTTGTCAAGAACGATGTCAGCCATGGATACCTAACCCTTCACCGCGCCGGACGTCAGGCCCGCGACGATGCGCCTCTGGAAGAACAGCACGAACAGGATGATCGGGATCGTGATCACCACGGCGGCCGCGGAGATCGCGCCGGTGGGGTCCTCGAACTGCGAGGCACCGGTGAAGAACGACAGCGCCGCCGGGACCGTGCGGGAACGCTCGGTCGAGGTGAGCGAGATGGCGAACAGGAAGTCGTTCCAGCAGAAGATGAAGACCAGGATGGCCGTGGTGAAGACGCCGGGCGCCGCCAGCGGGGCGATCACCTTGCGGAACGCCTCGCCCTGCGTGGCGCCGTCCATCTTCGCCGCCTTCTCCAGGTCCCACGGGATCTGTTTGAAGAACGCCGACAGCGTGTAGATCGCCAGCGGCAGCGCGAACGTGATGTACGGCAGGATCAGCCCGAGCCACGTGTCGAACAGGCCGATGTTGCGCTCGATGTTGAACAGCGGCGTCACCAGCGACACCTGCGGGAACATCGCGATCAGCAGCGACACCCCGACGAGCAGCGACTTGCCGGGGAAGTCGAGCCGGCTGATCGCGTACGCCGCCATGGTGCCCAGGACCACCGCGATCGCGGTGGCGATCAGCGCGATGCCGATCGAGTTGATCAGGGCGCGGACGAACTGGTCGGTCTGGAAGATCAGTTTGTAGTTGTCGAGCGTCCAGTCGCGCGGGATGAAGTTGCCGTCGGTCAGCGTCGGCGTCGTCTTGAACGACAGCGACGCGATCCAGAGCACCGGGATCAGGGCGAAGACGACGACGACCGCGTCCAGGAAACCCCATTTGACCTTCGCGGAAGTGGTTGCGGTGGCCATCTAGCGTCGACCCTCCTCGCTGGCGCCGGGCGCCGCCGTGCCGAAGAGCTTCACGAAAATGAAGGCGATGATGGCCACCGTCAGGAAGATCAGCACGGACATCGTGGAGCCGATGCCCAGGTTGAGCCCCTTGATCAGGTTGTTGTAGGCGATCATCGACACCGACGACGTCTCGTTGGCGCCGTTGGTGAGCACGTAGATGTTGTCGAAGACGCGCAGCGCGTCCAGGGTGCGGAAGAGCAGCGCGACGAGGATCGCCGGCTTCATCACCGGCAGCATCACCTTGGTGAACCGCTGCCACCAGCTCGCGCCGTCCATCGACGCGGCCTTGAGCAGGTCGTCGGGCACCAGCGCGAGACCAGCCATGAGCAGCAGAGCCATGAACGGCGTCGTCTTCCAGATCTCGGCCAGGATGATGATGGCCAGTGCGCTGGCCCGTTCCGTCAGGGGCGCGCCCTCGGGGGCGAAGAGGTTCGCCAGATAGCCCGTGCCGGGCGTCCACGCGTAGCGCCAGCTGAACGCGGCGACGACCGTGACGATGCCGTACGGGATGAGGGCGGACGTGCGCACCAGGCCGCGCCCGACGAGCGTGCGGTGCATGATCAGCGCGAGGCCCATGCCGAGCACGAGCTCGACCGCCACCGAGACGACGGTGATCAGCAACGTGACGCCGAAGGCCGTCCACCAGTAGCCGTTGGTCAGCACGGTCACGTAGTTCTCGAACCAGATGAACTGCCGGTCCTGCGGAAACTTCAGGTCGTAGCGCTGAAGGGACAGCCAGAACGAGTAGAGGATCGGGTAGGCGGTGACGACGACCATCACCAGCGCGGCGGGCGCGCAGAGCAGCCAGCCGAGCTTGCGCTCCTGCTTCTTGCCCTCGCTCAGCTCGGCGCGCCGGCGCCGCTGCCGGGGAACGGCCTGCTGCTCGGCTGCCTGAGACGCGGCCGGCGTGGTGCTGGAGATGCTCACGGCAGCACTCCCTTCGACTCGAGGGCGTCCTGGATGGAGCTCTTCAGCTCGGCCCCGGTCTTGTCGGGCTCGATGCTCGCGGGCGGCGAGAGCTGCGCGGACACCACGGTGGAGAGGTTCTGGTACGCGGGCGTGCGCGGCCGCGGAGCGGCGTTCTTCAGCTCCTCGAGCAGCGTGTCCTTCATCGGATACGCCTCGGCCATCTCCGGCTCGTTGTACACGGCCTCGATGGACGGCGGCTGGCCGGCGTTGATCGCCAAGTACTTCTGGGCCTCCGGGCCTCGCAGGCACTTGGCCGCCTCGAACGACAGCTCCGGGTTCTTGCTGAACGCGCTGACCGCCACGTTCGATCCCCCGATCGTGGTGACGCTCGGGGTGTTCGGGTCGATGCCCGGATACCGCGCCCAGGTGGTGTTCTTCGCCAGGTCCGGGGCGTCGCTCTGCATGGACGGCCAGACGAAGGGCCAGTTCAGCTGGAACGCGCCGCCGCCGTTCTGGTATGCGAGCCGCACGTCGTCCTCGAGCGCGTTGGAGAACGACGGGCTGGTCACACCCGCGGTCGCGAAGGTCTTGAGGGTTCGCAGGGCGTTGATCGCGCCGGCGTCCATCACCGCGGTCTTGCCGTCCTCGCTGACCACCGTGCCGCCGGAGCTGGCGACCAGGCTGTTGTACAGGACCACGAGGCCCTCGTACTGCGCGCCCATGGTGAGCACCTGGTACGTCTTGCCCTCGGACTTGAGCTTCTGGGACATCTGGATCATCTCGTCCCAGGTCTTCGGTGGCTCCGGCACGAGGTCCTTGCGGTACCACAGCAGCTGCACGTTGGTGTTGTTCGGAGCCGCGTACAGCTTGCCCTCATACTCGGCGGAGGCGAGCGGCCCGGGCAGCGTGCCGTTCTCCACCTCGGTCTTGTCCGCGCCGGTCCACTCCTTGATCCAGTCGGCGCTCGCGAACTCCTGGGTCCACGTGACGTCCATGCCGAGGATGTCCATGCTGTCGTCCTTGGCGGCGAGCCGGCGGACCATCTGGACCCGCTGGTCGTCGGCCGCCCGCGGCAGCACCTGGTACACGATCTTGTACCGGCCCGCCGCCTGTTGGTTGCACATGTCGATGACCGACTGCATGTTCTCGACGGGGAACTGGTACAGGTTGAGGACGGGCACGCCGCCGTTGTCGTCGGATCCGCAGGCCGCCAGCGGTGCCGCCAGGGCGATCGCGGCCCCCGCCGCGAGAGCCCGGGCACGCAGGGTGCGCCTTTGCGGATGTCGGTCGATAGTCGCCATTGACCCTCCATCCGGCCGTACGTCCGCCGCAGTGATCTCTATCACTTCGACGGCCAGTGATCCTCCTGCCCCACAGCGCGACGAAACAAACCCGCGGCGGTTCCGCGAAATGCAGGCTCAACGGCTCCTAGGCTGTGATCCATGGAGGCCACTTACTACTTCGATCCCGCGTGCCCGTTCACCTGGCGCACCTCGCGCTGGCTGGTCGCGGTCGCCCCCGAGCGCGACGTGACCGTCAGCTGGCGCGCGTTCAGCCTGAAGATCCTCAACGGCGACAACACCCCGGAGCAGTACAGGGCGGCGACCGACGCGTCCTTCCGGGCGCTGCGCCTGGTCGAGGCGCTGCGGGCCGATCGACGGCAGGACACGGTCGCGGCGTTCTACACCGGGATCGGCACCCGGGTGCACGCCGGCGGGGCGGCGCTGACTGACGATCTCGTGTTGGCGGCGGCCGAGGCCGCGGGAGTCGAGGACGCCAAAACGGTGCTCGACGACGCCAGCTGGGACGAATCGGTCCGCGAGTCGCACGAGGCCGCCCTCGCGCTGGCCGGCCCGGGCATCGGGTCGCCGGTGCTGCACGTGGACGGCGCCGAACGCGGCCTGCACGGCCCGATCATCGGCGCGGTCCCGGAGCGCGACGAGGCCCTGGCGATCTGGGACGCGTTCGTCCCGCTGAGCCGCATCGGCACCTTCTTCGAGCTGAAGCGCGGCCGCGGCTGACGGCACGCACCGCCGCAAGACCGCCCAGCCGACGCGGCAGCGCACGGCAGCGGGACCGCGGCGGCGTGACGCGGCGGCAGGGCGGCGGACCGGGCGCGGCGGCGAGGCGGCGGGCCAGGCGCGGGGGCGAGGCGGCGGGCCAGGCGCGGCGGCGAGGCGGCGGGCCAGGCGCGGCGTCGGGCCGGGCGCGGCGGGGCGGCAAGCCGCGCGCGGCGGCTGAGAGTTCGCTGAGGACACAACGTGGACGGGGGCGTGAGCGTTTAACGGCGTGATGCGGATGGGTATCCGCGTCGCGCCGGAGAACACGGGAGGGCTACATGGCCGAGCCGCAGGTCACATTGGATCCGCACAGCCTCAACCCCGTCGAGGAGAAGCTGCGCGGACCGCTTGAGGAGCAGCTCTCCTCGGCCCTGCAGGCAGCAACGGACAGGATCAGGCACGGGTATGCCGGGCAGAGCGTCGACGAGGTCACGCAGATGCTGCTCGAAGGCACCAAGGCGGGTCTGCACCCGGACATCGCCGAAGGCTTCCACCCGGACCACTACCAGCTCCGCCAGGTGGCCGAGGCCATCGTCGCACGCCGCTGATCGACAGGGGCGGCCGCGCCAAAACGCGGCCGCTCCCGCCACGGGCAACCGCCACCCAGAAGCGCGGCCGCCCCACCATGGGCAGCCGCCGCTCGGAAACGCCGGCCGCCCCACCATGGGCAGCCGCCGCCCGGAAACGCCAGCCGCCCCACCACAGGCAGCCCGCCCGGAAGGACGGCTGGTCGCGACGTGGGCCGGCCGGACATGGAATGGCGGCAGGCCTGTGCCGGTCAGGGTCGGACTAGAGTCCGCAGGACGTCCATCGCCTTCAAACGGTCGGGGCCGGTGCCCAGCAAGCCGTCGGGGATGATGAGCTCGTCCAGCCCCAGGGCCTCGTATTCGGCGATCGCGTCCTTCAGGGCGGGGATCGGGCCGCCGATCACGGGCATGGTGATGCCGTCGGGGATCTCGCCGTCGACCACCGTCAGGGCCTGGGCGGTGCGGGCGATCGTGCGCGGGTCGCGGCCGATCGCCTCGCAGTGGGTGTCCAGGACGGCGGACTTCTGGGCTATGTGGGACGGGACGCCCCAGGTGTTCCAGGCGTCCGCGTGCTCGGCGACGATGCGCAGCATGCGCTTCTCGCCCTTCGCGCCGATCAGCACGGGCAGGGGGTTCTGGATCGGCTTCGGGTCGCACTCCGCGTCGGTGAGCTGGTAGTACGTGCCGTGCAGTGTCGTGCGGTGGTCGCGCAGCAGGCCCCGGAGCGCCTGCACACCCTCGACGAAGCGGTCGATGCGCTGCTTCACGGGCGGGAGCTCGATGCCGTACTGCTCGTGCTCGTTGATCTGCCAGCCCGCGCCCACGCCCAGGGTGAAACGGCCGCCGCTGATGTGGTCCACGGTCGCGGCCATGTTCGCGAGGACGGCGGGGTGGCGGTACGTCATGCCGTACACCAGGGTGGTGATCCTGATCCTGGGCACCGCCGCGGCCAGCGCCGCCACGACGGAGCCGCACTCGAGGACCGGCCCGGAAGCGCCGTTGGGCATGAAGTGGTCGGCGAAGTGCACACCGTCCCACCCGGTCTCCGACGCGTGCCGGGCCGCCTCGAGCACGCCCGCAAAGCTCTGCCCCGCCGAGGGCCAGATCGAAAGTCGCATCCCCCGATCATCACAGAGGGGAAGGAGGGGTGCCGTGGAGGCGCGGCCCTCAAACAGCGCGGCCCTCAAACAGCGCGGCCCTCAAACGGCGCGGCGCAGCTTGCCCGCCGCGTTCAGCTCGGTGATGACCGCGTTCAGCTCGTCGAGCTCGTCGTCGCCGTTGGCCGCCGTCACCTGGGCCCGGAAGCCCACCTGGTCGCGCGGCACCAGCGGGTACGCGGCCAGCGTCACGTAGATGCCGCGGTCCCACAGCAGCTTGCCCACCTCGTCGATGTCCTCGCCCTCAGCCAGCGGCAGCTCGATCACCGGCGTGTTGCCCGTGTTCGGCGTGTGGACGCCCAGCGCCCGCACGTGGTCCAGGACCTTCATCGTCTTGCGGTAGAGCGTCGCGCGGATGTCGTCGCCCCGCTTCTCGTTCACCGACAGGCCGGCCAGCACCGTCGCCAGCGAGGCCGTCGGCGCCGGGCCCGAGTAGAGGTACGGCGGCGCCGACACCTTCAGGTGGTTCTTCAGCCACGTCGGCAGGGCCAGGAAGGCCAGCAGCGACGAATAGCTCTTCGAGAAGCCGCCGACCAGCACGATGTTGTCGTACGTCTCGCCGCTGTACTTGACGATCGCGTTGCCGCGCAGGCCGTACGGGGACTTCTCGTTCGCCCCGCGCTCGCCGATCACGCCGAAGCCGTGCGCGTCGTCGACGTACAGCAGCGCGCCGTACTCCCGGCAGACCGCCGCGAACGCCGCCAGGTCGGGCGCGTTGCCCGTCATGCTGTTCACGCCGTCCATCGCCACGATCTTCGAGACGCCGGTGGGCGCCGCGCGCAGCAAGTCGCGCAGCTGAGACACGTCCAGCGACGAGAACCGGGTCACCGTCGCGCCGAGACCGCGGGCGTACATCGAACCGTCGTAGATGGTCTTGTGGGCCTGGGAGTCGAGGAAGATGTGCCCCTGACCGGCCAGGATCGGCAGCACCGACATGTGGATGTGGGTGATCGTCGGCAGCACCAGCGTGTCCGGCGCGTCGAGCAGGGCCGTCAGCTTCTCCTCGATCTGCGGGTAGAGCGCCGGGTTGCCCAGCAGCCGCGACCAGCTCGGGTGGGTGCCCCAGCGGCGCACCTCGGGCTCGATCGCCTCCATGATCTCCGGCTCCAGGTCGAAGCCCAGGTAGTTGCAGGACGCGAAGTCGGCGAGCCAGTGGTCGCCCACCCGGATCCGGCGGCCGTTGATCTCCTCGATCGTGGCGTCGTACATGGGGTTGCCGGCGCGCAGCCGCTCCAGGTCGGCCCACCGGCCGTCGCGCTTGACGAACTCGAGACCGTCGCTCATGAGAGACCCTTCGTGAGAATCGAGGACTGGAACTCCTCGGACGTGACCGGCTTGGAGAACAGGTAGCCCTGGCCGTAGGGACAGCCCATCGCCACCAGCGCGGCGCGGTGCTCCTCCAGCTCGATGCCCTCGGCCACGACCGCGAGGTCGAGCGTGCGGGCCAGGTTGACGATCGTCTCGACCAGCGCCATCTGCTGGCGGCTGTGCAGGATGTCGTCGATGAACGACTTGTCGATCTTCAGGACGTCGACGGGCATCTGGCTCAGGTAGCTCAGCGACGAGTAGCCCGTGCCGAAGTCGTCGATCGCGATCCGGACGCCCATGGCGCGCAGCTCGCCGAGGTCACGCCACACCTGGTCGGCGTCGTGCAGCACCAGGCTCTCGGTGATCTCCAGCAGCAGCCAGCGGGGGTCGGCGCCCGTCTCGCGCAGGACCTCGCGGACCTGGTCGACGAAGCCCGGCGTGCGGAACTGGCGCGCCGACACGTTCACGCTGACGTAGCGCATGAGCCCGCCGGCGTCCGCGCGCCGCCACTCCGCGAAGGTGCGCAGCGCCTCGCGCAGCACCCAGCCGCCGATCGCCACCACCGAGCCGTTCTCCTCGGAGAGCTCGATGAACTCGTTCGGGCCGAGCAGGCCGCGTGCCGGGTGCTGCCAGCGCACCAGCGCCTCGAGCCCGATCACCTCGCCGGTGGGCAGGTCGACGATGGGCTGGAAGCGCAGCCGCATCTGGTCGCCGGGCACCGCCTCGTTGAGGGCGGTGCGCATCTCGAGGCGGCGCAGCATCGCCTCGTGCATCTCGTCCTCGTAGCGCTGCCAGGTGTTCTTGCCCTCGGTCTTCGCGCCGTACATCGCCACGTCGGCGCGGCGCAGCAGCTCGGTGATCCCGGCCGTCTCCGCGCTCGTGGCGACGCCGACGCTGGCCGCGCCGCGCACCAGGTGGGTGGCGCCCGTCGCGTCGGTGACCTCGATCGGCTCGCCCAGCGCGGCCACGATGCGGCCCGCGATCTGCTCGGCGTCGGCCTCGGCGTCGACCTGCTCCAGCAGGACGGCGAACTCGTCGCCGCCGGTGCGGGCCACCGTGCTCAGCGGGCCGACGACCGCGGCGATCCGCTCGCCGACCGTGGTCAGCAGCTGGTCGCCGGCGGCGTGCCCGAGCGTGTCGTTGACCTCCTTGAAGTCGTCGAGGTCGATGAAGAGGACGGCCACCTCGTGCCGCCGGTCGGAGGCGTAGCGCGCCGCGTGCTCCAGGCGGTTCTGGAACAGCGCGCGGTTGGCCAGGCCGGTCAGCGCGTCGTGGAACGCCTGGTGTGCCAGGTCGTTCTCGAGCCGGCGCCGCTCGGTGACGTCCCTTATCGTCACCACGAGCCCGGACACGGCGGGGTCGTCGCGCAGGTCGCGGCAGGTGCACTCGACCTGGAGCAGCAGGTCGTCGCCGCTGATCGCGGTGAGGTCGATGCCGTCACGCGGGCCCTTGCCGGAGCGCACCTGGCCGAGCAGGTGGTCGAGCTCGGCGTGGTCGGTGGCGGCGATCAGCCGGCGCAGCGGCATGCCGACCAGGTCGGTGTGGCCGAAGACGGGCAGCGCCGACGGGCTGGCGTAGCGGATCACCTCGTCGTCGCCGACGATCATGATGACGTCGGAGGCGCTCTGGATCAGCGCGCGGAAGTAGTCCTCGCTGCTGCGCCGGTTGACCTCGGCGGTCAGGTTGATCCGCTCGACGGCCATGGTGCCCTGGGTCATCAGGGCCACGAAGGCGGGCTCGAGCGAGCTGAGCACCTCGTCGTCCGCGGCCAGGTAGAGCCGCCGGTGCCGGCGCGGCTCGCCGGGCTTGCGGGGCGACGCGATGGCCTCGGCGCACAGCGCCCAGGTGAAGCCGGCGAACGCCGCCGAGACCTCGGCGGGCTCGTCGGCGACCAGCACGCGCCGGGTGCCGACCAGGCCCGTGGTGGTGCCCGGCTTGGCGTCGACGACGAGCAGGTGGTGCGACCACGGCTGCCCGGCGGGCACGATGGCGGCGAGGGCCTTCTTCAGGGCCTCGTACGCGTCGGCCTCGCTGCTCGCCGCGACCAGGTCGGCGCCGGTGATGCGCAGCGTGCGCTCGCGGGCGGCGGTGATCCGCTGGGACTGCATGAGCCCCGCGACGCGCAGCATCACCGCGAGGAACATCAGGGCGCACGCGGTGGCGATCATCGGGGCGTCGGTGACCTCGCCGCGCAGGTCCTCGACCAGCAGGATGGCCGGCGCGATGAGGGCCGCGGCGACCATGAGGGCGATCCGGCGGCCGCCGGCGATCGCCTGGTCGGTCCGCTCGCCGCCGGCGGTGAGGTCGCGCATCGACGGGTGCAGCGCGGAGAGCGCGATCGCCGTGTAGAACAGGATCCAGCCGGAGTCGACGGGGCCGCCGACCGCCCAGCTGCCGGCGAGCTGGCGCAGGCCGTAGAGGACGTCGGTGACCAGCAGGCTGGAGACGCCGACGACGAGGATGGTGAGCGCGGCGGGCTTGCGGCCGCCGGCGGTGAGCAGCCGGGCGAACATGGCCAGCGCCAGCACGTCACCGAGCGGGTAGGCGATCGAGACGAGCTTGTCGGCCAGGTTGAGGTCGGCGTCGTGCACGTAGGGCGCGATCAGGAAGACCCAGGAGAGCAGCCCCAGCCCGGCCGTCGGCACCAGCGCGTCGAGCAGCGCGGCGCGGTTGTCCGTACCCGATCGGACCCTGATGAAGACCAGCAGGGCGACCGCGAGCATCGGGTAGACGATCAGGTAGAAGACGTCCGCGAGCGACGGGAACGGGTTGTCGTACCCGAGGTAGTCGGTGAGGACGTTGTACGTCGTGTCGCCCAGGGTGAAGCTGGCGACCACGGCCGAGAGCAGGTACCAGGGCAGCTTGCGTGACGGCTGATGGAGCCGGATGCCGACGAGCACGGCCGCCGCCCCGGACAGGCCGATCACTGCCCACGAGTACATGCTGAACTGCGGCAGCGCGTAGAACACCACCGTGAGGGCGGCGATCCACGCGCCGAAGCACGTCTGCATGCGCGCGGCGGACATTCCGGCCTCCGATCTCGGGGTATGACAGGCCCCACGATCGGCAGGCGGCGGCGCCGCATGAGGGATCAGCTCATGCGATGCAGCACAGCCCGGAACCGGTCGAGCTCGCGGCGCCGCCGCTCCAGCGTCATCGCGAGCGCCACCAGCACCAGCCCGGCCGCCGCCAGCGGGATCCAGCGCGGCAGCAGGTCCCACACCGGCGCCAGCTCGTGCAGCGCGACCAGCGCGACCGCCCCGCCACCGAGCAGCACCGGCGCGCGCATCCCGGCACGGACCCCGGCCAGCACGATCACCAGCGCGCCGGCGCCGAGCAGGAGGCGGCGCAGGTGCTGCCCGTCGCCCGCGAAGATCGAGATCAGGCTCGGCGCGAGCGCCACCACCAGGACCGGGCCGTAGGCGGTCCAGCTTCCCGCCGCCGGGCGAGCCCGCCGGACGAGGATTCCCGCGGTGAGGGCGACGCTCGCGGCCGTCAGGGTGTACGCCTCCAGCACCGTCACCCGCTCCCGCGCGACCAGCAGCACCACCGCGTCGGCCAGCACCGCGTGCGCCCCGAGCAGCGCCACCGGCCGGCGCCACTCGACCGGCACCAGCGCGACGGCCGCCGCGACCAGCAGCGCGAGCGCCACCGGAGGCGACCAGCCGACCCGGGCGGTGACCACCTCGTCCACGGTCGCCACGACCACCACCACGGCGAGCACCACCCCGGCGGCCAGTCCCCCGGCGCGCGCACCCCGCGCCACGACCAGCGGCAGCCGCGCGGCGACGGCGCCGACCAGCACGGCGGCGGCCAGCGTCACCGCGGCCGCGTCGGCCGGCCCGGGCAACGGGCTCGCCAGCACGGCGACCCGGCCGGCCGCGACCACGAACGCCGCCACCAGCAGCGCCGCCGCGACCGCCCGCGCGATCCGCTGCCGGGCCACCACCGAGCCCGCGACCACGACGAGCGCCGCGCCGAGCAGACCGGCCGCCGGACCGGCCGCGCCGAGGACCTCGTCCGCCACGGCCAGCCCGATCAGGGCACACGAGGCGGCGATCAGCACAGCCACCCCACCGGTGACGCAGGCGGCCACGCGCAGCCGTCCCGCGGCCAGCACGCCCACGTCGAGCGCCGCCACGCCCACGAAGGCGAACGCCCACCCGGCGAGGCCCGGCTCGGCGATCGCGGCGAGCAGCGGGAGCACCGGCTGCCCCGCGAGCAGGGCGGCATACCGCGGTGCGACGAGCCCCGTCGAGCGCCCGTAGACCACGGCGACCGTGGCGGCGACGGCGCAGACGGCTGCCGCGTACGCCCGAACGGATCCGAACGCGTACACGTGCCAGACGGCGTACCCGTCAAGAAGCGTGAGCAGAACGCCCACCGCGGCGAACGTCTCGGCGGTGGCCGTCAGGCCGCGCCGCAGCACCAGCGGCGGCACCGCGAGCATCACCGCCGTGAACCCGGCCAGCACCACGGCCCGGCCCGCATCGCCGAACTGCGCCCACGCGACCGCCGTGAACACGACGGCGGCCACCGCCAGCAGCAGGCCGCCCAGCAGGAACAGGACGGTCTGGACGCCCCGGCCGGCCGGCTGCGGCGCCGCCATCCGCGCGCGCATCCGGGCGTCGGCCGCGTGGCGCCGCCGCCACGCCTGCTCGATCGCCGCCTCGATCCCCGTCACCGTGTGCCGGGCCGCCGCCAGCCGGCGGATCAGCTCGCTGATCTCGGCGTCCGCCCGGGCCACCTCGATCGCGTCGGGGTCCGGGCCATGGTTGTCGGTCACGCCGTCGATCCTCGTCGCGGCGGTGACACAGCGGATGAGCACGCGTACTCACTTGACGCGGAACGGAATAATGCCCGTCGATGATCGAGATTCGCGAGCTGACGAAGACGTACGGCGGCATCGACGCCGTCAAGGACGTCACGTTCACCGCCTCGCCGGGCCGCGTGACCGGGTTCCTCGGGATGAACGGGTCCGGCAAGACCACGACCCTGCGCGTGCTGCTCGGCCTGAGCCGCGCCACCTCCGGCGCGGCGCTGATCAACGGCCGCCGCTACCGCGACCTCGACAAGCCGCTCACCCAGGTGGGTGCCGTCCTCGAACAGGGCATCAGCCATCCGGGCCAGACCGGCCGCAGCCACCTGCGCACCCAGGCTTTGCTGTGCGGCGCCGGCCGCGACCGGGTCGAGGAGCTTCTGGAGTACGTCGGGCTGGCCGACGCGGGCGGCAAGCGCACCGGCGACTACTCGCTCGGCATGCGGCAGCGGCTCGCCGTGGCGACCGCGATGCTCGGCGGCCCTCAGGTGCTGGTGCTCGACGAGCCGGCGAACGGCCTCGACCCGTCCGGCATGGCCTGGCTGCGCGGCCTGCTCCGCGACCACGCCGCGGCGGGTGGCACCGTGCTGATCTCCAGCCACCTGCTCGGCGAGCTCGAACAGCTGGTCGACGACGTGGTGATCATCGCGGGCGGCCGGGTACGCCTGACCGAGCCCCTCGAGGCCCTGACCGGCCGGCAGACGATGCGACTGCGGGTGCGCGGCCGGGATCCGCGCGTCCTGTGGGCCGCCTTCGAACGCGCGGGCGCCGAGGTGACCACGGACGGGCAGGTGCTGCACGTGACCGGCCTGACCCCGGAGGACGCCGGCGAGATCGCGTACGCCGTCCAGCAGCCCGTCTACGAACTGGCCCTGGACGTCCCGACGCTGGAACAGATCTTCTTCGAGCTGGCGGGCGCCGCATGATCGCCGTGGTGCGCAGCGAGCTCTACCGGACCCTCTCGATCCGCTCCAGCTGGGTGTCGATCGCCGGCACGATCACGCTCGGCGTGCTGTTCAGCTTCCTCAGCGCCGACTTCTGGTCGCTCTTCGCCGGGCTGGGCGCCTTCGGCATCGCGGTGGTGACCACCTCGGCGCACTACCAGCACCGCACGGCCATGCTGCTCTTCCTCGGCCGCCCGCGGCGCCTGCAGGTGCTGGCGGCCCAATGCGTGGCGGCGGTGCTGGTGGCCCTGGCGCTCGCCCTGATCAGCGGCCTCACCCTGATCAATCCCCAGGACATCCGCCAGTTCACCGGCACCATCGTCGCGGTGCCCCTGATCGCCCTGTACGGGGTGGCGAACGCGACGGTGGTGCGCAAGCCGCTGTGGCTCTTCGTCGGCTACATCTCGTGGATCACGTTCGTCGAGGGGCTGCTCGGCAAGCTGAAGGACCCGTGGCCGTTCACGTCGTTCCTCGACGCGGCCAGCGGCAAGCCGGACGGCCTGCTCCACTTCACCCTGTGGACCCTGCTGGCCATGGCCGGAGCCGTCTGGAGCATCCGGCGAGATCTTTCCGGCGATTAGATGTCACAACCGCGGGGGCTGCTCACGTCTCGCGGGCATGAACATTCTCATTCTGGGTGCCGGATACGCCGGACTGGCCGCTACCACCAACCTGGCGGGCCGTCTGCGCCGCCGCGACGACGTACGGATCACGCTGGTGAACGCCGAGGAGCGGTTCACCGAACGCCTTCGCCTGCACATGACCGCCGCCGGCCGGGCGACCGCGGAGCTCAGCATCCCCGAGCTGCTCAAGGACAGCCGGGTCCGCTTCGTCCGGGGCCGGGTGACCGGCCTGGCCGACGGCGTCGCCTCCGTCGACGGTGAGCCGCTCCCCTACGACAAGCTCGTCTTCGCGCTCGGCTCCGCGGTCGAGGCGCCCGACCACACGTACACGCTCAACAGCTGGACCGAGGCGCGGGCGCTGCCGCAACGCCTGACCGGGCCCGTGGTGGTCTGCGGCAGCGGCCTGACCGGCGTCGAGGCGGCCGCCGAGATCGCCGAGGCGCACCCCGGCGTCCCGGTCACGCTGATCGGCCGCGAGGCCCCGGGGGCCTCGATGTCGGTCAAGGCCCGTGCGCACCTCACGGCCGCGTTGACCCGATTGGGGGTGCGGGTGCTGAGCGGCGTCACGGTCGACAAGGTCCTGCCGGACAGCGTGGTGCTGGACGACGGGACGCCGGTGCCCTCGGACTACACGCTCTGGACCGCGGGCGTGCAGGCCTCGCCCCTCGCCGCGCGGGCCGGCTTCACGGTCGACGACCACGGGCGCATCGTCACCGACGAGAGCCTGCGCTCGGTGTCGCACCCCGACGTCTACGCCGTCGGCGACGCCGCCCACATCCGGCAGCGCTACGGCGTCATGCACGGCACCTGCCAGGGCGGCATGCCGACCGGCGTGCACGCGGCCATGTCGATCGCCCGCGAGCTCGACGGCAAGCGGCCCAAGCGGTTCCGGTTCGGCTACTTCCACATGCCGGTGAGCCTCGGCCGCGGCGACGCGGTGGTGCAGTTCACCCGTCCCGACGACAGCCCGCGCCGCGCCTACCTGTCCGGCCGAGCGGCCGTACGGTACAAGGAGACGGTGACCGCGAGCCCCTGGCCGACCTTCCGCCGCATGCTGCGCATGCCCCGATCCGCCTCGTTCTGGACCCACGGCGGGCGGTACACCCGGTGACCTCCGCCTTCGACGACTACCGCAACCTGCTGTTCGCGGTCGCCTACCGCATCCTCGGCTCGGCCTCCGACGCCGAGGACGCGGTGCAGGACGCCTGGCTGAAGTGGTCGGCCGCGGACCGCTCGGGCGTCAGCGACCCCAAGGCCTACCTGACCCGCATCGTCACCAACGTCGCGATGGACCAGCTGCGCTCGACCCGGCGGCAGCGCGAGACGTACGTGGGGCCGTGGCTGCCCGAGCCGATCCTGACCACCGCGGAGACGGCCGACGCCGACTCGGTGTCGATGGCGATGCTGGTCGTGCTCGAGTCGCTGAGCCCGCTCGAGAGGGCGGTCTTCGTGCTGCGCGAGGTCTTCGACTTCGGCTACGCCGAGATCGCGGCGGCGGTGGAACGCTCCGAGGCCGCGGTGCGCCAGGCCGCGCACCGGGCCCGGGAGCACGTGCAGGCGCGGCGGCCCCGGTTCGCGGCCGATCGGGGGCGGCAGCGCGAGGTCACCGACCGGTTCCTGGCCGCGGCCTCCGGCGGCGACATCAACACCCTGATGGAGCTGCTGGCGCCGGACGTCACGCTCTGGACCGACGGCGGTGGCAAGGTGCGCCAGGCGCTGCGGCCGGTGCTCGGCGCCGAGAAGGTGGCCACCTGGCTCGCGGCGGTCTCCCGGACCTCGTACGAGGGAGTCACCCCGGCCGAGATGACGGTGACCGTCACCGAGGTCAACGGCGGGTACGGCCTGGTCTTCACCGGCGCCGGCCGGGTCATCTCGACGCTCACCTTCTCGTACGACGCGGCCGGCCGGATCGCCGAGATCCACAACGTGGCCAATCCGGACAAGCTACGCGCCGTGGCCAGCGGCGTCCCACATTGACCACTTCTCCACGGTTATCTCGATGTAGGGGCCCGCGGGCGCGGCCGCCCGGTACTGCTCGTACTTGGCGATCAACTCGGGCAGGCCGGCGGGCTCGTCCTCGCGGACCCGGGCCACGCCGTCCGCCCGCACCCACCAGAGGTGGCGCCAATCGCTGTCGTAGTGGTCCACCAGGACGCTGACCCGCGGCTCGGCGGCGATGTTGGCCAGCCGCTTGAGCGCCCGGCTGCGCTTCGGCTTGCCGTCCACCGCCGAGATGATCACGTCGCCGGCCAGGGCGAAAACGATCGGCACGAGATGCGGCGCCCCGTCCGCCGCCACCGTGGCCAGGCGGGCCACCGGCCGCCCGGCGAAACGCTCCGCCGGCGTCACCGGCCGACCAGCTCCCCGATCGCCTTCTCCCACTTCTCCAGCGCCGGCTCCACCACACTCCACGGGCCGGACGGCAGCCACACCGACGCCCGCTCGATGCCCGCCTCGGCGCACTGCTCGAGCGCCTTCGGGTCGGCGGGCACGCTCAGCATCTGGATCTGGATGTACCGGTCCGCCTTCGCCCGCAACTCCGCGACCCGGGCGGCGATGTTGTCGTCACGCCACTGCGGGAACCAGCCGTCGCCGTACTCCAGCACCCGATCGACGACGCTCGCGCCGCCCCCGCCGATCAGCACCGGCGGATGCGGCTTCTGCGCGGGCTTCGGCCACGACCAGATCCGGTCGAAGTTCACGAACTCGCCGTGGAAAGTGGCCTCCTCCCGCGTCCAGATCTCCTTCATGGCCTTGATCCGCTCGCCGAAGAGCCGCACCCGCGTCCGCGGATCGGTGCCGTGGTTGCGCATCTCCTCCCGGTTCCAGCCGATGCCCACGCCGAAGTCCAGCCGCCCGCCACTGAGGTGATCCACGCTGGCCACCTCCTTCGCCGTGGTGATCGGGTCACGCTCGATCACCAGGCACACACCGGCCCCGATGCGCAGCCGGCTGGTCGCCTCGGCCGCGGCGGTCAAAGCCACAAACAGGTCGTACGTGTGTGAGTACTTCTGCGGAAGCACGGCACCTCCCGGCCACGCCGTCTCGCGGCTCGCCGGAATGTGCGTGTGCTCGGCGAAGTAGAGGGCCGCGTGCCCCCGCTCCTCGACCCGCCGAGCGATCTCGCCGGGCCGAACGCCGTCATGGGTGGGAAAGTAGCCGACGCCGAAGTCCATGGAGATGATCCTATGAACCGCCCGGCACCGCCGCGACGTGTGAGAGGAAAGCCCGGGAGGAGAGTCCCATGATCCTCGCCATCGTCGCCGCCGCCTTGCTGACCGGTTTCCTGGCCGGCCTGATGTCCTTCAAGAAGACGAACGAGTACTGCGACCGCCACGGCGTGACCCGCATCTGCCCCATCTGCGCGGCGGAAGGAGCCCACTCCCACCCAGCGCCGCACCCTCGGCACGAGGTCGCTACCAGCCACTGAGCCGGCGAACGGCTCAGTACAGCAGGTAGGAACTCGGATCGATCCTGGCCAAGCGCCTCTTCGCCGCCTTGAGTTGCTCTTCCGCGATGCGACGGGTCATGGGGCTGCCGACCAGCGAGAATTTGGCCTCCTGGACGTGGCCTCCATTCTCCTGACGTCGTCTTCCGCCTTGCGGATCGCCCTTTCTCGCACGTCGTGGACGATCTCTTCACCGTCGCCGGCTCCGTGTTCCTGCTCGACGAGGTTCGATACGACACGGGGAGGCATCGCCGAGGCTCGCCTCAGACCTCGTTCCTCCTGCTTGACGCGGACCCAAGCCTCCCGCCATGGCACGACGTCGGCGTTGCCCACCATGGCAACGAGCGCCGCCACCACCTTCATGTAGTTGTCGAGCTTGGGCAGGCCACGCTTTCCACTGAGTACGTCGTTCACCGTCGAAGGTGGGACACGTCCCAGCCCGTCTCCGGTACGGCGCGATACCTCACGGACCGACGGGTAGCCGGCGACGGTTCGGAGAAGCTGAAGCTGACGAGCCAACTCCCCGGGGTCGGCCGCAGCTCGTGGATCCGGAGTTTCCGTATCTCCTCGATCAGCCACGGATGCCGTCCTCCCGTTCATGACACGACGACGCCCTGTCCGACGGCGTCCGACGATGTCCGACAGCTTACGTTCATCGCCTGGTATTTCCGAGATCGTCCGCGCCGCTTGGGTGCGGGACGTCGGACGGCTTCTCTGTGAGCAGGCCCCGACCACGGGCCGTTCGAAAGCTGCCGTCAATCGGAGATGACCACCATGAAGTGGCTTGACACAGACCAGATCCTCGCCGACGTCATGCATGGAGTTGTCCGTGCTTTGGTGGCCGCCACGCTGGCGCCCTTGATACGCGTGGCCGTCCGACGGGCACGCGCCGAGCGGAGCTGCGACGGTGAGAACGGCGACCGATGCTCGGGCGAGGGGTGCCCCAGGCATCGGGGCGGCCGATAGGAGAGTGTGGATCTCTCACGGAGGTGCCTGGCGATGCTGCGCAAAATCGACTGCGTGATGGTGACCGTGCCCGACCTGGAGGCGGGTGCGGCCTTCTACACCGAGACCTTCGGCCTGCGGCGGCTCTGGCAGGACGAGAAGTCGATCGGCCTGGGGATGGCCGAGACCGATGCCGAGATCGTGCTGCATACCGCGCTGCTTGACGTGAGCGTGCACTACCTGGTCGATGACGTCGATGCCGCGGTTCGGGGCTATCCGGGGCGGGTGCGGACCGCGCCGTTCGACATCGCCGTCGGGCGGTGTGCTGTGGTCGAGGATCCGTTCGGCAATGCCGTCGGGATCCTCGACCTGCGCAAGGGGCTCCGGAGTTAGCGGCGCAGCGTCAGGATCAGGTCGACGACCAGGGCGGTCCAGCCCGTCTGGTGCCAGGCGCCCAGGCCGGCGCCGTTGTCGCCGTGGAAGTACTCGGGGAAGACGACCAGGTCCTTCCAGTCGGGGTGGGTCTGCAGCAGTTTCGAGGCGCCGTAGATGGGGCGGTGGCCGTTCTCGTCCGGCAGGAACAGGGCGATGAGCCGGCGGGAGATGTCGTCGGCGATGTCGGCCAGGGGGATCTTCTGCTGGGAGCCGGTCGGGTACTCGGCCTTCATGTCGGCGCCGAAGAAGCCCGCGTACTCGCGGACGGCCTCGATGAGCAGGTAGTTGACGGGCATCCAGATGGGGCCGCGCCAGTTGCTGTTGCCGCCGAACAGGCCGCTGGTGCTCTCCGCCGGCTCGTAGCCGACCGTGAAGTCCGAGCCGCCCAGCGACACTGTGAACGGCTTCTCCAGGTGGGAGCGGGAGAGCGTCCTGATCCCGTACGAGGAAAGGAACTCCTCGGGGTCGAGCATGCGCGCGAGGACGCGCAGCAGCTGGTCCTGGCCGACCATGGCGAGCAGGCGCTGCTGGCGGCCGTCCGCGGAGAGGCGCCGGGCGCTGATCACGTCGGCCATCTCACCCTGTGCCGCGCTCAGCCAGCGGATGCGGGCGCTCAGCTCGGGCAGCCGGTCGAGGGTGGCCTTGCTGAGCCGGGTGGTCGCCGCCAGCGGGAGCAGGCCGACGATCGAGCGGACCTTCAGCGGCAGCTTGTGGCCGTCGGGCAGGCGCAGCTGGTCGTAGAAGAAGCAGTCCTCCTCGTCCCACAGGCCCTGCCGGTACGCGGCCTCGGCGATGTAGGCGAAGTGCTCGAAGAACTTCGTCGCCATGTCCTCGTACGTGCGGTCGTGCAGCGCCAGCCGGATCGCCATGTCGAGCAGGTTGAGCGCGTACATGGCCATCCAGCCCGTGCCGTCGGACTGCTCGAGCACGCCGGCCACCGGCAGGGCGGCCGAGCGGTCGAACGGGCCGACGTTGTCCAGGCCGAGGAAGCCACCCTCGAAGACGTTGTTGCCGCCGACGTCCTTGCGGTTGACCCACCAGGTGAAGTTCATCAGCAGCTTGTGCATGACGCGGGCGAGGAAGTCGAAGTCGCGCCCGCCGTCGATCTCGAAGACGCGCAGCGCGGCCCAGGCGTGCACGGGCGGGTTCACGTCGCCGAACGCCCACTCGTACGCGGGGATCTGGCCGTTGGGGTGCATGTACCACTCGCGCAGCAGGAGCACGAGCTGCGCCTTGGCGAAGCCGGGGTCGACGCGCGCGATGGAGACGCAGTGGAACGCCAGGTCCCAGGCCGCGTACCAGGGGTACTCCCACGGGTCGGGCATGGAGATGACGTCGAAGCTGTTCATGTGCCACCAGGCGTTGTTGCGCCCGTAGCGCCGGCCCGGCGGTGGCGGCGCGGAGCCGGGGTCGCCGGTGAGCCACTGCTTGACGTCGAAGTGGTAGAACTGCTTGCCCCACATCAGGCCGGCGATGCCCTGCCGCGCCACGGATCTCTCCTCGGCGGACGCGGCGGACGGGATCACGTCGTCGAAGAACTCGTCGGCCTCCGCGAGCCGCGCCCGCATGACCTCGTTCCAGTCGTCGGCCAGGTCCAGCGCGCCCACCTGGTCGTCGTCGGCCGCCAGCCGCAGGCGAATGGTCCGGCTCTCGCCCGGCCCCAGCGTCAGCTTGTAGTGCAGCGCCCCCTTGGTCCCGGTCAGGGCGGGGTTCACGGTCGGCGCGCCGGAGACCACGAAGTCGTTGATGCCGTCCTTGGGGAACATGGTCGTCCCCGGCTGGCCCCACAGGCGCTGCGCGTTGGTCTCGTTGTCGCAGAGCAGGGGCTCACCGCGGTCGTCGCCCTGCAGGACGATGCTGCCGAGCGTGCGGTGCCGCCCCGCGAGCCGCCCCGGGCGCCCCACGATCGACGGCACGGCACGGTTCGGCAGACCCCACGACCACGTGTTGCGGAACCACAGCGTCGGCAGCACGTGCAGCGTGGCCGGCTCGGGTCCCCGGTTGGCCACGTGGATCGCGATGCACATGTCCTTCGGCGAGGCCTTCGCGTAGTCGACCGTCACCGCCCAATAGCGGTCCTCGTCGAAGATGCCGGTGTCCGCGAGCTCGTACTCGCTCTCCTCCCGCGAGCGCTGCCCGTTGACGCGCACCAGCTGGTCGTACGGGAAAGCCTCCTGCGGATAGTGGTAGCGCCAGCGCATCCACGAGTGCGTGGGCGTCGAGTCCTGGTACCACCAGTACTCCTTGGCGTCCTCGCCGTGGTTGCCGCCGTCGCCGCCGAGGCCGAACATCCGCTCCTTGAGGATCGGGTCCTTGCCGTTCCAGAGGGCCAGCGCGAAGCAGAACGTCTGCCGGTCGTCGCAGATACCGGCCATGCCGTCGTCGTTCCAGCGGTAGGCTCGCGACCGCGCATGGTCATGGGGAAAGTAGTCCCACGCCGTCCCGTGCTCGCTGTAGTCCTCCCGGACCGTGCCCCACGCGCGCTCCGCCAGATAGGGGCCCCACGCCCGCCACGGCTGCTCGCCGGAGTCCGCCTGCGCCAGGCGTAAGCGCTCCGCCACGCCGTGTCTCACCCCCACAATCCGATGCCATCTAGATTGATTGTGCCCGAGAACTGGAGGTCATCTGATGGCTACGCTGCGCAGGACGGCGTTCGGCCCCCAGGTGTGCGGGCACCTCGGCGAGTCCGCCACTCGTGAGTGGCTGATACCCGACGGCCGCGGCGGCTATGCCATGGGCACGGTGGGCGGCCTGCGCACCCGCCGCTACCACGGTCTCCTCGTCGTCGCCGGCGAGACGCCGGCCTCCCGGCACCTGGCGGTGGCCTCTCTCGACGCCGTTCTCACGCTTCCCTCCGGCACGTCGGTGCGCCTCGCGACCCACGAGTGGGCCGACGGCACGATCGCGCCGCGGGGCCATGAGCTGCTCGCCGCCTTCGAACTGGTCGACGGCCTGCCCCGCTGGCGGTGGCGGGCCGGCGACGTGGTGCTCGAACGCGAGCTGGCGATGGTGCACGGCCGTCCCGCGGTCGCGGTGGTGCACCGGCTGCTCACCGGCGGCCCGGTCAGCCTGCGGCTGGAGGCGCTCTGCACCTGGCGTGACGTGCACGGCGAGCGCACGGCCTCCGGTCCGCCGCCGGCCGTCGAGGCGGCGGAGGGCGGCTGCGTGGTCGAGGGCGCGTACCGCTTGCGCGGCCCGGAGTTCCGCCAGGCGGGTGCGTGGTGGCGCGGCGTGCGGCACCGCGAGGAGGCGGCGCGCGGCCTCACCCCCACCGAGGATCTCTGGTACGCGGGAAGCTTCCACGCCGAGTTGCGGCAACCCGGTGCCACGGCTCTGGTCACCGCCTGGGCCGGAGACCTGGCCGACCCGCCCCCACCGGCCGACGAGGTGGTGCGCGCGGCCCGCGAACGCCACCGCGCCGTCGTGGCCGCGGCCGCCCCCGCCGACGACGAGCAGGCGACGCTCGCGCTTGCGGCTGATGCCTTCGTCGTCCGTACCGGCCAAGGGGTTGACGTTGTCGCCGGCTATCCGTGGTTCGGGGCGTGGTCACGCGACACGATGATCGGTTACGAGGGCCTGTTCCTGTCGACCGGCCGCGTCGACGAGGGCCGGGCGCTGCTGACGGCGTACGCGTCGACCCTGTCCGAAGGCATGCTGGCCAACACGGCCGACACCGGCAGCGTCGAATACAACACCGCCGACGGCACCCTGTGGTTCCTGCACGCGGTGGGCCGCCACGTGGCGGTCACCGGCGACGTCGACCTGGCCGCCACCCTGCTGCCGGCCCTGCGCGGCGTCATCGACCACCACCTGAAGGGCACCCGCTACGGCATCGGCGCCGACCCCACCGACGGCCTGCTCCGCCAGGGCGCCCCCGGCGAGGCCCTGACCTGGATGGACGCCCGCGTCGACGGCGTGCCCGTCACCCCGCGCACCGGCAAGCCCGTCGAGATCAACGCCCTCTGGATCAACGCCCTGGCCATGCTGATCAAGCTCGCCCACCAGTCCCGCACCGGCGCCGGCCCCGCCGTGAAGGCCCACCCCGAGGCCCTGACCAGCTTCGCCCGCCGCTTCCCGGCCCCCACCGGCTGGCTGCACGACGTCGTCGACGGCCCCACGGGAGACGACCCCACGATGCGCCCCAACCAGCTGCTGGCATGGTCGCTGCCGTACGCGCCGCTGCGCCCCACCCCGGCAACCCTGCAAACCATCGGCGCGTCCCTGATGACCCCGCTGGGCCTGCGAAGCCAGGCGCCCGGCACCCCCGGCTACCGCGGCACCCACAGGGGAACCCCGGCGGAACGCGACTCGGCCTACCACACGGGAACGGTCTGGCCCTGGCTGATCGGCCCCTTCGTCACGGCCTGGCACCGCATAGGCGTCCCCGCCTCCCAGATCATCTCGGACGCCGACGACCACCTGGGCGAGTACGGCCTGGGCTCGATCTCGGAGACCGCGGACGGCAACGCGCCGCACGGGGCAACGGGGTGCCCGTTCCAGGCATGGTCGGTGGCGGAGGCGCTGCGGGTGCGGCGCCTCTGAGCGGCGTGGCTCCTCGTCGCCCGCTCAGTCGACGGGCGGGTGCAGCACTTCCTCGAGCAGGGCGGCCGCGATGCCGGGGGCGGGTCTCGGCCATCCCCAGGCCGATCGACGTCTCGTCCTGCCAGAGCCGCCGCAGGCCGAAGTTCTCGGTGTAGAAGGCCGCACCCGCCTCCAGATCGGGCAGGTCACCATCACACAGTCGATTTTGCGCAGCATCGACACCTCCTCCAGCCGAGGCCCGAACTCGATCCGGACTCTAGGCGCCTTCGAGCGACAGATGCCTCACTTGCGCGACCGGCATATGGTGGGCTGGCCGCACGGGACGTCCTGACGGGATGACGATGCCGAACGAGCGACTCCGCACCGCGATGCTGGAGCGTGGTGTCTCTCCGTCGGATCTGGCGGAGGCACTCCGGGTGGACCCGAAAAGCGTCGAGAGGTGGGTCAGCGGGCGCACGCCGTACCGGCGCCACCGCTACGCGGTCGCGGCTCATCTCGGCGTCGACGAGGTCTATTTGTGGCCCGACGCGTTGAGCGCCGACCAGGTCGCCGACGCCAGCGAAAGCGAGATCGTCAACATCTACCCGCACCGCTGGACGGTTCCCTCCGATCTGTGGCGCCACGTCTTCGAGACGGCGGCAAGCGAGATCGGTGTTCTCGTCTACAGCGGTCTGTTCGTTTCCGAGGACGCCGGCATCCAGCGCATCTTCCGGCGAAAGGCGGAGGCAGGAGTGCGCGTCCGGATCCTGCTCGGCGATCCTGACAGCGAGATGGTCGCCCAGCGGGGCGTCGACGAGGGCGTTTACGACGTCCAGGCGGCGAAGATCAGGAACGCCCTCATCCTGTACCGGCCGTTGCGGGACGTCGACGGCGTCGAGTTTCGGCTCCACCGCACGGTGCTCTACAACTCGATCTACCGGGCCGATGATCAGCTCCTGGTCAACACCCACATCTACAGCTTCACCGCGGCGCAGGCGCCGGTGCTGCACCTGCGGCGGGTCGCCGGAGGCAGCATGGTGTCGACATACCTGGACAGCTTCGAGCGTGTGTGGGACGACGCCACACCGTTGCAGTGAGGCCGGCGTGGGACGGCGGATCGACTTCTACGACGATCCCGCGGCGCCCCGCCCGAGGGCGATCGTGCCGTCGGCCAACGTCGTGGTGGTCGGCACTCATGGCGAGGTTCTGCTGATTCGCCGCTCGGACAACGGCAACTGGGCGCTTCCCGGCGGAGCCATGGATCTCGGCGAGTCCCTGCCCGAGGCGGCGGTGCGCGAGACGGCCGAGGAGACGGGCGTCGAGGTCGAGATAACCGGCCTGGTCGGCATCTTCACCGACCCGCGCCACGTCATGCTCTACACCAGCGACGGCGAGGTGCGGCAGGAGTTCTCCGTCGTCTTCGTGGCACGGCCGGTCGGTGGCGCGTTGACCGCCGGCGACGAGACCACGGACGCCCGCTGGGTTACGGCGGAAGAGATCGGCACGCTGCCGATGGACCGTTCGATGAGGCTTCGCCTCGACCACTTCCTGACCAAGCCACGGGAGGTGCACCTTGGATAGCGACTGGCTCGGCGCTCTCGCGGACTCCTTCGCCGCCGTCGGCACGGTGGGCGCGTTCATCGTCGGCTTCTCCCTCCTGCGGCGCGAGCACCGCAGGGAGGCCGATCGGGGCGAGGAAGAGCGACGTGCCCAGGCCGAACGGATCAGTGCGTGGGTCGAGATCGTCCGGACGCCCGAAGGTGGGCGCGAGGTCTCGTTCCACGTTCACAACGCGAGCCCCATGCCGATCTACGAGGTCGAGCTGCCGCTACCGGCTCACGAGGATGAGGAACCGGCTTCGGAGTTCGTCGGGCTTGTGCCTCCCGGCCGGACGGTTCAGCGCCCCGCGCCCGCTGAGTGGCTCCGCTCCTACATCGAGCCGGAGCCGGTGCAGATCGAGTTCCTCGACAGCGCGGGGCGCCGGTGGAGCCGCGACGAGCAGGGAGCGTTGTCGCGCTCGGATTGACGTCAGCCGGCGGTCAGCGCCGCGGTGAGGGAACGGACAGACCCGATGATGAACGGGCTCGCCTCGCGGATCGACTCCGCAACCAGGTGGCCGTCGCCGTAGCGGGCGAGAATCTCCGCCAAGCGCTGCTCGACCTCGACCGGCTCACCGTCCGGATCGGTCGTCATGTCGGCGTAGGTGATCGCGTCGGCGAGTAGTCCTCCGACGGGTGGGAACTCGCGCGCGAGCTGCTCCGCCAGGCCGCGGTTGCGAGCCTCGACGAAAGCGCACGAATGGTGGGCGACCAGGCGGCAGACCAACTGGTCCGCGCCGGCCACGTCTCGGAGATAGCGGGCACCGTCGAGCTGGTGCATCCCGGTCACGACGAGCCCTGGGGCGTAGCCGATGTCATGCAGCCAGGCGGCGGACACCAGCGCCGCCGCGTCGTGGCCGACCACGTGGGCGACCGATTCCGCCTTGCGGCCGACACCTTGGCTGTGGACCCATCGGCGCGGGATCGCCCCGGCCAGCAACTCCCGTGCCAGGTCGCGGGCGGCCTCGATCTGGTCCACAGGGGCAGACTAACCTCCCAGCGCCTCGGCAAGCCGCTCCGCGACCTCGATTCGCACGTCACCGACGTGCACCACGGCCACCCCTCGGCGATCGTGGGCGTCCCGGAGGTGCGGGAAGTCCCGCCCGACGTCGAAGCCGGCCTCTTCCAGCGCGAGCGCCAGCCGGTCCGCCGCCGATCGAGCCCTCTGGTCGTCTGTCGTAATCCCCGCCACCCCGGTCGCCGCGACGCGCCCAGCCTGTCCGGGCGGCGATGGATCGGGTACCACGGCCGAGGGACGTCTTGGGACTTCTTGGCTAGGATGACGGCCACCGCCGACGAGGGGAGTCGTAGCGTGGATGCCCCTCTCGCTCGCGCCCTGCGCGGTGCCGGGCTCGACCCGGCCGATGTCGACCTCTGGTGCAGGTTGTTCTTCGGAGCGGAGAGGCAGATCGACGTCCTGGCCTACAGCGCGCTGTTCCTGGCCGAGGACATCGCAGTCTCGGCCGTGTTGTGTGACAAAGCCAGAGCCGGCGTACGGCTCCGCATCGCGCTCGGCGAGCCGGCCGGAACACACGTCGCCGTCCGAGGCGGGGAGGAACGTGTGGGCGACGGCATGGCCGCACGCATCCGCACCGCGCTGATCGCCTTCGGCGCGGTCGTCGACGCCGGCGCCGAGCTGCGACTTCACGACACGGTGCTCTACAACTCGATCTACCGGTCCGACGACGAACTTCTGATCAACACCCACGTCTACGGCCATCCCGGAGCGCACGCCCCGCTCTTGCACCTGATGTGGCAGGGCGACGAGGGGCTGGCCCGCACCTACGCCGACTCCTTCGAACGCGTCTGGTCGGCGAGCCGCCCCATCGTCACCTGACCGCCGGTATCCCCATGCCCACGCGATCTGGACACCGGCTACCTTCACCCTGCCCACGGAATCTCGTCATCGGGACCGCGTCTGCCGAGACGTCTCGGGCCGTCTCGTCGTCCTGGCCTGCACTTCCGCTGGCGACCACGATCCGGCTGCCGGCGCTTTCATGACGGGCGACGTTAAGATCCGGCAGCCGCCTCCGACACCATGGCATAGGGCACGGGCCTCGCGGACCCGGCGCGGCCGAACACACGAAGGAGGACGGGTTGTCACGCAACACGGAGACGGTGGAGCGGTACCTCGACGGGTTCCGCAAGGGGGATCACGAGCAGATCCTGTCGTGCCTCACCGACGACATCGAGTGGACGGTGTTCGGGGCGTTCCACCTGGCGGGCAAGGCCGCCTACGACGCGGCGATCGAGGGGCCCGGGTTCGCCGGGCCGCCGCGGCTCGAGGTGGTCCGGATGGTGGAGCAGGACGACACGGTGATGGCGGAGCTGACCGGGTCGGCGACGCGGGACACCGGTGAGGTCATGCGGATGTCGATGGCCGAGGTGTTCCGGATGCGGGACGGGAAGATCTGCGAGCGGCGGGCCTGGGTGATCGAGCTGAAGGAGAACGACCACCGCTGAGGGCGGCTCACGCGGCCCAGAAGACCGTGCACTGTCCGTCGCGGGCCGCGGCGGTGAAGAACTGCGCCAGCTCGGCGTAGGCCTCGGCGAGAGTGTCGCGGATGGCTCGCGCGGTCTCGTCGTCCACCGGATGGAAGTCGGCCTCGGTGGGGACGAACGGCTCGAGCAGCGGCTGCTCCGGCAGCTGGAACCAGCCCTCCCCGTCGAGCAGGGGCCGCAGGTGAGGTTCCAGCTCGCCGAACGGTGTCCGCGCCAGGTGGGTGGCGGCCGTCGCGACCTGGGCGGGAGTGAGGGAACGGCCGAAGGCGTGCCGCTCGTCCGGGAAGGGCTCGCCGCCGCTGATCGGGTTCACGGGGAAGCCGGCCCTGTCCATCAGCGCCGCGAGCCGCTCCCAGGCCCGGTCGAGGTCGAGCCACGCGGGGAGGCGATCGGCCCGGTCCCGGGCCAGCTCCGGGACGGCCCGGATCCGCTCCAGCTCCTCCGGGGCGACACGCCGGAACTCTCCCAGAACGCTCATGGCAAAAGCTTAAACGATCATCGGACGGAATGGACCGAAAGGATGAGCCGAATAGCATTACCGGAAAGAAAGAGAAAACGAGGGCCGCACCCGTCGCCAGGGTGCGGCCCTCGTTCAGTCATGCCATTAGCGGTGGCCGTGCGGGCGGTTCGGGCCGTGCCCGTGGGTGTGGCCGTGGCCGCGGAAGTCGTTGCTCACCTTGAGCGCGACCCAGCCGCGCTTGAAGCCGCGGTACACCCGGTCGCAGTCGAACCGGTCCCACCGGTCGTGGAACTGGCCGATGCGGCCGACCTTCCAGCACTGGCTCTGCGTGCGGTAGAAGCCGACAAGGCGGTCGCCGCGGGGGCCCTTGTGGTCGCCGGCCTGGGTGGCGGAGCCGCCCTGAGCCGGGGCCGCGAGGGCGGCGGCGGGGGCGGCGGCCATGGTGAGGCCGGCGGCCAGGGCCACACCGGTCATCGTGATCTTGCGCATGACCTTATTCATGACAATCGCCTTTCTCTCTCATCAAGTCGGTGCTTGATGGGGAGAATGTTAGGAGCGGCGATGCATTTTCGGCGCCGAGAAACGCAACCACGAAAGAGTGAATGATTTCCGTGGTGCAAATGATAAATATTGAGCGCTATTTCGAATCGGGCCGGGCGTCGTCACGCAGGTAGAGATACCAATACGAGGTGGCGACGAAGACGACGGCGCCGACCAGGTTGCCGAGACCGGCGAGCAGCCAGTTGCGCAGCGTGTCGTCCCAGCCCACGTCCGGCACGCCGGCGAAGATCGCGGCAGGCAGGAAGAACATGTTGGCCACGACGTGGTCGAAGCCCATCGCCACGAAGGCCATGATCGGGAAGAAGATCACGAGGACCTTGCCGGAGAGGGTGTCCGCGGCGAGCGCCATCCACACGGCGAGGCACACCAGCCAGTTGCAGCCGACGGCGCGCAGGAAGATCTGCCAGTTGCTCTCGTGCAGGGCCTTGCCGTCGGCGATCGAGGCGAGCCGCTCGTAGGCCATGCCGCCCGAGGTGCCCGCGTCGGTGCCGACGTCGCCGATCACGCCGCTCTGCACGGCGAGGAAGTACGCGACGAACAGCGCGCCGGCGAGGTTGCCGACCAGCACGATGGTGAGGTTGCGGGCGATGTCCCCACCGGACAGCCGCCCCTGCATGGCGCCGATCGGCACCAGCATCATGTTGCCGGTCAGCAGGTGCGAGCCGGCCACCAGGACGAGGACCAGGCCGAGGGTGAACGCCGCGCCGGTGAACAGCGTCGGCAGGCTCCCCCACGTGCGCGGGTCCAGGCCGGACGACACCGCGATCGCCACCAGCCCGCCGAACGCGATGTACGCGCCGGCCAGGAAGGAGCCCACCAGGACCTTGTCCCACCGGAGCTCGGCCTTCTTCACGCCCGTCGCCACCGCGGCCTGGGCGATCTCCGACGGTTCCTTCGCCGCCATGGTCCCCTCCCCCTGCCGTACGAAGGAGGTGGATACCCGCCGATGCGACGTCTACTCAGGCCATCCACCCGGGGCGGATCAGACCGGCCTCGTACGCGTAGACGACCAGCTGGGCGCGGTCCCGGGCACCCAGTTTGATCATCGTGCGGCTGACGTGGGTCTTCGCGGTCGCCGGACTGATCACCAGGCGGGCGGCGATCTCGTCGTTCGACAGGCCCTCGGCCACCAGCACGAGGACCTCGCGCTCACGGTCGGTCAACTGGTCGAGCTGCGCCGGCGGGGTGGCCTGGCGCCCGCGGCCACTACCGGCGAACTCCCCGATGACCCGGCGGGTCACGCTCGGCGACAGCAGCGCGTCACCGGCCGCGACGGCCCGCACGGCCCGGATCAGCTCGACCGGCTCGGTGTCCTTGACCAGGAACCCGGAGGCGCCGGAGCGCAGCGCCTCGAAGACGTACTCGTCCAGCTCGAAGGTGGTCAGGATGACCACCCGCACCCCGGCGAGATCCGGCTCGGCGGCGATGCGGCGGGTCGCCTCGATGCCGTCGACGCCGGGCATCCGGATGTCCATCAGCACCACGTCGGGACGGGCCTGCTGGGCGAGCTTCACCGCCTCGAGGCCGTCGGCCGCCTCCCCCACGATCCGGATGTCCGGCTCGGCGTTGAGCAGCGCCCGGAAGCCGGCCCGCACCAGGACCTGGTCGTCCGCCAGCAGCACCGAGATCATTCAGCACTCCCTTCCCTCGTTGCGTCCGGAGAAGTCGTCGCGTCCGGAGGAGTCGTCGCCGGACGGCGCCGGCAGCAGCACCGACACGAGGAAGCCGCCGTCGACCGGCCCGGCCTCCAGCTTGCCGCCCAGGCTCTGGGCGCGTGCGCGCATGCCCGCGATGCCCGTGCCTCCCGCGGCCGCCGGGCCGTCGGGCTCGCCCTCGGCACGGCCGTCGTTGCGGATGCCCAGATGCAGCGCGGTCGGCAGGTAGTCGACACTCACCCGCGCCGCCGCGTCCGGCCCGGCGTGCTTGCGCACGTTCGTCAGGGCCTCCTGCACGATCCGGTACGCGGCCCGGTCCACCTCGGGCGGCAGGTCACGCGGTTCGCCGGTCACCTTGGTCTCGACGGGCAGCCCCGCGTCGGCGGTCAGATCGCCGAGGCGGCTCAGGCCGAGCGCGGGCTGGCGGGGCGCGGCCTCGTCCTCGGTGCGCAGCACGCCGAGCACCGAGCGGACCTCGCGCAGCGCCTCCGCGCTCGCCGTCTTGATCGCGGTGAGCGCCTCCCGTGCCTGCTCGGGCTGCCGTTCCATGAGGTGCAGGCCGACACCGGCCTGCACGTTGATCAGCGACAGGTGGTGGCCGAGCACGTCGTGCAGCTCGCGGGCGATGCGCAGCCGCTCCTCGGACGCCTGGCGCCGCTCCTGCTCCTCACGGGCGCGGGCGCGCTCGGCGCGGACCTTCATCACCTCGGCCATGTGCTCGGCGCGCGCCTTCGACGCCGTACCCAAGAAGATCATCAACGCCATGCCGACGGGCAGCAGCAGCGCCTCGCGCAGGCCGGGCTGGACGCCGTCGTGCAGGCCGAGCCGGTCGGCGCCGAGACCACAGATCAGCAGGTACGCGGCATAGGCGGCGCCGGCGGACAGCGCGGCCGCGGTCGGGCGCCCGCGCCGCGCGATCTGGAAGAGCGCCAGCGCGGGGGCGACCGCGTAGACCCAGCTCGGCTCGGCGACGGTGGCGAAGGCGATCGAGGCGGCCGCGGCGATCGCGAAGACCGTCACCGGATAGGCGCGGCGCCAGGCCAGCGCGACCGGCCCGACGACCAGCAGGATCCAGGCCCACGGGGTGATCGGGACGAAGACCTTGCCCTCGTCGGCGAGGCCGTTCGCGCCGAGCACGTGGAAGAGCACGCCGGCGATGACCGCGCCGATGCCGGGGTGCACGCGGTCGGGGTTGAACCGGCCGGTGCGGTTCTCCAGGCGCCACGGCGGGCCGGCGTTGGCGCCGGTCATCCAGGGCGGCTCGCGCCTTCTGCTCTGCCTCACACCGCGAACCTACGACAACGGCGGGCCCCGGGGCATCGGCGCGCGGACGGTGCGGGCCCTGCTCCGCCGGGAGTAGCGGGTGCGGTCGCCGTACTCCGCACGGCGTACGACCGAGGTGCGGAAGTAGGCCGCACGCCGCAACCAAGATGCTCCGACGGGGCGACGCCCCCGGCGGCGGAAAAGCCGACTCTGGTGACACGACGCCCACCGAGGAGGAACGGTGCAACCCAACGACACCAAACGGATGCGGACCTCCGACAAGGAACGCGAGCAGGTCGCCGAGATCGTGCGGGCCGCGATGGCCGAAGGGCGGCTGGACCTCACCGAGGGTGAGGAGCGGCTCGCCGCCGCCTACGCTGCGAAGTTCCGCGACGAGCTCGCCCCGCTGACGGCCGATCTGCCCGGCAACGGGATGTGGGCGCTCGCCGAGACGCCCGCGGTGAAGGAGGCGACACGCCGGGGGCTCCGGCGGCACTTCACCATCGTCGCGTCGGTCGCGATGATCCTCACGGGACTGTGGATCCTGTCCGGCGCGCACTTCTTCTGGCCGGCGATCCCGCTCGCCTTCCTGGTCATGGGGCTCATCCGGCACGCGCGATGGGGCCGCTACGGGTACGCCCAGCGGGTCGCGCCGTGGAACGCGCCCGGCTACGGGAGCCACCCCCGATTCCACAGTGGACATCGGGGTTGTTGATCATCCCTCCCCGCTCTGCCAGAGTGATCCGGCTCTGTGGGGAGGGACAACACACCATGATGGGTCCGTCGCACGCCCTGTCGGGCGCGGCCGCCTGGCTCGCCGGCAGCTGGGCGCTCGACCAGTTCGCCGGGTACGAGCAGTCACCGCTGGCGGTGACCGTCGGCACGCTCGTCTGCGCGGGCGGCGCCCTGCTGCCCGACCTCGACCTGTCCGGCAAGGTCACCCGCAACCAGGGCGGCGCGACCGTCGCCCGCACGTTCGGCGTCTTCTCGCTGTTCGCGGCCGAGGTCATCGAGAAGGTGTCGCTCGGCATCTACACGGCGACCCGGCTCAGCAAGGACCCGCGCCGCAACAACGGGCACCGCACCTTCACGCACACGCTGCCGTTCGCGGCGCTGGTCGGCTGGGGCACCACGGCGCTCTGCGCCCACTACGGCAAATGGGCCGTGGTGGGCATCGTGTTCTTCATGGCCGGCCTGGCGCTGCGCGGCCTGTTCGACGAGTGGGCCGAGCGCGCCGGCTGGGTCATCGTGACGCTCTGCTCCGCGGCGATCGCCTGGTTCACCGCGGCGAACCTGCCCGGCGACCGCGGCTACCCGATGCTCGGCTTCGCCGTCGGGGTGGGCTGCGTCGTCCACTTACTGGGCGACATCATCACCTCGGCCGGCGTGCCGATCCTGTGGCCGATCCCGACCGGGCGCCGGCTCTGGCGGATGGTCGGCGTGCCGAACGGCATAGCCGTCAAGGTGGGCGGCAAGGTCGAGACGGTCGTGCTGCGCACGGCCTTCGTGGTGATCTCGCTGCTCGCGATCGCGGGCATCTTCGCCCCGACGCTGCTGCACCAGCTCGAGTTGGACGCCTGGGCGGACCGCGCGAGCCGCTAGGGACCATGAGGGTCGGCGGATGCTCGACGGTCTCGACGCCGTCGCCTGGGGCGAGCTGTCCCACGCGTACGGCACAGCGCTGGACACGCCCGGCCTGCTGCGCCGGGCGATCCATGACCAGGAGGCGATCTCCGAGCTGCACGGCAGCGTCTTCCACCAGGGAAGCGTCTATTCGGCGACGGTCGCGGCGGTGCCGTTCCTCGCCGAGCTCGCCGCCGGGGAGTCGAGCGACCGGCCGGGGCTGCTGTGGCGCCGGTGGGCGGTCGAGGAGGAACCCGCCGTGCGGGCGGCGCTGGCGCTCGCGCTGGGCGAGACCGATCCGGCCGGTGCTCGCGCCGTGCTGGCGGGGGCCGCGGTCGACGGCGAGCCGAACGTCCGGGCGGCCGCCGCGGTGGCCCTGCTGCGCGCGGGTCTCGCCTGGCCGGACGGCACCGTCCCCGCCCTGGTGTCGGCGATCGACGAGGACGCCGAGATCACCTGGGCCTGGTCGCGCGGGGCGGAGTGGTACGAGGAAATCGTGGTCGCCCCGCCCGCCCCGGTGGCGGTCGCGGTCGCCGAACGAATGCTGCGCTCCGATCAGCCGGAGACCCGCAAGGCCGGGCTCTGGGCCGCCGGGGCGCGCTGCACCGCCCTGCGCTCGGCGCCGCCGGTGTTCGTGCCGCTGGTGGCGCCGGCGCTCGACGATCCGGACCCGGAGGTGCGAGACGACGCGCTGGACCTGCTGCGCCGGAGCGGCGCGGCGGTGCGGCAGTTCGCCGGCGTGTTGGCGCAGGTCGCGACCCGGTTCCCGGAGACGGCCGGAGAAGTCGCTTTCACGGCCGAACACCGCACGGTCGAGACGCTGATGCGGCTCGGTGACCCGCGCTGGGTCGCGCCGTTGCGCTCCGCGTGGGAACGGGGCCACCGCTCCCGGCTCATGGGCGGTGCGGCCTCGCTTCACGCCGGAGGTGCGCGACGCCGTACGAGTCGAGCTGCGCGCCGATCCGGCAACCGCCGAGGTGCTCGCGAGTGACGACGAGGTGGTGCTGGACGCCCTGCGCACCCTCCTGGCGGCGAAGTGGGTGCCGGAGCCGGCCGACCAGGTCATCGCCGGGCTCGGCGACGCGCTGTCCCCGCTGCTGCCCGCCGCGGCCCCGTTCCTGACCGGCAGCGCGGCCGAGACCTATCCGCAGCGCGACAAGCAGATCCTGGCCGCCCGGATCACCGCGGCCGTCCAAGGCCCGGAAAGGGTGCTGCCGACCGTCCAAGCCATCCTCGCCGGTGGTCACACACCGGCTCGCCACGCCGCCGCCCTCATCGCCTCGCTGGGCGCGATCGAGACGATCCCCGCACTCGAAGCCCTGCTCGCCCAGGACGACCGCTTCCCCATCGCCGGCGGCGTCGACGACGTCGTGTGGGCCGACGAGCTGTTCCAGGAGCACATCAGGGACGCCCTGCGCCACCTGCGAGCCGGGTGACGAGGGAAAGCACAGCGCCGGGACCGTCCTCGGCGCGCAGCCGGTGGGCGAGGACGGCGGCGCGCTCCCGACAGGCGGGCTCGTCGAGGCAGGCGCGCAGGGCCGCGGCCAGCGCCCCGGCGGTCAGCTCGGCCATCGGCAGCGGGCGCGGCGCCACGCACCCCGGCGAGCTTGACGGCGGCCGCGACGACCTCCGGGAGCCGCTCCCTGTGCGCGGTCATGCTGCCGAACCCGACGAACACCGGCGGTGGCCCGGACCGCAGAAAATCGGCCAGACGATCCGGCGGCCGCCACTCCGGCGGCCGGGCCGGCCACCAGTAGCCGGTCACGTGCGTGCTCGCGGGCCAGTCGGCGGGCCGCGGGACGACCGCCGAGCTGAAGCCGTGACAGACCGGCCAGTCGCCGTCCGGATCGGGAACGGGCAGGCCGAGCCGCCGCAGCACGCCGCCGTAGAGCGACCCCGCACGCGCAAGCATCTGCCGGGCTGCGGCCAGGTTCTCGTCGGGCGCTCCGGCGGGCAGGCCGGGCAGCGGAAACTCACGGGTGGGCACCCCCGGCGCCAGGTACACGCCCATGCTCGGCACGCCGAAGCTGTCGGCGACGGCCCGGCTCAGCGGCGCCGGCCCGAAAGCGGTGAGCACGAGATCCGCACCGGCGCCCACGGCAGCCGCCACCCCGTCGCCCAGCTGATCGAGGAAGTCGCCGAAGACGGCCCGCGCCGCCTCGGGGGACGGCGCGGCGGTCCGCGCACGGGTGAGCTCGACCGGGTCTCCGGGAAGCACCCGGTGCTCCAGGCCGCTGTCCCGTACGAGATCGGCGAACCGCTCGTGCGCCGCCAGCGCCACCTGATGTCCCGCCTCCCGGAGCCGCTGCCCGAGCCCCGTGAACGGCGCGACATCCCCACGCGAGCCCGCCGTCACGACCAGGATTCGCACGCCGCTCCCCCGATCACGCTTGCGCCCGTCCTCCAGGATCGCACCGTGCGGATGTCTGTGGTGATCGCTCAAATGCCCGTCGTGTGGGACGTGGAGGCCAATCTCGGCACGGTCCGGAACGTGGTCGGCGAGGCTCGTCCCGGCGACGTGGTGGTCCTGCCGGAGGGGATGCTGTCCGGCTACGGCGAGGACCTCACGCCCCTGGACGATCTGGATCCGGCCCTGCTCGGCCGAGCCGTGGAGCGGGTCGCGGAGCTGGCCGTTCAGCGGCGGGTGCACATCTTCGCCGGGTCGCTGCTGCCCTGCGGCGACGGGTGGTGCAACGCGGGTCTGTTCTTCTCCGCCGAGGGCGGCCACGCCGTCTACCGCAAAATCAATCTCGCGATGAACGAGCGTGGCCGGCTCCGGGCCGGCGACGGCCTGCCCACGTTCTCCGTGCCGCTTCCCGAGGGCCACGTCACCGTGGGTGTGCAGTTGTGCCGCGAGATCCGCTTCCCGGAGCAGTGGCAGCACCTGGCCTCGGCGGACGCTCGCCTGTTCGTCTATCTCACCAACGCCGCGAACGTCCGGGAGCCCGGCGGCGTGTGGCGCAGTCACCTGATCAGCCGGGCGGCGGAGAACCAGCGCTTCCTGGTCTCCGCCAATCTCGCGCACCCGGACCAGCACTGCCCGAGCATGGTGGTGTCGCCGCGCGGGGAGGTGCTCGGTGAGCTGCCGATGGGGCCGGCCGGGGTCCTGCGGCGCGACGTCGACCTGGCCGAGGCCGGTGACTGGTATCTCGGGCAGCGCCGCCAGGATGTTGTCTCCCTGACATACCGGGGTAATCCCGGATCATGACGACTCAGCCGCAGGACCCAGACGTGCCGGACGACGAGCGGGCCGACGAGCAGGACGCGCCGGTGATCCCGGGCGGGGAGGACGTGCGGGTCGGGCCGGAGCAGTCCGACGAGCCGCAGGCCGGGGCCGCGGAGCCGACGGACTGACCGGCCCGGCCGTACCTCAGCGGCAGGTCCAGCGGAGGGGACGGTTCGCGACGCCCTCGGTGTCGTCGGTGTCGGTGGTGTAGCCGGCAGCCGTCTTGCCGTCGGCGCTCAGGGCCGTCACCTGGTACTCCTTCATGGTCGCGTAGCGGGGAAGCTGGACGACCTTCTTCCCGGCCAGGAGGACGGGCTCGTAGCGGCCGGTCGTGCCGAGGATCCATCCGTTCTCGGCGCCGATGGCGGGCGGGCCGAGAGGGGTGGCCAGCTTCTCGTACTTGTTGGTGGCGATGTTGTAGCGGTACGAGGTGAACCGGCGGGAGCCGTCCTCCTGCAGGTCGAGGACCGCGCGGCCGTAGACCCAGCCGTTGCTGAGCGAGTCGGGCCAGAACAGGGTGGCCCTCTTGCCCTCGACCGTGGGCATCGGCATGAGCCGGGTGGCACCCCCGGGCAGCCAGAGGTATCCGGTGCCCTCGGTCGCCTTCTTCTCGACGGTGCCGACGATGGTGCCGTCCTCGCCGATCGCCTCGGCGGCCCCGGCGGTGTAGCCGGCGGGCAGCGGCAGCTCGACCGGGGCCGCCGAGGCCGACGGCCACATGGCCGGAACTCCCTCGTACGGCTTGCCGAGCGCGCCGGCGATGACGCCCGCGTCGTTGATGGCGGCGGCCGAAGCCTCGCCACCGTGGAGGCGGGTCACCGACTTGCCCGGTGAGACGTACGCGTACTGCACCTCGCCGCTGTAGCTGCTGCCGACGGCGACACCGGAGGAGTTGATGTCCTCCCACGAGGCGTCGGCTCCGGGCATCGGCGGCCGGGGCTGCAGGACGCCGTCCTTCCAGAGGACCGTGTGCACCCCCGACGGCGGGTAGACGCGCCCGGCCAGATAACGGCCGCTCGGGTCGCCCGAGGTGACCAGCGCCTTCCTGATGTCGCCGGACGGCAGCAGCGTCACCGTGCAGTCCTTGGGCACGGGCACGGCGGCTGCCGGTGCGGGGGCCGCGGCGACGGTGGAGGCGGTGGGCGACGGCGCCGGTGTGGGCGGCGCGGGCTCGCGGAGGGCGGCCACGGCGACCGTTCCGCCGCCGGCCGCGACCGCGGTCACCGCGGCCAGGGCGACGCCGCCCGACCAGCGGCGCGCGCGGCGGCGGCGACGGCCCTCGGCCATGGTGCGCGGGATGTCGATCGTCGACGGGGACGGCGGCTCGTCCGGCATGGTGCGCAGGAGCTGGACCGCGCGGTCTTCCTCGCTCATGTCTCTCTCTTCGTATGTCATAGCCGGTCCTGAGTAAGAGGAAAGGTGGTGTCGAAGACAGCGCGGAGCTTGTCCAGCGCGTTCGCGCACTGGCTCTTGACGGTCCCCTCGGAGCAGCCGAGCCGCTGGGCCACCTCCTTGACCGGCAGGTCGCACAGGTAGCGCAGCACCACCACGGCCCGCTGGCGCGGGGGCAGCCCCATCAGCGCCGACCGGACCATCGAGCGGTCGTCCGGTGAGGGCGGCGGCGGGGCGGAGCGTTCCGGCAGCCAGTCGAGCAGTGCGACCTTCCACCAGCCGCGCCGCCGCTCGTCGAGGAAGACCCGCACGAGCATGGTGTTCACGTACGCGTCGATGTTCTCCACGTGGCTGATGCCGGGCCACCGGGTGTAGAGCTTGGTGAGCGTCTCCTGCACGATGTCGTCCGCCTGGTGCGCGTCCCCGCAGAGCAGGTAGGCCGTGCGCCGCAGCGCTCGCACCTGACCGTGCACGAAGGCCAGGTATTCGCTGTCCGTTCTCTTCGGCATCCCCGCTCCCTGTCGCTGTCCTGCGTACTCGACGGCGGATCGACGCCGATCGGTTGGGCCGGGAGGGAAGAATTTCTAGAGCGAAACCAGCGCGTCGAGCGGCTGCGTGGGTTTCGCGGAGCCGGGCACGGGCTCGATCGTGACGCCCACGCCGGACGACGCGGGCAGGCCCGGCACGATCCGCACGGTGGCCGCCTGGCCCTCGGCGAGCGCACCGGCCGAGGTGGGGCTGTCGCCGCGCAGGGTCCAGAGCTGATAGACCCGGCCGTCGGCGGGGGCGCTGTCGGCGGCGAGCATGATGACCCCGGCGTCGGTGAGCCGGGACGACGCCACGGTCACCCGGCCGCCGCTGGTCAGGGGTTGCTCGCGCACCTCCAGGTCGGGTGCGGACAGGACGGCCCGGATGCGCTCCTCGGCGGCGCGGGCGGCCTCGGCGACGGCGCGCTCGTCCCGTACCCGCTGGTCCTGAACGGCGTAGACGGCCGCACCGGCGCCCACCGCCGCGACCACGACGGCGGCCGCCGCCACCAGGCGAAGCCGGCGCGGGGAACGAGCCGGGGCGGGCGACGGGGCGGGCGAGGGCGTGAGCTGACGGGTGTTCGTGATCTCGGTCAGCACCGTGTCGCGCAGGGCGGGCGGCGGCACCGACCACAGGTCGTCGGCCAGGCGTACGGCGGCCTCCCGCAGCTCGGCGACCTCGGCGCGGCAGTCGTCGCAGGAGCGCAGGTGCCGCTCGAAGGCGGCCCGTTCCAGGTCGTCGACCGCGTCCAGGACGTACGGCCCGACCAGCGAGTGCACGTTGTCGGTCATGCCGTCACCCCCGCCGACAGGCAGTCCCGCAGCCGGGCCAGCCCGTCGCGCATCCGCGACTTGATCGTCGGCAGCGGCGTGCCCAGGATCTCGGCCACCTGGGGATAGGTGTTGCCCTGGAAGTAGGCGAGCGTGACCGCCTGGCGCTGGAGGTCGGTGAGCTGGTGCAGGCAGTGCCGCACCTGCTTGCGTTCGAGGCGCACGGCCACCTCGTCGGCGACCGAGTCGTACGGGGTGTCGACCGCCGCGATGCCGATCCGCACCGTCCGGTCGGCCGCCGCCTGCTCGGAGCGGGCCCGGTCGACGGCGCGCCGGTGGGCGATCGTGAACATCCAGGCGGTCGGCGAGCCGCGGCCCGGATCGTACTGCGGCGCCCGCCGCCAGATCTCGACCAGCACCTCCTGGGTGACCTCCTCGGCCTGCGACGAGTCGCGCAGCACCCGCCGCACGAGCCCGTGGATGCGGGGCGCCACCAGGTCGTAGAGCCGCGCGAACGCCTTCTCGTCGCCTCGTGCCACCTGCCCCAGCAGGGCGCCGGCGTCCGGCGCCGGGCTCGGCACCGGCGTCAGCGGCGCGCGCTCGTCCATGCTCCCGTCCCCCTTCACGGGGATGATTCGTCGGCGGCGCCACCCGCGGATGGGTCGAAGTCAAAGAATCATGCGCAACAGCTCCGCGGCGGCCGGCCCGGGCGGCGCCGAGGCGGGCAGGGCCACCGAGACCTGCCATGTCGCACCGGAGGGAAGCCGGGCCACGTGCAGACCCGACGCATGCGGCTTACGGGTCACCGGCGCCGGCACGACGGCGATCCCCAGTCCTTGGCGGACGAAGTCTAGCAACGTATGGACGTCGTTCACTTCGACAGAGACGCGCCGCTCGGCGCCGTGTCGCGCGAAGAGCTGGTCGTTGACCTTGCGGGCGCCCCAGTCGGTGCTGAAGTCGACGAAGTCCTCCCGGGCCAGCGCGACGGGGTCGAGCCCGGCGGGGAGGTGGTCCGGGTGGCAGAGCAGCATCATCTCCTCGGTGGCCAGCGCCTCCAGCCGTACGCCGTCGGGCGCGGGACCGGGCAGCGCGACGAAGCCGACCGTGAGCCGCCCCGAGCGGATCTGCTCGATGATGTGGCCCGACCCCGCGTACCGCAGGCTGATCTCGACGCCCGGATGGGCGCGGCGGAAGGACGCCAGCAGCGGCGGCAGGTCGATCACGCCGAGGCACTGCTCGGTGCCGACCGAGAGGCTGCCGCGCACCAGGCCGCGCACGGCGGCGACCGCTTCCCGGGCCGCGGCGGCGCTGGCCAGCGTACGATTCGCCTCGGTGAGCAGAGCACGGCCGGCGTCGGTCAGCTCGACCCGCCGGGTGTGCCGCACGAAGAGCTCGGCGTCGAGCTCGCGCTCCAGCGAGCGGATCGAGGCCGACAGCCCCGACTGCGCCACCCGCATGCGCTCGGCGGCGCGGGTGAAGTGGCGCTCCTCGGCGACCGCGACGAAGTACTCCAGGTGCCGCAACTCCATGATTCAGCAGTCTAGGTGCTGAATCCGAGCGCTTTCTTCTGTTGGACCTCGGGCCGGAGAAGCAAGAAGGTAGGGACATGCCAACCAGCTACACCGCCGAAGCCAGCCGCTACGACACCATGGAGTACCGCCGGACCGGGCGTTCCGGGCTCAAGCTGCCCGCCGTCTCGCTCGGGCTGTGGCACAACTTCGGCGACGACAAGCCGCTCGAGACCCAGCGGGCCATCCTGCGCCGGGCGTTCGACCTGGGCATCACCCACTTCGACCTGGCGAACAACTACGGGCCGCCGTACGGCTCCGCCGAGATCAACTTTGGCCGGCTGTTGGCGGAGGACTTCCGGCCGTACCGCGACGAGCTGGTCATCTCGACCAAGGCGGGCTACGACATGTGGCCCGGGCCGTACGGGGAGTGGGGCTCGCGCAAGTACGTGACCGCGTCGCTCGACCAGTCGCTCAAGCGGATGGGCCTGGAGTACGTCGACATCTTCTACTCGCACCGCTTCGACCCGGAGACGCCGCTCGAGGAGACGATGGGCGCGCTCGACGCCGCGGTCCGCGCGGGCAAGGCGCAGTACGTCGGCATCTCGTCCTACTCGCCGGAGAAGACCGCCGAGGCGGCCGCCATCCTGCGTGACCTGGGCACGCCGCTGCTGATCCACCAGCCGTCGTACTCGATGCTGAACCGCTGGATCGAGGGCGGCCTGCTCGACACGTTGCAGGAGGCCGGCGCCGGCTGCATCGCCTTCTCGCCGCTGGCGCAGGGCATGCTCACCGACCGCTACCTGAACGGGGTCCCCGAGGGCTCGCGGGCCACCGAGCACAAGTCGCTCTCGACCGACCTGCTCTCCGACGAGAACCTCGGCAAGATCCGCGCGCTGAACGAGATCGCCCGGCGCCGCGGGCAGAGCCTCGCCCAGATGGCGATCGCCTGGTCGCTGCGGGACCCGCGGATGACCTCGGTGGTGCTCGGCGCGAGCAGCGTGGCCCAGCTCGAGGCGAACGTCGCGGCGCTCGGCACCACGACGTTCACCCCGGACGAGCTGGCCGAGATCGACAAGTACGCCACCGAGTCGGGCATCAACCTCTGGGCCCGCAGCAGCGAGGTCTAGGAGAAGGACGCGTGGTAGGACGCGGCCATGTCCGCGTCCCCATGTCCCTGCTCCTCGGCACGGCGGAAGCGCTCCGCGCCGGCCTCGGCGAGATCGAGCCGCACGCCGTGCCGGCGGCCCGCCTCGACGATGAGCCGGGCGTCCTTGCCGGCCGTGCTCACCGCGAAGCTGGCCGGGCTCAGCTTGCCGTCGCGGACCAGGCCGGTCTTGGCGCGCAGGTAGCCGTTGTCGAGCGGGCCGCCCTGGATCAGCTCGAGGAACTTGGCGAAGTCGACGTGCAGCGCCTCGGACAGGGCCAGCACCTCGCCGCCGGCGTGGGTGAGCGCGAGCACCCAGCTGTTGGCGACCAGCTTGAGCCGGGTGGCCTCGCCGGGGTGGTCGAGCCAGACGGTCTTGGCACCGACCGCGTCGAAGATCGGCGCGACCTCGTCCCGCTCGCCGGCGGGGCCGGCGGCCAGCACGGTCAGCTGTCCCGCCTCGGCCGGCTGCCGGGTGCCGAGCACGGGCGCGTCGTAGTAGACCAGGCCGTGCTGCTGGGCGAAGCCGCCGAACTCGTCGACGTCGTCGAGGCTCACCGTGGTCGACTGCACCCAGATCTGGCCCTCGCTGAGCGCCGGTCGGGCCTCGCGCATCACCTCGCGCACGGCCGCGCCGTCGAAGAGCATGGTCAGCACCACGTCGGCGCCGCGCACCGCCTCGTCGACCGTGGGCACGACCCGGGCGCCGTCGGCGGCGAGCGGCCGCGCCCTCTCGGGGGTGCGGTTCCAGACTCGGACGGTGTGGCCGGCCTTGACCAGATTGCGGGCCATGGCGGCGCCCATGATGCCGGTGCCGAGGACGCTGACGGTGCGGGTCTGTGTCATGCGCATCATCTTGCCGCGCACCACCGGCAGAAAGTGTCGTACCCCTTCGCGAGAATGACGTCGTGCTGGTGGCCGTGGACCCGTCGGGGGTTCTCCAGGAGCTGCGGGCCGACGGCACGCCCGTCGGCCCGGCCCGGCATGTCGCCGATCTCGCGGCCGCGATCGCCGCGCGCGAGGCCGCCGACGCGCCGCGCTGGGTCTGGCCGGCCACCTCCGACATCTATCCGGGCCTGCTGCGCGCCGGGGTCCGGGTCGCCCGCTGCCACGACCTCGAGCTGACCGAGGCGCTGCTGCTCGGCCACGCCGGCCAGTGGGGCGCGCCGCGCTCGCTCGCCGCGGTCCGGGCCCGGCTCCACGGCCTGCCCGTGCCGCCCGACCCGCCGCCGCACCTGCCCGATCCGCCTGGCCTCGCCCAGGGCGCCCTCTTCGACACCCTCGCGACCTCCCCGCCCGCCGCCGGCTTCGACGTGATCGGGGCCGTCGCCGAGGCCTACGCCGACCAGCTGCGGCGCATCGCCGAGGCGACCGAGCATCCGGGCCGGTTCCGGCTGCTCGTGGCCGCCGAGTCGGCCGGATCGCTGGTCGGCGCCGAGATGGGGCACGTGGGGCTGCCGTGGCGCGCCGATCTGCACGACGAGCTGCTGCGCGACCTGCTCGGGCCGCCACAGGCTGTGGGACCGCCGCGCCGCCTGGCCGAGCTGACCGCCGAGATCAACGCGGCCTTCGGGGTGCATGGGCTCCATCCCGACTCCCCCGCCGAGGTGGTCAAGGCGTTCGCCCGGGCCGGCATCGACATCCCCAACACGCGGGCCTGGGTGGTGCGCCGCGTCGACCATCCCGCCGTCGAGCCCCTGCTCGCCTACAAGGAGCTCTACCGCATCTGGACCGCGCACGGCTGGTCGTGGCTCGACTCCTGGGTCACCGAGGGCCGCTTCCGGCCCGAATACGTGCCGGGCGGCGTCGTCTCCGGCCGCTGGGCCGCGCGCGGCGGCGGGGCGCTCCAGGTGCCCAAGGTGGTGCGCCGGGCCGTGGTCGCCGATCCGGGCTGGCGTTTCGTCGTGGCCGACGCCGGGCAGCTCGAGCCGCGGGTGCTCGCCGCGATGTCCGGCGACCGGCGGCTCGCCGAGGCCGGCGCGGCCGGCGACCTCTACGCGGCGCTGGCCGCCGACTCGTTCGACGGCGACCGCGCCAAGGCCAAGGTCGCCCTGATCGGGGCCATGTACGGTCAGACCGGCGGCGACGCCATCCCGGCGCTGGCCGTGCTGCGCCGGCGCTACCCGATCGCCTTCGACTACGTCGAGGCCGCCGCGCGCACGGGCGAGACGGGCGGCCTGGTCCGCTCCTGGCTGGGGCGCACGTGCCCGCCCTCGTCCGCCTCGTGGGCCGACGCGGGGCTCGACCCGCCCGAGGCCGAGCAGGCCCTGAGCGGCGCGTCCGGGCGCGCCCGCGGCCGTTTCACCCGCAACTTCGTCGTGCAGGCCACCGCCGCCGAGTGGGCGCTGGTGTTGCTCGCCACACTGCGTACCGCGTTGGAGGGAACCAAGGCCGAGCTGGTGCTGTTCGTGCACGACGAGGTGGTCGTCCACTGCCCCGCCGACGAGGCGGAACAGGTGGTCACGGCCGTGCACGAAAGCGCCGTCAAGGCAGGCCGCATGCTTTTCGGGGACACGCCGGTGCGGTTCCCCCTCGATGTCTCAACAGTTGGTGCGTACGCCGACGCGAAGTGATATTGCGGTAACTTGGATGGTCCGTAGCGAGAGGCGCTGCAACGGGGTGACTCCCGCCACGCTCGCTCGGTAGACACCGACCAAGGGCGCCTCCGTTGTCACCACGGAGGTGGTCGGTATGCAGAGAAGCGAACGCGTCGCTGAGCTCAAGCGCCTGCTGGGCGAGCGGATCCTGGTGCTCGACGGCGCCTGGGGCACCATGCTGCAAGGGGCCGACCTGAAGCCCGAGGACTATCGCGGGCCCATGATCCCCGCCGATCATCCGCAGGACGTGACCGGCGACCCCGATCTGCTGATCCTCACCCGGCCCGACGTGATCCTCGACGTCCACCGGCAATACCTCGCGGCCGGCGCCGACATCACCACCACCAACACCTTCACCGCGACGAGCATCGCCCAGGCCGACTACGGCCTCGAGCACCTCGTCCGCGAGATGAACCTCCAGGGTGCCCGGCTGGCCCGCCAGGCGGCCGACGAGGCCGGGGGCACGCGGTTCGTGGCCGGCTCGGTCGGCCCGCTCAACGTCACGCTGTCGCTCTCCCCCAAGGTCGACGACCCGTCGTACCGGGCGGTCACGTTCGACCAGGTCAAGGCGGCGTACGCGGAGCAGATCGCGGCGCTCGCCGAGGGCGGGGTCGACCTGCTGCTGATCGAGACGATCTTCGACACGCTGAACGCGAAGGCCGCCATCGCCGCGGCCCGGGAGGTGGCGCCCGAGCTGCCGCTCTGGATCTCGGTGACGATCGTCGACCTGTCCGGCCGCACGCTCAGCGGCCAGACCGTCGAGGCGTTCTGGCGCTCCATCGAGCGGGCCGAGCCGCTGGTCGTCGGCGTCAACTGCTCGCTGGGCGCCACCGAGATGCGCCCGCACGTGACCGACCTGGCCCGGCTCTCCAACGTCTACGTCGCCTCCCACCCCAACGCGGGCCTGCCCAACGCGTTCGGCGGCTACGACGAGCGGCCGGAGCAGACGGCGGCCCTGGTGAAGGGCTTCATCGACGACGGCCTCGTCAACATCGTCGGCGGCTGTTGCGGCACGACTCCCGCACATATCGGGCAGATCGCCAAGGCCGCGCGGGGCGCCGCGCCCCGCGTGATCGACCCGCCCGCCGAGACCACCCGGTTCAGCGGCCTGGAGCCGTTCGCCATCGGCCCCGACACCGGCTTTGTCATGATCGGCGAGCGGACCAACGTCACCGGCTCGGCCAAGTTCCGCCGCCTCATCGAGGCCGACGACTACCAGGGCGCCGTCGACGTGGCCCTCGACCAGGTGCGCGGCGGCGCCAACCTGCTCGACGTCAACATGGACGCCGACCTGCTCGACAGCGAGCAGGCGATGACCACCTTCCTCAACCTGATCGCCACCGAGCCCGAGGTGGCCCGCATCCCGGTGATGATCGACAGCTCGAAGTGGAGCGTGCTCGAGGCCGGCCTCAAGTGCGTGCAGGGCAAGGGCGTGGTCAACTCGATCAGCCTCAAGGAGGGCGAGGAGGTCTTCCTGGAGCACGCCCGCCGCATCCGCGACTTCGGCGCCGGCGTGGTCGTCATGGCCTTCGACGAGCAGGGCCAGGCCGACACCCGCGACCGCAAGGTCGAGATCTGCGGCCGGGCGTACGACCTGCTGGTCAACCAGGCGGGCTTCGCCCCCGACGACATCATCTTCGACCCGAACGTGCTGGCCGTCGCCACCGGCATCGCCGAGCACAACGGCTACGCCAAGGCGTTCATCGAGGCGCTGCCGCTGATCAAACAGCGCTGCCCGGGCGCGCGCACCAGCGGCGGCATCTCCAACCTGTCGTTCTCGTTCCGCGGCAACGACGTGGTCCGCGAGGCGATGCACTCGGCGTTCCTGTTCCACGCGGTCAAGGCCGGCCTCGACATGGGCATCGTGAACGCCGGCCAGCTCGCCGTCTACCAGGACATCCCGGCCGACCTGCTGGAGCTCGTCGAGGACGTGCTCTTCGACCGGCGCCCCGACGCCACCGACCGGCTCGTCACGTTCGCGTCCACGGTCACCGGCAAGGGCAAGCAGCGCGAGGTCGACCTGTCGTGGCGCGAGGCGCCGGTCGCCGAGCGCCTGTCGTACGCGCTGGTCCACGGCATCGTCGACTTCATCGAGGACGACACCGAGGAGGCCCGGCAGCAGTACGCGAGGCCGCTCGAGGTGATCGAGGGCCCGCTGATGGACGGCATGAAGGTCGTCGGCGACCTCTTCGGCTCCGGCAAGATGTTCCTGCCCCAGGTGGTCAAGAGCGCCCGCGTGATGAAGCGCTCGGTGGCCTACCTCGAGCCGTACATGGAGGCCGAGAAGGAGCAGGCGCGCCTGGAGGGCCGCATCGAGACCGGCCGCGGCCAGGGCAAGGTCGTGCTCGCCACGGTCAAGGGCGACGTGCACGACATCGGCAAGAACATCGTCGGCGTCGTGCTGGGCTGCAACAACTACGAGGTGATCGACCTCGGCGTGATGGTGCCGGCCGCCAAGATCCTCGACACGGCCGTGGCCGAGGGCGCCGACGTCATCGGGCTCTCCGGCCTGATCACGCCGTCCCTCGACGAGATGGTCGCGGTCGGCGCCGAGATGCAGCGCCGGGGCCTCAAGCTGCCGCTGCTCATCGGCGGGGCGACCACGTCCAAGCAGCACACGGCCGTGCGCATCGCGCCCGCGTACGACGGGCCCACCGTGCACGTGCTCGACGCGTCCCGGGTCGTCGGCGTGGTGTCCGACCTGCTCGACGCCGACCGCGCCGAGAAGCTGGACGTCGCCAACCGGGCCGACCAGGAGCGGCTGCGCGAGCAGCACGCCAACCGGCACGCCCAGCCGCTGCTCACCGTCGAGCAGGCCCGCGCCAACCGCGAGGTGGTCGACTTCGCCGACCTGCCCACGCCCTCCTTCACCGGCGTGCGCGATGTGCAGCCCACCATCGCCCAGCTGCGCGAGATGATCGACTGGCAGTTCCTCTTCCTCGCCTGGGAGCTCAAGGGCAAGTACCCGGCGATCCTGGAGCAGCCGGTCGCGCGCGAGCTCTACGACGACGCCAACACGCTGCTCGACAAGATCATCGCCGACGGGTCGTTCCAGGCCCGCGGCCGGTACGCGTTCTGGCCCGCGCACAGCGAGGGCGACGACATCGTGCTGGACAACGGGGTGACGTTCCCGATGCTGCGCCAGCAGACCCAGAAGCCGGACGGCCGCGCCAACCGCTCGCTCGCCGACTACATCGCCCCCGCGGGCGACCACCTGGGCGGCTTCGCGGTGGCGATCCACGGCGCCGAGGAGCTGGCCGCGAAGTACGAGGCCGAGAACGACGACTACCGGGCCATCATGGTCAAGGCGCTGGCCGACCGCCTGGCCGAGGCGTTCGCCGAGTTCCTGCATCTGCAGGCCCGCCGCGAGTGGTTCGAGCCGGACGCCCGGCCGAAGCTCGAGGACCTGCACGCCGAGCGCTTCCGCGGCATCCGGCCCGCCCTCGGCTACCCGGCGAGCCCCGACCACAGCGAGAAGAAGGACCTCTTCGATCTGCTCGGCACCAGGGAGATCGGGGTGGGGCTGACGGAGTCGTACGCGATGACGCCCGCCGCCGCGGTAAGCGGCCTGATCTTCGCGCACCCCGCCTCGCGGTACTTCACCGTGGGCCGGCTCGGCAAGGACCAGATCACCGACTACGCGGCCCGGCGCGGCATGACGGTCGAGGAGGTCGAGCGCTGGCTGCGCCCCAACCTGGCGTACGAGATCGACGCGTGACCACCGGCATCGACGTCCTGCTGGAGAAGGCTCGCGAGGGCCTCCTCCGCCTGGACCCGCACGAGACCCGCGCGGCGGTCGCCGCCGGCGCGCTGCTGATCGACACCCGCACCGACCGGCAGCGCGCCGAGCAGGGCGACCTGCCCGGCGCGATCGTCATCGACCGCACGGTGATGGAGTGGCGGCTCGACCCGATGTCGCCCGACCGCATCCCCGAGGCGACCGACTACGACGTGCACATCGTCGTGGTGTGCCGTCAGGGCTACAGCTCCAGCCTGGCCGCGGCGAGCCTGCGCGCCCTGGGCCTGTGGCGCGCCACCGACATGACCGGCGGCTTCGAGGCGTGGCGGGCCGCGGGCCTGCCGCTGTCGGGCAAGCCCGCCGACGTACGCTACTGAGGGTAGTCGCTCGCCTCGGTGAAGATGCCGACCACGGTCGCCGCCCGCACGTCGAAGCCGAGCGTCAGGAACTTGCCCGGCTCGAGCTCCACGCTGGACGGGTTCGCCTGGTCGGAGTGGCCGGAGTCGTAGAGCTGCACGTCGCCGTACCCGTCCCAGCCCTTCTCGGGCTCGCGCACCAAGCGGCCCACGGTGTCGCGGTGCTCCGAGAACCGGGGCTTGAGATCGCCGTACGTCACCAGCACCTCGCCGGTGCTCAGCCGCAGCGCGTGATGTGACGACGCGGGCATGTCGGTCGGCCGGGCGATGCTCCAGGTGTGCCCGTCGTCAGTGGACTCGGCGATGTACGCGTGCCCCACCGTCGTCCGGATCAGCACGACGACCCGGTCGTCGAGCACGGTCAGCGTCGGCTCCTGGAAGTGCACGCCCTCGGCCGCCGCGAGCAGCACCTCGGTCTCCGCCGGCCACGTGCGCCCGCCGTCGGTGCTGCGCACCACCGTCGCGCGCATCCACGCCTCGCCGGGCAGCCGCCCGTACAGCGGGAAGAGAAGATCGCCGCTGGGCAGCTCGGCCGCCGCGCCGTGCGACGCCGAGAACGTCTTGGAGGCCCGCCGCTCCTGATCCGGCAGCGCCATGGCCGTGCCGACCAGGATCGGCTCGCCCCAGGTCTCGCCGTTGTCGGTGCTGCGGTGCACCCAGGTGCCGTGCGTGGTGTGCCACGGCTCGGTCCACTCGATCACGAAGTAGCTGAGCAGCACGGTCCCGTCGCGCAGCACGACGAGCTTCGGGTCCCGGTCGTCGAACGGCCCGTCCACCGCCGTGCGCGGCTCGCTCCAGGTCCGGCCGTTGTCGGCGCTCTCCGCCACCCGGATACGCCCGTCGGCCTTCACGTGGCCCGTGCTCTCCCGCCAGGCCGCGAGCAGCCGCCCGTCGGCCAGCCGGACAACATCGGGAAAGTGCGGCAGCAGCCCCGGCTCGGCCCGGGCCACGGTGATCTGTGCAGGCAACGCTTAACCCCTCACCCCACGGTCGTTCCTCACTCCCGACCCTACCGGGCGGGCCGGAGCGTGGCTGGAACCCTCCACGGCTTGACCGACCTAGGTAAGATAAGCGCATGGGCGAGCCGATACGTGTTACCCAGCCCCTCCTCCAGGTCCTTGACATGCTCCTCGATGCCGCGTCCCGCGGAGACGACGTGCACGGTTGGGCACTGGCAAAGGCAACGCAGAGATCGGGTCCGACGATCTACGGCGTCCTCGATCGGCTGGAGGACGCCGGCTGGGTGGCCAGCCGCTGGGAGGACCAATCGGAGGATTCGAACCGCCCACGCCGCCGGCTCTATCGGTTGACCCCCACCGGAGCGGCTGAGGCCAGAACCTTGGTGACCCAACGGCGACCAGCCGGATTCTCCCCGCTCGCCTGGACAGACCTGCCGGCCGGCGGCCCAGCATGAAAGAGGTGATCATCGCCGTTCTGCTCGGCTTGCTGGTCAACGAGGGCTGCGAGCTCTCCCCTTGGCTGGCCCTCAGATTGGTGCGGCTGTCGGCAAGGCTTCGATACGGCAAGACCAGCCGCGCCGAGGTTCGAGCGGAAGAGTGGAGCGCTTACGTCAATGACCGGCCGGGCAAGCTGTTCAAGCTTTTCACCGCTGTGGGCTTCTTCGCGGGGGCGGTCCGGACAGCCGCCAAGCGCAAGGCCGTCACCGCAGCTTCCGCAATCCGTGCGACCGGAGCCGACCGCTACCGCCGATTGACCTCGGCAAGCCTCGTAGCGCTGCGGCCTCTGCTCAACAAGTACTACGCCAGGGCGGCCGTCACCTTGGCCGCCGATGCCATGGCGCAGGGAAGATCACGTCTGTTCTTCACCTTCGAGAAAAGCGGCGCGGACGAATATCTGCTCAAGATGACCGTCAGGCAGCCCGGATCGATCGAGAAATCCGTGACAGTGAGACAACGCGGAAGCATCCCGCACCTCGACCTGACCCGTTTCCATCTGCCCGGCGTCGTCGCGGGCGAGCGGTCCACAGTGTCCGTCAGGGTCGACGAGCCCGAGAGGATCTCGCGATCCGCGAGATTGAGGCGATCTTTGCGGCGAAGGAGGCCCCGGTGTTACCTGCGGGGTGCGGAACTTGTCATCCGCAACCATGACTTCGTTCAGCTCGGAGATGACAGTCACCTCCGCATCCGCATCAACCGAAGCGGGAGCCCCGCGACGAAGTGACGCCCTCGGCCGGTTCGGCTCCTGCCGTACGGGACCGGCCGGAACCGCCGCCGAACTCGGCACGCCGCCGTTGTATTGACGGATGTAAATGTGGCGTAGCGTCACGGGAATGACACTGCCTGCGCTGCCGATGCCGAGAGAAGATGAACGTCCCTTCGACCCGCCGCCCGAGTACGCCGAGCTGAGGGCCTCCGGCAAGGTGATCCGGGTGGCCTGCCCGACCGGGCTGGACGCCTGGCTGGTCGCCGACTACGCCGGGGTGCGCGAGGTGCTCGGCGACGGCCGCCGGTTCTCGACGCGGCCCGGGCTGGCCGCGCACGTGCTCGCCTCGTACGAGGACGACGGGCCGATCGACAACTTCACCCGGATGGACGGGCCCGAGCACGTGCGGATCCGGCGCAACTTCGCGCCGCAGGTGACCCACGCGCGCCGGCTCGCCGAGCTGCGGCCGATGGTCGAGCGGATCACCGACGAGGCGATCACCCGGATGCTCGCGTCGCCCCAGCCCTATCCGCTGCACAGCCAGTTCTCCACCGCCATCACCACCTCGGTGATCGCCGAGCTGATCGGGGTGCCGCCGGAGGACCGCCACCTGCTGCACGACGCCGCCGTGAAGCTCTTCGACCCGTCGACCAAGGCCGACGAGCTGCGCGAGGCGCTGACGCCGCTCTACACGTACCTCTATCAGGCCGTCGCCACCCGCCGCGCCAAGCCGGGCGACGACGTGCTCAGCCGGATGATCGAGCACAGCGCCGGCAGCGACCGTCCGCTCACCGACACCGAGCTGACCGAGATGAACGCGGCCCTGCTGATCGCCGGTTTCGACACGACCGCGTCGATGATCACGTACGGCCTGGTCACGCTCCTGAACAAGCCCGGCGAGTGGGACAAGCTGGTCGCCGACCCGGACACCGCCGTCCCGGCCACCGAGGAGCTGGTGCGCTACCTCGCCGTCGGCATCGGCCTGCTGCGCCAGGCGACCGAGGACACCGTCGTGAACGGGCAGCCGATCAAGGCCGGCGACTACGTGGTGGTCGCGGTGCAGTCCGGCAACCGGGACACCGCCCTGCACCCGGACGCCGACGAGCTCGACGTGACCCGCAAGCCCGGCGCCCACCTCGGCTTCGGGCACGGCGCCCACGCCTGCGTCGGCCAGCAGATCGCCCGCATGGAGCTGACCACGGTGCTGCGGGCCCTCGCCACCCGGGTGCCGGCGTTGCGCATCGCGGTGCCCCTGGAGGAGATCGTCTGGAAGAAGGACTCCGTGGTCCGCGGCCCGGCCGAGCTGCCGGTGGCCTGGTCATGAGGGTCAGCGTCGACCGGGACCTGTGCATCGGCGCGGGCAACTGCGCGCTCACCGCGCCCGCCGTCTTCGACCAGGACGCCGAGGAGGCCGTCGTGGTGCTGTTGACCGACTCCCCGCCGGAGTCCGAGGGCCCCGCCGTGCGGCAGGCCGTGGAGCGCTGCCCGGCCGCGGTGATCCGGGTGCTCCCCTAGAGCGACGGCCGTGTCAGAACGTGGTGGACGAGCTCGGCCCGGTTACGCACGCCCAGCTTGCGATAGATGTTGCCGAGGTGGAACTCGACCGTCTTGACGCTGAGGAACAGCGCGGACGCCACCTCGCGGTTGGTCAGCCCGGTCGCCGTCGCCCGGCACACCCTGCGCTCCTGGGGGGTCAGTTCGTCGTGGACGTGCATGCCGGCCTCCGCGATGGACTGCGATGCCCGGGCGGGCGATCCGCCGCAAGCCGCCCGGGCAAGGACTGCACCGAGCCTCGCGCGCGCCGGCCGCGAGCGCATGGGGCGAGTGCCTTAGACGCGCCGTGCGGCATTCCTTAGACGCGTTTCCCAGGGTTTCTCCCGGCGCGCCGGAGCGGCGGCGTGGGCGAACGTGGACGTCGGCCGGTCCGGGAAGCGCCCGGACCCGCCGATCCGGAGGAAACGATGTCCGAGGAGATCTTCGTCGACGCGTCCGCGCCGTTCGTCTGGTCCGAGAAGCACCCCCTGGCCTTCTTCAAGTCCAACCTGGACAACACGTTCCTGTACGCCAACCGCGCCGGGCGCATCGCCATGGACGGCGACCGGTACCGGTTCGCGCTCATCCGCAACCGCAAGAAGGAGTCCACCGCCGGCGGCGGCACCCAGGTGGTGACCAAGGGCGGCCTGCTCACCACGCAGATCGACGTCTCGGCGGTCGTCGGCACGCCCGAGGACGAGGCGGCGTGGACCGAGGCGATCAAGCGGGACAGCCCGTTCGTGCCGCCGAACATCGAGCGGCTCAAGCTGCGCCCGCTCGGCCTGCGGGGCGGTGTCATGACCATCTCCGGTCTGGAGGGGCTGGTCGAGCACCCGGAGCAGTACCGCGGGATCGAGGTCGGCATGCAGTCGACGGTGCCGATCACCCTGCCCCTGACCGGCGACGGCGCGGACACCCTGTGGCGGGTGCTCGGCACGCCGGTCGGCATGCCGATCACCGTACGGTTCGACTACAAGTACGACGCCTGCCGCCCGGGCGCGCACTACCGCATCACGGCGGACACCCGGAAGGTGTACGAGTACTTCGGGCTCAACACCGTCGTGGCGGCCAGCTGGTTCGGGTTCGTCACCGGCCGGGTGGACATCTCGGTGGTGTGCGAGGAGCTGACCGGCAGCGGCGCGCTGACCATCGAGTGGATCGCCAAGCCCGAGGGCTTCGACGAGAGCCGGATCAAGGTGATGGAGGAGAGCATCGTCGCCGCCTTCGCCAAGCAGGCGCTCGACCTGATGGTCGAGGACGTGGTCGCCGATCCGCAGGCGCCCGACCCGGACGGCTACTTCGGCGGCGTCTCCGTCAAGCTCAAGAGCTTCGACAAGGTGCAGTCCCTCAGCCTGTCGGGCGAGTACAAAGAGAACACCATCAGTACCGAGACGTACAGCTACGCCTTCACGCTGGGCCAGCTCCGCAACCTCGACCCCCGGGTGTACGGCGTGGACGTCGCCGGCGAGAACGAGGTGCCGATCTCGGTCAACCTGGGCCGCGACGAGCGGCACGTGCGGGGCTACAGCTGCCAGTACGGCTACCGCCGGCCGGACGGCATCGTGGTCAGCGCCCACGCCGACGCCCTCGGCTCCGACGGGCTGATGCTCAACGGGGTCATCCAGTGGGACCCGCGCGATCCGCGCCCGGAGCACGCCGAGATCCAGTTCGCCGCCGACTGGAACCTGCTGGCCTGGGAGGACTACGCGAACAAGCTCCAGCCGAGGGTCGGCGACTCGGGGGTGCTGTTCACCTACACCCCGGGCTCGTACGTGCGGACCGTCGGCGTGCTGTGCGACTTCGCGAAGGCCGCGCCGGGGACGACGGCGTTCGTCGAATGGCGCACCGTCCTGCCGCCGAACCCCGACGGCAGCCGGCCGAAGAACTACGACGGCAGCTTCATGTACGTGGGCGCCGGCCCGGCAGCCGAGATCGACAAGCACATCATCGAGTTCCCGTACCGCCCGGAGACCGTCGCGGACGCGCGCTTCGAGTGGGAGGCCACCCTCGTCACGCCGGACGGCAAGGTGTGGAGCCGCTCGGGCAGCGAGCCGGTCGAGCGGGCCTCCGCCGTGCTCGCCGTGCGGGCGCTGCTCAAGCCCGTGCCCGACAACGCCGGCGGTGCGCCCGCGCGAGCCGCGCGCGTGCTCGCCGGACGACGATGAGCGACGCGGCCTTCGTGGACGGCGCCGCCGAGCCGATCCGGACCGCCGACGGCCGCACCTGGCTGTTCCCGGCCGTGACCGCCGGTGTCTGGTTCTTCGCGCGGCGCCTGTCCGTCTCGGGCGGGCCGGACGGTCCGCCCGTGCTCGCTCTGCTCCGCAAGCGGCGGCACCCGGCCTGCGGCCCGGCGGTCACCGACGGCGGCGCCTTCTCGGTGCAGGCCGGCCTGGTCGCGTCCGCACCGGACGCGGCCGAGGAGCGGGCTTGGACCGAGGCGGTGGGCGCCGGGCCCGGCGAGCGGCCGGTCTTCGCGCCACTGGCGCTGCGAGCGGGGCGGATGACGGTCGAGGTGGCCGGCCGGGGGCCGGCGGGCGAGCCGGACCCGCTCGGCGGGGCGGTGACGGCCGTGGCCGACCTGACGCTGGACGCGGCGGAGGCCGACGCCTTCGCCGCGGCCCTCGGCTCGGGCAGCGGACCGCCGGTGACGCTGTGCTTCGAGCACCGCTACGACGTGGCGGTGCGGGCCGGGGACGACCTGACGGTCGGCGTCGCCGAGCTGCGCCGCTCGATCGACCTGGCCGAGATGCGCGGGCTCGACCCGGCGGCGCACGTGGCCGACGTGACCGGTGACGAGACGGTCCCGCTGACGATCACGTGCCCGCCCGACCCGCGGGTGCACCGCTACGCCGTCCAGTACGGCTACGTGCGCCCGGACGGCACCACCGGCGGCGGGTCGGCGCACGGCGACGGCGCGGACGGCCTGCGGCTGCGCCATCTCATGCGCTGGGATCCCGGCGGCGGCCCGCCGTCCACCGTGGAGGTCAGGCATGTCGTGGAGTGGGCCGAGCCCGACTGGCCCGCGTCGACCGGTACGACGGTGCTGGCCACCGGACCACCCTGCCTGAGCTGGCGGAGCAGGCCGTCGTCGATCGCCGAGGTGGCGTTGCGCACCGACCTCGGCCGGGAGGGGCCCGGCTCGTTCGCGACGATCTCCTGGCGGGCCGGACCGGTGCGGCCGGACCGGCCCCAGCTCTCCGGCACCCTGCTGATCGAGGGCACGGACGGGCTCCTCCGCGAGGTGATCGCGTTCCCGGCGGCCCCGCTGGCGATCTTCACGTGGACCGCCGAGCTGGTGCACCCGGACGGCACGACGGCCGCGGGCCAGGGCGGATTCGTGGTGCGCGAGCGCAACGAGGCCGACGTGCTGCGGGCGAGCCTGAAGCCCGGACCGGCCCTGGGATGAGCCGAAACCCGACTGACTTCGTCGCTGGGGAGCGGGAGCATGAGCATCGTGGGTGTCGCCACCCCGTTCGTGGGGAGGGGTCCGGAGCTCGCCTGCCTGGCGGAGATGCTGGCGCGGGCAGCCGAGCGATCACCCAAGGCGGTTGTCCTGGTCGGCGACGCGGGCGTGGGCAAGACGCGGCTGCTGCGCGAGTTCGCGGCGGCGGCCCGCACGTCGGGCGCCCGCGTGATCAGCGGCTCCTGCGTGGCGCTCGGGTCGGGCGAGCTGCCGTACGCCCCGCTCATCGACGCGCTGCGCCGGCTGGCCCGCGACGTGGGTGACGACACGCTGCGCGAGCTGGCCGGCCCGGCGTACGCGGACCTCGCCGGCCTGATCGCCGACTTCCACGACTCCGGCCGCCCCGCCGACCCACGGCCCGCCTCGCAGCTGGTCGTCTTCGGGGCCGTGCTGCGGCTGCTCGACCGGTTGAGCACGGACGAGCCGGTCGTGCTGGTCTTCGAGGACCTGCACTGGGCCGACCAGTCCACCCTGGACCTGCTCGCCTATCTGACCCGCGGCCTCACCGACGAACGGGTCCTGCTGGTGGGCAGCTACCGCGCCAGCGACCTGCCGGACCGCCACGCGCTGCGCGCGGTGATCGCCGAGCTCGACTTCGCCCGCCGGCTGGTGCACCTCGAGCTGACCGGCTTCGCCCCGGACGAGCTGCGCCGGTTCCTCGGCCACCTGACCGGCACCCGCACCGACGACGAGCTGTTCGCCCGCGCCTTCGAGCTCTCCGAGGGCAACGCCTTCTTCGCCGAGGAGCTCGTCGTGGCGGGCGTGCTGCTCTCCCCCGCGCCGGGTGCGACCGTGCGGCTGCCGCGCACGCTGCGCGACCTGATCCTGGCCCGCTTCGAACGGCTCGGCGACGCGAGCCGCGAGGTCATGCGGGTCGCCGCCACGGCCGGCCGGCGGGTGAGCCACCGGCTGCTGGCCACCGTGTGCGGCCTGCCCACCACGGCGCTGCACGCGGCGCTGCGCGAGTGCGTCTCGCAGCACATGCTCGTCACCGACCCGGAGGACGACACGTACGTCTTCCGGCACGCGCTGCTGCGCGAGGCCGTGCACCAGGACCTGCTGCCGGGCGAGCGGATCGGGCTGCATGCGGCGATCGCGGCGGCCATCATCGCCGACGAGCAACTCGGCCTGCCCGAGGACGTCACGCTCGCCGCCGAGCTGTCCTACCACTGGTACGAGGCCCGCGAGTACGGCCACGCGCTGGCGGCGGCGATCCGCGCCGGCGACACTGCGGTGCGAGTGCGCGCCTTCCGCGAGGCCGAACTGCAATACCTGCGCGCGCTCGAGCTCTGGCCGCGCGTGGCCGAGCCGGCCAAGGTGGCGGGGGTGCCGCGCGACCGGGTGCTCGGCGCCGCGGCGGAGGCCGCCCGCTGGGCCGGGCACGTCGACCGGGCCGTCGAGCTGGCCCGCGAGGCGCTCGACGACCTCGACGCGACGACCTCACCCGCCCGCGCCGGCGAGCTGCTGGAGCGGCTGGGCCGCTATCTGTGGGAGTCCGCCGACACCGTCGGCTCGCGCGAGGCGTACGTCTCGGCGGGCGGGCTGCTGGCCGGCCAGGAACCCTCCGCCCTGGCCGCCCGGGTGATCGCCGGGCAGGCGCTCGCCGAGGTGCAGGCGGGCCGCTACACGGCGGGGTTGCGGGCCGGGCGCGAGGCGGTCGCGATGGCGCGCACCGTGCAGGCCCGGGAGGAGGAGGGCCGGGCGCTGAACACCGTCGGGGTGGCCCTCACCATGCTCGGCCGCGTCGACGAGGGGGTCGGCGCGCTGCGGGTGGCGCTCACCATCGCCGAGGACACCGACAACCTCGAGGACCTGTTCCGGGCGTACGGAAACCTGATGGTCTCGCTGGAGAACTCGGGCCGGCTGGAGGAGTCGGTGCGGGTGGCACTCGACGGCGTGGACCGGGCCCGGCGCTCGGGCCTGGAGCACACGCGGCCCGGCGGCGTGCTGGCGAACAACGCGAGTGCCGTGCTCACCCAGCTGGGCCGCTGGGACGAGGCCATCGCCCTGATCGCCGACCTGGTGGCGGACCGGCCCGTGCGGCAGAGCCTCTATCCCCGGCTCACCCTGGCCGAGATCGACGTCGCGCGGGGACGGTTCGACCAGGCGCGCGAGAGGCTCACGGCGATCCGCGAGGCCGCCGCCAACCTGCGCGACCCGCAGTTCCTCGGCGCGCTGGTGGCCTGCGAGTCGGAGCTGGCGATCTGGTCGGGCGAGCCGGACGAGGCCCGCAAGATCCTGGCGGCCGGCCTGGACGCGATCGGCGACACCGAGCACGTCGTCGTGCGGCTGCGCCTGTACGCCCTCGCCCTGCGCGTCGAGGCGGACGAGTGGCTGCGCCTAGCGCTGCGGCACGGTCACGACCCGGAGGACGTCCGCGTCGAGGAGCTGCACGCGGCGGCGGCCCGCTCGGCGCCGGCGGAGGCCCACGACCCCAAACCCGAGGAGCGGGCGCTGCGGCTGCTGTGCCGGGCCGAACGGGAGCGGGCCAGCCGGGCCGATCCGGCGCTCTGGGCCGAGACGGCGGACGCCTGGCTGGCCTTCGGCCGGGTGCCGCCGGCCGCGTACGCCCGATGGCGTGAGGCCGAGGCGGCGGTCGAGGGCCGCGACCGGCAGCGTGCCACCCGGGCCGCCCGTGAGGCCCACCGCGCGGCGAGCCGGCTGGGCGCGGAGCCGTTGCTGCGGGAGGTGTCGGGCCTGGCCCGGCGGGCGCGGCTCGACCTGCGCGAGGACGAGGCCGCCCGGGAGCCGGGGCCGGGCCGCGCCGACCGCCCGTTCGGGCTGACGCCGCGCGAGCGCGAGGTGCTGCGGCGGCTCGGCGACGGGCAGACGAACCGGCAGATCGCGCGCGCGCTGTTCATCACCGAGAAGACGGCGAGCGTGCACGTTTCCAACATTCTGATGAAGCTCGGCGTCGGGAACCGGGGCGAGGCGGCGGCCGCCGCGCACCGCCTGGGCCTGTTCGACGACCGATGACCGCGAGGGGATGAGAGATGGCGAAGAAGCTTCTGCACGTCGGGCACTTCACCTACACGATCGTCGAGACCGAGGACACCGATGCGCAGGCCGTGGCGGAGTCCGTCCAGGCGGCGATGGACGAGGGGGACGTCTGCGAGATCGCGGTGCTCGACGAGAACGACCGCCAGCTGACGCTGTATCTGAACGGCCGCACCGTCGACGTGGTCGTCTTCGACCACGGCCTCGGGCCGCGGCCCACCGAGATCTCCCGCCCGCAGGAGCCACCGCGGGACAATCCATGACCCGCCGTGCTCTGCTGCTGGGCGCGCAGTACGGCGAGCTCACCGGGGTCGGCAACGACCTGGACACCATGACCGCGCTGCTCGAGCCGCGCGGCTTCGAGGTGCGGCGTTGCGACGGCGCGGCCGCGACCCGGGCCGGCATCCTCGCCGCGTACGCGACGCTGATCGCGGACACCTCACCCGGCGACGCGGCCTTCGTCTACTACTCGGGGCACGGCGGCCGCGCCCGGGCCGAGCGCGACGACCTGCCCGACCTCCAGTTCGTCGTGCCGGCCGACTTCGCGGTCTCGAACCCCGGCGACTTCCGCGGCATCCTCGCCGCGGAGCTGTCGGTCCTGCTCGCCCGGCTGCTGTCCAGGTCGGACAACGCCGTCGTGATGCTGGACTGCTGTCACGCCGCGCACATGTCCCGCGATCCGGAGCTGCGCCCGCGAGCCCTGTCCCGGATCAGCTACCTCGACGTCGTGCGGCACCGGGAGAAGCAGCTCGCCGAGGGGCTCGAGGTCGACCTGCTGCACCCGCTGGGCAACCGGTCGGCCGTCCGGCTGGTGGCCTGCGCGCCGGACGAGTCGGCGTACGAATATCCGAACCGCGCCGGGATCACCACGGGCATCTTCACGGAGTCGTTCGCGATCGCCTTGGCCGAGGCGGGCGGCCTGCCGGTGACGTGGACGACCGTGCTGCGCCGGGTCCGCGAGCGGGTGCAGACGATCACGCCGGTGCAGCGTCCCGAGGTCGAGGGCGCGGTCTCGTCCCGGCTGCTGTTCGAGACCGAGCAGGCCGGCCCGGTGAACGCCGTGCCGCTCACCGCGCTGCCCGGCGGGCGGGCCGCGATCCCGGGCGGCCGGCTGCTGGGCATCACCGTGGGCGACCGGTACGCGGTCATGCCGCCCGGGGCCGCGGCGATGGACGACGCGCTGACGGTGGCGGACGCGACGGTCGACCGGGTCGCGGTCACGGCCGCGCAGGCGGCCCTGGAGTTCCGCGCCGGGCACGACCGCCTCCCGCTGGGCGCGCTCGGCTTCCCCACCCGCGTCGCGGCGGCGCAGCGAGCCGTGGCCCTCCGAGGCGACGCGGCGGCGACGGCGCAGGTGCGCGACGCGATGAAGGACGCCTCCCTGGTGCGCCCGGCCGGTGACGACGAGGACACCCTGCTCGCCACGGTCGAGGCCACGGCGGGCGGCCTGGTCATCCGGGACGCCGCGGGCCCCCTCACCGGGGCGGTGCCGGTGGCCGAGATCGCGCAGGGCCTGCAGAAGCTGGCGCGCGCCGAGAACCTGCGCACGCTCGCGTCGGTGCCCGCGGCGGAGCTCGACGATCCGTTCACCGTGGAGTGGGGACGGGCGGTGGGCGGCGCGGCCGTGCCGATGCGGCCGACCGGCGAGGTGGTGCACGCCGGCGAGTCGATCTACATACGGCTGCGCAACGACAGCGACCGCCGCCTGTACTTCAACGTCTTCGACGTGGCCATCTCCGCCCGGGTCCAGCTGGTGAACGACAGCGACCGCAGCGGGCTGCGGCTGGCGCCGGGCGAGGAGCACGTGTTCGGCCGGTCCGAGTTCGGCGGTCTGGAGGGCATTCCCCTCGCGTGGCCCGACGGCGTGCCCGACGAGGAGGTGCGGCCGGAGAGCATCGTCGTCGTGGTCACCACCGCCCGGCAGGACCTGACGGTGCTGGAGCAGCAGGCCATCGGCGACCAGGCCCGCGACCTGCTCGACGAGATCGACCGGTCCGGCACCCCGTTGCAGAAGCTGCTGGCGCAGACCGTGCTGGGCGGCACCCGCGACCTGGTGCTCAAGGCCGGCGCCACCGTGGTCGAGTACGCCGTGCGGCACCTCGAGCTCCAGGCCAGCGCGCTGCCCGCGCCGGTTCGCGAGGTGCCGGCCTTCGAGGTGGACGAGCGGCCGAGCGAGTCCGTGCGCCTCCTGGGCGGCCGCGGCCAGGGCGTGGACAGCACGCCGGCGACCGTCGCGATCCACCTCGGCGATCTGATCGTGCGCGACCGGGCTCTGCTCGGCGCCGACGTGCGGGTGGACACCCTGGTCCTCACCGGGGGCGGCGGCGATCGCCCCGTCTACCGGGCCGAGACCGCGCGGTTCCACGACGCCGGCGGCCAGTGGCTGCCGCTCGACGACCTGCCGATCCATGCGGGACAGGTGGCCGGCCACGTCGACCTGGCCTGCTGGGTGTCGCGCGACCACGCCGGCAGCCCGAGCCTGAGCGACATGCTGCGGCAGCGGCTGACGGATCAGGACTTCCCGGCCGGGCCGCCGGCCGCGGCGTCACCGGCCACGGCGGCGGTGGCGGCGGTCAGCGCGGTGGCGACCGTCGTGAACACCGCGCACGCGCTGCTCGCCAAGGCCGTCGGCGACAGCATCGCCCTCTACCGCGGCTCCTTCCTGGCCGGCGAGGACTACGGGATCGGCCGCCATCCCGGCGGCGGGCAGTTGGCGGCCGACGACTTCTCGTTCCACTACCGCATCGAGCGAGTGCCCTGACAGGAGGGACGTCATGCCCGGAACCGCCGTTGAGCTCGTGCCGGGCGGCCTGCTCGACCGGCTGGCCGCCACCGCCGAGGCCGATGCCCTGTCGGCGGTGCGAGCCGCGGCGGCGGCCGGCGCTCCCGCCCGTGCGCTGGCCGCGACCGGCGGCGTGACCGGCGCCGACCCGGTCACCCTGGCGGCCTGGCGGCACTTCGCCTGGCATGCGTACTGGCTCGCCTTGCCCGACGGCGGCGGGGCCCCGCAGACCGAGGCCCTGCTCGGCCGGATGCTGCGGGAGGCACCGCGCCCGAGGCCGGAGGTCATCGCGCGGCCCGAGGACTGGATCGTCGGGCGGCTGCTCACCGAGGTGCGCGAGTGGCGGGCGATCGCCACGCAGGCGGTGCTGCTGGACGACAGCGACGCGGTGCGCGGGCTGGGCATCGCCGACATCGACGAGGCGCGGGCCCGGCTCGGCACGCGGCAGGACCTTCAGGGGCATCTCGACCTGCTGGCCGCCGACCTGTCGGCCCGGACCGGCGACCTGGCCGCGGCCGACGGCTACCTGCGGTCGGCCCGGCAGCGTCTGGACGCCGCCGGCGACGCCCGCGGCCTCGCGGCGGCCTCCCTGGTCACCGGCGACCTGCTGGCGGCGCCGCTCTCCTCGCCGCTGGCGTGGAACTGCCTGCTGGTGAGCATGCGCAGCACGCCGGGCGCCGAGCTCGACGACAAGGTGGAGCTCAGGGAGTTCACCGGCTCGCCGGGCGCCGCCGACGCGGCCCGGGCGGCCTACGACGACTCCGAGGCCCGCTATGCCGCGGCCGGCGACGCTGCGGGCCTGGCCGCCGCCGGGCTGCGCCGCGCGTACCTGGAGGTGGCGGCGGGCCGGCCGGCCGAGGCCGTCGCGCTGGCCACCCGGGCCCGGCAGTCCTTCGCCGAGGCGGGACGGCCCCTGGACGAGGCGACCGCCGCCGTGCACGCCGCCCTGGCGGCCGTCGCCGACGACGTGCTGCCCGCCGACGCGGGCGCCGCGGCCCTGGTGATCGCGGCGGGCGCGGCGACCATCGGGCACGGGCCCGCGCTGGGGCTCGGGCTGCTGTGCTGCCGCATGGGCCGGCATTGGAGCGCGCTGGGTGACCGGCCGGAACGAGGCGTGGCCGCGCTCGGCCTGGCGCGCCAGGTGCTGGCGGCGACCGGCGATCCGGTCCTGCGCAGCCAGGCGGCCGCCGCCGCCGGCGAGGCCGCCGCGGCGGTCAACGACGTGACGGCGGTGCGTCTGGCCATCCGCGACGCCCTGGCCGCCGACGACGAGCCGCTGGCCGAGCCGGCCGACCCGCTCGACCATCGCCGCCAGCGGCGTGCCCTGCTGGCCGTCAAGTCGTACATCCTCGGCGCGCGCATCCGCGACGTGGACGGCATGGAACGCGCCGCCCGCGCGCTCGAGGACGTGCTCGAACCGCTGCGCCGCGGGCTCGACGGCTACACCGGGACGGCCCAGCAGGTGGCCGCGCAGCTGCTCACCCTCACCGACCTCCCCGGCAACGCGGTGACCGGCCTGGTCTATCGAGCACGGGCCGCGCGGGACGCGGGCGACGACGAGCTGGAGGAGGAGCTGCTGACCGAGGCGCTGGAGGCGCTCGACGCGGCGCCGGGACCGGAGCGCGACTTCGGCGAGGCCGTCGTCACGGCGTACACCGGCGACCTCGCGGCCGCGTCCGCGGCGTTCGAGCGCTACGCGGAGGGCGAGCTGGCCGGCACGGCCGAGGGCAGCCCGGCGTGGCGCATGATCCACGTCGAGGGGCTCGCGTTCCAGCTCAACGTCGAGCGGGCCGGTCCGGCACGGGCACACCACGACGCGCTGAGCCGGAGCCGCCCGGACTGGTGGCGTGGCCTCGGCGAGAAGTGGGAGCACCGCACGCTCGTGGCGCGGCTGCTCGAACAGGAGGGTGACCTGCCCGGGGCACTGGCCGTGTTCGACGAGGCGCTCGGCGACATCGAGCGCACCCGCGGCGGGCTGCGCCGCGACGAGCTGAAGACGTCGTTCTTCGCCGGCTCCGGCGTGCGCAACGCCTATCTCGACGCCACGCGTGTCGCCCTGCGGCTGGCCGAGGCCGCGCCGGCCGAGTCGGCCGGCTGGCACGCCAAGGCGTTCGGCTACGCCGAGCGCGCCCGGTCGCGGGCGCTGCGCGACCTGCTGGCCGCCAACCTGAGCGCCGAGGGCGCCGGGCTGTCGTCCGCGCTGGTCGATCGGTGGCGGGCGGCCGGCGCCCAGGTCACGCTCGCCCAGGACCGGCTCGCCGCGGCGGCCGAGCCGTCCGACGAGCTGCGCGCCGCGCTGGCCGCGGCCCTGTCCACGCTGGACGCCGTCGAGCTCGAGCTCCGCGACGCCGACCCGCGCTTCTGGACGGCGGTCAACCCGCAGGCCGTTCCCGCCGGCCTCGGCACGGTCGCCGCCGGCCTGCCGGAGGGCGTCGCGATCATCCAGTACGTCGCCGGTGCCGGCGATCTCCTGGCCTGGGCGGTGACCCGGCACGGGCTGACGGCGCCGCACCGGCGGCGTGACCGCGAGGTCGTGCGGCTCACCGGCCTGGTGTCCACGATGGTCGACGCCTGCGCGACCGGGCGCCGTTACACCACGGCCGCCGCCGGCCTGGCCGACCTGCTGCTCGAACCGCTGCGCCCGGTCATCGAGCGGAGCAGCGCCCTGCTGCTGATCCCGTCCGGGCCGCTCGCCCGCCTGCCGTTCGGCGCGCTCCCCTGGGACGGCGCCCCGCTCTGGTCGGCGCGGCCGCTCACCGTGCTGCCCAGCGCCGGGCTGCCCGAGGCCCGTCCGCCGGGCGCGGCCGGCGGGCCCTCGCTCGTGGTCGGCGATCCGAGCGACATGGCCTACCAGTTTCCGGGCTCGCCGAGGCCGGCGCCGCAACCCGCCCTGCCGGGCGCCGCCGTGGAGGCCTGGCACGTCTCCCGGACGCTCGCCGGCGCGACCCTGCTGCTCGGCCCGCAGGCGACCGAGGCCGCCGTCCGGGCCGGGCTGAGCGGCGCGCCGGTGATCCATCTCGCCACCCACGGGGTGCTCGATCCCGAGGCACCTCTCGGCACCGCGGTCCTGCTCGCGTCCGGCGAGTCGTTGACCGCGGCGGAGCTCTTCGGCGTGCGGCTCGACGCCGGCCTCGTCGTCATGAGCGCCTGCCGCACCGGGGCCGGCACCGTGGTGGGCGGTGACGAGCTGCTCGGCCTCGGCCGGGCGCTGGTGGCGGCCGGGGCCCGGGCGGTCCTGGTGAGCCGCTGGGCGATCGACGACACGTCGACGGCCCTGCTGATGGCCGAGTTCCACCGCCGCCGCGCCGCGGGCAGCAGCGACGCCGTCGCGCTCCAGGAGGCCGTCGCCCACATCCGCTCGCTCGACCGCAAGCGGGCCCGCGCGCTGTTCGACCGGATGACGGCGGAGGCGGCGGCCGCGGGTCAGCAGGCCGTGGCGGCCCTGACCGAACAGGCGGTCCGCGACCTGGACCTGGGCCCCGACGCGCCGTACGAGCACCCGTACCACTGGGCCGCCTTCGACCTGATCTCGGCGGGCGGCTGAGCGGGCGCCTCATCGCGGCGCCCGCGTCTCGAGCAGTCCCAGGTGCTGCGCCCGCAGCACGGCCACCAACCGGTCGGAGGCGCGCAGCTTGCGGTAGAGGTTGCCCTGGTGCCGGTGCACGGTGCGCACCGAGATGCCGAGCCGGCGGCCGATCGCGGCGGCGGTGAGCCCGTCGGCCAGCAGGTCGAGCACGCCGGCCTCGCGGTTCGTCAGGCGCGGAATCGTCATCGCTGAGCCTTTCGTGACGTGCCGTTGGTTTGTTGCGAAGTCTCGCCTCCGCCTCGCCGCGCCGGCATGGGAGAAGTCCTTAGCCGGGCCCGCGCATTACCTCAGAAACGCGTGTGGGTAGTTCTCCGCACTGTCGCCGCCGCCCGCCGCCCCGCACTCTCGGACAGGTACCAGCCGGGCCACAGCCGAGAAGGAGGCGCGCGGCGATGAGCGGAGCGAGAGAAGAACCCGCCCTGCGAGACCTGAGAGACCAACTGGAGCAGGCCGTGCGGAGCCTCGGCGACCGCACCGTGGCGGACACCGTCACCCGCATGGCCCTGGAGGCGGCGCTGTGTGCCCTGGTGCACGGCTCCCAGGCGCTGGCCGACCCCGAGGCGATCCATCGCGCGGCGGTCTACGGGCTGGCCACCGAGCAGCTGGCACCCGCCGTACGGGCACCCGAGGCCGCCGTGTTCCGGGCGCTCCTGGAGCTGTGCGGGGAACCACCGGACGGTGTCCTGACGGCCGCCGCGCCCGCCGCCGACCCCGCCGTCGTGACGGCGCTGCGCCGCACCCTGGTGCTGCTCACCGTCGCCTACGACGTCGGGGAGAACCGCTCGGTCACCCGCCGGATGGAGATCTGGTCCGGAGCCGCACCCACCGGCGTCAACCGCAAGCGGATCCGCCAGGAGATCTCCTGGGACGAGACCCCCGCCGGCGTGCGCGCCCACCGGCTGCGCGAGGGCGCCGCCACCCAGTCCTTCCAGCTCTACCCGTGAGGTAACGATGGATCCCTTCACTCTCGTCCTGCTGGGCACGCTGCTGGTCAGCGCCGCCACCGCCGCCCTGATGTGGCCCAAGATCCTCGCCTGGGCCGAGAACAGCCTGTTCCCCTGGGTGGCGCGGAACCTGCCCGAGCTGGAGCCCGTGGTCCGCGCCGCCTTCTCGGTGCTCGACAAGGGCGTCGTGGCACTGCGCAACGCCGCGCGACAGGCGTGGCACGAGCTGCGCCGCACCCTGCTCAAGCAGGTCGCGGAGTTCGTGCGCCAGTTCGACGGCCGCTGGGTCGTCGAGGTGACCAGCTGGATCGCGAACCGGCCGGACAGGCAGCGGTCGCGGGTGACGAAGGTCGTCACCCAGCAGGAGGTGTCCTTCGAGGAGCTTCCGCCCGCCGTGCGCCAGGAGTACCTGCGAAACAACCAGAAGAACCATGCCATCGACGTGACCGATCTGCGCGACAAGGAGTTCGCGCTCGTCGAGGCCTGACCGAGAGGTGACAACCCATGAAGATCTGGCTCGTTCCGGGCGCCGGCGTCGTGCTGCTGGCCCTCGTCTGGGTGGGCGTGCGCGCGCTGCGCCGCCGGCCCGCCGCCGCCACCCGGCGGCTCGCTCAGATCGTCTGCGACGTGTTCGGCGACGACTGGGCGCGGCGGCTCGGGCTGCCGCCCGAGCAGCTGCGGGCGGCCCTGGTGCGCGGCGCCGGCCCGGCCGTCGCCCACGACCTCGGCGACCTGGTCGAAGGGGTCGAGCTCCGCTTCGACCGGTGCGGGCCCCGTGAGCCCGTCGAGACCAGCGTGACCTGCCGATACCGGGCCGATCAAGGGTCTGCCCGCGCGCAGCTGCGGATGGGGTGGGATCACCTGCCGCCCGACGTCCGGGCCCAGTTCCTGCGCGAGGGCGCGACCACGGCCGTGCGCCGGTGGGAGGTCCCGGTCCCGTGATCGAGTGGCTGGTCATCGCCGGGGTCGCCCTGCTCGCCGGCGCGGCCGTCTCGCTGACCCAGGACGTGCAGAAGTCCGTGGCGGCGTGGCTGCGGTCGCACGGCCTGGCGAGGTCGGCGCTCATGGACGCGTGGGTGGTGCTCGCCAACACCGCGAGCGGCATCCGGGGCCGGCTGCGGCTGACCACCCGGCAGTACGGGACCCAGGTCGTCGTGCTGGAACGCACGTACCGCCTCGATCAGATCGACGACCCGCAGGTGCGGGCCCTGCTGCGCGCGGGCTCGCACGCGGAGATGAACGTCCTCGACCAGAGCATCTAAGGAGAGACCATGACCGGGCCCTGGAAGCGGATCACCCCGGCCACCGCAGACGCGGTGCCGCCCCCGGCGCCGGAGGAACTCGCCCAGTTCGAGGCGCGCAAGCCGATGCGCTCGCTCGACGAGCTGATCGTGGCGGAGCCGGTACGCCACCGCCTCGACCTCGCCCTGCGGCTGATCCAGAACCACGAGACGCTCTACCACCACTGGAACCTCAAGGCGATCGACCCGTACCGGCGCGGCACGGCCGTCAACCTCTACGGCCCGCCGGGCACCGGCAAGTCGCTGGCGGCCGAGTGCCTGGCGAGCCACCTCGGCCGCCGCTTCATCGACGTCGACTACGCCGAGATCGAGTCGCGGTACGTCGGCGACACCCCGAAGAACATCGTGCGCTGCTTCGCCGCCGCCGAGCGCGACGACGCCGTCCTCATCTTCAACGAGGCCGACTCGATCCTCGGCAGCCGGCTCAGCAACGTCACCCAGAGCGGCGACCACAGCGTCAACGTCTCGCGGGCGGTGATGTTGTCGCAGCTCGACCGCTTCGCCGGCCTGGTGGTGTTCACCAGCAACTTCCCGAAGAACTACGACGTCGCCTTCGTCCGGCGCATCATCGCCCACGTGCGCATCCCGCTGCCCGACGAGCCGACCCGGGCCCGGCTCTGGGACACGCTGCTGCCGGCCGCCCTCCCGCTGGCCCCCGACGTGGACCGCGCCGCGCTGGCCGCGCACTCCGAGGGCTTCTCCGGCGGCGAGCTGGTCAACGTCGTGCTCGGCGCCGCCGGGGCGGCCGTGTCCCGGGCCGGCGACGAGCGCCGCCTCACCCAGCGGGACCTCCTCGACGAGCTGGAGAACATCCGTCGCGCCAAGAGCGAGGTGGGCAAGGACCACGAGCCCCCGGTGCTCGTCTCCTGGGAGTCCGCCGGCGACGTCAGCCGATGACCGGCTGACGGGCGAAGACGACGCTCCACGGGCGCTCCGCGTCGAGTGCGGGCACCTCCATCGGGTCGCGCGACGGCTCGCCGAGCGTCTCCGCGGCGATCCGCGCGAAGTGCTCGGCGGCTGGGTGCGGAGCCTGGGCGGACCATGCCGCGGAGACGACCCGGTGCAGTGGATGATCGACGATCGGTCGCCACGTCACGCGCGGCTCGCGGCGCACCGCGTGCTGCGCCTCGACCGTGACGCCCCGGCCGGCCAGCACGAGCCCCAGCACGAACTCCGGATCGCGCGCGTGCCGCACCCGCCCCGGCGTGAAGCCGTGCCGGCGGCAGACGTCGAGGACGTGGTCGTACCAGCCCGGCGCGGTGGCGCGCGGCGCCAGGATCAGGTCGTGGCCGGCGAGGTCGGCCAGGGTGAGGCGGTCCGCCGTGGCGAGCGGCGAGGCGCGGGGCAGCACCACGCCGAGCCGCACCCGCGCGGGCGGGCCGAACAGCAGGTCGGCGTCGTCGACCGGGTGGTGGACGAGGCCGACGTCGAGGCGGGCCTCGGCGAGCATGCGTACCTGCTCGCCGGTGGTCAGCTCGTGCAGGTCGACGTCCACGGCGGGCAGCCGGTCGGCGAGGCGCCGGAGCAGGGCCTGCAGGACCGTCGCCGGCGTGTCCGGCGGCACCCCGGCCCGCAGCGTGCCGAGCCGGCCGTCGCGCACCATCCGCATCAGGCCGCGGGCGCGTTCCTCCGCCGCCAGCAGGGCGCGCGCCTCGCCGAGCAGCAGCCGCCCCGCGGTTGTGAGGGCGATCTGGCGACGGGAACGGTCGAAGAGCTCGACGCCGAGCTCGCGCTCGAGCCGCTGGATCGCCTGGCTCAGCGGGGGCTGGGCGATGCCGAGCGCCTCGGCGGCCCGGCCGAAGTGCAGCTCCTCGGCCACCACCACGAACTGGCGAAGGCCCCGGAGAAGATCCACACCGCGACGGTACGCGAGCCGCGCACCACTACCGTGTCGGCGTGCTGACGGAGATGTTCGACCGGGTGGGCGTGGACGCGTGCCTGCACGCCGTGGATGTCGAGACCGGCCGGGACGTGGGAACGCGCCCGGACGAGCAGGTCGTGATCGCCTCGGTGTTCAAGATCCTGGTGGTGCTGGAGTTCGCCCGGCAGGCCGCGGCGGGCCAGCTCGACCCGGCCGAGCGCGTGACGGTGCGCGCCGCCGACCGGCTGGGCGGCTGGGGAACCGCCGGGTGCGCGGACGACGTGGAGCTGTCCCTGCGGGACCTCGCGTACTTCGCGATGTCGGTCAGCGACAACACCGCCGCCGATCTGCTGCTGCGCCGCGTCGGCCACGACGTGGTGCCGCTGCTCGCGGCGGAGCTGGGTCTCACCCGCACCCGGGTGGCCGGCGGCCCCCGGCAGATGCTGGAGTCGATGTTCGACGACGTGGGCGCCCGCGACGGTGCCGGCTTCGCGCGCCTGTTCGCCGCCCTGCCCGAGGAGCGGGTCCGGGAGCTGCGCGTCTTCGACCCCGAACGGACCACCTCCAGCACGCCGCGCGACATCACCCGCCTGCTGGCGCTGATCTGGCGGGACGAGGCGGGACCGCCGGCCGCCTGCGCGATGGTGCGCGACCTGATGGCACGGCAGATGTTCTGGACGCGGCTGCCGTCCGGTTTCCCGCCCGAGGTCCGGGTCGCCGGCAAGACGGGGACGCTGCCGGGCCTGCACATCGAGGCCGGGGTGGCGGAATACCCCGACGGCGGCCGGTACGCGATCGCGGTCTTCGCCCGCACCCGGCAGCTCACCGCCCGCCGCATCGACGTCGACCTGGCGATGGGCGAGGCGGCCCGGGCGGCCGTCGAACGGCTGCGGCAGATGTGATCCACACCTCTGCCCGCGCCGGTCGCGCGGGGTCTGTCCTCGATCGATATCCGCGCCGATATCGCGGCCGGGGCGGATGGTCTTGGACCGGGCGTCCCGTCCGATGGTTGCCTGCCGGCATGACACAGTCACGACTCGGCCGGCGCCGCCTGCTCGGCACCGCCGGCGCCGCCCTGGCCGCCGCGGCCACGGTTCCCTCGATCCCGTCCAGCGCCTCGGCCATCCCGTCCAGCGCCTCGGCCACGGGCCGGCGGGCCGGTGCCGTGCCGGCCACGTACCGGTGGCTGGGCACCTCGGGCTGGCGCTTCGACATCGGCGGCGAGACCGTCCTGCTCGACCCGTACCTGAGCCGCTTCGACACCGGCCTGTTCCGGGGTGCCTTCGACGCGGCCACCCCGCTCCGGGTCGACGCCGCGACGGTCGACCGGCACGTGGGCAGCCCGCGGACGATCCTGGTCACCCACACCCACTGGGACCACTTCGCCGACGTGCCGCACATCGCCCGGCGGTCGGGCGCGCGCGTGTTCGGCACCCTCACCGCGTACCACCTGGGATTGTCGCTCGGGTTGCCGGCCGCCCAGCTCAGCCCGGTCAAGGGCGGCGAGGTGCTGGACTTCGGCGGCTACACCGTCGAGGTGGTCGCGTCCCTGCACAGCCGCAACGGCTCGTACTCGATGGCGTTCCCGGGGGTGCGGGTGACGGTGCCGAGCCCGCCCGCGACCATCGCCGACCTGCCGGAGGGCGACACGCTCGCCTACCAGATCACCGTCAAGGGCGGCCCGTCGGTGTTCCTGATGGGCGCCAGCGACTTCGCCGAGCGCGAGCTCGCCGGCCTGCACCCGGACGTCGCGATGATCGCCGTGCCGTCGACGGACGTCACCCACGCCTACGTGCCCCGTCTGCTGGACGCGCTGGGCCGGCCGGCCACGGTGGTCCCGGTGCACTGGGACAACTTCGAGACGCCGTTGGCCAACCCGCCGTCGGTCACCCCGGACGACCGGGAACGGCTGGACGCCTTCCGCGCCGCCGTGCGCCGGGCGTCGCCCCGCAGCCGCGTCCTGCTGCCGGAGTATCTGACTCCGTACCAGCTGGGGCTGCCTGCCTGACGCACGGCCGCAGACCGGCTCAGCGATAATCGGGCTCATGCCGAGCCGCGGCGCGAGCCGACTGGCGCTGCTGGCGGTCGGCGTCGTCCTCGGAGGACTGGCGTTCGCCGCCGGCATCGCGCTGCTCTCCGACAAGCTCCTGGCGAACGCCGACCAGATGGCGAGCGTGGTAGGGCTGCCGGTCGCGGTCATGGGCTTGCTGCTCACCGTACGGTCGATCACCGTGGCGCGACGCGGCGCATCGGGCGACGAGACCATGGCGGTGTCCCTCACCAGGCAATTGCGCAAGGACTGGGGCAGTGAGCTGTACGCCCGCCACTTGGTCGACAGCGACCTCATCGCGACCAGGTACGAGCCGGCGGACGGAGACATCGGCGCGTCTGTCAAGGATGTGGAGACCGACCCCGCCACGAACTCCCGCACCAAGGTCACGCTGTCGGGCACCCTGACCGACCTCGGCGATCGCTTCCGCGAGCTGCCACGCGGACGCCTGGTCATCCTCGGGGAGGCCGGCACCGGCAAGAGCGTGCTGGCGATGGCGCTGACCGTCCAGTTGCTCGACCGCCGCAAGGCCGGCCAACCGGTGCCGATTCTGCTCAGCATGACCGGTTGGCCGCCGTCGCTGGACCTGCGCGGTTGGTTGACCGGGCAACTCGCCGAGAACAACCTCGGCGGCTACGCCGGCCTGCTCGACAGCGGCCTGCTCCTGCCGGTCCTCGACGGTCTCGACGAGCTGGGCCACGACGAACAGGACGCCGCGTACGAGGCGCTGTGCGAGGCCGCGGCGCAGGGCGAGAAGTTCGCCATGACGTGCCGCACTGCCGCTTACGCCGACGTGGTCCACCGCAGCGGACGGAGGATGCCCGGGGCGGCCGTGATCGGCGTCCGCCCGCTGACGGCCGACCTGGTGTCCAGCTATCTCGACGGGGACGCGTGGCGACCGGTGCGCATGGCCATCACGGCCGACCCGCCGACGCATCCGGCGGTGGCCGAGGTGCTGCGGACGCCCCTGATGGCTCATCTCGCTCGCACCGCGTACGGCGTGCCGGGCGCGGACCCCGCCGACTTGCTGGACCTCCACGAAGTCGAGGAGCTTCGCGGTTGTCTGCTCGCGGCCTACCTTCCCGCGCTTTACCACGGCTCGGGTGCCCCGCCGTCAGACCGCCTGCGCTTTCTGGCTCGCAAGGCGGGCGAGACGTTCTCCTGGTGGACCCTGCATCGCACCGTGCGGCGATGGCCCGACCGCGTCGCCGCGCTGACGTGTGGGGTGTTGACAGCAGCCTCCATTCTGCTGAGCTTCCCTTCCTTCGCCTTCGAGCCCATGGCCGTCACCGCGCCGACGGCGCTGTTCCTGGGCTTCCTTGGTCCAGCGGGAGACTCTCCTCGGCCGTTGGCCGGCTCGCTCCTTCGCATAGGGCTGGTGGTGGCGGTTCCCGTTGTGCTGATCCTCGGGACGGCAGAAGCCATCGACGGGGGATGGTCGACGGGGTTCGTAGTCTTCGTCCTGCTCAGCAGTCTTCTCGTTGCGGTCAGCTACCACCTGGGTCGAGTGCTCGCGGCGCTCGCGGCCGCCCCCTGGCCGATCGATGCGGCTCTGTGCCGCCGGACGCTGCTCGGCGTGGTCCTGTTCGGGCTCGCCTATCTGCCGATGCCGCTCTCCGGTGCCGAGATCGCCGCGTTGGTGGGGATGGCGCTGGCGGGCGCTGCGGCGGCTGCCTTCGTGCGTGTGGACGAGAGGCCCGTTCCACCGGACAGCCTGATGACTTACCTCCGCGCTCTCGTTCGATTGGGCGCTCCCGTCGCGGTCGCGGCTGCGACCGCCACCGCCATGTCCGCCATTCCGACGCGCGGGCTCGACCTGTATTTCCCCCTGTACCTCACCATGGTGGCTGTGCCGGCCGCCCTGGCCACCGGAACCCTGGCCGTTGTCGGCGCGCGGGGAGCGGCACCGCCCACCACCGTGTTGAAACCCGCATGGCGTGCGGGCATCGCCGCCGCGCTGGTGTTCGCCGTGCTGTTCCTGATCTTCACGGTCGCGGGCGTGGTCGATGGATCACCGCCCGGCGACTACATTCCGTTCGCCCTCGTCTTCTCGGCGGTGGTCGGCGGGATGGTTTTCGCCCTCGTCCTGATCGCCCGCTACGTCACGCCATCGCAGCGCGACCTCGATCGCTCCAGGCCCACGACGACACTTCGGCGGGACCGCCGCGCGGTTTTGATCATCGCGGGGACGAGCATGCCCGCACTTGTCTTTTCGCGCGGCGACGTGTTCGGCGTCGGCTGCCTGATCCTCGTCATGGTGCTGATCTCCGGTGGCACCCGCTGGCCGGCGTTCGCCGCCGCCCGGCTCCTCTTGGCCGGCGCGGATCGGAAGCTGCCCTGGCGCATCATGGCCTTCCTCGCCGACGCCCATGACCGAGGGGTCCTGCGCCGGGTCGGGGCCGCCTATCAGTTCCGGCACGAACACATCCGCCGGTACCTGCGGGACCACTGAACGAGCCTCAGCCGACGACCTTGCCCGGGTTGAAGAGGTTGAGCGGGTCGAGGGTCTGCTTCACCGCCACCTGCATGGCGAGCACCTCCGGCGCCAGCTCCTGCTGCATGCCGCCGCGCTTGAGGAGGCCCACGCCGTGCTCGCCGGTGACGGTGCCGCCCATGCCGATGGCGGCGGTGAGCATGTCCTCGAAGGCGGCCTGGGCGGCCTGGCGGGCGGCGTCGTCGCCGGCCGGGGCGAGGATCAGCGGGTGCAGGTTGCCGTCGCCGGCGTGGGCGATGGTGGCGATGGTGGCGCCGTGGCGGGCGGCGATCCGCTCGATGGCGGCCAGCATGTCGGGGACGCGGGAGCGCGGGACGCAGACGTCCTCGGTCAGCACCGGGCTCAGGCGCTCCAGGGCGGGATAGGCGAGGCGGCGGGCCGCGAACAGGGCCTCGGCCTCGATCTCGTCGGTGGACTGCTCGGCCCACATCGCGCCGGCGTCGCGGAAGACGGCGGCCACCGCGGCGGCTTCCTCGTCGCCGGCCAGGCCGGGGCTGTCGAGCTGGGCGAGCAGCAGCGCCGCGGCGTCCGCCGAGAGGCCCAGGTGCTTCCACTCCTCGACCGCGCGCAGGCAGGTGCGATCGAGCAGCTCCAGGGCGGCGGGCAGCAGCCCGGCCCGGGTCAGGGCGGCCACCGCGGCGCCGGCGGCGACCACGCTGTCGAAGGCGCCGACCACCGTGCGCGGGGCCTCGCGGCGGGCGGGGCGCAGCCGCAGGGTGATCTCGGTGATCACGCCGAAGGTGCCCTCGGAGCCGGTGAACAGGCCGGCCAGGTCGTAGCCGCTGACCCCCTTGGTGGTACGCCGGCCGAGCCGCACCACGGTGCCGTAGGCGCCCGCCGGTCCGCCCACCACGGCTTCGAGGCCGAGCACGTAGTCGCGGGTCACGCCGTACTTGAGGCAGCACAGGCCGCCGGCGTTCGTGGCGACGTTGCCGCCGATCGTGGACCACGGCGCGCTGGCCGGGTCGGGCGGGTACCAGAGGCCGTGCGCGGCGACGGCCTTCTTCAGATCGTCGTTGACCACGCCGGGCTGGACGGTGGCGGTCATGTTCTCGGTGTCGATCTCGACGATCCGGTTCATCTTCGCCAGGTCGATGATCATGGCGCCGTCGACCGCGTTGGCGCCGCCGCTCAGGCCGGTGCCGGCGCCGCGGGGCACGATCGGGATGCCTCGCTCCGCGCAGGCCGCCACGACCCGCCGTACGTCATCGGTGGTCCTCGGGCGCACCGCGGCGACCGGCTTGCCGTAGGGCGCCCACTCGGCGTCGTCGTGGGCGAGGCTCGCCAGCACATCGGGGTCGTCGACCAGGTCGAGGCCGTCGAGCGTCAGCAACTCCGTGGTCGTCGGCATGCCAGCGACCTTACGCTCGCCTCCCACAACTCGCCCCGCCTGCCGTCGCGCACCCGCGCCGGCACCTCGATCGGCGCCCCCGACGGCCCGTAGAACCCCGAGTCCGGCCGAGGACCGATCGCCAGGTGTACGGGGACCCGCGCGGCCGTCGCGGGCGGCGCGCCCACCCGTTGCTGGAGGGCGTGCAGCGCGCGCCGGAGCACCGGCGGCACCCCGGGCGCGTCGCGGAAAACCCGGGTCGCCACCAGGCCCGGATCGACGCAGGCGACCGCCAGCTCGGGATGGCGCGCGGCGAGCTCCACCGCGAACAGGTCGTTGGCGAACTGCGTACGCCCGGCGATGCGCAGGCCCCGGCGGCGGTTCCCCAGGGCGAGCGTGTCGCGGTAGCGGCCCGCGTTCGCCACCAGCACCACGCGGCCGCCCTCGGGCAGCAGCGGCAGGAGCCGGTCGACCAGCAGGAACCGGGACAGATAGTTCAGCACGAAGGCCCGTTCGAGCCCCTCCGCGGTCTCCTCGGCGCGCAGCGTGAAGACTCCGGCGCAGCAGACGATCGCGTCGAGCCGGTCGTGCGCGGCGGCCACCTCGCCGGCCGCCCGCTCGGTCTCCTCGAGCAGCGACAGGTCGGCCCGGATCCGCCCGTGCCGCCCGATCGTCACCGCGCGCTCCCCCAGCTGCGCGGCCACCGCGCCGCCGATTCCCGTCGAACCCGTCACCAGTACTTTTGTCATGCCTCGACGCTAGGAACGGCGGGGGCGACAATCCATGTGTGCCCGTCCCGGAGACCACATCGGACGTCCTGGCCGCGGTCCTGAGCGAGGTCCGCTTCACCAGCGCGGCCTACCGCTGGATCGAGATGCGCGGCCCGTTCCGGCTGGTCTTCGACCGGCCGGGCCTGCGCGGCGTCCACCTGATCAGCGCGGGCGGCTGCGATCTGCTGCTGGACGGCGAGGTGACCCCGCTCGCGGCCGGCGACACGGTGATCCTGCCGAGGGGCGATTTCCACGAGCTGCGGTACGGGCACGCGGGCGCGACGTCGGGTTTCGAGCTCGCGGCGCGCAGCGAGGGTGCCGGGCTGCGCGGCGGCGACTCCGGCCACCAGGTGACGGCCACGATCGTGTGCGGGGCGTTCGTCGCCGGCGACCCGGAGCATCCGGCGCTGCGCGGGCTCCCCCGGCTGCTGCTGATCCCCGCCGCGCAGAGCAGATGGCTGGAGCCGTACGTCGAGGCGCTGCGCCAGGAGGCGTTCGACCCGGGCCCGGGCAGCAACGTGGTGATGGCGCGGCTCTCCGACGCGCTGATCGCGCGGGCGCTGCGCCGGCACGGCGAGGTGACCGGCCAACCGGGGTGGCTGGCGGGGCTGCGCGACCCGCACCTGGCGGCGGTGCTCGGCGCGCTGCACGGCGACGTGGCCCGGCCGTGGACGGTGGCGTCGCTGGCGGCGACGGCCGGGTTGTCGCGGACGGCGTTCGCCGCCCGCTTCCCGGCCGTCGTGGGTGAGCCGCCCATGCGCTATCTCCAGGCGCTGCGCCTGCACCGGGCGCGGCTCCTGCTGCGCGACGAGCGGCTCACCGTCGCGGCGGCGGCGAGGCGCGTCGGCTACACCTCGGAGTTCGCGTTCGCGGCCGCGTTCCGGCGCGCGTACGGCGTACCCCCTGGGACGTGGCGGCGCGCCGCTACTTGACGGCGCCGGCCGTGAGGCCGGCCTGGATCTGCCGCTGGAAGATCGCGTAGACGACGATCATCGGCAGGATGGAGAGGGTCAGCGCGGCGAAGAGCGTCGACCACTCGGCGTGGTAGCCGGCGGACGTGCTGATGTTGGCGATGCCCTGGGTGAGCAGGTATTTCGACTCGGCGCCGGGGCCGGTCATGATGACCACCGGCAACAGGTACTGGTTCCACTGGCCGACGATGTTGAAGATCGTGATGCTGACCAGGCCGGACTTCGCCATCGGCATCATGATCTGGAAGAACTTGCGGGTGTGCGAGGCGCCGTCGACCGTGGCCGCCTCCTCGATCTCGTACGGCAGGGTCTTGAAGAACGCCGCGAGGAAGAAGACGGTGAACGGCAGCGAGTAGGCGATGTAGACCAGGACCAGGCCGGTGTACGTGCCGAGCAGGCCCATGTTCTTGAGGATGTAGAACAGCGGCGCCAGCGCCATGAAGGTCGGGAACGCGAGGCCCGAGACGAACAGGTAGTAGATGAACCTGTTGCCGAAGAACTTGTAGCGGGCCAGCACGTAGGCGGCCATCGAGCCGAACAGCATCGTGCCGGCCGTGCTGATCAGCACCACGATGACGCTGTTGAGGAAGTAGCGCCCGATGTGCGCCTCGCCCCACGCGTCGAAGTAGGTGTCCAGCGAGAAGTGCTCCGGCAGCGCGAACGGCTTGCCGAGGAAGATCTCGGTGTTGCTCTTGAACGAGGCGAGCAGCACCCAGATCAGCGGGCCGGCGGTGACCAGCGCCCACGCGAACAGGGCGATGTGCGCCAGCCCGGTGAACGCCTTGACCTCGCGCTTCGCTTCGGGTTTGCGGCCCGCGCTCTTCGTCTCCTTGACGACGGGCAGGGCTTCGGTGCCGGGAGAACTCGTCAGATTCGTCATCTCGTCCGCCTCAGGCTTCGACGGAGTCGCGGCGGGTGACCCTCAGGGTCAGCGCGGCGAAGGTCAGGGTCAGGAAGAAGAGGACCACGCCCAGCGCGGAGGCGTAGCCGGCCTGCGAGAACTCGAAGGCGTTCCGGTAGATCATCAGGCTCAGCACCGAGGACGCGCCGTTCGGGCCGCCGCGGTCCACGGTCATGATGTTGACCAGGGCGAAGGCGTCGAACGCGGCGATGCCCAGGTAGACCCAGGCGACCTGCACGGTGTTCCACAGCAGCGGGATCGTGATCCGGAAGAACAGGGTGATGCGGGTGGCGCCGTCGAGCGCCGCGGCCTCGTAGATCTCGGCGGGGATGGAGCCCATGCCGGCCGAGAAGAGCACGACGTAGAAGCCGACCGCCTGCCAGATCAGCACGATCAGGATGCAGAGCATCGCGTAGCGCTCGTCGGCCAGGAACAGCCAGGGTTTCCAGGACTCGGGGAACAGGCCGTTGAGCATGCCGCTCTTGTCCGGGCCGAAGACCCGGCCGAAGATCACCGCGACGATGGCCAGGGCCAGCAGCTGCGGGAAGAAGAAGATGACCCGGTAGACCTTGGAGCCCCACACGCCGCGGGTGGTGCCGCCCCGGTGCCCGCCGCCGACGTTCAGCAGGAAAGCGAAGACCATCGCCAGGATGATCGTGACGATCGGCAGCAGGACGAGCAGGAAGATGTTGTGCCGGATCGACTTCCAGAACAGCTCGTCGTGCCACAGCTTCGTGAAGTTGTCGAAGCCGACGTACTCGATCGGGCCGAGTCCCGACCAGCTGCTCAGCGACAGCTGGAAGGTCTGGAGGTACGCCGCCACCACAAAGGTGCAGTAGAGCGCCACCGGCACGATAAGGAAGCCGATGATGAAGGGATACTTACCGCGTCGCATGGCGCTCTACCGTCCTACTTGGTGCCGTACAAAGATCAGCTGCGGGTGAACTTGGTGATGGAGGAGTCGGCGGCAACCGCCTGGGACGCCTTCTCCATCCGGTCGCAGAACTTCTGCGCGTCTCCGCCCTTGAACATCAGGTCGTTGACGGCGCCGCGCGACTCGTCGTCGAGCTTCTTGTACCAGGTGTCGAACAGGTAGCCCATGAAGATGTCCTTGCCGGCCTTGGTGACCGCCTCGTTGGCGCTGGTCAGGCCGGGCGAGATGGTGACACCGTCGGAGGCGCCCGCCACCACCGTAAGCGACTTGGTGAGCTTGGTGAAGCCCAGCGCCGCCTCCTTGGAGAGCATGGTGCGCAGGTACTCCTTGCCGCCCTGCGGGTTCTTGCCCTTGGCCGCCGCGAAGTAGATCTCGCCGGCCGCGGCGTTGATCGCGGTCGCCGGGAGCTTGTCCGAGGCGGTCACGCTCGGGTACGCGGCGATCGCGTACTCGAAGCCGGGCGGGGTGTCCTTGGCCTGCTCGTTCTCGAGCCAGGAGCCGCAGGGGTAGAACGCGACCTTGTCCTGGTTCTGCTGGAGCTGGACCTCGGTGTGCTTGAGGCCGAGGAAGGTCTTGTTGATGTACTTGTTGCCGATCTCGCCCCAGGCCTGCGCGGCCTGCTTGATCGCGTCGGCCTGCCAGGCGCCCGGCTTGAGGTTGTCGATGTCCTTGAGGACCTGCTCGGTGCCGATCTTGCCGGCGCTGGTGAGCAGGGCGCGGACCATGTAGTACGAGGCGTTGGCGCCCGCGTAGCCGAACGGCGTGATGCCGGCGGCCTTGATCTTGTCGCAGAGCGCGGTGAAGTCGGCCCAGGTGGTCGGGATCGTCCAGTTGTTCTTGGCGAACAGGGCCTTGTTGTACCAGAGGCCGAAGACCGTGTACGAGTAGTTCACCGCGTACGGCTTGCCGTTGTAGGTGCCCTGCTCGATCGCGCCGGGCACCAGCGTCTCGGCCACCGTCTTGCCGGCGATGTCGAGCGACGGCGCGGCGAACAGGTCGGTGAGCTCGGCGGCCTGGCCGGCCTTCACGATCGCGCCGAAGTCCATCAGGTTCGAGCCCGAGTTGTTGATCATGTCCGGCGGGTTGCCGGCGTTGATCCGGGGCTGGATGACCGTCGAGATCTGCTCGGTCGCCGAGTACGTGATCTTGGCGTCCGGCCACTTCTTGTTGAACAGCGGCGTGTCCACGTCGGTGGCGTACGCCGTACCGAGACCGCCGTTGAAGATCACGATCTCCACGCCGGCCTTGGGGTCGATGCCCAGCGGGTTGTCCGCCGACTTGGTGCCGGTGGCCTGCTCCTGGTCGCTGTCGTCGGAGCCGCTGCCGACGCAGGCGCTCAGCATGCCGACCGCGGGGGTGGCGAGCAGGCCGACCGCGGCGGCACGACGCAGAAGCGTACGGCGGTCCACCGCGGGCTGGGTGAATATCTCGGTCACAACATCTCCTCAGGTTGTGTTAGTGCTTCAGCCCTTGACCGCGCCGGCCGTGAGACCGGTGGCGATATTGCGCTGGATGATCAGGAAGAAGATCACCACCGGGATCGAGGTGATGATCGCACCGGCCATGAGGGGGCCCCAGGCGGTACCGCGGGTCGTCTGGTTCTGCAGCAGCCAGGCCATCAGGTTCTGCTTGTCCGGGCTGTTCAGCGTGTTGATGATGATGAATTCGTTCCAGGCCTGGATGAACCCGTAGACGCTGGTGGCCACCAGGCCGGGGCCGGTCAGCGGGAGGATGATGCGCCAGAAGACCTGGGCACGGCTGCAGCCGTCGATGAGGGCGGCCTCGTCGAGCTCTCGCGGGATGCCCGAGATGAAGCCGCGAAGTGTCCACACGGTGTACGGCAAAATCAGCACAAGGTAGGTGATGCTCACACCGATCAGGCTGTTGGTCAACTTGGCCTGCTGGAGCATCAGGAAGAGCGGGATCAGCAGCGAGATGAACGGGATCAGCTGCACGACGAGAACGACCAGGATGATCGCCTTGCGGCCGTAGAACTTGAACCGCGCGATCGACAGCGCCGCCAGGAAGCCCACCACCAGCGCGCCGGCCACCGCGAGCAGCGTGACGATCACGCCGTTGAGCATGTTCTCGAGGAACAGCGGCGCCCTGAACGCCGACACGAAGTTGTCGAAGGTGGGGTCCTTCGGCAGCAGCGTCGGCGTCAGCGACAGCACCTCGTTGGCCGGCTTGAACGCGGTGTTGAGCACCCAGTACACCGGGAACAGCATGAAGACCGAGAAGAGGATGCCGGCGGTGTTGGCGGCGATCGTCCCGGCGCGGCTCCGGCCTACGGTCAGTACGCCGTCGTCCGTGCTTTTCGCCCTTTTTCTCCGCACTGCAGGCGCGACGGCAACCATCACTCCACCTCGCCGATCTTGAACATCTGCCGGATATAGAAGACCATCACGCCGAGCATGAGGATCACGGTGATCACCGCGATCGCCGAGCCCAGGCTGTAGCGCGACTGCCCGAACGCCTGCGTGTACGAGTAGGTCGTCAACGTCTGGAAGGACGGCTCGGGGTGACCGTCGCGCAGCACCCACGCCTGCGTGAAGAGCCCGAAGTTCCAGATCACCGAGAGCGTGGTGACGATAGTGACGAGCGGTTTCAAGATCGGGAGAATGATGTTGCGCAGCGATTGCCAGGGCGTCGCGCCGTCCATGGTCGCCGCCTCGAGCAGCTCCTTGGGCACCTGCGTCAGGCCCGCGTTCAGCGTGATCGCCAGGAACGGGATGCCGGCCCAGACCACCAGCGTGGTGATCACCGCCCAGCCCTGCCAGGGGTTCACGAACCAGCTGTGGTTCGCGTAGTCCACGCCGGGGATCTTGTCGAGCAGGTAGTTGACGACGCCGAAGTCGGAGTCGGTCATCCACCGGAAGATCTGCGCCGCGACCAGCTGCGGCAACGCCCAGACGAACATCATCGCGACGACCATGAAGAGCCGTACGCCGCGCGTGACCCGGCGCATCAGGAGCGCGATGGCCAGGCCGAGCAGGACCGAGATCAGCACCGAGACGATCGTGAAGGCGACGGTCCGGCCGGTGACGGCCCAGAACACGCCGTCGGAGAGCACCCGGGTGTAGTTGTCGAAGCCCACCCAGGGAGGCGTACGCCCGGAGAAGAGCTCGCGCAGCCGCATGTTCTGGAAGGAGAGGATCACCATCCGGATCAGCGGGTAGCCCAGCAGGCCGGCGAGCAGCACCAGGGCGGGGATCGCGAGCAGCCACGGGGTCTTGTCGCTCTTGCGCTTCTTCGCCGTGGGCCGCGCGGGCGGCGGTGCGGCGTGACGAGTCGCCGGCCGTTCGACGACGGACATCAGCTGTTCCCTTTCACTCCGGGCCGCGCCGCCCCCTCCCGGGAGCGGCGCGGCGGGAACGTCAGCTCTCGTTGAGCGTCGCGTTGATCTGGTCGTCGGCCCACTTGGCGCCGTCGGCCACCGACTTCTTGCCGGTCAGGATGTCGGTGAGCATGGTCTGCAGCACCGCGCCCTTCTCGACGTCGGCCCACTTCTCGGCGTTCGGGGTGAACCAGCTGCTCTTCGCGGCGAGCGCGGAGGGCGCGATGGTCGGGTTCTCGGTCGCGGCCTTGTCCAGCAGCGCGGTGGAGTTCGGCAGCGCGTTCGCCTTGATCAGGCCGGCCATCGACTGGCTGTCGGTGAAGGCCTTGACCCACTGGGCCGCCAGCTCCTTGTTCTGGCTCTTCTCGGTCACGCCGAGGTTGGAGCCACCCAGGAACGACGGGACGTCGGGCATCGGCGCGGCGGCCAGCTTGCCCTTGACCTTGGTCGGGACCATGGTCGAGTTCGGGTCGTTCGGGTCCTTCTTGACCTCCTCGGCCGAACCCTGCTCCCACGCGTTGCCGTAGAACATGCCGGCCGTGCCCTGCGCGAAGATGCCGGCCTGCTCGTTCTCGTTCTTGGTCGGGTCGGCCTTCGAGTACTTCTTGACCATGTCGACCCAGCGCTGCAGGCCCTCGATCGACTGCGGCTGCGAGAGCTGGCCGACCCACTTGTCGCCGTCCTGCTTGGCGATGTCGCCGCCGGTCGACTTCACCCAGCTCATCGCCGCGTACCAGTACTGGCCGGGCATGTAGACGGCGCCGAACTTCGGGTCCGACTTCTTCAGCGTCTGCAGCTTGTCGGCGTCGGCAAGGAACTCGTCGTACGTCTTGGGAGCCGCCGCGATGCCGGCCTCCTTGAACAGGTCGGTGCGGTAGATCAGCACCCGGGCGCCGGCGTAGTAGGGCACGCAGTACGTCTGGCCCTCGAAGTCGCAGGCACCCTTGAGGCCCGCCAGCCACGAGCCTGAGTTCTCGTAGTCGGCCGGGTTGATCGCCGCGAAGGCGCCGCTGAAGACGTACTTCGGGAACTCGGTGTTGCCGAGCTCGACCACGTCCGGCACGTCGGCGCCGGCCAGGGTGGCGTCCAGCTTGGTGAGGTGGTTCGCCCACTGCTGGTACTCGACGGTGACCTGGGCGCCGGTCGCCTCGGTGAAGCGCTTGCTCGCGTCGTCGACGACGTTCTTCCACGCCGTCTGCGCGTCGACCATCAGCCAGACCTTGAGGGTCTTACCGGTGCCGTCGACCTTGCCGGATGCGGAGGTAGTGGGGGCATCTTCGTCGTTGGAGCCGCAGGCAGCGGCACCGAGCAGCGTCGCAGCGATTGCCGCGGCGGCCGCGATCTTGCGCTTCACGCTTCCTCCAGTGGGGAGTGTTTTATTTGTCAGGGTCTGTTCGCTGGTGCACCGCCGGTGACCGGCGGAGATCATGTAGGGCTGCCGTCCTTGGCCGCCTTGTGGCCGTGCACGGCCTGGGCGGTGCGCTGAAAGGCGGCGTGCGAGCGCTCGTGGGTGCGCTGCGCGACGGCGACGTAGAGCAGATCGAGAACGACGAGTTGCGGGTGCCGGGCGCTGAGCGCGTCCGGCCGGAAGGTGGTCGCCTGGGTGGCGGTGAGCAGCACGATGTCGGCCAGCTCGGCCAGCGGCGAGCGCGGGAAGCTGGTGAGGGCGATGGTGGTGGCCCCCCGGCTGCTCGCCTCGGCGAGCAGCTCGATCGTCTCGCCGGTCTCGCCGCTGTGCGAGATGCCGAGCGCGACGTCGCCGGGCCGGGAGAGGGCGGCGCTGGCCAGTCCGTTGTGGACGTCGGTCCAGGCCCACGCGGCCACCCCGATGCGGTGCAGGCTGAACTGCATCTCCTCGCCGACCAGCGCGCTGCCGCTGGCGCCGAAGATGTTGACCCGCGGAGCCGCGGCGATCGCGACGGCGGCCCGCTCGACCTCGGCCAGATCGAGCAGCGCGGCGGTGTCGTGCATGGCCTGGGTGTCGGCGGCCATGATCTGGCCGAGCACGCGCTCGAGCGGGTCGCTGGGCTGGATCTCGCGCCCGATGTCGACGGTCCAGCCGGCGGAGCGGGCCCGCCCGGTCTCGGCGGCGATCCCCAGCCTCAGGTCGGCGTAGCCGTCGAAGCCGAGCGCGCGGCAGAACCGCGTGACGGTCGCGGGTGACGTGCCGCTGCGCTCGGCAAGCTCGACGATCGTGGCGCGCGAGGCCGCCGCCGGGTCGGTGAGCACCTGCTCGGCCACGCGCCGCAGAGCCCCCGTGAACTCCGGGAGCAACGACCGCACGCGCACCAGCACCGACACCTGGTTGGTGACGCTTTCGACCGCGGGGACGGCCGGCTCGCCACGAACCAGGGAGTCGACGACCGCGGTCGACGCGGTGCCGTCCATCTCCGGCTCGCCCATTGGCCATCCCTTCAGGAAGGACTGTTTACTGTCGCGGTAAAAGTTCTTACTGAAGGCCCCTCCATGTCAAGGCCGTGGGTGAAGTTTTCAAACCGTTACCTGACCTGCGCCGATGAACGCGTGTTACGGCCACACCACTTGACAGCCATCAATCCGGAAATGTTCTTTACGGCGTGACCGCCATCACGTGTCCGGATTTGCAGGGTTTTGTCGTGGCCCTCTTGGCCTTCGGAGGCTGCCCGATCGGGCCAGGGGTGGTGGCCCGTTCGTGCTAGATCTTGGTGGCTCCGAAACGAGGTTTTTACCGCCGTAACAAGATCAAAAGAATTATCACGTGCTGTTACGGCACCCTCGCGGCCGTCGCGGCGCCTGCACCATGCCGGTTTGCGGTGGCCGTGCCCCGCTCATGGCCGCTGGCATCCGCCGCCATCGGGGCCCTCGCTATCCACCGGTCGTCCCGCCGCCTCTACCGAGGCGGCCTCCCCCCGCCGCGCCGCCACCGCCCTCCCGCCACGCCCCGCCCCGGGTCGCGCAAGCCGCCCTCGCCACCGCCTCGGATCCCCCTGCCAGGATGGGCGGCCCACCGCGACGGCGTTCAAGCTGGTCGTCGACCACTGTCACCGCAGCGGATCGGTGCGGGGCCTCCCGGCCGACACCGGCGCCCTCCATCACCACCACGGCCCGCCCGTTTAGTGCGGCCCACCCCTTTCGCCACCTTTCCCCATTCGCGACCACTTCTTGCGAACCGGCCGAAGCCGGCCTCCGCCGCAATGCCCGAGACGCGCAAGATCGCCACCGCGGCGATCCCATCGAGAATGGCATGATCTAAAACTGACATCCGCCACCCGGGTTACGGGACAATTGCTTATGCGACAGTTACAGCTCTTCACACGAGCAGAATTGGCCACGATGAGGGACCGCACCAGGTCCCCCAGATATTCGGCCGAGCGTGAAGAATTCCGTCGCGACCACGAACGCCGCCGTTATTGGGGCCTGAAGAGCCGCCACGCCGAAAAGATGCGCCGCGAACACGGCTCCGTGGCTGCCGCCAAGGCTTACTGCCGCACACGCTGCGAGGAACTCCGAGCAACGCGCTCGACCGCATCTCCCGAGGCGGCTCCGGCCACAATTCCCACTCGAGACGCGACGTCGGCACGAGGCACGACGTCGGCACGAGGCATTGCTTCGGCTCCGGCTCCGGCTCCGGCTCCGGCTCCGGCTCCGGCTCCGGCTCCGGCTCCGGCTCCGGCTCCGGCTCCGGCTCCGGCTCCGG
>NZ_BOMI01000091.1 GCF_016862115.1 Paractinoplanes deccanensis
CCGGCTCCGGCTCCGGCTCCGGCTCCGGCTCCGGCTCCGGCTCCGGCTCCGGCTCCGGCTCCGGCTCCGGCTCCGGCTCCGGCTCCGGCTGAGCACAACACGGCGCGACTGCTGCCGGCAAAGTCCGTTACGCGTTCGGTGGCTCCCCTCGACCACACCATAGCCAGACCTGCCATAGCCAGCAGCGCCTCAACCGGACCCTCCGCCACCGCACCGCTGCCGCCCAAGCGCGCCGATGCCGAACACGCCACCATCGGCCAAGTCGCCACCGAGCACACCGCTACCGACCGCGCTACATCCGAGCACACCACCGCGGGCCGAGCCACCCCCGAGCACACCACCCCGAGCCGAGCCACCCCCGAGCACACCACCCCGAGCCGAGCCACCCCCGACCGGGACGCAACGGCAGAGCAGGCAGCCGCCCAACACGTTGCCGCCGAGCGGACTGCCGCCCAACACGTCATCGCAAAGCCGACCGCAGCCGAGCGAGTGAATGCCCATCTTCCTGCCGGAAAGATCGCACAAAGCGGCAGCGCACAATCGATAGAAGCAGCCACCTGCACACACGAGCCGAACAAACTCTCGCTTGCACAATGCTACCGGCAGCGAATACCGTCCATGCGCATCGAGGTAACGACCAAGCTACGTTTTCGCCCTGCGCTCGACCTGCATCCGGATACCGCGAAACACAAGGCGATCATGCCATTTTCATCGGCGCAGCCACAATATCGGCGCACCGTCTCGCAAAGGGCACGCGCTCCATCGCTTGACTCAACCGGCGAATCACCACGCGCGCGAAGACCGCCCACTCGAAGGCAAGGCTCGAAGGCCCGCGGACATTAGGCACGCCGCGCTGCTCGGTTCTGTCATTCCCAGCTTCCCGCCGGCCCCAGAGGGGTAGAACGAACGTTCTGTCTACCGACTGGGGCCTGACTCGCGGACTGGCTGGCCAGCCGACCGACGGACAAGCTTGCCAGGCTGGCTGGCCGACGACCGGGCTGGCCGACGGACGGCCGGGGCTGGTTGCCAACGGGCGAGCTGGCCGGGCTCGCTGACCGGTGGACGAGCTGGCCACGGCGGCTGGCC
>NZ_BOMI01000092.1 GCF_016862115.1 Paractinoplanes deccanensis
GGCGGGCCAACGCCCAGGCTGGCCGGCAACGAGCTGGCCGGGGCTGGTTGCCACGGACGAGTTGGCCGGGCTGGCTGGCCAACGGACGAGCTGGCCGACGGGACAGGCTCGGCGAGCAGGGTGTTCGGAGCGGCCATGGCCTGGATGTCGGAGCGGGTTGGGTTCAGGCCACCTGGGCGGTTGCTCGGATGGGGTTCGGGCGCTGGTGGGGTGGCTGGCCGCCGCGGAGTTCTGTGACTGTGCCGGGGGTGCCGCTGTGGATCAGGTCCAGGACGGTGGTGAGCACGTCGGCGGCGGGGACAATGAGGCGGTCGGTGGCTACGCACATTGCGCGGACGTCGAAGCGGCTTGCCTGGGCGGCGAGGCTTTCGGTCGCGCGGATCAGCTGGGCCTCTCGGTCGGTGCCCGCGCCGCCGGCTATGACGTTGACGATGGCGCCGCCGCCGCGGGAGCGCATGGGTTCGAGGAGGAGGGTGCTCAGGAGGGTGGCTTCGGTGACGTCGAGGGTGGGCGGCACCCAGGTGTCGGCCTGCGGGTAGCGCTCGGCGATCCAGCCGGCGACGCTGTTGACCAGGACGGCGGGGCCGTCCGGAGAGCCCAGTTCGCCGGCTGCGGCCACGATGCGCTCGACGAAGCCCGGGTCGCGCACGTCGGCAGCCATCGCGCGGGCGGGGACGCCGTAGGCCCATGCCTGTGTCGCGCATGCCTCGGCGCTTTCCGGGTCGGGGTCGACCGCGACGACGCCGTAACCGGCAGCGGCCAGCCCCAACGTGATCGCCCGTCCCAGCCCGGCACCCGCCCCGGTGACGACGGCGATCTCGGTGACCTGGCTGTCGATTCGCGTCGCGGGACCACTGGACGACAGAGCCGACGCGGCGGGGGAAACCGAAGCGACAGCCGGATCGGCCGGCGGAACCGACACGGGCGCGGAGGCGACAACCGCGCCCGGGGGCGGAACCGATGCGGGCGGGGAAGCCACAACCGCACCGGGTGGCGAAACGGGAACCGAAGCCGGGACACGAGCGGGAGGCGGGACCGACACCGGGGCTACGGGATTGCCCGAAACCGATGCCCGTCCCCCGGCGAACTTCCGGTCACGGCCGGGCGGGGTGACGGCCGCCCGGGTGGTGGGCGATGCCGCATCGCCGGACGACTGGGCAGCAGGAGCCGGCTGAGCAGCGGCCGATGGCCGGGCAGCAACAGCCGGTCGGGCTGAGGCGAACCGCCGGGCGGCAGGGGTGGGTGGAACGGGAGCGGGGACGGGACGGGCAGCGGGGACGGGACGGACAGCAGGGACGGGACGGGCAGCGGGGACGGGACGGGCAGCGGAGCCGGCCCCCTGGCGGCGGCGATAGCGGCGTACGGCCGGCACAACCACCGCGGCGGCGACCAGCAGCAGGGCGAGGACGGGCCAGTTCAGCAGGGCCTGGGCTATCTCGGCGAGCGGGCCCTCCGCGAGCGACCCGAAGCCCACCCCCGCCTCCGCGAAGGCGGCGACGATCGTGCCGGCGGCGGCCAGGCCCGTGAAGACGGTGCGGGCGGTTCGGGCGGCTGTCATGCGTACACCCTGGATGGCACCGGCCAGGCACATGCCGGCGGCGAAGAACAGGGGCGGGACGATGATCGCGCTGAAGGGCAGGCCGGGGGCGGTGGAGGCGGCGGCGAGCAGGAGGAGGCCGCACTCGGCGGCGATGAGCAGGCCGAAGCCGACGATCACGCCTACCGGGAAGAGCTGCCAGGGGCGGCGCACCCAGCGGCTCAGGCGGCCCAGCAGGCCGTAGCGGGCGGCGGACGGGTCGTAGCCCTGGCGGCGGGCCATCAGAGCGGAGATCAGCACCACCACGTTCAAGACGGCCAGGATGCCCAGGAAGAAGCCGGTGTTGCCGGGCAGCACGCCGGGCAGCGCCATCGCCAGCAGGAACGTCACCGTGAAGAACGTGGTGGCCGAGCCCAGCGAGAACCAGAAGCCCACCGTCACCGGACGGCGGCCCTCCCAGCGGGTCTCGGCGATCAGGGCAAGTTGCCGTACGTCGAAAGCGTGCCGCACCCCCAGCAGGTAGGCGACGATGCCCACACCCACCAGCCCGCCGCTCAGCGACGCGATCCCCGCACCGTGCAGCAGCGCGACGACCACTGCCATCGCGACGATCGAGCCACGCCTGCCGTTGTCCGCCATGACGATCCCCCTCACCTCTGGTGCACGGGATTCGGAGCCGCCGGCGCCGCGGATGTGTCAGATCGAGGGCGCACCCTGCGCGATGCGGGCCGCCGCCGCGTCACGGCCGCCGGCCGGCGCACCAGACCGGGATCGGCGGCGCTCCCCAGCGGTCCCACAACTCCGTCAGCGTGCCGAGCCGCTCGTCCAGCCCCCGGCGCCGCGCGCGCAGGTCCGGGTCGAGCCCGAAATCGGCGTACTCCCGGTCCATCGATCCCAGCGCGGCCGGCGCCGCCGTGTCCTGCGCGACGTCCTGCACCTGGCGGCGCGGCAGGGCACCGGTCAGCACGATCCGGATCCGGCTGGTGGACGCGGCGATGGCCGAGGCCGCCACGACGGAACTGGTCACCGGCCAGTCCCGCTGGTGACAGAGGAGATGATCCCAGAGGTGTACGCCGTCCCAGCCGCGTTCCTCGACCGCGACCGCGAGATCCGGCAGCGCCCGGACGTCCCCGAACTCCCCTACCGTCGGCAACCCGACGGCGTGCTGCACGACACTCATGTGCCGGATCGTGCCAGAAGGACGCGATCGAGCACCGGCTCGAACCCGGGAGCGCCGGCGCCCAGCACGAGGACGTCGCGGGCGTGGGAGCGGGCGGCGGCGCAGGCGGCCTCGAAAGCGGCGTGCGGGCCGCCGGCGGCGTAGACCGGGCCGACGCGGACCATGCCGGCGACCGTGGGGCTGCTGCCGGCCATGGCCACGGGCACGCCGTCCACCTCCCACAGCGTGATGCCGCCGCGGGCCAAGGGCTCGTCCACCACGTACGCCTGCTCGGTGGGGTCGTCGGGAGCCTCGGCCATCAACCGGTGGAACCACTCGGCCAGCAGCGGGCGGTCGGACGGGACGGCGATCCGGGCGCGGCCGGGCACCGGCGGGATCGGTGGCGCCTCGCGGAGCCGATGCACCGTGACGCGGAAGATCTCGCGGTCGAAGCCGGGGATCAGGCCGGCCGTCCGCGCGTCCACCCCGAGGCGGTCCGCGCCGGGCAGGGCGTACGGCAGCTCCTCGATCGCCGCGCGCGGCAGGCACGACAGGATCGGCGGGTGCGCGGGCGCCCGCAGGAACGCCCCGGTCACGTCGCCGCCGCCGGAGCGCCACCAGCCGTAGAGCTGATCGGGGGCCGTGCTGGGCCGGGCCGTCAGGTAGGCGGCCTCGGTCAGCAGCAGCGTGTGGTCGACCGGCCGGGCCGCCAGGAACTCGCCCGCCGCGGCGGTGAGCTCGCGCACGTCCCGCGACGTCGACCAGGCCACGGTCAGGCGGACTCGCGGATCGCCTCGACGAAGACCTCGGAGCGGTGCTCGAAGTTGCGGAACTGGCCGTAGCTCGGCGCGGCCGGCGAGAGCAGCACGGCGCCGCCGGACGGGGTGAGCTCGCGCGCCAGCCGTACCGCCGAAGCGAGGTCGTCGGCCAGGTGGGTGTCGACGCCGGGGAGACCGGCCAGCTCGGCCACGATGCGGGGGCCGCTGTCGGGCAGGCCGATCACGGTGAGCCGCTTGTCGCGCAGGAAGTCGCGCAGCGGCGAGTAGTCGAGGCCGCGGTCGTTGCCGCCCACGAGCACGGTCAAGGGCCGGCCCGCGTACGCGTCGATGGCGTGCATGGTCGCGTAGGGGCTCGTCGAGAGCGTGTCGTCGACGAAGGTGACGCCGGACGGGTCCTCGATCTCGGCGAGCCGGTGCGGCAGGCCCTCGAACGCGGCGACCGCCTCGGCGAGCACGTCCTTCTGCCCGGGCACGTCGAAGCCGAGACCGTCGAGCACCGCCAGCGCGACGCAGAGGTTGCGGCCGTTGTGCGCGCCCTTGAGCCGGAGCACCGACCGCGGGAAGAGCGGCTCGTCCGAGCAGTAGACCGTGTCGTCCTCGATGCGGAAGCGCGAGTCGCCGGCCGCCGCGGGCACCGGCGGGAAGCCGTTCGCGTCCGTGACCCCGCGGATCTCGTCGCGCAGCCGCTCGTCGGCGCCGTTCACGACGATCAGGTCCGGGTTGTGCCGCAGGATGTTGAGCTTGTCGCGGTAGTACTCGCGCTCGCCGCCGTGCGCGTCCAGGTGCTCGGGGAAGAGCGAGGTCACCACGGCCACGCGCGGCGAATCGGTGAGGTCGGCGCACTGATAGCTGGAGAGCTCCAGCACGTACTGCTCGGCCTCGGGCAGATCGAGCAGCGGTACGCCGATGTTGCCCCCGAACACGTTCGGCCGGCCGGCCGCCGCGAGCAGGTGACTGATCAGGCTCGACGTGGTGCTCTTGCCCTTGCTGCCGGTGACGCCGATCGTGCGCTCCGCGTGATCGGCCATCCAGAGCGCACTACCGCCCGTGACCGTGACGCCGCGCTCGCGCAGCGTGGCCATCCAGGGGTGGGTCTGCGGCACACCGGGCGACCGGACGACCACGTCGGCGCTCACCAGGGCCGGGAAGGCGTGATCGCCACCGGCCAGCGGGGCGAGGTCGGCCAGCGGGGACTCCCACGGCACGGACAGGAAGTTGGCGCTGTCGTCGACCGCCATGAGGCGCGACGGGCCGTGCGCGGCGATCGCGGTGACCGCGGCCCGCCCCTCCCGGCCGGTGCCCCACACCGCCACCGAGCGGCCCTTCAGGTCTGCCAGGCGCACGTCGTCCCCTCCTCGATGAGTCGCACTAGTATTGCCGGTCGGTCCCACGACAGGAGTTTCCGGGTGCAGTTCGACGTCATGCGCTTCCCCTCGTACGCCTTCGACCCGTCGACCGGCGTCGCGACGTTCGACTACGTGCTCGACGGCCCGTCGCCTCTGTCGTTCACGGAGACGATCACGCTGCCGGTGCCGCCGGACGCCCGCGAGGTCCCGCCGGCGCTGCACCGCGTCCTCGATCTGCTGCATGTCGTGGCCGGGGTGAGCTACTTCAAGGTCGGCGCGCCCCGCCGGATCGTCGCCCCCAAGCCGGTGCCCCCGGCGGCCGCCGAGTTCTTCACCGCGGTCTACACCAAGGGCATGGCGGAGTACGCGTACCGCAACCAGCTGCCGCACGTGCTCGAGGCGGTCGTCGAGGTGCCCGGCGGCGCTGTCCTCGCCGACAAACAAGACAACTCGGGCGGCCGCCCCCTGTCCGCTGTCGGCGGCGGCAAGGACTCGATCGTCACCCTGGAGATCCTGCGCGCGGCCGGGCTCGACCCGGTGCCGTTCTCGGTCAACCCCAACCCGGTCATCAAGAACGTGAACGCCGCCTCGGGCCTCGATGCGCTCGCCGCCCGCCGGCAGCTCGACCCGCGCCTGTTCGAGCTGAACAAGGCCGGCGCGCTGAACGGCCACATCCCGGTCACCGCGATCAACTCGCTGATCGCGATCGCCACCGCCGTCTGGCACGGCCTCGGCCCGGTCGTCATGTCGAACGAGCGTTCCGCCTCCGACCCCAATCTGATCTGGAACGGTCACGAGGTCAACCACCAGTGGTCCAAGGGCGTCGCGGCCGAGGGCCTGCTGCGGGCCGCGGTCACCGCGCACGCCGGCCTCACCGAGCCCTACTTCTCGCTGCTGCGCTCGCTCTCCGAGCTGCACATCGCCCAGCTGTACGCCCGGCACGACCGCTACGACGACGTCGTCACGAGCTGCAACAAGGCGTTCAAGCTGCACGACCCGACGGCCCGCTGGTGCGGTGACTGCCCGAAGTGCCGGTTCGTCTTCCTGGCGATGGCCCCGGCGATGGACCGCGCCCGGCTGACCCGCATCTTCGGCAAGGACCTGTTCGCCGACCCGGCCCAGATCCCCGGCTTCCTGGAACTGCTCGGCATCGACGCGCACAAGCCGTTCGAGTGCGTGGGCGAGGTCGAGGAGTCGCTGGTGGCGCTCTCCATGCTGGACGACGACGCGCCGGTGCTGGTGGCGCTGCGCGAGGCGGTGCCCGCGTCCGCGTGGGCGGCGGCGTCCCGCGACGACGTGCTGACGCCCGGCGGCCCGACGTTCGTTCCGGCGGCGTACGCCAAGGTCCTGACCGATGCCCTCTGACGGCGCGATCTACGTCGGCAAGGCTGACGTAGACGCCCCGGAGGAGAAGGGCTGGCTGCTGGGCCACTTCCGCCCGCCGGACGACCCGCGCCACAGCGCCGAGGTCGAGGTGAAATGGGGCCGCCACCCCAAGGGCGACCGGCGCGCGCAGTGGGTGACGGGCGAGCAGCGCACCGCCCTGCTCATGCTGATCAGTGGGCGCTTCCACGTGGAACTGCCGGACCGCACGGTGGTCCTGACGGAGCCGGGCGACTACGTGATCTGGGGACGCGGCGTCGACCACTCGTGGGTGGCCGAGGAGGAGTCGGTGGTGCTGACGGTGCGGTGGCCGTCCATTCCGGGGTACGCGGTACCGCAGCCGGCTTGACACCTCGTTCGCCGGGCGGGCTCACTCCGGCGGGTCGTGGTGGACCTGGTCCGGGGCGACGCCCAGCTGGTGCAGGGCCGCGGTGGTGGCCGCGAGCATCAGCGGCGGGCCGGCGAGGAACACGTCGTGACCCGACCATTCGCCGTAGGCGGCCACGGCGTCGGTGACGAGGCCTGACGCGTACGGGCCCGGGTCGCCCTCGGCGACGACCGGCACCACGGTCGCGCGGCGGGCGGCCCGCGCGATCTCGGTGAGCTCGTCGATGTCGTACAGCTCGCTCAAGGTCCGTACGCCCCAGAACAGCACCGCCGACCGCGGGTCGTCCGTCTCGGCCAGCTGCGTGAGCAGCGCCTTGAACGGCACCACGCCGGTGTCGCCGGCGATCATGAGCAGGTTGCGCTCGGGGTCCGGCGGCAGCGTCATCGCGCCCTCCGCCCGGCTCAGCCGCACCCGGTCGCCCACCCGGGTCCGGTGCACGAGCGCCGCGCTGACGCCGGTGGCCGTTTTCGCCCGTACGTGCAGCTCGACCACGTCGTCGCGCGCCGGCGCGCCCGCCAGCGAATAGGGCCGCCAGATCGCGGGTAGTTCCCGCACCTGGATGCGCGCGTATTGCCCGGCTCGGAACGGCATGGGCAAAATCGGTCTCAGCCGTACGACGGCCAGGTCCGACCGCCGCAACTGGTGCTCGACCACGACCGCGTCCCACACCGGCGGCGCGTAGGCCGCGGAAGCTCCACCATGCACAATCCATTCATAGGCGTGCTGCCACGTCGACCGCCAGGCCACGTCGAAGTCCTGCCGCCACTGCCCCGCCGACATGCCCGCCCGCATCGCCTCGGCCAGCGCCGCGCCCACGAGCTGAAGCTGACCCGCCTTGACCCCGCAGGCCGCCAGCGCCGCACCGAGCCGCCCGCACCCGTCCACCAGCACCGGCGGCCGGTCCAGGTTGTGCACCAGCCACGTCACGGCCGCCGCGAGCTGCGCCGTCTGCGTGGCGGCACCACCCGGCAGCGTCGCGAGCAGCGACGGATGCGCCTGCAACAGCGCCGCCCGCAGCCGCGCCGCCACCTCGTGCGGCCCACCCGCGAAGGTCAGGCTCGTGCCGAGCATCCGCTGCGTCTGCCGCAGAAGCGCGTCGTCGGCCGGGTCCATGCCGTCCCCGGCGTTACCCCGCCGCGCCGAGACCAGCGGCGGCATCACATGCGGCAGGTCCATGCCGGGAAGCCGCCGCAGCCCTGGCCGCCCGGCCGGAGCGTCATGCTCCCCACTGGCCCACCGAGGCCGGGCCCCTGCCCCCGCAGCACCGCCGAAGGGAGAACGAGTCCCCGCACCACCTCCGAGCGAAGAACGAGACTCAGCATTACCCCCGAGCGAAGAACGGGTCCCAGCACCGCCGCCGGAAGGAGCGCCGGTCTCCGTTCCTGTGCCATCGCCCAGGATCGGCCGCGCCTCGACTTCGGACTGTCCCTCGCCGACAGGGCGCACCGACGACCCCGGCCGGCGAACGGGCAACCCCGCGAACCGATTCCGATTGGGCCGCCCCACGACCTCGGTCCCACCCTCGGCGTCGAAACCCCCGGCCTCGGTTCCACCGGACAGCTCGAAACCACTGCCACCCTGCCGTCCGAGCGGTGACGCGTCGCCCGCCTCATCGGCCGCCGCGGCGTCGCCGAACAGGCCGGCATCACCGCGGCTCCCGCGACCACGCTCGGAGTCTTCTATCAGCCGCCGGTCACGGGGGCGAGCCGATACGGGCCTGATCGGGCTTTTGTCCCAAAAGCTGCGCCCACCCATCGGTACGTCCGTGCGCGCGCCCGGCTGGTCGTCGAAGTGCGGCGGCTCGCCGGCGTCCGCCATCGGCGACGGTATGACGTGTCCCCCGCCCCGGGGTGGCCCACCGCCGGGCCGCTCGAAGGGCAGGGGACTCGGCTGATCGGATTCGGTCACGGCGGGCTGAGGAGCGGCGGGCTGAGGAGTGGCGGCCTGAGGAGCGGCCCACCGCGGACGAACCTGGCCGGGCCCGCCCTCGATCACCGGGTGCGGCGGCCCCGCGGGCAGCCCCAGCCGAGACGTGCCGGGCGGGAGGGCGTTGTGCGCCTCGCCGGGCGGAAGCGCGGGATGCTCTCCTTCAACCGCGCCGCTCTCGCCGCCCGAGACCCGGCCCGGCCCATGAGACTCGGCTCCGCCGTGGCCCGGAGGGCCGGCTCCGTGTCCGGCACGGCCGCCGAGCTCACCCGCCAGCTCGGTCAGCGCCGCCGCGGTGTCGGCGACGCCGGCGGCGACCGCGTCCGGGGCGGCCTGGCGCAGCCGGATCGCCCGCAGCAGCGCCAGCAAGTGCTGGTCCGCCCCGGAACCCGAGCCCGACCCGGACGACACCTCGACACACCCCCGCTGAGCGGATCCCCCGATCAGTTCCACGGTACTGCGGCAAACCACCGCATTTCGGCACTACTCCCCAACGCCCGGCAGGCGACAGCGCCGGGCCAGGCGGCCGCGGAGGGGACGGCGACAAACGCGGAGCGCGATCAGGGCATGGTGGCGGCCATCCGCGTGACCGCGTCGGTGAGGATCTCGGGGCTGGTGGCGAAGTTGAGGCGCACGTAACCCGACCCCACCGCCCCGTAGCGGGTCCCCGCCTCCAGCGCCACCCGCCCCTTCGTGAGGAAGTGGTCGCGCGGCTCGGCGTCGCGCCCCAGCACCGAGGCGTCCAGCCAGGCCAGGTACGTCGCCTCCGGCGGGGTCCAGCTCAGCTGAGGCAGGTGGTCGCGCAGCAGGTCGCCCAGCTGGGAGCGGCGCCCCGCGAGGGTGGAGAGCAGGTCGGCCAGCCACGCGTCCCCCTCGGTGAAGGCGGCTATCGAGGCCAGGACGCCCAGGTGACCCACGCGATCGTCCGGGTCGGCGGGGAAGCGGGACACCACCTCCGCCATGCGGGAGCCCGCGGTGACCACCGCCGCGCATTTCAGGCCGGCCAGGTTGAAGGCCTTGCTCGCCGAGACGACGCTGACCGCCACCTCGGCCGCGCCGGGGACGGTGAGCAGTGGGGTGAACACCGCGCCGGGCAAAGTCAGCGGGGCGTGGATCTCGTCGCTGATCACGGGCACCCGGTAGAGGCGGGCCAGGCGCACCAGTTCGGCCAGCTCGCCGGCGGTGTGCACGCGGCCGACGGGATTGTGCGGATTGCAGAGGACGTACGCGGCCGGGTGGGTGGCGAACGCGGCCTCCAGGGCGGCCAGATCGAGGCGATAGCCGGAGTCGTCGCGGGTCAGCGGCACCTCGACGATCCGCCCGCGGGTCTCGGGCACCCAGTCGAAGAACGGCGAATAGACCGGCGGGCTGATCACCACGGGGTCGCCCGGCCGGGTCAGCGCGCGCAGGAGCTCCACCACGCCCACGCCGACGTCGGTGACCGCGGTGACGCGGCCGGGGTCGATCTCCCAGCCCCACTGTCGGCCCGCGAAACCCGCCAGCGCCTTGCCCAGCTCCGGAGTGGACGCCGGATATCCCATGTCGCCGCGGCGCACCGCCTCGGTGAGCGCGGCCGTGACGGGCGGGGCGAGGCCGTAGTCCATCTCGGCCACGAACAGCGGCAGCACGTCGTCGGGAAAGGTCCGCCACTTGGCGCTGCGCCGCCGCCGCAGCTCGGCCAGCGGCGCCACGTCCAGCTCGCTCATGGGTCCATCCTGGCTCGCGGGTTGCGCAACCGGTAGACCACGGAACGCCTCCCGTCCAACCGCCCCGCCACCGCCCGCCGTGCCACCGGCGGAGCAGGAGGCGTTCAGTGCGAAGCATGAGGCGGCCTGGACCACGGATTTCTGTGAATCGGCTGCGAGCTTGCCGGGTCTTTGCAAGGCTGCTGCAAGGATTCCCGGCGGCGCCCCCGGCCGTTCGGCTCGAGCCGACGCGAGGGCACAGCCATGACCATCAGCCATCACCGCACGGCCAGCGGGCGACCGCTGCGGGTCTCTCCGGCGTGGGTCGGGGCCGCGAGCCCGGCCGCCGGCTCCGCGGGACACGATCATGTCCTTCCGGTACGGGAGGCCGTCTGGGTCTGGAGCGTGCGCCGCTACGCCCGGCTCGCGTTGTGGGCGCTGCCCGCGGCCGCCCTGCTCTACGGCTGGACCACGCTCGGCATCGACACGCCGCCCGGTCCGCTCCTCGTCGAGCTGGCCGCGAACTGGCTCGGCGCCGTCGCCATGATCGGGCTCGCCGGGCTGCTCGCCGGCACCCGCAGCCGCCGCTCGGCGCTGACCGGGCTGCTGCTGGGCCTGGGCGGCACGATGCTGACCCTGCCGATGGCCGCCCTGCCGGAGGGCACCGTGGCCGCCGGCAGCCCGCTCGCCGCCGAGCAGCTGCACCTCGTCGCGGTGACGGCCGCCGCCACGGCCGGTGCGGGCTGGGCGGTGCTGGGCTGGGCGGTGTTCCGCTCGCGCCTCGTCAACCCCGCTGACGGCGTACTCCTGATGCTCGCCGCCGTTGCCCTGGGAGCGGGTGCCGAAGCTCCACGGCCGCTGCCGACCGTGGGTGCCCTGCTGCTGCTCGCCGCCGGCACCGGGCTCGCCTGGACGGGTGGCCGTCTGATCCCGAAGACCTGAGTGGCATGCTCGCTCCAGGAGAAGGGAGCGGGCATGACAAAGGTGGTCGCGGACATCTCGGTGTCCTTGGACGGGTTCGTCACCGGCCCCGGCCCGAGTCTCGACAACGGGCTCGGCACCGGCGGGGAGGCGCTGCACCGGTGGGTCTTCGAGGGCGACGCGATCGACCGTGCCGTGCTCCAGGAGACGACCGACGCGACGGGTGCCGTGGTCATGGGCCGCGCGCTCTTCGACATCGTCGACGGCCCGCACGGCTGGAGCGACGAGATGGGGTACGGCGCGGGCCTCAACGCCGCTCCCCCCGTGCTGGTGGTGACGTCCAATCCCCCCGATCATGTACGCCTGGGCGAGCGCTTCAGCTTCGTCGTCGACGGCGTGCGCAGCGCCGTGGCCAAGGCGACCGTGCTGGCCGACGACCGCGACGTGGTCATCATGGGCGGCGGCGCCGTGATCCGGAGTGCGATCGAAGCCGGCGTCGTCGACGAGCTGCGGCTGCACCTGTCCCCCGTGCTGCTCGGCGCGGGCACCCCGCTGTTCGACGGCGCCTCGCCGCGGCAGCTGCGCCAGATCCACGTGCGCGCCTCGGGCCACGCCACCCACCTGACGTACCGGGTGGACTGACACCTGTGATTCACGAGATCACCGACCCGGACGACGAGCGGCTGGGCGACTACCACGCGCTGACCGACCTCGAACTGCGCACGAAGTGGGAGCCGCCGAACGGCCTGTTCATCGCCGAGGGCGAGCTGGTGCTGCGCCGGGCCCTGCGCGCCGGCTACCGCCCACGGTCGTACCTGATCGACGCGAAGCGCACCGGCCAGATAGCCGACCTGCCCGGCGACGCGCCCGTCTACGCGGCGGTCCCGGCGGTGCTGGAGAAGGTCACCGGCTTCCACGTGCACCGGGGCGTGCTCGCGTCGTTCCACCGCAGGCCGCTCCCGTCGGCTCTGGAGGTGGTCGAGACCGCTCGCCGCGTCGCGGTCCTGGAGGACGTCAACAACCACACGAACATCGGCGCGGTCTTCCGGGGCGCCGCGGCCCTCGGCATCGACGCGGTGCTGCTGTCGCCGACGTGCGCCGACCCGCTCTACCGCCGCAGCGTGCGGGTGAGCATGGGCGAGGTCTTCGCCGTCCCGTACGCGACGCTGGAGCCCTGGCCGTCCGGCCTGCAAACCCTGCGCGACGCCGGCTTCACCGTGCTGGCCCTGACCCCCGACCCCGGCGCCGTGGCCCTGCAACGACTGTCCCCGGCCCAACGCGAGCGGACAGCCCTGCTGCTGGGCGCCGAGGGCCCCGGCTTGTCGAAACACGCGATGGCCGCCAGCGACATCCCCGTCAAGATCCCCATGCGCCGCAACGTCGACTCCCTCAACGTCGCCGCGGCGGCCGCCGTCGCCTTCTGGGAGCTGGGCCGCGACGACCCGGAGATCTAACGCCGGGCCGCCTTACGCCGCTTCTCCTCGGCGTCGGCGATGCCGTGGGCGACGGCCGTCCGGATCACCCGATACAGCACGGCCACCCCCAGCAGCCAGAACAATGCCGACCCGATGGTGATCTCCCCATCCACGGCACGAGACTAGATCATCGTGACCGCCGGCAACGCCGACTCCGCGCTTCCCCGCGGAGGGGGAGGGTGTGGCAGGGTCGTCGCCGTGGAGCGATTGATCGACTTGGGTGACGGGGTTCTCTGGGCCGAGGACACCGGCGGTGACCTGCCGCCGGTCGTGCTGCTGCATCCGGGAGTCGGCGACGCGCGCATCTGGGATCCGGTCTGGGAGCGGCTCCGCGGGCAGCACAGGCTGATCCGCTACGACGTGCGGGGCTTCGGCCGGTCCGCGCCGCCGGCCGGGCGGTTCTCGCGGCTGGACGATCTCCGCCGGGTGCTCGACCTGCTCGACGTCGGGCCGGCGTTGTTCGCCGGGTGCAGCATGGGCGGCGGCACCGCGCTCGATCTCGCCCTCGCCGAGCCGGATCGGGTCCGCGGGCTGGCGCTGGCCTGCCCCGGCATCTCCGGCGCCCCGGCCGTGCACGACCCGGACGACGAGCCGGACAGCCCCGATCCGGACGTCTTCGTCGAGCAGGGCGTCGCCCGGTGGGCGCGGGCCGGGCGCGACCCGCTCGTCGTCGACCTGCTGCGTTCGGCGGTCCGCTTCTGGCTCAACGGGGGCGGCGCTTTCCTCGCCGGCGACGGCGACGCGTGGTCCCGGCTGGAGGAGGTCGCCACGCCCAGCGTGCTGCTGCTCGGCGAGCTGGAGCGCCCGTCGTTCGTCCCGGCCTGCGTCGAGGCGGCGCGGCGCATCCCCGGCTGCCGCCTGGTGCGCCTGCCCGGCGCCGATCACTTCGTGCCGCTGCGCGCGCCCGACGCGATGGTGGAGGCACTGCTCTCCCTGCCCCGACAGGGACAAACCCTCGGAACGGCGGCGCCGCATGGTCATTCGCGGCGGCCGTAGGCCGACACGGCCAGCGGGCAGAAGACCAGGAAGATCGCCGCGCACCAGATCAGCGTGGTGGTGATCGAGTCGCCGGCCGGCGTTCCGTTGAGCAGAGCGCGGCAGGCGTCCATGGCCGCGGTCACCGGATTGAGGGTCACCCATGCCTGGAGCCAGCCCGGGAGGCCGGCGGCGGGCGTGGCGAGGCTGGTGCCGAGTTGGAGCGGCAGGAAGGTGAGGAAGCTGAACGCCAGGACGGCTTCGGCGCTCTTGAGCGCGACGCCGAGGAACACGGTGATCCAGCTGAGGCAGAAGCCGAACAGAACGGCGAGGCCGATCGCTGCGAGGGCCGGCGCGAGCCCGCCGTCGCTGCGGAACCCGAGGGCCGTTCCGATCAGGTACAGGATGGCGACGGCGGCCAGGTAGCGGACGATGTCGGCGAGCACGGAGCCGAGCAGGGGTGCCAGGCGGCTGATGGGCAGGCTGCGGAAGCGATCGGTCACGCCGTTCTTGAGATCGATGTTGATGTTGGTGCCGGTCGAGACGAGGCCGGTGAGCCCGGCGCCCATGACGAGGATGCCGGGAAACAGGTATTGCAGATAGTCGCTGGTCGCGCCGGCCAGCGCATTGCCGAACAGAGAGAGGAAGAGCACGAGGAACAGGGCCGGCGTGACGACGCCGTTGACGACGGTCCCCGGGTTTCGGGAGGTTTTCGCCAGGCTGCGGCGGGCGAGGACGAGGCTGTGCCGCAGCCACCGCGGTGACCGGTGCGGCGATGCCAGGACATGGGTCGGCGTTGTCATGATTGCGGCCTTTGCGGTGCGGGGACGATCGCGGGCGTGTGTGTCAGCGCGAGGAAGACCTCGTCGAGGCTGGGCAGCCGGAGCGAGAGCTCGCTGACCTCGACGGCCTCCCGGTGCAGCTGAGCGGTGATCCGGACGAGGTCGTCGTCGCGGGTCACGGGTACGGCGAGTTGATGCCGGGCCGATCGTTCGGGCTCGCGGCCGGTGACGCCGGCGAGGACGGCGGCGGCCCGGCCGGCGGCGGCCGGATCGCTGACCCGCACGGTCACGGTGTGCCCGCCGACCTGTCGCTTCAGCTCCGGCGGGGTGCCGGCGGCGACGACCCGCCCGTGATCGATGACCACGATGGTGTCGGCGAGGGCGTCCGCCTCTTCCAGGTACTGGGTGGTCAGCAACACGGTGACCCCCTCGGCGCCGAGGTCACGGATCATCTGCCACAGTTCCTCGCGCTTGCCGGGATCCAGCCCGGCGGAAGGCTCGTCCAGGAAGACGACTCGGGGCCGCCCGACGAGGCTCACGGCGAGGTCGAGGCGGCGGCGCATGCCTCCGGAGTACGTGGCGACGCGCCGGGTGCCGGCCTCGGTCAGGCCGAATCGGGCGAGCAGCTCGTCGGCCCTGCGGGCGGCGTCGCGCCGGGGCAGGTCGAGCAGCCGGCCGATCATGATGAGGTTCGCCCTTCCGTCGATCTCCTCGTCGACGCTGGCGTGCTGCCCGGACAGCGCGATGTGGCGGCGAACCTGTGCCGGTTGGCGCGTCACGTCGTGACCGGCGACGCGAGCCGTTCCGGCGTCCGGCCTCAGCAGGGTGGCGAGGATGCGGATGAGGGTGGTCTTGCCGGCGCCGTTCGGGCCGAGCAGGCCGAGGACCTGGCCGCGGGGCAGGGCGAGGTCGACGCCGTCGAGGGCGGTCGTGCGGCCGAAGCGTTTGGCGAGCTCGTGCGTTTCCAGACCATAGTCGGCCACCGGACCTCTTCCCTCTCGGATGCTCACGACTTTCCCATGCCCGTGACTTTCGGATGTTCTCATCATCCGGATGATTACCGTATGCTGATCGCGTGCATCCCGTAAAGAGGGCCCCATGGTCCGGCTGACTCGAGCGCAACAACAGGTGCGCACGCGCGCTTCGGTGCTCGCCGCGGCGACCGCGGAATTCGCCGAGCACGGCTACGCCGAGGCGAAGGTCGACCGCATCGCCGCCCGGGCCGAGCTCACCCGAGGCGCCGTCTATTCCAACTTCCCCAGCAAGCGATCGCTCTACCTGGCGGTGCTGCTCGACTCGCTGCCGGTTCCGGCGGAGGACGACGCGGCGACAGCCGAGCCCGTCGACGCGGCAAGCGGCGCGGAGGCGTTCGCCCGGGCCTGGCTGGAGAGGCTTCCGCTGGCCGGCGAGGCACCGCCCGCCGGCAAGCTGAGGTCGCTGTCGCTGACCGGCGTGTTCGACGACGATCCCGGGCGCACCGCGCTGGCCGAGGTCACCCGGCTGGAGAGCCTGCTGCTGGCCCTCGCGCTGGAGTCGTGCCGGGCCCGCCGCGCCGGCCGGCGGGTGCGCCTCGCCGAAACGATCCTCACCCTGCTGAACGGCGCGAGTCACCTCGCTCAGGTGGCGCCCGGCTTCGGCGACCCGTTCGACGTGGCACGCGCCTGCCGGCAGCTCGCCGGCCTCGACGCGGGCGACACCTGGGACCCGCCCCATCTGCCGTTCGTGGCCGCCGCGCGACCGTGCCGCGACGACTGGACGCCGCCGGCGGGGCTGACCGACGAGATCACCGGTGCGCCGGCGGACCTGGACGGTGACGGCCTGGTCGTCGTCCTCGGCACCGGCCGGCTCAGCGCAGCGGAGGAAGCGGTGCGCGCCGCCCGCCCCGGTGATCTCGTCACCGTCGCGATCGTGACGGCGGACCCGGCCGAGAGCGGAGCGCTCGTCCGGCTGCGGCTCACCGCCCTCCTCCTCTGCCTGCGACGAGTGTTCGGGCCCGCGTTCCGGCCCTCCCTGCGTCTCGTCCTCGACAATCGGGCCGCACTCGCCTCCGCCCTCGGCGCCGAGGCCGGCGAGGACACCGAAGAAGCGGTGCGCGTGGCGGCCGGGCAGATCGTGGCCCGCGCCCACGGCCGAGGGGCCGCCTATGCGGCGGGGACGAGCCCCGTCCCGGCCCGGCCGCGGCGCGGGGAGGGTGCCCGATGACCAGCTCCACCAGACCGGTCGTGCTGCACGTGTTGCGCTGCATCGGGTTCGCGGAACTGTCCCGTGTGGCCGACGCGGCCGGCCTCGCCGAGGCGGAGGCGGAATCCGACCTGATCGACCTGGCCGTCGCCGGGTTGGTGACCCGCACCGGCGGGCAGTTCGGCGGGTGGGGGCTCACCGACGCCGGCCGTGCCGAGGACGCCAGGTCGACCGCCGAGGAGCTCGCCGCCGCCGGCGCCCGGGCGGCGATCTCCACGGCGTACGAGCGGTTCATGGTGCTGAATCCGGAGTTGCTGGAGCTGTGCTCCGCGTGGCATCTGCGTGCCGTGGACGGGAGCGCGGCGCCGAACGATCACTCCGACGGCGGCTACGACGCTCGGATCCTGGACCGGTTCGTCGACCTCGACCGGCGCGCCGACCCCGTCTGCGGCGAGCTGTCCGCCGCGTTGCCCCGGTTCCGGCGGTATCGGGCCCGGCTCACCACGGCACTCGACCGAGCCCGTTCCGGTGAGCTCGAACATCTCACGGAGAGCATGACCTCGTACCACACGGTGTGGTTCCAGCTGCACGAAGACCTCCTCGCCACCCTCGGCATCCCGCGTCAGTGAGCCCGATCGCGATGAGATTCCTCCACCCCCTTGCCGCGGACAGCGACGGACCGGCGGATCTGCTCGGCGCCAAGGCCCGCGGCCTGATCGTCCTGCGGCGGCTGGGCTTGCCGGTCCCGCCGGGATTCGTCATCGACGCCCGAGCCTGTCGCGCCCATCTGCGCATCGGACGGTTCCCGGCCGGCCTCGACGCCGAGCTGGCCGTCGCCGTCCGGGACCTCGAGGCCGCCACCGGACGGCGCTTCGGCGGGCGGGAACGCCCACTGGCCGTCTCGGTGCGGTCCGGGGCCGCGGTGTCGATGCCCGGCATGATGAACACCGTCCTCAATCTCGGTCTCACCCGGGACGCGACGGCCGCGCTGGCCGCCGAGACCGCCGACCCCGGCTTCGCGCAGGAGGCCCGCCGGCGGTTCCTCATCAGCTTCGCGGCGGCCGCGGGCGGGGCCGGGGACGTCGCCGACGACGCCATGAGTCAGCTGCGCGCGGCGGTCGGGGCTGTCTTCTCCTCGTGGCGGACCCCCCGCGCCACCACCTATCGGGAACTGCACGGCATCCCGCACGACCTCGGGACCGCCGTGATCGTGCAGGCGATGGTCTTCGGCAACCGTGACCGGCGCAGCGGCACCGGGGTCGCCTTCAGCCGCGACCCGAACACCGGGCGCAACGAGCCATACGGGGATGTCCTGTTCGGCCGGCAGGGTGAGGACGTCGTCTCCGGAGAGTCCACCACCAGGCCGTTGGCCGAGCTCGCCCACCGGGCACCGGGCGTCTGGCGTGACCTCCGGGCGGCCCTGCACCGCCTCGAACGGCACTACGGCGACGCCTGCCACGTCGAGTTCACCTTCGAGGCCGGGCGCCTGTGGCTGCTCCAGGTCAGGCCCGGCGGCCTCACCGCGCGCGCCGCGATCCGCACCGCCGTCGACCTCGCCGAGGAGCATCTCATCGACCGGCGAACGGCGCTTCGCCGCATCACACCGCACCATCTCCGCCAGGCTCACACGCCTCGCGTACGCACCGGCGACGGGGTCGAGGTGCTCGCTCGCGGCCGGGGCGCCAGTCCGGGCGTCGCCACGGGCCGCCTCGCGGTCACCGCCGATCGCGCCGCCGAGATGGCGGCCGACGGGCCGGTGATCCTCGTCCGTCCCACCACCTCGCCCCTGGACATGCACGGCTTGGCCGCAGCCGGCGGGATAGTCACCAGCAAAGGCGGGCCCACCAGCCATGCCGCCATCGTCGCGCGAGCCATGGGCAAGCCCGCGGTGGTGGGCGCGACGGCCCTCACCGTCGACACCGCGGCGCGGTCCGTACGGGCCGGCGAACGGGTCCTCGGCGAAGGCACGATCATCACCCTCGACGGTTCCGGCGGGGAGATCGTGATCGGCGATCCGGGCGCCGACGACGCCGGCGCCGACGGTCATCTTCACCGCCTCCTCGACTGGGCCGACGCGGTCAGCGGAGACCGATCACCGAGATCGGCCGAGCAGCGCCTCAGCGATGCCCAGGCCCGGCTCCGCGATATCGCGGCGTGATGCGCCGGCCGAGGGCCCGGCGGCCCCGCGCGTCGCTGCGCGCGGTCCTGTTCGACTCCTGCGGCACGCTGGTGCGGCCCGCTCCCCCGGCCCGGGCGACCAGCGACGAGCTCCGAAGGATCCTGCTGCGGCACTGGCCGGCAGCGCCCGTGGAAGATCTGCCCCACGCGTTCCGGTCCGGCGCCGCCATGCTCGATCGCGCCGCGCACCCCCGAGGCTGGGACGACTATTGCCGCGCCGTGCTGGCCGAGCTCGGCATGGGGCGGCCGCCGCGAGCACTGATCGACGAGATGAACGGCGCAGACCCTCATCGGATGCGGCTCTACCCCGACGTGCTTTCCACGCTCGATCGGCTGCACGCGCGTGGCGTCCCGATGGCGGTGGTCACCGACAGCCTGGTCAGCGCGGAGTCGCTACGGCACCGGTACGAGCAGATCGGGTTGGGCGGCTACTTCAGGTGCTTCGCTGTCGCCGGTGAGCTGGGATGCACCAAGCCCGACCCGGCGATCTACCGGGCGGCCGGCGACGCCCTGGGGACGCCGCCACAGCAGACCTGCTATGTGGACGACCAAGCCGAGATGATCGTCGCCGCCGCCCGGCTCGGCTACCCGGGTTTCGCGCTGAGACGCGACGCGGCAGCCGCACGTTCCGGCGTTCCCCCCATCTCGGCCCTGACCGAGATCCTGACGCTGGTGTGACCGACGAGCTAGGCGCCCCGGAAGGTGCGGCGATAGGTCTCCGGTGGGACACCCAGCGTCCTGTTGAAGTGGCGCCGCAACGTCGCCGCCGTGCCCATGCCGGCGGCCGAGGCGATGGTGTCGATGGGGCGGTCCGTCCGTTCGAGGAGCTCCTGGGCTCGGCGGAGGCGCTGGGTGGACAGCCACTGCAACGGGGTCGTGCCGGTGACGGCGCGGAAGTGCCGGGCCAGGTTGCGCGAGCTCATGCCGGCCCGGCGGGCCAGGTCCTCGACGGTCAGCGGCTGGTCGAGCCGGGCCAGGACCCAGGGGAAGAGGGCGGCCAGCGGATGGTCGTCGCGGGCGGGCACCGGGGTGGCGACGAACTGAGCCTGGCCGCCGGCCCGGTGTGGGGGCACGACGAGGCGGCGGGCGACGGCGTTGGCGACCGTCGAGCCGTGGTCGCGGCGGATCAGGTGCAGGCACAGGTCGATGGCGGCGGCCTTGCCGGCGGAGGCGAGCACGGCGCCGTTGTCGACGTACAGCACGTCGGGCTCGACCCGCACCCGGGGATAGCGGGCGGCCAGCACCTCGGTGTGGGCCCAGTGGGTGGTCGCGCGCAGGCCGTCGAGGATGCCGGCGGCGGCCAGCACGAAGGCGCCGGTGCAGAGCGACACCATGCGGGCGCCCGCCTCGTGGGCCGCGCGGACGGCGTCGATCAGGTCGGGTGGCGGGTCGGCGTCGACGTCCGCCACCGAGGGGACGATCACGGTGTGGGCTCGGGCGAGCCGGTCGAGGCCGTCGTCGGGGTCGACGCGGAACCTGCCCAGGCCGGCCGGGCCGCTGCCGCAGACGACCAGGTCGTACCACGGGTCGGCCAGGCCGGACGGGTCGAGGGCGAAGATCTCGCAGGCCGTCGCGAGCTCGAAGTGGAGCATGCCGTCGGTGGCGGCGATCGCGATCGTGGCCATGTCCGAAAGTGTACGGGGCTTGTCGTTCCGGACACTCGTGCGCCCGCACCGTCGCTGCGAGGCTCACGTCATGAACATTGCGGTCTTCGGCGCGTACGGGCACACCGGCCGTTTCGTGGTGGCGGAGCTACGTGAGCGCGGGCTCGTGCCGTTACCCCTCGGCCGCGACGGTGCCAAGCTGGCGGCGGCCTTCCCGGATCTCGCCCACCGGGTCGCCGCCCTGGACGATCTCGACCTGAGCGGCGCCGACGCGGTCATCAACACGGCCGGTCCGTTCGCGTCGACCGCCGGGCCGGTGATCGAGGCCGCGCTGCGCGCCGGGATCCCGTACGTCGACGTGGCCGCCGAGATCGAGGCCAACGCCGACACGCTCGCCCGCGCGAAGCCGGCCCACCACGCGGTCGTGCCCGCGATGGCGTTCTTCGGCGGTCTCGGTGACCTGCTCGTCACCGCGGCGATGGGTGACTGGGACACCGCCGGCGAGGCGCACATCGCGTACGGCCTGAGCGGCTGGCACCCGACCGCGGGAACTCTCGCCGCCGGCGCGGTCTCGCACGAGCGGCGCGGCGGCCGGCGGGTCCGGTACACCGGCGGCCGGCTGGACTACTACGACGCCGACGGTGACCTGCCCACGCTGGACTGGGACTTCCCGGGCGGCCGGCGCACCGTCCTCGCCGGCTTCTCGATGGCCGACATCGTCACCGTGCCGAGCCACCTGGACATTCCCGAGGTACGCAGCTACATGACCGTCGAGGCGGCGCGTGGCCTGGCCGGCCGGGCGACCGGCGAGCGCGTCCCCGAGACGTTCACCGTCGACGCGATCGTGCGCCGGGACGGCGCCGAGCGGCGCGCCACCGTGCACGGCCGCGACATCTACGCGGTCAGCGCGCCGCTCGCGGTCGAGGCTGTCCAGCGCATTCTGGACGGCCGCACGCGGACGACCGGCGTGGCCTCGGCCGGGAAGATGTTCGATGCCGAGGACTTCCTGCGGGCGCTGCCCCTGGAATACGAAGGCGCGGCCGGCCCCGTGGGAGGACCGGCCGCGCCCTAGCGCCGATGGGTCAGGCGCGCTCGCGCTCCTGCCTGCCGTCAAGGTCGGCGGCGCCGTTGTAGTCGGCGCCGCCCAGGGCCGCGGACGGCGGGATCGGCTCGGGGGCCGGGAGGGCGGCCGTGCGGTCCGGGTCGCCGCTGACTTGCGCCTCTGCCTCCCGTACGGCCTCATTGATCTTGTTGGCCTCGGCGGCAGCGGCCTGGGCCGCGGCAGCCGCCTCGCGCTCCACGTCGCCCGCGTTGACCTCGGAGGTCGGCTTGTCGCCGGCCATGTTCGCCAGGCCGCCCAGCGCGCCGCCGAGACCGTCGAGGGCCTTCGTCAGCTCGGTCGGCACGATCCACATCTTGTTCGCCGCACCGTTCGCGATCTGCGGCAGCGCCTGGAGGTACTGGTAGGCCAGCACCTTCTGGGACGGGTTGGCCTGGTGGATCGCGTCGAACACGGTGCGGATCGCCTTGGCCTGGCCCTCGGCCTGCAGGATGCGGGCCTGCCGGTCACCGTCGGCGCGCAGCACCGCGGCCTGCTTCTCGCCCTCGGCGCTGAGGATCTGGGACTGCTTGTGCCCCTCGGCGTTGAGGATCGCGGCGCGGCGGTCACGCTCGGCGCGCATCTGCTTCTCCATGGAGTCGCGGATGCTCGGCGGCGGCTCGATCGCCTTGATCTCGACGCGGGTGACCTTGATGCCCCAGCGGCCGGTCGTCTCGTCGAGCACCGACGAGAGGTGCCGGTTGATCTCCTCGCGGCTGGTCAGCGCACGTTCCAGGTCGAGCGAGCCGATCACGTTGCGCAGCGTGGTGACGGTCAGCTGCTCTATCGCCTGAAGGAAGTTCGCGATCTCGTACGTGGCCCGCACCGGGTCGACGACCTTGAAGTAGAGCACCGTGTCGATCGAGACGACCAGGTTGTCCGAGGTGATCACCGGCTGGGGCGGGAACGAGACGACCTGCTCGCGCATGTCCACCTTGCTGCGCACCGAGTCGATGAACGGGACCAGCAGGTTCAGGCCCGGGGTGAGGGTCCGCTTGTACTTGCCCAGGCGCTCCACCACGTCCATGCGCTGCTGGGGGACGATGCGGACGGACCGGAGCAGCGTGACGATGGCGAACACCACGATCACGATGATGAGAACACCGATCACAGCTTCCATGGCGCCTCTCTATATGTTGGGCAGGTCGTCGCGCCACACGATGGCCGTGGCGCCCTGGACCTTGATGACCCGGACGCGCTCGCCCGGGAGGTACTTCTCGTTGCCGTCGAAGGAACGGGCCTGCCAGAGCTCGCCGTCCAGCTTGATCATGCCGTGGTCGCCGCCGACCTCCTCGAGGACGGTGCCGTGGCTGCCCTCGATCGCCTCGACGCCGAACGGCGTCTCGCCGCTCTCGAGGGCCGGCCGGGCATGCCGCAGGATGATCGGCCGCAGCGCGAAGACCGAGACGCCGGAGACGACCGCGAACGTGATCACTTGGAGGAGAAGTGGCGCGCCGAGGGCGGCCACACCGGCCGCGGCGAGCGCCCCGGCCGCGAAGAAAATGATCAGAAAGGTGGCCGTGAAAGCCTCGGCGATCGCCAATGCGATGCCGAGCACGATCCAGAGAACCGCTTCCACATAACGATCGTTGCACGCCCGCGCACGCACCGCGACAAGCCGATCGCGGCGGGCCGCAAAAGACACGAGAAGGCGTAGCCATATCGTCGGGAGGCAGTTGTACTCATCAGTCGCTATCGAGAGGGTCCACCGTGTCGCTGCTGCCTTCGCTGATGCCGGAGACCGGCCGGCGGGTCGACGAGATCGCCGCGCGGGCGCAGGCCGAGGGGCGTACGCCGTCGTTCGCCCTCGCCGTCGTGCGGGACCGGGCGGTGCTGCACCAGTCCTTCGCCGGTGAGCACCCGCGGCCGGACGCCAAGACGCAGTACCGGCTCGGCTCGATCACCAAGACGATGACGGCCACGATGGTCATGCAGCTGCGCGACGAGGGCTTCTTCGCCCTCGACGACCTGCTCTACCGGCACCTGCCCGGCACCCCGATCGGCGGGGTGACGCTGCGCCAGCTGCTCGGGCACGTCTCGGGCCTGCAGCGCGAGCCGGACGGCCCGTGGTGGGAGCGCGCCACCGGCGGCGACGTCGACAAGCTGCTCGCCGACCTGGGCTACGACAAGATCGCCGGCCCGCCGTTCCGCCGGTTCCGCTACTCCAACCTCGCGTACGGCCTGCTCGGCGCCGTCCTGGAGCGGGTGACCGGCGAGAGCTGGCAGACCCTGGTCGGCAAGCGGGTGCTCGACCCGCTCGGCATGAAGCGCACGACCTACGCGCCGGTGGAGCCGTTCGCCCGTGGCTACGTGGTGCACGCGCTCGGCGGCACCATGCACGAGGAGCCCCGCCTCGACTCGGGCGCGATGGCACCGGCCGGCCAGCTCTGGTCGACGATCACCGACATGGCGAAGTGGGCGGCGTTCTGGACCGACCCGGCGCCCGCGGTGCTGTCCCGCGAGACGGTCGACGAGATGTGCGCCCCCGTGGTGATCAGCGACCTGGAGTCGTGGACGAGCGGGCACGGTCTCGGCCCGCAGCTGTTCCGGGTCGGCGAGCGCGTCTTCGTCGGCCACGGCGGCTCGATGCCCGGCTACGTCGCCCACCTGGCGGTCCATCGCCGCAGCCGGCTGGGCGTGATCGCTTTCGCCAACGCGTACGGGCTGCGCGGCACCGGCATCAAGCAGGTGTCCCTCGAGACGCTGAGCACCGTGCTCGACGCCGAGCCCGCCCCGCCGCCGGAGCCGTGGCAGCCGCCGGCTCCCCCGGCCGGCGAGGCCGCCGCGCTGGTGGGCCGCTGGTGGTGGATGGGCCGCGACTACGAGGTGACCGCGGTCGGCGAGGCGCTGGAGATGACCGGCCCGCAGCACTGGTCGCGCTTCACCCGCGAGGCACCGGACCGCTGGCGCGGCGTCGACGGCGACAACGAGGGCGAGGTCCTCGCCGTCCTCCGCGACCCCGAGGGCGAGGTGGACCGCCTCGACATCGCCACCTTCGTCTTCAGCCGCGACCCGGCCCACCTGGCCTGACGCGCCCGGCGGTCAGATGATGCCGCCGTTGGCGCGGACCGTCTGGCCGTTGACCCAGTGGCCGGCCGGGCTCGCCAGGAAGGCGACGACGCCGGCGATGTCCTCCGGCTGCCCGAGGCGCTCGAGGGGCGGCTGCTTGGCCAGGTGGTCGATGGTGGCCTGGTCCTTGCCGTCCAGGAAGAGATCCGTGGCGGTCGGGCCGGGCGCCACGGTGTTGACGGTGATGTTCCGGCCGCGCAGCTCGCGGGCGAGGATCAGCGTCATGGCCTCGACCGCGCCCTTGCTGGCCGCGTAGCCCGCGTACGCCGGGAACTGCAGGCCGACCACCGAGGTGGAGACGAAGACGATCGCGCCGCCGTCGCGGACCCGGCGGGCCGCCTCGCGGGCGATCACGAAGCTGCCCCGGATGTTGGTGCGGTGCATGCGGTCGAGGTCGGCCAGGTCGAGGTCGGCGACGGGCGACAGGAGCATCAGACCGGCCGAGTTGACCACCACGTCGACGCCGCCGAACTCCTTGGCGGCCAGGTCGAACATGCCGGCGACGGCGCCCTCGTCGGCGACGTCGGCCTGGGCGGCCACCGCGCGGCCGCCGGCCTCGCGCACCAGGGAGACCGTCTCCTCGGCCGCCGACGGCGAGCCCGCGTAGCCGACGACGACGTCATGACCGGCGGCGCCGAGGGCGACGGCGACGGACCGGCCGATGCCGCGGGACGCGCCGGTGACAACTGCTACAGCCATGAGTCTCACCTCGAAGCTAGTGCGGATACGTCACTCACGTATCGCTGATACGGAAACGATAGCACGGTTACGCGATCTGCGTATCGCCGATTTTTGTGAGCCTCCGCCCATGCCGACGGCCAGGCCGGCCGCCACCAGGCCGATGCCGGCCCAGACCAGCGGGCTCGGCATCGGACCGCCCAGCGCCACCCCGGTCGCCGCCGCCGCGATCGGGGCGATGCCGGTGAGCAGGCCCGCGCGGGCCGAGCCGAGCGCCGACACGCACGAGTACCAGAGCACGAACGCCATCGCCGTCACCGCGACCGACAGGTAGGCGCCGGCGAGCAGGTCGTCGGCGTGCAGCCGCGGGGTCTGGGAGGCCGCGGCGAAGACGCCGAAGAGGACCGCCGCCATCCACGTGGAGTGCACGGACACGCCGAGCGGGCCGTGCCGCCCGAGCAACGGCACCGCCAGCAGCGTGAAGCCGGCCTCGCAGAGGAACGTGACGAACGCCCACGCCAGGCCGATCCCGTCCGCGCGGCCGAGACCCTGCACCAGGACGGCGCCGAGGGTCACGACGGCGGCCGCCGCGATGAGGCGTGGCGCGGGCGTGCGCCCCTCCAGCAGCGGCCCGCCGACCGCCAGCAGCAGCGGCACGCAGGCGACCGCCACGCCGAGCACCGCCGGCTCCGCGTGCCGGGACCCGTGCACCAGCGCCAGGTTGAACACGAACATCCCGGTGAGGACGACCCCGCCGAGCCAGAGCCACTCCGCGCCGCGGGGGCGCACCAGCCGCCGCCCGGTGACCCGGGCGTAGAGCACGAGCAGCAGGCAGGCCACGGCGTACCGCAGCGCCTGCATCCCCATGACGGGAGCGTCGGCGAGCAGGCCGGAGACGGCGACGCTGCCACCGACGAAGACCATTCCAAGGGCCCCGGACAGGGCGGGCAAAGTTGTCACACGACCGATGCTCGTCTCGGATATGGTCCGGTTGAAGGACCAATCACGGCAGCCCTAGGGGGACCAATGTCCGACTTCCTCCAGCTGCGGCCCGCCGAGGCGCCGTCCAAGGGCCTCACTGCCTGGCTCACCGACGCGCTGCGCGCCGCGATCGGCGCCGGCCGGCTCGTGCCCGGCGCGCGGCTGCCCGCCACCCGGCTGCTCGCCGCCGAGCTGGAGGTCTCCCGCGGCGTGGTCGTCGACGCCTACCAGCGGCTCGTCGACGAGGGCCTGGCCACCGCGCGCACCGGCGCGGGCACCGTCGTCACGGCCGCGCCGGCGGCCGCCCGGCGCACCACCGACCGCCGCCGCGACCTCGCCGCCCTGCGCCTGCCGCTGCCCGCGCCCGAGGGCATCGACATCGACCTCTCCCCCGGCGTCCCGGACCTCGCCGCGTTTCCCCGCGCCGCCTGGCTGCGCGCCGAGCGCGCCGTCCTCGACGAGGTCACCGCGGCCGATCTGGGCTACGGCGACCCGGGCGGCACCCCGCGCCTGCGCGCCGAGCTGGCCGGTTGGCTGGGCCGGGTCCGCGGGGTGCGCTGCGAGCCCGACGACGTCATCGTGGTGGGCGGCGTGGCGCAGGCGCTCGCCCTGCTCGCGCAGACCCTGCACGCGCACGGCCGCGACGCGGTCGCCGTGGAGGACCCGGGGTCGCGCGGGGCGCGTGACCAGCTCGCGCATTGGGGCGTACGCCCGGAGGGGGTCCCCGTCGACGAGGAGGGCCTGCGCGTCGACCGGCTGACCCAGGACGCGGCCGTGCTGACGCCGGCACACCAGTTCCCGACCGGCGTCGTGCTCAGCCCCGCGCGCCGGCGCGCCCTGCTCGCCTGGGAGGGCCTGGTGATCGAGGACGACTACGACGCCGAGCACCGCTACGACCGGGCGCCCGTCGCCGCGCTGCAGGGCTCCGCGCCCGACCACGTCGCGTACTGCGGCAGCGTCTCGAAGTCGCTGGCGCCCGGGATGCGGCTGGGCTGGCTGGTGGCGCCCCGGCCGATGCAGGCCGAGCTGCTCACCGCCAAGCACGACAGCGACCTCGGCAACCCCGCGCTGCCGCAGCTCGTGCTGGCCCGGCTGCTGGCGAGCGGCGACTACGAGCGGCACCTGCGGGCCGTACGGTCACGCCAGCGGCGACGCCGCGACGCCCTGCTGGCCGGGCTGCGCGCCCATCTGCCGGGGTGCCGGGTCACGGGCGTCGCGGCCGGGTTGCACCTGATGATCATGCTGGACGGCGAGACGCCCGACACCGTGCTCGCCGAGCGGGCCGCGCGCGCGGGCGTCCTCGTGCATCCCCTGTCGTGGCATCGGCACCGGCCCGGACCGCCGGGCCTGATCCTCGGCTACGCCGCGCAGCCGCCCGACCGCCTCGCCGAGGCCGCGAGGCGGCTCGCGGCGGTCATGGGACCGTGACGAAGTCGATCAACCGCTCCATCGAGTTGATCAGCGGCGTCTCGACGTCCCTGTAGCTGCTCACCGAGCGCAGGATCCGCCGCCACATGTCGGCCGGCTCGCGCACGCCCACGGCCTCGCAGATGCCCTCCTTCCAGGGCCGGCCGGGCGGGATCACCGGCCACTTCGACAGGCCCACCCGCTCGGGCTTGACCGCCTGCCAGATGTCGACGTACGGGTGCCCGGTCACCATCACGTTCGGGTCGGTGACCGACGCCACGATCCGGCTCTCCTTCGAGCCCGCCACCAGGTGGTCGACCAGCACCCCGAGCCGGCGCCGCGAGCCGGGCCGGAAGTCGCGCACCGCGGCGGCCAGGTCGTCGATGCCGTCGAGCGGCTCCACCACGATGCCCTCGATGCGCAGGTCGTCGCCCCAGATGCGCTCCACCAGCGCGGCGTCGTGGATGCCCTCCACCCAGATGCGGCTCGCCTTGGCCACCTGGGCGGGCACGTTGTCGACGGCGATCGAGCCCGACGCGGTGATCCGCCGCTGGGCCTGCGCCGGGGCGGCGGGCTTGCGCAGGGTCACCGTCTCGCCGTCGAGCAGGAACGCGGCCGGCGCCAGCGGGAAGTTGCGCCGCTTGCCGAACCGGTCCTCGAGCACCACCGCGCCGAGCTCGAAGCCGACCACCGCGCCGCAGAAGCCGGACTCCGCGTCCTCGACCACCAGGTCCCGCTCGGCGTCCACCTCGGGCACCGTCCGGCGCTTGCGCCAGTTGCCCTTCAGCACGTCCTCCCCATACATGCAAGGCACCGTAACCCGTGCGTTGGGACACGCCACTTATGACTCTCCGGCCGAGACAACCTTCCCGGTGGGCACGTACCCTTGCTCGCATGTCCCCCGCAGCTGATGCGGCCACCCGCACCGCGCGGCGCTCCACCCGGTTCGTGTCCTGGGTCCGCGCCTGGCGTGCCGGGCTCGTGCCATTCGACGAGCTGGCCGACGAGATCGCCCGCGACGAGGAGCACCTCGTCGCCGACGCGCCCGGCACGTGGACCGACGTCCCGCTGCCGCAGGGCCTGCCGGCCTTCGCCAAGGTGCACCCCGACGACATCCGGCTGGTGCTGCCCGCGCCCGGCGACCCGCGCGGCCTGCCCGGCCCCGGCGAGCTGACCGGCGCCGCGATGCTCGCCGGCGAGGCCGTGATGACGCCGGAGTTCGGCGTGGTGCCCGAGGTCCGCCGGCACGTCTCCGGCTCGGGGGTCGAGTTCGAGACGGTGATCTGGCGCTACTTCCCGGTCGCCGACTACCGCCCGGTCTTCCAGATGGGCGCCGCCGAGGCCGAGGGCGAGCTGACCCTCGCGCTGAGCGAGGCGACCGCCCAGCTCACCAAGCTCGACGTGGCCCAGTGGAAACCCGAGCTGGCCGGCGCTCTCCAGGCGCTGCGCCGCCCGGAGAGCACGGCCACCCTGCCGCCCGGCTTCGACCCGCGGGCCCGGCGGCTCTTCGCCCGGGCGAGCGTGCTCGACCAGGTCCTCGCGCTCGCCGAGACGAGCGCCCCCGGCGGCGCGGTCAACGGCTTCGAGGCGCAGCAGCGCGACGCGGCGCTGAGGCCGCTGACCACCGCGTGCCGGCAGGCGCTGGTCGCCGCCTGCAACTCCCCGCTGCATGCCTGACCTCTTCGCCCACTGCACGTTCTGCGGGGCCCGTTTCGGCCCCGCCCGCGGGTGGCCGCGCACCTGCGGCGCCTGCGGCGAGACCACCTATCGCAACCCCGCCCCGGTGGGCGTCGCGGTGCAGCCGGTCGGCGGCGGCCTGCTGACGGTCCGGCGCGCCGTGCCCCCGGCCGTCGGCAAGCTCGCGCTGCCCGGCGGCTTCATCGACCACGGCGAGAGATGGCAGGACGCGGTCGTCCGCGAGCTCTTCGAGGAGACGGCCCTCCGCAGAGATCCCGGGGACGTGCGCCTTTACGACACGATCAGCGCCCCCGACGGCACCCTGCTCGTCTTCGGCCTCCTGACCGCCCTCGCCCACGTGTCCGACGTGCCCCTCTCGGAGCCGAACGACGAGTCGCTGGGCTGGCAGGTCATCCCCGGCCCCACCGAGCTGGCGTTCAGCCTGCACACCGCCGTCGCGGCCCGGTGGTTCGCCTCGCGCTAGGCACGCAGCAGGTCGGCGGCTCCAGGTTGTGCACCGACACGGGGCTCGGCAGCCCCCGTTCGGCGATGACGCGGGCGACCGTGGTGGGCCGCTCCTCGCCCGCCGCGTCGAGCGCGAAGTCGTCCAGCTCGTCGCGGATCGCGGCGGCCACACACTTCCGGTCGACCGGGTTGAGGTCGGGCGAGAGCACGATGCGGGTCAGCACGTCGGCGCGCACCTGCTCGAACCGCTCCGTCTGGCCGAGCACGCGCGCCTCCATGGCCTGCCCGACGAGGGCGTCCCACTCCGGGAAGCGCCAGTCGTCGCGTTCGGTCATCGTCTCGCCCCGCAGCACCAGATGGTCGAGGGCCGGGCCGCCCCCACCAGGTGCCCCTTGTCGACGGTGAGACCGTCCTCGGTGGTCAGCGCGCCCAGCAGCTCGGCCACCGAGGACCACCAGTCCCTGACGCGGTTCCACAGCGCGGTTGTCATCCGGCCTCCTCGGAGAGAAAGAGATTCACGTGTACGGCGACCTCGCGGCCCTGCTCGGGACGGCCGGTGTGGCGGCCGTAGCGGACGATCTCGGCCCCCTGACATCGGCGACGGCCACGCGCACGTGACTCGGCACCCGGCGGGCACCGGCGCTCGGCGGTCTCCCGGCCGGGCTCGACGACCGCGCCCAGGTCCACTGCCACGCGTCGGGCCAACCGGAGGCCGCGGCGATCTCGCCCTCCCAGTCGGCCTGCTCGTGCTCGACGGGCACGAAAAGGCGGCCGTGCCGAGGCGTCCTCCGCCGGTGTCCGAGGGGCTCGTCGAAGGTCAGCTCCTCGCCCGGCCGCCGGCCGCGCGGCGTCGCCGACCACCGGTCCCCCCGGAGCAGGAAGACCCAGCGCCGGACCCGCTCCGCACAGGAACGTAGGCGCTCCGGCGGGATGACCGCCGGAACAGGCGACGCAGGAAGACCACCCGCCGGTCCGCGCGGCGGCAGTCGTCGTAGACGGCGCCGGAGTCGCGATCGACGGCCAGAGCCGACACGTGGTCGCGGCAGCGGGCCAGCGGGGGCCGCAGGACGGCGGCGAGGGCGGCGATCTGCGTGCTGTAGCGGCCGAGCGCGTCGACCTCGGCGGCCGAGGCGAGCCAGCGGTCGAGCTCCGCGGCGAAGCGGTCGACCTCGTCGACGGACTCGGCAACCCTGGACAGGTTCCGCGGCCTTGCCACGCCATCACGGTGGGAGCGGCCGGAGGCGCGCGCACTATCGGATCTAGGACCTGCCCGGCGCCAGATCGAGCAGGGTGTCGTCGATGTGCGGCGGGGTCTTCACGCGCAGCGCGATCAGGGCGGCGGCCACGCAGGACGCCGCGCCGGCCAGCAGGGCGAGGCGCGGGCCACCGAGGCCGCTGAGCCAGCCGGTGATCACGCTGCCGATCGGGGTGGTGCCGATGTAGACGAAGACCCAGAGGGCGACGATCCGGCCGCGGTACTCCGGGGCGGTGTGCAGCTGGATCGTGGTCGAGGCGAGCGTGGTGAAGGCGAACCCGGCCGCACCGGTGATCAGCAGGGTGACGGTCGCGGTGGCGGGGTTCGGGGCGGCGGCGGTCGCGGCGAGGCCGGCGCCGAAGGCGAGCGCGGTGACGATCAGGTACTGGCGCCTCGGGTGCTTGACCAGGCCGACGCCGAGCGACCCGGCGATCGAGCCGACGCTGAGCATCGTGGACAGCAGGCCGTACGTGCCGCCGTCGCCGTGGAAGGTCTGCTCGGCGAGCACCGGGAGCACCACCGAGAAGTTGAACGCGAGCAGGCCCACCAGCGACATCATCGTCAGGGGCAGCCACACCTGCTGGCGCGTGCGGGCGTACCGGATCGCGTCGGCGACCCCGGTGGCCTTGGCGCGGGCCCGGCGGGGACCGCCGAGCGGACGGATCAGCAGCAGCGCGGCGATGACGGCCAGGTAGGACACCGCGTTCACCAGGAAGCACGGCGTGATGCCGACCGCGACGATGAGCACGCCGGCCAGGGCGGGGCCGACCACCCGGGCGCTGTTCATCACGACGCCGTTGAGGCTGACCGCGCTGGCCAGGTCGTCCGGCGGCACGAGCGACGAGACGAAGGCCTGCCGGGCCGGCGAGTCCACGATGCCGACGACGCCGCCGGCGACGCTGATCGCGATGACCAGCGGCACCCCGGCGTGCCCGGAGACCGCGGCGATCCACAGGGCCAGCGCCAGCACGCCGTAGATCGCCTGCGTGACGATCAGGAGCCGGCGCAGGTCGAACCGGTCGGCGACGCTGCCGCCCCACGGCCCGAACAGCAGCGACGGCAGGCCGCCGACCGCGAGCACGAGGCCGAGCGCCGACGCGGAGCCGGTCAACTGGAGGACGAGCCAGCCGATCGCGGTCTGCTGCACGAAGGTGCCGCTCGCCGAGGCGATCTGCCCGCCGAAGTACCAGCGGAAGGGCACCGACCGCAGGGCCCGGAACCCGTTGCGGCCGCTCTTGCCGGCCGGCGCGGCGACGGTCGGCGCCGCCTCCGGGACGACCGTGAGCCCGTCTCTATCCATGATCACGACGTTGCCAGCGACGGCATCGGCCTGCCATCGGAGAGCGCCCGTCCGTGACGGAGGACTCAGTGGCGCATTGACAGTGATTCGTACGTTCGTCTATGGCGCGCCGGACGCCGATGGACCACCCTAGGTTGCTGACTTTTCATACGGGGGAGATGTACATGCGCGTCAAGCGCTTCCTGGCGGGCACCGCCGCCGGTGCCACCGCGCTGGCCTTTGCCGGCGCCTGCGCTCAGCAGATCACCAAGCTGGAGCCCAAGCTCGAGCTGCGCAACGCCGCCTCGCAGCTGTCCGAGGCGAAGCAGACGGGCTTCACCGTCAAGCTCACCGGCAGCCCCGAGGACCTGGCGGCCGGCCTCAAGATCCAGGACCCGTCCGACGTGCCCGACACGGCGACGCTCCAAAAGATCTTCAACTCGTCGTTCACCATCGCCACCGACAAGGCCGGCGAGGGCGACAAGGACGACCGCGCGTCGATCTCCGCGACCATCGACGGCGTCACCGGCACCGAGATCCGCGTCATCGACGGCGTGGTCTACGCCAAGGCCCCGGTGGCCGAGCTGGCGCAGAAGTTCGGCGCCGGCGACGTCACGGCGCTCCGCAAGGAGGCCGTGGCCGAGCTGCCCGAGGCGGGCGCGCTCTTCGACGGCAAGTGGGTCTCGATCGACGCCGCCAAGGCGGCCGAGGGCGCGCTCGGCGGCGCGGCCACCCCGACGGAGGACCCGGCCCAGGCGGCGAAGCTGAAGAGCGAGATCGAGACGAGCGCGAAGAACCTGTTCGAGAGCGCCCAGATCGTCCGCGACTCCGCCGACCCGACCCACCTCACGGTCACGTCGTCCACCACAAAGGGGTACGAGGAGCTCAAGCGGCTCGCCTCGGCCCTCGGCAAGGAGCTCGGCACCGACGTCGCCAAGGACCTCCCCAAGGCGCCGAAGGAGCGGCCGATCATCCTCGACCTCTGGATCAAGGACGAGAAGCTGACCGCCATCGAGGTGAACTTCCTCCAGTTCATCGACGGCGCCACCGGCCGGGCCGCGCTGCGCTTCGAGGTCACCACGGGCGCCGAGATCAGCGCCCCCGAGGGCGCCACCAAGATCGACCCGAGCAAGCTGACCGCCGGCCTGATGGCCTCCCAGCCGTACGCGGGCGGCGGCCTCGACGCCGGCGACCTGACCGGCGGCGACACCGCCTACACCGAGGCCCGGCTGCTCGGCCTCGACGTGCAGATCGCGATGCTCGAGCAGGACAGCGCGGCCGCCGCCCTCAAGCAGGCAGTGGCCGACCGCAACGCCGAGGGCGACGGCGTCAAGGCCGGCATCGTCCGCAGCGGCGTCGCCCAGGTGGCGGCCGACGGCCAGTACGCCTGCCTGAAGGTCGCCAAGGGCAAGCAGCCGGTGGTCACCAAGGGCGCCTGCTGACGCCGGTCCCCGACTCTCGCGAGGCGCCTGCTCCGGCAGGCGCCTTTGCTTTGCGCCGGCCCTCCGCCCGCCGGCCCTCCGCCCGCCGCGTGCCGGGCCTCCGCGGCCGCCGAGGTCTACGCGCTCGCCGCCGTCATTCCACGATGTGCACGGGCGTGCCGGGGCCGATGTGCCGCAACAGCGCCCGCTGAGCGTCGGCGGGCAGGCGCACGCACCCGTTGGACACGCCGCGCCCGAAGGCGGACCGGTCGCGCCACGCGTGGATGCCCGTGTGGCCGTCGCGCAGCCCCGGAGCCAGCGCCTCCCGATCGTCCGGCACGGCGCCGAGCACGAGCGCGTCGAGACCCGCGTAGACATCGCCACGGGTGATCGTCCGCCCCATCACAAAGGTGCGCCCCAGCGGCGTCGCCGTCCGCGGCGCCCCGATGCCGGCCGTCCATTCCCCCTCCGGCCGCCCGTCCCGCAGCCAGACGAGCCGACGCTCACGCCGATGCACCACGAGCTGATCCCGCAGCGGCCGCACCACCCAGCCGGGCCGGCCGTCCTCGCCAGACCGGGTTTCCTCGCCAGACCGCGCCTCTCCGCCGGACCGCGCCTCGTCGCCGGGCCGCCCTTCTCCGCCGGACCGCGCCTTCTCGCCCGGCCGCCCTCCTCCGCCGGACGTCGCCTGCGGGCCCGGGATCCAGCCCAGACGCCTGTTGAGCGACGGCAGCAGGACCGCGACCCAGCCGGGGCGGCGCTGCACGATCGGGACGGTCACCTCGAGGCCGCTGATCCGGCGCGGCAGGAACGCGCGGGGCCGTCCCCCCGGCGCGTCGTAGACGGCGAGCCTGCGCAGCGGCCGCAGGCCCTCGCCGAGCGCCGCCACAGAGCCGGACGCCCCGTCGCGCGGGAAACCGCCCGGCGCACCCCAGTAGTCGATCACCGGAAGATCCGCCGGCGCCGGTCGCGCCCTCGCCACGCGGACCAGCGCGGAGGCGGGCGTGGGCGCGGGCGATGGCACGGCCGCGATCCGCTTGGCCGCGATCAGGCCCTCGCGCTCACCCTCCGCGGCCCGCGCGACGCCGGCGCCCGCGGTGAGCGCCAGGACGAACACCCAGCCCGCGACAACGCGACGAGAGCTCGGAAATCGGGGCACACCACCCACTCTAGGAAGCCGATCAGATCTCCGGGATCAGATCGGCCACCGAGTTGACGACGCGGGACGGCCGGAACGGGTAGCGGTCGCTCTCCTCGCGGGTGCTGATGCCGGTGAGGACGAGGATCGTCTCGAGCCCGGCCTCCAGGCCGCACAGGATGTCGGTGTCCATGCGGTCGCCGATCATCGCCGTGCTCTCGCTGTGTGCCTCGATGGTGTTGAGGGCCGAGCGCATCATCATCGGGTTGGGCTTGCCGACGAAGTAGGGCTCGACGCCGGTCGCCTTGGAGATCATCGCCGCCACGGAGCCGGCCGCGGGCAGCGCGCCCTCGTTGGACGGGCCGGTCGCGTCGGGGTTGGTGCAGATGAACCGCGCGCCGCCGTCGATGAGCCGGATCGCCTTGGTGATGGCCTCGAAGCTGTAGGTCCGGGTCTCGCCCAGCACCACGTAGTCGGGGTTGAAGTCGGTCAGGACGTAGCCGGTCGCGTGCATGGCCGTGGTCAGGCCGGCCTCGCCGATCACGTACGCCGTGCCGCCGGGACGCTGGTCGTGCAGGAACTGCGCGGTCGCCAGCGCGGCCGTCCAGATGGACTGCTCGGGCACGTCGAAGCCCATGCGGTTGAGCCGGGCCTGGAGGTCGCGCGGGGTGTAGATGGAGTTGTTCGTCAGGATGAGGAAGGGCTTGCCGGACGCCTTCATCTTGTTGACGAACTCGGGCGCGCCCGGAACCGGCACGCCCTCGTGGACGAGGACGCCGTCCATGTCGGTGAGCCAGCTCTCGATGGCTTTGCGCTCAGGCATCATGCTCCTCGTCGCGGGGGTGGTGTGCAGCAGTTCACCGGGCAGTCGTCCCAGACCGGCAGCGTACCGAGTCGCCGCAGCGGGGCGCCGTCGGTGCGCTCCTGGACCAGTTCGCGGACCATCGCGACGAAGCGGGGGTCGACGTTCGGCGTGGCGGCGCGCGCGTAGCCGAGGCCGAGCTCCTTGGCGGTGTCGGCGGCCTCGTTGTCGAGGTCCCAGATCACCTCGAGGTGGTCGGAGACGAAGCCGATCGGGCTGACCACGACGTCGGTGACGCCCTGCTTCGCCAGGTCGGCGAGGTGGTCGTTGATGTCCGGCTCGAGCCACGGCACCTGCGGCGGGCCGGAGCGGCTCTGCCAGACCAGGTCCCAGGGCAGGTCGGCGGCGGCGCGCTCGTGCACCAGGCGGGCGGTCTCCTCCAGCTGGGCCGTGTAGCGGCCGCCGGTCGGACCGGCGGTCCGCGCCATGGACACCGGGATGGAGTGTGCGGTGAACACCAGACGGGTCGTGGCGCGGCGGCTCTCGTCCAGAGTGGCGAGGGCGGCCTGGACCGCCGACACGTTGGGCTCGACGAACCCGGGGTGGTCCCAGAACTGGCGGATCTTGGAAATCACCGGTGCGCCCGGGCCGACCTTGGCCCGGGCGTTCGCGATGTCCTCCCAATACTGCTTGCACGACGAGTAGCCGCCGTACGCGCTGGTGGCGAAGCCGAGCGCGTGGGTGACGCCGTCGTCGCGCATCTGGGCGACGGTGTCCTCGAGCATCGGATGCCAGTTGCGGTTGCCCCAGTACGCCGGCAGGTCGATGCCGTTGCCGGCGAACTCGGCCTTGATCGCGGCCAGCAGGTCGCGGTTCTGCTGGTTGATCGGCGACACGCCGCCGAAGTGCATGTAGTGCTCGGCCACCTCGGCGAGGCGCTCGTCGGGCACGCCGCGCCCGCGCACCACGTTGCGCAGGAACGGCATCACGTCATCGGGCTTCTCGGGGCCGCCGAAGGACAGCAGGACGAAGGCGTCGTAGACCACCCGTCAATACTGTCACCGGCTCAGGCGCCGAGCGCGTGGTAACCCCCGTCGACGTGCACAACCTCACCCGTGGTAGCCGGGAACCAGTCGGACAGCAGCGCGCAGACGGCCTTGCCGGCGGCGGACGTGTCGTGCAGGTCCCAGCCGAGCGGCGCGCGCTCGGCCCACGCGTCCTCGAACTGCTCGAAGCCGGGGATCGACTTGGCGGCCATCGTGCGCAGCGGGCCGGCCGAGACCAGGTTGCTGCGGATGCCCTGCTTGCCCAGGTGCAGCGCCAGGTAGCGGGAGGCGGACTCGAGGCCGGCCTTGGCCACGCCCATCCAGTCGTAGACCGGCCACGCCTTGGTGGCGTCGAAGGTCAGGCCCACGATGCTGCCGCCCTGCTGCATCAGCGGCAGGCAGGCGACGGCGAGCGACTGGTACGAGTACGTCGAGACCTGGATCGCCTTGGCGACGTCCTCCCACTTCGCGTTGAGGAACTCGCCGCCGAGCACGCTCTGCGGCCCGAAGGCGATGGAGTGGACGACGCCGTCGATGCCGTCGACGTGCTCGCGGACCTTGCCGGGCAGGGCGGCCAGGTGCTCGGGGTCGGTCACGTCGAGCTCGATGACCGGCGGCGGCGCCGGCAGGCGCTTGGCGATGCGCTCGACCAGCGACAGCCGGCCGAAGCCGGTGAGCACGACGGTGGCGCCCTGCTCCTGAGCGATCTTCGCCACCGAGAACGCGATGGACGCGTCGGTGATCACTCCGGTGACGAGCAGCCGCTTGCCGGCCAGCAATCCAGACACGAGTAAAAGCTCCTCAATCAGTTAGTGGCCCATACCGAGGCCGCCGTCGACGGGGATGACCGCGCCGTTGATGTAACCGGCGGCGTCGCTCGCCAGGAACGTCACCGCGGCCGCCACCTCGTCGGGGCTGGCCAGCCGCCCCGCCGGAACCGCCTTGATGATCTCCGCCTGGCGCTCCTCGGACAAGACCGCTGTCATCTCCGTCTCGATGAAGCCGGGCGCCACCACGTTCGCGGTGATGTTGCGGCTGCCCAGCTCACGAGTGATGCTGCGGGCCATGCCGACCAGGCCGGCCTTGCTCGCCGCGTAGTTCACCTGACCGGGTCCGCCGTAGAGGCCGACGACCGAGGAGATGAAGATCATCCGGCCCCACTTGGCGCGCAGCATCTTGGAGCTGGCGCGCTTGGCCACCCGGTACGAGCCCTTGAGGTTGGTGTCGATCACGCGCTCGAACTGCTCCTCGCTCATCCGCAGCAGCAGCGTGTCGTCGGTGATGCCGGCGTTGGCGACCAGCACCTCGACCGGGCCGAGCTCCTTCTCCACCGTGGTGAAGGCGGCGTCGACCTGGGCCGGGTCGGTGATGTCGCACTGCACGCCGAACAGGCCCTCGGGCGCGCCGCTGCCCCGGTGGGTCACCGCGACCCTGTCCCCCTGCTTGGCGAAAGCCCGCGCGATGGCGAGGCCGATGCCCCGGTTGCCGCCAGTCACCAATACCGTGCGAGCCACGACGAAACGCTCCTCATACCCAGGTAGGGGGTGCCGGGTGGCACCTCGGGGGCACGACGGCGCACCGCCGGCGCCGTAACCTGCCGGGATGGAGACTATCGGCCCCCTGTCCCGGCGCAACGCCACGGGGCCGTTGCGGCGGCTGCTCTGGCGCCGGGAGACGCCGCGCCCGCCGGTGCGGCGCAGACCGTGGGTCTATCTGGTGCCGGTGGGCCTCCTCGTCCTGCTGGGCCTGGGCGGAGCTGCGGCAACGTACATCGGCGAGAACCGCGAAGCGCCCGGCGTATTGATCGCGGTCATCGCGGTCGGCTCGGTCCTGCCGGTGGTGATCGCCTTCCGCTGGCCGGTGCTCGGCTGGCGGCTCGGTTACGTGATGTTGTTCATCGGCTCGATGAACGTCGGCCCGAAGGAGCCGTGGCCGTGGAACACCGTGCAGATCCTCGGCTTCCTCTTCGTGCTCGGCCGGCTCGCCCTCACCCAGGACACCGCGCTGACGGCGTGGGCGGCCGCCTTCACCATGGTGCCGCTCTTCGTCTACGCGCCGGACGCCAACGCGTGGGGCGCCGCCGTGCTGGTGGCGGCGATCTCGGTAATGGGCGACATCCTGCACCGGTGGCGCAGCACCCGCCGGCTGCTCGCCGAGAAGGAGGAGGTCACCGAGCTGGAACGGGCGAAGCGGGCGGTGCTGGAGGAGCGCGCCCGCATCGCCCGCGAGATGCACGACGTGGTCGCCCATCACATGTCGATGATCGCCGTACGGGCCGAGACCGCCCCCTACCGGCTCGGCGGGCTGCCCACCGAGGCCCGCGACGAGCTGGCCGGCATCGCGACAGCGGCCCGGGAGGCCCTGACGGACATGCGCCGGCTGCTGGGGGTGCTGCGCGCCGAGGAGGGCGATGCCCCGCGCGCCCCGCAACCGGGCTTCGCCGAGGTGGACGACCTGGTCGAGACGGCGCGGGCCGCGGGGGTCGAGGTCTCCCTGCGGTACGAGGACGTGCCGGCGCTGCCCGAGACGGTCGGCCTCGCCGCGTACCGCATCGTGCAGGAAGCCCTCGCCAACGCGGCCCGCCACGCGCCCACCGCGGCCGTCACGATCGTCGCCCGCGGCACCGCCCCCGCCGAGAGCTCGCCGCGTCTGGAGATCGAGGTGAGCAACCCGGCCGCGGGCCCGGTCAACGACGGCGGGCACGGGCTGGCGGGGATGCGGGAGCGCGCGACACTGCTCGGTGGCACGCTGACCGCCGGCCCCGCCGACGGTGTTTTCGTGGTACGGGCGGTCCTACCCGTGGAGGCTACGGAGTGATCAAGATCTTGATCGCGGACGACCAGGCGATGGTCCGCGAGGGTTTCGGCGCGCTGCTCGGCGCGCAGCCCGACATGCTCGTGGTCGGCGACGCGGCCGACGGCGAGGCCGCGGTGTCCCGGTCCAGGGAGCTGCGGCCCGACGTCGTGCTGATGGACGTGCGCATGCCGGTGATGGACGGCCTGGAGGCCACCCGGCGCCTGTCCACGGCCGACGCGAAGATCATCATTCTGACCACCTTCGACCTGGACGACTACGTGTACGCGGCCCTGCGCGCCGGGGCGAGCGGCTTCCTGCTCAAGGACGCTCCCGCCGCCGACCTCATCCAGGCCGTACGCGTCGTCGCCGCCGGCGAGGCACTGCTGGCACCCTCGGTGACCCGCCGGCTGATCGCCGAGTTCGCGGCCCTGCCCGCCGCCGACCGGCCCCGGCCCGCCGCGCTGAACGCCCTCACCCCGCGCGAGACCGACGTGCTGCGCCTGATCGCCCGCGGCCTGTCCAACCAGGAGATCGCCGCCGACCTGGTGGTGGCCGAGCAGACGGTGAAGACGCACATCGGGCGCATCCTCGCCAAGCTCAACCTGCGCGACCGGGCGCAGGCGGTCGTCTTCGCCTACGAGACGGGCCTCGTAGTACCGGGGTAGGACGTCGATGTCCGGTCCCCGGTGTGACGATCGGGGTGCCGTCGCCGCGGGACGTTGCGGCCCATGCGAATCCTGCCTCTCGTCCTGGTCCTGTCCGCTCTTTCCCTGCCCGCCTCCGCCACCCCCTCCCATGATCAACTTCTGCCTTTCCGGGACGCCTACCGCGAGACCGCCGTGCGGATGCTCGCCACCGGATGCCCGTACGCCACCTGGGCCGCTCAGGGACGTCACTTCCTCACCTTCGACCCGGACGGCGACGGGCGCGCCGTCGAGGTGCTCGGCGACCTCGCCACGGCGACGAGGATCGCCGTGCTCGTGCCGGGCGTCGGCACCGTCCTCGCCGACTTCGACCGCGGGCTCGGCGGGGTGCCGCGGCGGGCGCCCGGCGTGCAGGCCCGCGCCCTGTACGAGCACCTGAGCAAGCGCGACCCGCACACCGCCGTGATCGCGTGGCTCGGCTACGACCCGCCGGAGGGCGTCGGCCCGGCGGCGGCGACGTTCGGGCGGGCCCGCGCCGGAGCCGCCGCGCTGGTCGCCTTCGTCGAGGACCTGCGCGGGCAGCGGCCGTCCGCCGCGGTGACGCTGATCGGGCACAGCTACGGCGCGCTGGTCGCCGGCCTGGCCGCGCCGCGGCTGCCCTGGGTCGGCGACATCGTCACCCTCGGCGCCCCCGGCGTGGGCGCCTCCCGGGCCGCCGACCTCGGCGGCGCGCGGGTCTGGTCGGCGCTCGCCCCCACCGACTGGATCCGCCGGATCCCCGAGGTGCGGCTCCTCGGCGTGGGGCTGGGCCGGCGGCCGTCGAATCCGGACTTCGGCGCGTCTCCGCTGCCCACGGACGGTGTGGCCGGCCACGACTACTACCTGACCCCGGGCAGTGCCACCCTGCGCGCGGTCGGCGATGTCGTCCTGTCGGGTGTTGCTCGACACGATCGGGCGGGGCAAGTTTCTTAGCGGAGTCTTAAGGGGTATTGTGCCTTCCGGTCCAGACGCCGGAACGACTAGTGGAGGTGATCGCTGTGCGAGATAGCGATCCTCCTAGTCGCGGCCGGGCCGTTCGTCAGCCCCGTCGCTGACGCGTTCCTCTTCACCGCCCCGCATCCACCGGCGCCGTCACGTTCCGTACGGCTCCGGCCCAGTCGTGTGCACCGCGACGCCGGATGCGCGGGTGCCGGCCGCGACGTGACCGTGTGCGCTTCCATCGCCCGTCACCGAGCGGAAGTAGTACTCGAGATGAAGAACTTCGTCGCACCCCTGAGCTTCACCATCGCCGCCGTCTGGGTGGTGGTCCTGTTCGTCCTCGTGCACGGCAACCCGTGATCCGCGTCTGATCGCCGGGCACTACGGCAGCTTTTGATCGCCGGGTGCTACGGCAGCCGGGACGTCCACAGCAGGCTCGAAGCCGCCGCCGCGAGACCGAGCAGCAGCGCCACCCCCGCGTACCACTGGGTGACCTCGCGCGGCTGCACGCGGTGGCCGATCGAGCTGCCCATGTCCTCGTACACCTTCTTGAGCTCGCCGACCGACGCGGCCTCGTAGAAGTAGCCGTCCGTCTTCTCCGCCAGCTGCTGGAGCGACAGCCGGTCGACCGGCACCCGCTGGAGCGCGCCGCGGATGTCGACCACGCCGGAGTCGGTGCCGAACGCGATCGTCGAGACCGGCACGTTGGCCTGCGAGGCGGCGGTCGCCGCGTCCTCGATCGAACGGCCCGACGTGCGGTAGCCGTCGGAGAGCAGCACGATCCGCGCGGGCGGGGCCCCGTCGGCACCGTCGGCCGGCACCGAGCGGATCGCGTCGAGCGAGGTGAAGACCGCCTCACCGGTCGCGGTGGCCTCGGCCAGGGTCAGCGAGTCGATCCCCGAGATCACCTCGGAGCGGTCCTTGGTCGGCGACACCAGCACGTTCGCCGACTTGGCAAAGGACACCAGACCGAGGTTGTACGTGACCGGCAGCTCGTTCACGAACGCCTTGGCCGCCTCCTGCGCCGCCTCGATCCGGTTGGGCGCGACGTCGTCGGCCTCCATTGACAGCGACACGTCGATGGCGAGCATGACGGTGGCCCGCTCGAGCGGCTCCTCCTTGTCGACCGAGGGCCGGGCCAGCGCGGCGCCGAGGGTCAGCAGCGAGAGCAGGAACGCCGCCGCGGAGACGTGCCGGCGCCAGCCGAGGCCCTTCGGGGCGAGCGTGCGGAGCAGGTCGACGTTGGTGAACCGCATCGCGTACTGCCGGCGGCGGAACTGCCGGAACACGTAGACGCCCGCGACGAGCAGCACGGGCAGCAGGGCCAGCAGCCACAGCGGTTCCAGGAAACGGATCATCGGGTGGTCCCCCGGGTGCGTGCGTGTCGCTGGGCGGCCACGAATCGGACCACGTCCAGCAGCCAGTCGGTGTCGGTGCGCAGGCGCAGATGGGCGGCCCCCGCGGTGCGCAAGGCCCGGGCGATCTCGCCCCGCTGCCGGGCCGCCGCCTCAGCGTAGCGGGCCCGCAGCTTCGGGTCGGCGGTCTGCACCTCGTGCAGCGCACCGGTCTCCGGATCGGCGAGGGTCAGCACCCCGACGTCCGGAAGCTCCAGCTCGCGCGGGTCCACGACCTCGATCGCGAGCACGTCGTGCCGCACGCCCAGCTTGCGGATCGGCCGCGCCCACCCGTCGACCGGCGCCATGAAGTCGCTGATCACCACGGCCACGCCCCGCCGCCGCGGCGGCCTGTTCAACATGTCGATCAGCGCGCCCAGATCGGCACGCCCCGGCCGGATCTCGGTACGGGCAATCGCGCGCAGCAGCCCCTGCGCCTCCTTGCGCCCCGGCCGCGCCGGCATCCGCACCATCGCCGGGCCGTCGCCGCCCGGCCCACCGCTCCGCTCGCCGCCCGGCCCACCGCTCCGCTCGCCGCCCGGCCCGCCGAACCCCGACGCGCCCGGACCACCGAACCCCGGCGCGCCCGGCCCACCGAACCCCGGCGCGCCCGGCCCCGCCGCTCCGGCGTACCCCGGTCCACCCGCCCACGCCGCGCCGTCGCCGGCGCCCGGGGCGCCGGCCGCGGCGTTCTCCTTGCGTGCCCGCCGGCGGCTCCACCACGTGCCGCCCTTGTCGCGCACGCCGGAGCCGGTGCCCACGACCGCGCCGATGCGGTTGCCGCCGCGCACGGTGAGGTGGGCCATCGCGGTCGCCGCCGCCATCACGAGGTCGCTCTTGAGCCACTGCGCCGTGCCGAACTCGAGGCTGGCGCTCAGGTCGATCGCCATCCACGTCTCGAGCTCCCGGTCGGCCACCGTGCGCCGCACGTGCGGCAGTGTGGTGCGCGCCGTGACCGGCCAGTCCATCCGCCGCACGTCGTCGCCGGGCCGGTATTCGCGGGACTCCCCCGCCTCACTGCCCGGCCCGGGCAGCAGCCCGACGTAGTCGCCCTGAAGCAGCCCGTCGAGCTTGCGCGTGACCAGCAACTGAAGCCGCGACAGCACCGCCTCGGCCCGCGCCGTGCCGGCCTCACCCTCCAGCGGAGTCGCCAGCGCCGTGGTCCGCCCGCCACTCTGAGCCCCCACGCCCTGAGCTCCACCGTGCTGGCCTAGTGCTGGGCCGGCCATGCCGCTCCGTTCTGCGCGGGTGCGCCCTGCGGGACCCCGCTCACCGGGGCTGCCGACGGGTGGGTGCCGTTCGGCGAGGTGCCCTGGCGGGCCGCGACCGACGGCAGCGGCACGCTCTGCATGATGCGGGCGACGATGTGGTCGGCCGGGATGTCGTCGGCGAGCGCGTCGTAGCTGAGCACCAGCCGGTGGCGCAGGATGTCGGGCGCGATGTCCTGCACGTCCTGCGGCAGCGCGTAGTCACGGCCGCGCAGCAGCGCCAGCGCCCGGGTGGCCCGGACGATGCCGAGCGAGGCGCGCGGGCTCGCGCCGTACTGGATGAGCTGCGCGACGTCCGGCATGCCGTGCTGCGCCGGGGCGCGGGTCGCCAGCACCAGCCGGACCGTGTAGTCGACCAGCGCGTTGTGCACGAACACCTGGTCGGCGCGGCGCTGGAGGCCGAGCAGATCCTCCGGGGTGAAGACCGGCTTGGGCTCGGGCGGGCTGACCCCCATCCGGTAGACGATCTCCCGCTCCTCGGCGTCCGTCGGGTAGCCGACGAGGATCTTCATGAGGAAGCGGTCGCGCTGCGCCTCGGGCAGCGGGTAGACGCCCTCCTGCTCGATCGGGTTCTGCGTCGCCATGACGAGGAACGGGCTCGGCACCTCGTGGGACTGCCCGCCGATCGACACCTGGTGCTCGGCCATGACCTCGAGCAGCGCCGACTGCACCTTGGCCGGCGCCCGGTTGATCTCGTCGGCGAGCAGGAAGTTGACGAAGACCGGCCCGAGCTCGACGTCGAACTTCTCGCTGCTCTGCCGGTAGATGCGGGTGCCGACGATGTCGGCGGGCACCAGGTCGGGCGTGAACTGCACGCGGGAGAACGTGCCGCCGACCACCCGGGCCAGCGTCTCGACGGCGAGCGTCTTGGCCACGCCCGGCACGCCCTCGAGCAGGCAGTGCCCGCGGGCCAGCAGCGCCACGAACATGCGCTCGACCATCCGGTCCTGACCGACGATCACCCGCTTGACCTCGAACATCGCGCGCTCGAGCTGCGAGGCGTCCTGTGCCGGGGGCACCGGCGCGGGCGCGCCGTCGTTGGTCTCGGTCTCGGGCGTGAGCGGCTGAGCCACCGGTCCTCCACAGCGGTCGAAAGTGCCATCGACTCCTCGCGCCGGCGTGCTGCCGACGCTCAAGACTTACACGACCGACCTGAGAGCGCGCTTGTGGTGTCGCATTACGCGCCACCAACGGCCACCACCATGGCCCAGTCGTGTCGATCTTTCTGCGCGATGCGCCGGTTCGGGCACACGAGCCGGGTGGATGCGCCGCCCCGTGAAGCGTGTAACATTCTTCCCGTCGCCGGGCGGCTTCCCCCGTGGCCGCCCGGCGCAATAATTCTCCGGTGGCCCTTCCTTTCTCCGACGGCCCCGTCGAGCCCGATGGAACTATCCAGCCCGATGGAACTATCCAGCCCGATGGAACTATCCAGCTCGGTGGACCTGTCCCGCCCGGTGGCCCCGTCGAGACCTCACCCCAATGCTCCGCCAAGGGCTGCCGTGCCGCCGCCGTCTGGCAGCTGCGGTGGAACAACCCCAAGCTGCACGAGCCCGACCGCCGCAAGACGTGGCTCGCGTGCGACGAACACCGGGTCTCGCTCGGCAACTTCCTCGATCTCCGCGGATTCCTGCGCGAAGTGACGCCCTTCGGTACGGCGTCCGATGCGCCCATCTCCTAGGCTCAAGCTGTGACCGAGCCGCAGAGAGCAGCCGTCGATGCCCTGGAGCCGTGGCCCGACACCGTCGAGTGGCGCCCGGTCTCCCCCAAGCTGATCACAGTGGAGCTGATCGTCCGCATCGCCTGGTCGCTGGCGCTGATCGCCGGCCTGGCCGTGGGCTGGGCCCTCCAGGGCCACTGGCTGTGGCGCCTCGGCATCGCGCTGGTCGTCGTCAACGCGATCTGGCGCTCCTTCGTCACGGTCCGCGCCGTGCGCGCCTGGGGCTACGCCGAACGCGACCAGGACCTCCTGGTCCGCCACGGCCTGCTGGTCCGCCGGCTCTCCATCGTCCCGTACGCGAGAATGCAGTTCGTCGACGTCACCGCCGGCCCCCTCGAACGAGCCTTCGGCCTGGCCACCGTCCAACTGCACACCGCCGCGGCCGCCAGCGACGCCCGCATCCCCGGCCTCCCCCCGGCCGAGGCGTCCCGCCTGCGCGACCGCCTGACCGCCCTCGGCGAGGACCGGGCCGAGGGCCTGTGACCACTCCCGGACCCCACCCACCAGGCCCACACGCCTCCGGCCCCGCCGCACCAGGCCCCGCGGCACCCGGCCCGCAGGGCCCCATGTCGGGCGCGGCCAACCTTGACGGCGCCATGCCCGGATCACCCGGCCCTGTCGGAGCCGGCGCGGACGGCGCCCCGCCCGCCGGGCCGGGCGGCAACGGCGAGGCGGAACCCCGGCGGCGCCTCCACCCGCTCAGCCCGCTGCTGCACGGGGCCAAGAGCATCGCGGTTATCGTCGCGGCCCTGTCCTGGCAGACGCTGTCCCAGGTCGGCCTCGAACGTTTCGCGCTGGTCGTGCTCGTTCTGGCCGTCGGCGTGGTCATCTTCTCGATCGTCGGCTGGCTCACCACCGGCTACCAGGTGGTCGGCCGCGAGCTGCGCATCTCCGACGGCGTGATCTGGCGCCGTAACCGCGCCATCCCCCTCGAACGCCTCCAGGCCGTCGAGCTGCGCCGCCCGCTGCTGGCCCAGCTGACCGGCCTCGCCGAGCTGCGCCTCGAGGTGATCGGCGGCGGCAAGACCGAGGCACCGCTGTCGTTCCTCACGGTGCGCGAGGCCGCCACGTTGCGCGAACGCCTGCTCGCGCTCGCCGGCCGCGCGCCTGGCACCCGTACCCCTGCTGGAGCGGAACCCACCACCGGGCCGGCGGCAGCGGCACCCGGCGCTCCCGCCCTCGAACGCCCGCTGCTGCGCGTCCGCAACCGCGACCTGGTGGTGAGCCAGCTCCTCACCCCGCAGGCGTTCTTCCTGCCGCTCGGCGTCGCCTTCGTCATCATGCAGTTCGTCCTCGAAGGCTCCTGGACCTTCATCGGCATCGCCAGCACGGTCACCGCCATGGCCGGTGTGCTGCTCCAGCCGGTCCGCCGCGTGCTCCAGGACTGGGACTTCCGCCTGGCCCGCGACCCGGACGGCCGCCTCGTGGTGCGCTTCGGCCTGCTCGAGACGCGCAGCCAGATCGTCCCGCTCAACCGGGTGCAGGCCGTCGGCGCCACCTGGCCCCTGCTCTGGCGCGGCCAGGGCTGGCTGCACCTGCGGCTCGACATCGCCGGCTACGCGGGCGAGCCCGGCAGCGGTGACACCAAACGAGCCGACCGCCTGCTCCCGGTCGGCGACTTCGCGACGGCCCGCGCCCTGGTCTGGGACGTCCTGCCCGGCGTCGACCTGGCGACCCTGGCCACCAGCCCGCCGCCGCGAAGGGCCCGCTGGCTCAACCCGGTCTCGCTGCGCTACATCGGCGCGGGGCTCACCCCGGAGGTCTTCGTCACCCGCTGGGGCCTGCTGACCCGCGAGATGCACATCGTGCCGTACGCCCGCCTCCAGAGCGTCCGCGTCGTGCAGGGACCCGTGCAGCGCCTCCTCGGCCTGGCCACGGTCTACGCCGACACGGCCCGCGGCCGCTCCGGCCGGGCGAAGGACCGCGACCTCGCCGAGGCCTGGGCGCTGGCGGAGGAACTGGCCAAGCGAGCCCGCCAGGCCCGCCAGCCGGCCCCGCTCACCACCGACCGCCTGGCCCCGTCCGCCGTCGCCGCCCCACCCTCCGGTTCGGGCGCGGTCCCCGGCGCACCCACCACCCCGCCCTTCGGCACTCCACCCCCGCCGCCCGGCTTCACCACTCCGGGATACGGCACCACCCCGCCACCCCCGGGCTACCCGATCACCCCGCCGCCGCCCCCGGGCTTCGCCGCCACTCCCCCACCTCCGCGTCACCCGGTCACGCCTCCGCCCCAGGTCCCGTGGCCGATGCCGGGCGCCACGCCCGTTCCCGCACCCGGCGCAGCGCCCCACGCGACACCGAGCTCAGCACCCGGCGCGACACCGCCGGCGCCCCACGCGACACCCAGCTCAGCACCCGGCGCGACACCAGCCTCGGCGCCCGGTGCGGCACCGGGCTCAGCGCCGGGCGCGGTGCCCGATCCCGCGGAGGATGACGCGTATTGGCGCCGGCCCGAGCAGCCTTAAGCTCTGGCTATGCAGCTTCCGGATTTCTCGCCCGGTCTCAGCGCCCGGGTGGAGTTGACCGTCACCGACGCCGACACGGCTCAGGCCCTCGGCTCGGGTGACGTGCCCGTGCTCGCCACTCCCCGGGTGCTGGCGCTCGCCGAGGTCGCCACCGTCGCCGCCACCGCCCGCACCCTGCCGGGCGGCCTCACCACGGTCGGCAAGAGGGCCGAGGTGGAGCACCGGGCGGCCGTTCCCCTCGGCCACCGGGTCACCGCGCTCGCCACGCTCACCAAAGTGGACGGCCGCACGCTGGTCTTCGAGGTCGTCGTCCGCGACGGCGAAAAGACCGTCGCCGAGGTACGCATCGAGCGCGTCATGCTCGACCGCCAGCGCTTCATCGCCAAGGCGCTGGGCGACTGAGACCGGCGGCGACGAGGCACCCCACGACTAGAGCAGCGCTCCCCACCGAGCCGTGAGCTCCTCCTGCGTGGGCATCGCGACCGCACCGCCGCGGCGCTCGCAGACCAGCGCGGCCACCGCGAGAGCGAAGCGCACGTTGCGCTGCCAGCCGTCGAGATCCTTGGGCAGGCCGTCGGCGAGCAGCCGGCGAACGAGAGCGCCCATCACCGAGTCCCCGGCCCCCGTCGCGTCGATCGCGTCCACGGCCGGCGCCGGCAACATCACCGCGCCGTCGTCCGCCGACACGTACGCCCCCTGTGACCCCCGGGTCACCACCACGGCCTTCGCGCCCAGCCCTCGGATCCGCTCGGCCGCGACCTCCGGCGTCGCCCCGTCGTAGAGCACCTCGGCGTCGGCAGCGCTCAGCTTGACCAGGTCGGCCGCCGCGAAGAACTCCTCGGACAGCTCGCGCAGCGCGGTCACCGCGGCACCGTCCGGCAGCAGCGTCGGCCGGGCGTTGGGATCGAACACCTTCAGCGGCCCCGGCACCGCCCACGCGGCCCGCGCGGCGGCCCGGAACGGCTCCCGCAGCAGGCAGATGGAGCCCGCGTAGAGCACGTCCGCGCCGCGGATCCCCTCGATGTCCACGTCACCGGGCGCGAGCAACGCGTACGACGGCGGCTCCCCGTAGAACGTGAAGGTCGGCTCCGCCCCCACGAAGGTGGTCACCGCGAGCGTGGTCGGCACCGCGACCCGCTTGACCCCGCCGACGCCCACGCCCACCTCCCGCAGGAAGGCCGCGATCCGGTCGCCGAGGACGTCGTTGCTGAGCGACCCCACATACCGCACCTCGCCACCGAGCCGGGTCGCACCCACCGCGACATTGAGCGGCGCCCCGCCGATCGCCTGCCGGTAGACCACCCCGCCGTCGTGCTCGGCCTCCTGAAGGTCGATCAGCGCCTCGCCGAGCACCACCGCATAGCCCATGCCGTCCCCCTGAAACTCCGCCGTAATGACGCCAGCCTTCCGCCCCGGAACGCGGAGCGCCAGTACTCGTCCATTAAGTACCGTTTTGAGAAGATTGCACCATGCTTCTCCGCTCGCTGGCTCTCGCCGCACCCGCCGCCCTGCTCGCCGCCTGCACCAACTCCGTCGACGTGGAAGACGCGGCACCGTCGGCTTCCCTCACCACCTCGGCCTCCGCCTGGACCATCTATCAGGGCGGCGCGAGCCCTTCCCCGGCCGTCTCCTGGGCGCCCGACACGGTCGCCGCCGGCACCTTCCTCCCCTACCGCCCCAACTCGACGGCCATCACGTACGACCCCGCCGTGGTCCCCGCGGGCGCCCGAGCCGAGGTCGGCATCACCCGCAACGCCGCCGGCATGATCGTCCGCCTCACCACCGCCGGCTTGATCCCCCGCCGCTCTTACGGCGCCCACCTGCACACCGCCCCCTGCACCGCCACCCCCGACGACGCCGGGCCCCACTACCAGCATTCGAAGGACCCCAAGACCCCTTCGGTCGACCCTTCGTACGCCAACCCCAGGAACGAGATCTGGCTCGACTTCACCGCCGACACCACAGGCGCCGCCACCGCCACTAGCGAACAGCGCTGGACCTTCCCCACCACCGACACCCCGCGCTCCCTGGTCATCCACGCCCTGACCACCCGAACCGCCGCCCCCGACGCAGGCACAGCCGGCCCCCGAGCCGCCTGCCTGACGCTCCCTACTCGCTAGCTGACAGAACGCCCCAAACTCACCAAGGGCGGAAGGTAAAGGGCGACGCGGGCGGGACGGTGACGCAGGGCGAGGCCGCAAGGCGAGGTGGCGACGCCAGGCGGGCGGTAACGCCAGGCGGGGCGGCGCCAAGACGAACCGACGTCAGCCCGTTGCCCGCGCCCCGCAACCCGCGCGACAAGCCTGGAATTGCCGAAGTACCAACACGAAGCGTGCCTGCCCGGCAGACTCCCCTGCCCACGGTGTTGATCATTACCTCCCGGGACTGCGTCACGGCGAGGGCAGGCGGTAACGTCGGGGTCGGATCGACGATCGGAGGCACCACTCATGGCCGAGCAGGGCGACGGCAAGAAGCCGGGCGACGGCAAGAAGCAGGGCGACGGCAAGACCGAGACCGCCGCGAAGACGGAGTCGCACGACCCCGCCTTCCCCGAGGCTTTCCTGCAGTTCATGCGCACCGGTTGGCGTGAGGATCCGATCTCCGTCGCGCCGCTGCCCGAGGTGCCCAACTATGCGAAGCGCCGCGCCGCTCTCTCCGAGGCCTTCCCCGGCGAGACGCTCATCATCCCGAGCGGCAACGAGAAGGTGCGGGCCAACGACACCGACTACCCGTTCCGCCCCGGCAGCGATTTCGTCTACCTGACCGGCGACCGCGATCCCGACAGCGTGCTCGTGCTGCGCCCCAGCGGCTCGGGCCATGATGCCGTGCTCTACACCCACCAGCGCAACTCCAAGGACACGGACGCCTTCTTCCGCAGCCGCAACGGCGAGCTCTGGATCGGCCGCACCCACACGCTCGGCGAGAAGTCGACCGAGCTCGGCATCGAGACCGCGCCCCTGAGCGAGCTCGGCACCGCGCTCGCCACATCCGCGCCCGGCCGCACCCGGGTGCTGCGGGGCTTCGACGCCGCCGTCGACCGCGCCGTGCTCGCCTACGAGCCCGACAAGGACAAGCCCCGCGACCGTGAGCTGGCCTGGGTGCTCTCCGAGCTCAAGTTGGTCAAGGACGAGTGGGAGATCGCGCAGCTCCAGGCCGCGATCGACGCCACGGTCCGCGGCTTCGAGGACGTCGCCCGCATCCTGCCCGCCGACCGCGGGGTCAAGGAGCGGCTGCTCGAGGGCGTCTTCGGCCTGCGCGCCCGGCACGACGGCAACGACGTCGGCTACGGCTCGATCGTCGGCGCCGGCGCGCACGCGACGATCCTGCACTGGGTCCGCAACACCGGCGTCACCAGGCCGGGTGAGCTGCTGCTCATGGACATGGGCGTCGAGGGCGACAACTTCTACACCGCCGACGTCACCCGCACCGTCCCGGTCTCGGGCACGTTCACCCCGCTCCAGCGCCAGGTGTACGACATCGTGCACGCGTCGCAGCAGGCCGGCATGGACGCCATCAAGCCCGGCGTGAAGTTCCGCGACGTGCACAAGACCTGCATGCGGGTGCTCGCCGAGGGCCTCAACGACCTGGGCCTGCTGCCGGTCAGCGTCGACGAGGCGATGAGCGACGAGAGCACCGTCTACCGCCGCTGGACGCTGCACGGCTTCGGCCACATGCTCGGCATCGACGTGCACGACTGCAACAACGCTCGCAACGAGAACTATCGTGACGGCGAGCTCAAGGAAGGCTACGTCCTCACCGTCGAGCCGGGCCTCTACTTCCAGCCCGAGGACGACCTGGTGCCCGAGGAGCTGCGCGGCATCGGCGTCCGCATCGAGGACGACGTCCTGGTGACCGCCGACGGCTGCCGCAACCTGTCGGACGGCCTGCCGCGGTCCTCCGCCGAGGTCGAGGCCTGGATGGCGTCGCAGCGCGAGGCTGGCCCGCGCCTGCCCGAGTAGCTCTCCGTCGCGCCCGAGGAGCTCCTCGGGCGCTATTCCGTCTCGCGCAGCACCGTCTCGAGCACGGCGGCCACTCGCGCCGGGGCGATCGGGGCCACCGGGCCCCGCTCGCCCTGATCGAGCCGGCGGAGCGCCGCGCCGATCGCGATCAGGGACGGGCGCCGCCGGAGCGCCCAGGCGCCGGCCTCCGCCTTGGACAGGTGATCGCCCTCCACCGCGAAGCGCCAGATGCGGCAGGCGGTGAGGACCATGAAGGCGGCGTGCGCGTCGTCGTCGGTCAGCGTCAGCCAGGTGCGGAGCCACTGGCGGCCGCGGTCCACGACCCAGCGGTCCGGGACCGGCCCGATCACCTCGGCCGGCGGCGCGCCGTGCAGGGCCCGCCCACCGGCGCGGGCCATGGACAGCTCGGCGAGCAGGTCGGGCGCCGCGGCCGCCCGGCGCTCCACTTCGAACAGTCCGCCCGAACGGCCGGCGTGCAGCTCCAGGGGCGGCTGAGCCGAGGGCGCCGCCGCCGTCTCCGCCGTCACCACGTCGAGGTCGACACCCGACGCCTCGCCGCGCAGATCCGTGTCGCGTATCAGACGCTCCAGCTCGTCCAGCTCCGCGTCGGTGAGCCGGCGCTCGCTCACCGCCAGCAGATCGATGTCGCTGCGCCCGGGCCGGAAGCCCCCGGCCGCGAGCGAGCCGTGCAGGATCACCGACCGTGCGGCCGGTCCCAGGACGTCCGCGACGGCGCGCGCGATCTCCTCCGCCGTCGCGATCATGAGCGGGTGTTGGTGCCGGTAAGCCGACAGAGCAGGCGGTCCACAACGACGCAGCCTAGCCATACCATTGCGGCGTGAACGTGATTGCCCACATCAGCGACGTCCACATCGACAGCGAGGATCGCAGTGTCGATCGTGCGGAGCGTGTCCTGCGCTATCTCGCCGGCCTGCCGACTCCCGTCGACGTGGTGCTGGTGACCGGCGACATCGCCGACCACGGCACCGAGCAGGAGTACGAACGTGTCCGTCAGGTGATCGACCTGCCGGTGCCGACGCTGATGCTGCCCGGCAACCATGACGTCCGCGAGGCGTACCGCAAGATCTTGCTGGAGGAGACGCCGACCGGCGGCCCGATCAACTCGTCCCACCGGGTCGGGGGCATGTTCTTCGCGATGTGCGACTCGAGCATCCCCGGCCGCAACGACGGCCTGCTGGAGCCGGAGACCCTCGACTGGCTGGACGCCGAGCTGGCCGCCGCCTCGGACGTGCCCGCGTTCGTCTGCTTCCACCATCCGCCCGTGACGCTCGAGGTGCCCTTCATCGACGGCATCCGGCAGTTCTCCACCGACCGCCTGGCCGAGATCGTCGCGCGTCACGACAACGTGGTGGCCGTGCTCTGCGGCCACGCGCACACGCCGGCCGCGACCATGTTCGCCGGCAAGCCGGTGCTCGTCGCGCCCAGCGTCTCGTCGACGCTGCTGCTGCCCTTCGAGAGCGACGACGTGATCACCCGCGAGCTGCCGCCGATGCTCGCCTTCCACGTCCTCGACGAGCAGCGACGGCTCACCACCCACTACCGCGTGGTGCTCTGACGGGGGTCGAGCCCGGTCAGGGCCGCGGAGAGCTCCCAGAGCCGTTCCCCTTCCGGCCCGTCGGTCGGATAGGTCTCGGTGGCCGCGCAGTCGCGGCAATAGGCCCCGCCGTACGGCTCGGCGTCCGGTGACGTGGCCGCCCACACCGGCGTGGCGGCCCCCTGGGCGGCGCTGCGGAAGAGCCCCGGCATCGGCCGGCCCTCGGCGTCGATCCACCCCGCCTCGATCATCTCGGTACGGCCGAGGTGGCGCTGCAACGGCGAGAGCACCCAGCCGGGGCTGGCCGAGAAGGCACGCACCCCCAGCTTGTCGAGGTGGTGCGCGAACAGGACGTTGGCGAGCTTGGACTGCCCGTACGCGGCCCATTTGTCGTACCGCCGTCCGAAGTGGATGTCGTCCCACCGCATGCGGTCCTCCGGTGAGCGGCCGGAGCCGACCACGACGACCCGCGCCGCCGCCGCGGCCTTCAGCTCGGGCCAGAGATGCGCGACCAGCGCGTAGTGGCCCAGGTGGTTGATCGCGAACTGCGCCTCCCAGCCCGGGCCGACGCGCGTCTCGGGGCAGGCCATGACCGCCGCGCTCGCGATCACGATGTCGAGCGCCGCCCGGTCACGGCGGAAACCGGCGGCGAACGCCTCGACCGAGGCCAGGTCGGCGAGGTCCATGGGCCGGATCTCGATCGGGCTGCCGCGCAGCGCCTGCCGCGCCACCTCCGGCCGGCGGGCCGGGACGATCACGTGCGCCCCGGCGGCGGCGAGGGCGAGCGTCGCCTCCCTGCCGATGCCGGAGTATCCGCCGGTCACCACGGCGGTGTGCCCGGCGAGATCGATACCGCTGAGCACGTCGGCCGCCGTGCTGTGCGCACCCAAACCAGTCGTCATGGCGGCGAAGGTAGGTCTTCGAGCGCGCTCGAAGTCAACCCTCAGGAGGCGGGGGTGAACTCGCTGACGCCGAAGCACTCGGCGCCGCTCGCTCCCTCCTCGGAGACGTTGATCATCACCTTCACCGGTACACCCTCGGGGCTGAAGGTCCTGGTGACCTCGCCGCCGTCGTCGGCCGCGGTCTGTGCCATCTCGAGCAGCTGCCCGAGCGTGAAGGCGTCGATCTCCTCGCCCTGGTCGCCGGTGACCGGGCCGAGGTCGACCTCGCCGGTGCTCGACGGCGTCGCCGCCTGGGCGTCGAGGCGCTCGGTCGAGGCCACCTGCCCCGACTTGATCGTCACGCGGTAGCGCCCCAGCGGCGCCGCGTCGTCACAGCCGCGCGCGAGCACGTACGAGTAGGAGGCCGGCTCTTTCCACGGCGGCGGCGACGCGACCACCGACGCGGACGGCGTGACGAAGGTCGAGGATTTCGGCTCGTCCGACGTGCATCCGCCGATCGCCGCCACCAGGACGATGCCGCCCAAGGCCCATCCGAGCCGCACTGTCGCCTCCGTAAACCGTTGCAGGGGACCCGCAATCTAGCGCAGCCGCGCACCCCCGCCGGCTGCCGGGCCGAGTCGCTGTGGAGTTGTCAAGGAACGGGAGGAACGCGAGACGCCCACTCTGCCCCCGATCGGCCCGGCGGCAGGAGAGTCGAAAGGAGGGGTCGACCCCCTACCAAAGTCGTGGAAAAAAGTTCGGCGCGTGTGTCGATCGGAGGGTCCGCCGCTCGACCTGAGGGTGAGAAGGTCGACAAGCGACCGGCGACACCGAGGAGAACACGATGTCCAAGTACATGCTGATCTGGCGGACCACCGACGAGGCCAACGCCAAGATGGCCGAGGCGTCCTTCGACGACATGCTGGAGCGGGTCGGCCGTTTCAACGAGACCCTCATCAAGGCCGGCGTGCTGGTCGCGGCCGAGGGCCTCGAGGACGCCTCGCAGGGCGTGGTGGTCGACTACAGCAGCGAGACCCCGGTGGTCACCGACGGGCCCTACGGCGAGACCAAGGAGCTGTTCAACGGCTTCTACATCCTCGACGTCGCCTCGAAGGAGGAGGCCGTCGAGTGGGCCAAGCGGATGCCGTCCTTCCCGGGCTCGAAGTGCGAGATCCGCCGGGTTCCCGGCATCGACGAGTTTCCCCAGGACAACGAGTGGATCCAGAAGGAGCGGGCGTGGCGCGAGCAGACCGGCCAGCTCTGACCCCGCCGGAGGAGGCGGCGCGCAGGGCCGTCGAGGCCGTCTGGCGCATCGAGTCGCCGCGCATCGTCGGCGCGCTCAGCCGCTACACGGGCGACCTGGGGCTCGCCGAGGACGTCGCGCAGGAGGCGGTGGCGGAGGCCCTCGTCTCCTGGGCGCGCGACGGCGAGCCGGCCAACCCGGCGGGCTGGCTGCTCGCGACCGCGCGGCGGCGGGCGATCGACAGCTTCCGCCGCCGCGCGGCCCGCGACGAGCGGTACGAGGCGATCGGCCGCGAGCTCGACGAGAGCGACGGCCAGGACGACCTGCTCTGGGATCCGGACCGGGTGGACGACGACATCCTCGCGCTGATGTTCGTGGCGTGCCATCCGGTCCTCGCGCCGGAGGCCCGGGTGGCGCTGACGCTGCGGACGGTCGGCGGCCTGACCAGCGAGGAGATCGCGCGCGCGTTCCTCGTGCCGGTGCCGACGATCCAGGCCCGCATCACCCGCGCGAAGAAGACGATCGCCGCGGCCCGGGTGCCGTTCGAGCTGCCGCCGGCCGAGGAGCGACGGGGGCGGCTCGGCGGCGTGCTCAGCGTGCTCTACGTGATCTTCACGGAGGGCTCGACGGCCACCTCCGGTGACAGCTGGCTGCGCGAGGATCTGGCGTACGAGGCCATCCGGCTCGCGCGGATGCTCGCCGCCCTGCTGCCGGGCGAGCCCGAGGTGTGGGGGCTGCTGGCGCTCTGCGAGCTGACGGCCGCCCGCTTCCCGGCGCGCACCGGCCCGGACGGCGAGCCGATCCTGTTGGAAAATCAGGACAGGCGCCGCTGGGACAGGTCGGCGATCCGGCGCGGCCAGGCGGCGATCGACCAGGCCACGGCCGTGGGCAAGGGCCTCGGGCCGTACGGGTTGCAGGCCTCGATCGCCGCCTGTCACGCCGTGGCCCCGTCGGTGGCCGAGACCGACTGGGACCGGATCGTGCTGCTCTACGAGGCGCTCGGCCGGGTCGCGCCGTCGCCGATCGTCGCGCTCAACCGCGCGGTGGCGGTGGCCATGGCGACCGGGCCGCGAGAGGCTCTCGCCATCGTCGACGACCTGGTGGCGCGCGACCGGCTGCCCGGCTCCTACCTGCTGCCGAGCGTCCGCGGCGAGTTGCTCAGCCGGCTGGGCCGCGCCGGGGAGGCGCGCGCCGAGCTCGAACTGGCAGCCCGCCTCTGCACGAACACCCGCGAGCGCTCCGTCCTGCTCGCCAAGGCCCGGGCGCTCTGAGGCCGGCAGCGCGGCCCGCACGGCAAGGCCGGCAAGGGCGGCGCTCAGGCCAGCGGCGCCGTCCGCACGGCAAGGCCGGCAAGGCGGCGCCCAGGCCAGCAGCACCGTCCGCACGACAAGGCCGCCAGGGGCGGCGCCCCGCGCCCAGCCGGCAGACCGGCCCGCTCGGGCTAACGGCGGGTGAGCACGAGCAGGTCGCTCTCCTCGTCGACCGGGCGGGGCTCGCGCTCGGTGGCCACCGCGGCGTCGAGGGCGGCGAAGCCGGAGAGGATCTCTTCCTCGGTGAGGCGCTCGAAGGTCGACGAGCCGCGCAGCCGCAGCCGGTCGGCGTAGTCGGACAGGCTGTCGGCGATGCGCTCCTGCACGCAGTCGACGGTCACGAAGTCGAAGCCGGCCTCGTCGAAGATCTCGAGGAGCGGGTCGAGGCGCGGGAAGACCTGCTCGTCGACGAGGCGCGCGCCCGGGAAGTAGCTGTACCACAGCAGCTCGGGCATGCGGTCGGGAAAGAGGCTGCGGATCAGGAGCCGGCCACCGGGGCGCAGCACGCGGGCGATCTCGGCGGCTGCCGCCCGGTGGTCGCGGACGTGGTGGAGCACCAGGAAGAGCAGCACCACGTCGCAGCTCGCGTCGGGCAGCGGGATCTCGGTGGCCGACCCGTCCAGGTAGGTGACGGCCGGGTCGGCCGCCTTTTCCTCGGCGACGCGGCGCATGCGGTCGGACGGCTCGACGCCGTAGACCGGGCCGCCGAACTCGCCGGCCAGCAGCGGGGTGAAGCGGCCCGTCCCCGATCCGAGGTCGAGCACGGTCAGCGGGCGGCCGGGCGGCGCGTAGCGCGCGAACGCCCGCAGCCACTCGGTCATCGTCTCGGGTGGCAGAGCCCGCGCCCTCGCGTAGACCAGATGCTGCCGCTCGTCGTAATTCACCTCGCGCAACGGCTCCCCCTTCCGCGCCGGGTGTACCGGCTCATTCTCGGCCCACGGCGCGCGGCGCGCGACCCCGTGCCGGTGAACGAGACTCACGGCACGCCGGCGACGAAGACCGCGACGGTGCGGCCGGGCACGGCGAGCAGGTCGCCGGCGGCGGTGGCCGTGCGCAGGATCGGGTCGGCCGAGCCGGTCAGCTCCGGATGCAGCCGCAGGTCGACGCCGGCCAGGTCGGGCACGCTCGACAGCGTCGTCTCCTCGGTGGCGTTGAAGACCACCACGACCGTGCTCCACCGCGGGTCGAGGCCGGTGCCGTCGAGGCACATCACGATCACGCCCGGGGTCTCGGCCGGGCCGCCCAGCGGGAACGTCAGGCGGCGCTGCACCTCCTCGGCCGTGGGCAGGCCGAAGACCGGCGACGAGCGCCGCACCGTGAGCAGTTCGCGGTAGCGCGCCGCCGTCATCTCGATCGCGTCGGGCGGCGGGATCAGCGAGGGGTCGGCCAGCAGCGGGCGGGCCCTGCCCCACTGGTCCTCGTTGTCCGGCGCGGGCGGCAAGCCCAGGCCGAAGCCGTTGCCGAGGGCCGGGTCCCAGCGGATCTGGTTGAACCAGTCGCCCGAGTTGAACGAGTTGCGGTCGAGCGACTTGGAGCGCAGCCGCTCGCTGCCCATCGCCACGAAGCCGGCGCCCTGGCCGAGCACCACCAGCGACAGGGCCAGCACCTGCATGCGGGCCCGGTCGAGCGGCGAGACCGACCGGGGCAGCTTGAACGCCATCGCGTCGTACAGGATCTCGTTGTCGTGGGCGTCGACGTAGTTGACCGTCTCGCCGGGCGACAGCGCGTAGCCGCTCGGGGAGCCGTTGTAGTCGATCTGCGCGCCGCTGAGCTCGGCGCCGGTGTGCGTGACGAAGCGATAGGTGGACAGGCCGCCCGACAATCCGACCTTGATCTGGTCGTGGACGTGCAGCGGGGTCCGCGAGCCCAGCCCGGTCGCGAACCCGGGTATCGAGGGGTCGCCGAACGAGCCGCCGCCGCGCGCCGCGTCGCGCAGCCGGTCGTTGAAGGTGCCGATGCCCGTACCGGCCATGTTGATCTGGGTGGCCTGGGCGAACCGGGCGTCGTAGGCCACCTCGCCGAAGTTCCACCCCTCGCCGTACAGGTAGATGTCCTTGCCGTGCGGGAGGTGGTCGAGGGTCACCCGCACCTCGAGGATGTTGGCACGCGGATGGTGGCCCATCAGGTCGAAGCGGAAGCCGTCGATCTTGTAGTGCCGGGCCCACGTCTCGACCGAGTCGACGACGAGGCGGCCCATCATCGTGTGCTCGGTGGCGGTGTTGGGGCAGCAGGTCGACTCGGCGGTCGTGCCGTCGGCGAGCCGCCGGTGGTAGTAGCCGGGCACGATGCGGTCGAGGACGCTGAACCGGTCGAGCCCGTCGGCCATCGTGTGGTTGTAGACCACGTCCATGATCACGCGCAGGCCGATCGCGTTGAGCGACGCGACCATCTTGCGGAACTCGAGGATGCGCGACGGTCCGGACGGCTCGGCCGCGAAACTGCCCTCGGGAGCCGTGTAATGCCACGGGTCGTAGCCCCAGTTGAAGCCGTCGGAGTCGGCGACCTCCATGACGGCCGCCTGCTGCGCCGGCGAGTCGGGCGGCAGCGAGGCCAGGTCGCAGGCGGGCACGGCCTGGTCGGCGCGGCGGTCGGGCACCGTCGCGAAATCAAAGGCGGGCAGCAGATGTACGTGGGTGAGGCCCGCCTCGGCCAGCGAGCGCAGATGGCGCATCGAGTCGGCCTCGAGATGCGTGAACGCGCCGTACGTGCCCCGCGCCGACGGTGGCAGCGAGTGGTCGAAGATCGAGAACTCGCGGATCGACACCTCGCTGATCTGCATGCGCGCCGGCGCGACGGGCGGCGGCTTCTCGAGCGCCTCCCAGCCGGGCGGTCGCAGGGCCGGATCGTCGAGGTCGACCAGCAGACTGTGGGTGGAGTCGGCGGCGAGGGCGAGCGAATAGGGATCGGTGACGCTGGTCGTCACGACGCGCTGGGCGGCCGGGTGCCACACCTCGACGCGGTAGCGGTAGTAGCGGCCGAGCCACTTGCGCTTGATCGGGGCCGACCACACGCCGGTCACGCCGTCGCGCTCCATCGGCAGGACCTTGGGGTCGTCGTCGGGGGTGCGGAACAGCTCCAGCGCGACCGAGCGGGCGGTCGGCGCCCACACCGCCAGCGACGGCCGCTCGGCGTCGAGGATCAGGCCCAGCTCGGCGTCGGCCGCGTCGGCGTAGAGATCGTCGATTACGCCGGCCGTCTGCACGCCGGTCAGCGCGGTGACCCGGCCCTCGTGGTCCTGGCCGGAGACGAGCAGCCGGCCGCCCAGCAACGACCCGAGCGCCGCGTCGCCCAGCTCGCGCACGGAGTACGCGCGGTAGGCCCGCAGGTGGGGGAACTTGCGGCTCTGTGATTGGAACAGCCCGCCCGGCCGCGGGGTGAGCGGCACGGCGATGTCGTCGCCGACGAGCTCGAAGACCGACGCCCGGTCGGCCAGCGACCGCGGCAGCGCGATCGTCGTCCGGTCGAGGAAGACCGCGAGCGCCCGGGCCGGGTCGAGCTCCGGCCCCAGCGTGCCCACGTCGGGCCGGACCGGGGCGACCGTACCGGCGAGCAGCCACACCTCGCGCGCCACGGAGAGGTCGAGGCGCTGGTCGTCGGGCAGGTCCTTCTCCTCGCCGCGGTGCAGCACGAACCGCAGGCCGATGGCGTCCGGGCGCACGGGCACCCGGAACACGGCGCCGAACGCGTCGTACGAGGACGGTGCCAACGGCGTACGCCACACGGGCTTTGATCTCGTGCCCTCCCAGGCGTGCAGGCCCCAGCCCGCGTAATCGCCGTCCGGCCGGCGATAGTGGATCACGACGTCGGCGCTCTCCGAGACATCGGAGGCCCGCGGGGAGGTGTAGATCGTCGGATCGCCGGGGCGCAGCCAGATCTCCGAGACCACTGACGGGTCGACGTGCCGGTCGTCGGGGACGTCCTTGACCCCGGCATGGTCCACGATCACGAAGCCGACGTCGCGGGCGCCGGGCGCAAGCGCCACCCAGGCGAACCGGCCGTAGGCGTCCTCACCCGCGAAAGGGCGGCCGCCCGGGTAACCGTTGACCTGGCCCGGCTCGATGTCGCCCCAGGCGTGCAACCACCAGGCCGCGTAGTCGCCGTCGGGGCGCACATAGTGCACCAGGAGCCAGCGCGGCGATTTGACCAGGGCGGACGGCGCGACGGAGTCGATCTCGATCGTGGTCACCGAGCCATCCTCGCACCGAGGTACGACACTTTTAATGCGTAGCGACGACCGTGGTGATTCGCGGGCCGTGCTCGTCGACGCGCAGCAGGTAGCGGTAGCGCTCCCCCGGCACGGCGTTGCCCGAGCTGTCCAGGTATTCCCACTCGACCGCGACCATCGTGAGCCGGGCCGAGAGCGGCTGCACCTCGCGCAGCTGGGCGTGCGCGGCGACGATCCTTTGCTCCTGGTACGCCGGCGCGGCACCCAGGAACGACAGCGCGACGGCCGCGGGCGAGGCGAAGGTGAAGCTGTACGAGTCGGCGACCACCATGCCCGGCAGCGCGTAGCAGTTCGCGATCGCCGAGACGTCCCCGCTGGTCAGCGCGGTCCCGTAGCGGTCGAAGAAGTCGGTCAGCTCATCGGAATCGGTGGGCGCCTGCACGGTTCCGAGTGTGCCCAGGCCCGGAGGGGAGTAAACGTGAGGGGAATACCGACCCCGCCTTGCGCGGGCTTACAAGACGGACGTACGGTTTACGGGAAACGTGAACCGAGAGTTAGGTATGCCTAACCCGAAGGCCGCTCATTCGGTGCGAAAGACTTGACCGACAGTCGCTGGGTGTGAAGGAGATGACGTGGCCAGCCTCGACACCTTTGGTGCGAAGAGCGAGCTGCGCGTCGGAGACGCGAGCTACGAGATTTTCACGATCGACAAGGTCGAGGGGCACGAGCGCCTGCCCTACTCCTTGAAGATCCTGCTGGAGAACCTGCTGCGGACCGAGGACGGCGCGAACATCACCGCCGACCACATCCGCGCGCTCGGCGGCTGGGACCAGACCGCCGACCCCAGCGTCGAGATCCAGTTCACCCCGGCGCGGGTCCTCATGCAGGACTTCACCGGTGTGCCCTGCGTGGTCGACCTGGCGACGATGCGCGAGGCCGTCAAGGAGCTGGGCGGTGACCCCACCAAGGTCAACCCGCTCGCGCCGGCCGAGCTGGTCATCGACCACTCCGTCATCGCCGACCTCTTCGGCCGCGAGGACGCCTTCGCCCGCAACGTCGAGCTGGAGTACCAGCGCAACCGCGAGCGCTACCAGTTCCTGCGCTGGGGCCAGACCGCGTTCAACGAGTTCAAGGTCGTCCCGCCGGGCACCGGCATCGTGCACCAGGTCAACATCGAGTACCTGGCCCGCACGATCATGGAGCGCAACGGCCAGGCCTACCCGGACACCGTGGTCGGCACCGACTCGCACACCACGATGGTCAACGGCCTCGGCGTGCTGGGCTGGGGCGTCGGCGGCATCGAGGCCGAGGCCGCGATGCTCGGCCAGCCGGTCAGCATGCTCATCCCGCGGGTCGTCGGCTTCAAGCTCAGCGGCGAGATGCCCGCCGGCACCACCGCCACCGACCTGGTGCTGACCATCACCGAGATGCTCCGCGAGCACGGCGTGGTCAGCAAGTTCGTCGAGTTCTACGGCCCCGGCGTCAGCGCCGTGCCGCTGGCGAACCGCGCCACCATCGGCAACATGTCGCCGGAGTACGGCTCGACCGTCGCGATCTTCCCGATCGACGACGAGACCATCAAGTACCTCAAGCTGACCGGCCGCTCCGAGCAGCAGGTCGCGCTCGTCGAGGCGTACGCGAAGCGCCAGGGCCTCTGGCTCGACCCGAACGCCGAGCCCGACTACTCCGAGAAGCTCGAGCTGGACCTCTCGACGATCGTCCCGTCGCTGGCCGGCCCGAAGCGCCCGCAGGACCGCGTGCCGCTGAACGTGGCCAAGCCGATGTTCCGCGAGGCCCTCACCAACTACGTCACCGACCAGGGCCCGGCCGACGAGGCGAGCGAGGAGTCCTTCCCGGCCAGCGACCCGCCGGCCAACCACGAGGACTCGGCCGCCGACAAGCCGCACCACCTGGTCAGCGCGGCGAACGGCGCCGACGGCCGCCCGTCGAAGCCCACCCTGGTCAAGGGCTCCGACGGCGTGGAGTACGAGCTCGACCACGGCGCCGTGGTGATCGCCGCGATCACCTCCTGCACCAACACGTCGAACCCGCAGGTCATGATCGGCGCGGCCCTGCTCGCGAAGAAGGCCGTCGAGCGCGGCCTCACCCGCAAGCCCTGGGTCAAGACCACGCTGGCGCCGGGCTCCAAGGTCGTCTCCGACTACTACGACCGCGCCGGCCTGACGCCGTACCTCGACAAGATCGGCTTCAACCTCGTCGGCTACGGCTGCACGACCTGCATCGGCAACTCGGGCCCGCTGCCCGAGGAGATCTCGGCCGCCGTCAACGAGGCCGACCTGACCGCGGTCAGCGTCCTCTCCGGCAACCGCAACTTCGAGGGCCGGATCAACCCGGACGTCAAGATGAACTACCTGGCGTCCCCGCCGCTGGTCGTGGCCTACGCGCTGGCCGGCACGATGGACCTCGACATCACGACCGAGCCGCTCGGCACGGGCTCGGACGGCAAGCCGGTCTACCTGAGTGACATCTGGCCCAGCGCCCAGGAGATCGACGACGTCATCGCGTCCGCGATCGGTGCCGAGGGCTTCAGCACCGCCTACTCCGACGTCTTCGCCGGCGACGAGAAGTGGCAGTCGCTGCCGACCCCCGAGGGCAAGACCTTCGAGTGGGCCGACGAGTCGACATACGTCCGCAAGCCCCCGTACTTCGAGGGCATGGCGGCCGAGCCGCAGCCGGTGTCGGACATCAGCGGCGCCCGGGTGCTCGCCAAGCTGGGCGACTCGGTCACCACCGACCACATCTCGCCGGCCAGCTCGATCAAGCCGGACTCGCCCGCGGGCAAGTACCTCGCCGAGCACGGCGTCCCGCGCCACGAGTTCAACAGCTACGGCTCGCGCCGCGGCAACCACGAGGTCATGATCCGGGGCACCTTCGCCAACATCCGGCTGCGCAACCAGCTCGTGCCGGGCGTCGAGGGCGGCTTCACCGTCAACCACCTCACCGGCGACCAGACCACCATCTACGACGCCTCCGTCGCCTACCAGGAGGCCGGCGTCCCGCTGGTCATCCTCGCCGGCAAGGAGTACGGCTCCGGCTCGTCGCGCGACTGGGCGGCCAAGGGCACCATGCTCCTCGGCGTCCGCGCCGTCATCGCCGAGAGCTACGAGCGCATCCACCGCTCCAACCTCATCGGCATGGGCGTGCTGCCGCTCCAGTTCCCGCCGAAGACCAACGCCGAGTCGCTCGGCCTCACCGGCACCGAGACCTTCACGATCACCGGCGTGACGGCGCTCAACGACGGCGAGACCCCGCGCACGGTCAAGGTCCGTACGGACACCGGCATCGAGTTCGACGCCGACGTCCGCATCGACACGCCCGGCGAGGCCGACTACTACCGCCACGGCGGCATCCTCCAGTACGTCCTGCGGAAGATGCTCAACGCGTAAGGCCCCTCGGGCTCGGCGAGACCCCCGTCTTCCCCCGCGGAAGGCGGGGGTCTTTCTCAGTCCCGCCCCGGACGTGCCGATCGGGTGAGGGTGAGGGCTCTCTCCCGCCGGCAGGCGTGGGCCTGGACCGCCGTGGTCGCCGTGCTCGGCGTCCTGGCCAGCATCGGCGCGGGACTGGCGCTGCAACGTCAGCAGCGGCACAGCCTCGACGCCGTCATGGACCGCCGCGCCTCCCTCGTCGCGCAGGCGGTCACCAACCAGGCGGCCCGCTACGCCGACACCCTCCGCACGGTGGCCGGGGCGATCGGCGCCATCGACACACTGACCGCCACGGCCTTCACGCACGCCGCGGCCCCGCTGACCGAGATGCGCCTGGCCGGCGCCACCTCGCTGGCCTATCTGATCGCGGCCGACGACCACGAGGTCGCCGCCGCACAGGGGCGATGGCGATCGCGGGGCGTCCCCGACCTGGTGCTCTCGCCGGACGAGGATCTCCAGCACCACATCTTCGCCGTCTTCGCCATGCCGCTGGACGGCTCCGTGAAGCCGGTCCCCGGCGCGGACCTCGCGGGCAGGGCGCAATCCGCGGCGGCGCTCGACGAGGCACGCCGCACCGGTCAGGTCGCCATCTCCGACCCGTACGTCCTGACTCGTGACCGGACCCTGCCGGCGCACCAGCGACAGAAGTCGTTCGTCCTGACCACGGCCCTCTACGGCGCGGCGGACAGCGCCGGGAACAAGCCGTTCCGCGGCTGGCTGCTGATGGGCCTGCGCAGTGAGACCTTCCTCGGTGACAGCCTGGCGCTCGTCGCGCGCAGCGGCATCGACGTGACACTGCAGACGCGCGGTACGGACGGCAGGCCCGCCGTCGTGGCGACCCTCCGCTCGCCGACCCCGGGGCTGCGCGACCTGCACCGCGAGGTCGAGGTCCCGGTCGCGCAACGCCGCTGGACGATCGCGATCGCTTCCCCCGCCTCGTCCCTGCCCGTCAGCCGGGCGCTGCCGCCGATGGCCATGATCGCCGGGCTCGTGCTGACCGCCGCCCTGGCACTGCTGGTGCGCACCCTGGCCACCGGGCGGGCGCGCGCCGAGGCCCGTGTCGAGGCGGCGACCGCCGACCTCCAGGCCACCCAGGTGGTGCTCCGCCAGCAGAAGGCCGACCTCACCGCCTTCGCCGGCGTGGTCGCGCACGACCTCAAGGCGCCACTGGCCACCGTGCGGGCGCACGCGGAGTTCCTGGACGAGGAGCTCGCCGGCCGCTCGGCGGTCGACGCGGCCGACCTCCGCCCGGACCTCAGCAAGATCACGGCCGGGGTCGCCCGGATGGGCACCCTCATCGACGACCTGCTCACCTTCGCGGCGGCCCGCGAGGGCGGCATCCAGCCCGTCGACCTCGACCTGCACGCGCTGGCCGACGAGGTCGCCATCGGCCACCTCGACGCGGCGAGCGCGGCCCGGCGCCCGATGCCCACGATCTACGTCGGCGACCTGCCGCCGGTCTCGGCAGACCCGGCCCTGATCCGCCAGCTGCTGAACAACCTGATCGGCAACGCGGTGAAGTACACGGCACCAGGAAGAACGCCACGCGTGGACGTGACGGCGCACCCGACCGAGGACGGCACCAAGGTCGTCGTCCAGGTCGCCGACCGCGGCATGGGCATCCCGGCCGGCGAGCACGAGGCGATCTTCCACGGCTTCCACCGCGCCCACCAGGAGAGCGGCATCCCCGGCACGGGCCTGGGGCTGGCGATCTGCCACCGCATCGTCGAACGCCACGGCGGCACCATCACCGCCGAGGACAACCGGGGCGGCGGCACGATCTTCACCTTCGCTCTGCCGAGCGCCACCGGAATCCCCGCGACCCCGGAACCGGTGCTGCGGGACGTGACCCAGCCGCATGTGCCCTCCCGTTAATCTGAGTCGATGTTGCGCGCGGTCTATCCCGGCACGTTCGATCCGCTCACGCCCGGTCATCTCGACATCGCCGATCGGGCCCGCCTGCTCGTCGGCCACCTGACCCTGCTCGTCGCGGTCAACAGCGCCAAGCAGCCGACCAGGGACGAGGCACGGCGTGCCGAGGCCGTGCGCGCCGCCCTGCCGCCGGACTGGGACAACGTCGACGTCACGGCCTGGACGGGCCTGACCGCGACCTTCTGCCACGAGCACGCCGTCGACGTGATCATCCGGGGCGTCCGCAACGCCCAGGACGTACGCCATGAGCAGGAGCTCGCCGCGATGAACCAGTCCCTCGGCGTGGACACCCTGCTGATAGCGGCCCGCCCGGCCCTGGCCACGGTCTCGTCAACCGCGGCCCGGGCGCTCGGCGTCTGATGCGCGGCTTCTTCACCGAACTGTCGGTGACCGGCTCGGCCTGCGCGGCGCCGCTCCCCGACGACCCGGCGACCGGCGCGACGACCACCGGCGACCCGCGGAGCGGCGACCCGGCATCCGGCGGGACGACCATCGGCGGGACGGCCATCGGCGGGACGGCCATCGGCGGGACGGCCATCGGCGGGACGGCCCGCAGCGGAGCGGCCGTCGGCGGGACGGCCGTCGGCGGGACGGCCGTCGGCGGGACGGCCGTCGGCGTCGACGAGCACGCGCCCATGACGCCCGGCTCGGTCATGAAGATCCAGGTCGGCCTCGCCGCGGCCCGCCTCATGGCGGCGGGCGAGCTCGACGGCACACAGCAGCGCGTCCTCACGCCCGCCGGGCGCACCCCGGGCCCGGCCGGCATCTCGCTGATGCGCGACGAGGTCCGCATGTCGGTCCGCGACCTCGTCACGCTGATGATGACGATCAGCGACAACGTGGCGACCGACGAGCTGATCGCCCTGGTCGGCCTCGACCGCGTCAACGCGCTCACCGCCTCGCTCGGCCTCGAAGGAACCCGTGTCACCGCCGACCTGGGAACCATGCTGGACGACATGGCGGCGGAGGTCGGCTTCCCCACGTACGAGGCCCTGCTCGGCTCCGCGGTCACCGGCGACGACCTCGCCGGCACCGCGGCGCTCGACCCGACCCGCGGATCGCGCACGACCGCTGCCGACACCGTGCGGCTGTTGCAGGCGGTCTGGGCCGACCCCAGCGCCGACGCCCTCCGCCGCGCGATGGGCGACCAGCTCGTCCGCTGCCGGATCGCGTCGGGCTTCGGTCCCGAGGTGCGGGTCGCGGCGAAGAGCGGCGGCCTCATGGGCGTCGTCCGCAACGAGGCCGCCGTGGTCACCTACCCCGACGGCCGCGCCTATGCGGTGGCGGTCTTCACCCGCCGCCCGAGAGGCGTGACCGTCGACCCGGCCCGCGTGGACGCCGGGATCGGCCGCATCGCCCGCTCGCTGGTCGACCAGCTCCGCGCCCCGTGAGGCTCGCGCCGGGCCGGGCCCGTCACCATCGTCAGCGCCCAGCAGGCCGCCGCCGCGGGGACATGCTCTTGGCAGGACCAACCCGGCCGGCGCGGCGATCCCGGACAAGCGATCGG
>NZ_BOMI01000093.1 GCF_016862115.1 Paractinoplanes deccanensis
CCGGCGGACGCGCGCTTGGCGGCCGCGGTTCGGTGCCGCGTTCCCCCGCTACCGGCATGAGCAGCGGCCCGGCAGGCCGATGATCAACGCCGCGCCGACGGTCACATGCATCCCCAGCAGCGCCAGCTTGCTGCCCGTGCCGACGCCGCTGCCCAGCGGGCCCGCCAGCGAGAGCAGCAGCACCGCCGTCGCGATGATCCGGTAGGTCCGCGCGGGTCGGCCGGCCCTCCGCTCCAGAAGGGTCAGCAGTCCCCAGGCGGCCAGGCCGGCGAGCACGGCGGTCGCCGCGACGGCCACCGGGCCGATCCGCTGGACGTCGCCACCCTGCCGGACGGCGAGATCGACGCCGCTCCAGTCGTCGACCGCCCACAGGAGCAGGGCGCCGGCCGCACCCGCGGCCACGGTGATCGCCCGGCCCGCACGCCGGTTGGTCCTTGCTGTCTGCCGCATGTCGTTCGTCATGGCGACGAGCTTGGCGCCCGGCACCCGGTCCGCACATCGGACTTCGGACATCGCCGGCCCATACCTCCGAAGGGGCCGGACACCTACTTTGGTAGGTGTCGCCGAACGGCGCCCGCCGGTTAGCGTCGCCCCGTGAACGCCACCTCCCGCCGTCCCGGCACCACCAGGGTCGTCGCCGTCATGTCCGCGTCAGCGGTGCTGATCGCGGCGACGCTGGTGGGCTGGTGGGCCGACCGGCCGCCCGGCCCGCTGCTGGCCCTCGACCTGACGGTCGCCGTGCTGAGCTGGCTGATGACGCCGTTCCTGCTGTGGCGGCCGGTCGCGGCCACGGCCGTGCTCACCGTGCTGGCCGCGCTGTCACCGGCGGCCACGCCGCCGGCCACGATCGGGGCGCTCCAGGTGGCGTGGCGGCGGCGCTTCCCGGTCGCCGTCGCGACGGCCGTGGCCGGGGTGGTCGCGCACGCGGTGCAGGGTGCCTGGCGGTCCGGCGGCACCATGCCGTACGGCTGGTGGCTCGTGCTGGTCACGATCGGCTACGGCGGGCTGCTCGGCTGGGGCGCGTGGGCGCAGGCGCGCGCGGCGCTGATCCGCTCGCTGCACGAGCGGGCCGAGCGCGCCGAGGCGGAACAGGGACGGCGCGTGGCCGAGGCGCGCATGCTGGAGCGCCGCAAGATCGCCCGGGAGATGCACGACGTCCTCGCCCACCGGCTGTCGTTGCTGGCCACGTTCGCCGGCGCGATGGAGTATCGTCCCGACTCCTCGCCCGAGCGGCTGTCCCGCGCCGCCGGGGTCGTGCGCGACGGCGTCCACCAGGCCCTCGAGGAGCTGCGGGAGGTGATCTCGCTGCTGCGCGACGACGATCCGCCGGACGGTGAGGGCAACCGCCCGCAACCGGTGCTGGCCGACGTGCCGCGCCTGGTGGAGGAGTCCCGCGACGCCGGCACCGAGGTGCTGCTGAGCGAGGCGGTCGACGAGCCCGCCGAGGCGCCGCCGACCGTGGCGCGCACGGCCTACCGGGTCATCCAGGAGGCCCTGACCAACGCCCGCAAGCATGCCGCCGGCCAGCCGGTGCGGGTCGCCCTCAGCGGCGGTCCCGGCGCCGGGCTGGAGATCGAGGTCCGCAACTCCCTCGCGGCGTCGGGCGCCCCGCCCGGCTGGTCCGGCGGCGCCGGCCTGGTCGGCCTCACCGAGCGGGTCCATCTGGCCGGCGGCCGGCTCGACCACCGCGCCGACGCCGGCGAGTTCCGCCTGCACGCCTCCCTGCCGTGGCCGGCATGACTCCCCTGTCTCCTCCGTGGGCGTCACTACGATGGCCGCCATGACTTCGCCGGTGCGCGTGCTCGTGGTCGACGACGACGCCCTCGTCCGCGCCGGGCTGACCATGATGCTCGACGGCGCTTCCGGCATCGCGGTGGTGGGCGAGGCCGCCGACGGCGACCAGGCGCAGGCCGCCGTCGACGCGCACGCGCCCGACGTCGTGCTGATGGACCTGCGCATGCCCCGGGTCGACGGCATCACCGCGACCCGCCGCCTGCGGGCGCGGCCGCGGCCGCCCGAGGTCATCGTGCTGACCACGTTCGACACCGACGACAACATCCTGCACGCGCTGCGCGCCGGCGCCAGCGGTTTCCTGCTCAAGGACACCCCACCGGCCCGCATCGCCGACGCGGTCCGCCTGGTCGCGGCGGGCGAGCCCATCCTCTCGCCGCGGATCACCCGCCGCCTGATGGACCGCGCGGCCGTCCAGGCCGGCGCCTACTCCCGCGCCAAGGCCACCCTCGCCACCCTGAGCAAGCGCGAGCACGACGTGGTCGTCGCCATCGCCCAGGGCCAGAACAACGCCGAGATCGGCGCGTCCCTCGACATGACCCTGGCCACCGTGAAGTCGCACGTCTCGCACATCCTGACCAAGCTCGCCCTCGACAACCGCACCCAGATAGCCCTCCTCGCCCACGACGCCGGCCTCGCCTGACAACGCCCCCCACCACGCCGCTGCAAGGCGCCGACCCCACGATGCCGGCGCCCGGCCTGACCCAGGAGGCCGATCCGGCATGCGCACCGAACCACGACACCGCCCCGGCAGGTGCATCGACTCACCACGCCGTCCCACGAAGCCGGCCCGGCAGACGCGACGCCGCCACAACACCGGCCCGGGCAGGCGCGACGACCCACCACGCCGGCCCGACCGCCCCGCACCATCCCACAAACCAGCCCGGCAGACGCGACGCCGCCACAACACCGGCCCGGGCAGGCGCGACGTCGCCACGACGCCGGCGCGCGCAGCCAACGCGGGCAGCCGGCTACCCCACGCCCGCCGTGTCCGGCAGCGGCGACGGTGCCGGTCGGCGGCGGCGCGAGGGTGTCCACCAGTTCGCGCGGCCGAGCAGGGCCATCGTCGCCGGGACCAGCAGGCCCCTGATGACCGTCGCGTCCACCGCGATCGCCACCGCCAGGCCGAGGCCCATCATCTTGATGACCGGGTTGGCGCTCAGCACGAAGCTCGCGAAGACGCACACCATGATGAGCGCCGCCGACGTGATCACCACGCCGGTGCCGGCCAGGCCCTCGCGGACCGATGCTCGGTTGTCGCCGGTGCGTTGCCAGGATTCTCGGACGGCGGTCAGCAGGAAGACCTCGTAGTCCATCGACAGGCCGAAGAGCAGCGCGAACAGCATCATCGGCACGTACGCCTCGATCGGCACCGGGCCGTCCAGGCCGGTCCAGCGCACGCCCCAGCCCCACTGGAAGACCGCGGTCAGCACGCCGTACGCCGCCCCGACCGAGAGCAGGTTCATCAGCGCCGCCTTCACCGCGACCACCGGCGCCCGGAAGGCCACGAACACCAGCAGCGCGCTGAGCAGCACGACGATCCCGATGACCCACGGCATGCGCTCACCCACCCGGTCGGCCAGCTCCCCGCGGATCGCCGTCTGGCCGGTGACCGACACCTCCGCGCCGTCGACCGTCAGCGCGTCCAGCCTCTCCACCGTGTCCAGCGTCGCCGGGTCGCTCGGTGCGGTCGCCGGCTGCACCCGGATGGACGCCACCTCCCGATCCCCGGAGAGCCGCACCGGCTGCGCCTTTGTCACCCCGGCGGTTGCCGTGACCGCGGACGACAGCGCGGCCAGTCGCGGGTCGCCCGGCCCCGTCGCCGCCGGTGACAACGACGCCACCACCGTCAGCGGCCCGTTCACCCCCGGCCCGAACGCCGTGGCCATCGCGTCGTATCCCGATCGCGTCGCCGAGCCGGCCGGGTCGTCGCCCGCGTCGGTCTGGCCCAGCGTCATCGACAGCACCGGCGTGGCCATCGCGAGCAGCACCGCCGCGCTCGTCACCGCGTACCGCCAAGGGCGATGGGTGACCCGGTCCGCGAGGCGTCCCCAGGCCGACGGCCGGCTCGCCCGCCGCACCCGGCCGGCCCGCGCGCCCAGCAGCATGAGCAGCGCCGGGAGGAGCGTGGTCGCCGAGCCCACCGCCACCAGCACGACCAGCCCGGCGGTCCAGCCCAGCGTCGCCAGGATCGGCACCCCGGCGACGGCCAGCCCGCCCAGCGCGACGATCACCGTGCCGCCGGCGAAGACCACCGCGCTGCCCGAGGAGGCGACCGTCTCCACGATCGCGGTCCGCCGTTCGGCTCCCGCCGCCAGCAACGCGCGGTAGCGGGTGATCAGGAACAGCGCGTAGTCGATGCCCACGCCGAGCCCGATCATCGTGCCGAGCGTCGTCGCCACCGACGGGATGCCGGTCAGGTGCCCCACCAGGCCGATCACGCCGACCCCGCAGATCAGCGTCACGATCGCCGTGATCAGGGGCAGCGTCGCCGCGACCAGGCCGCCGAACGCGATCACGAGCACCACCAGCGCCACCACGATGCCGATCGCCTCGCTGCGCCGGGTGTCGGTCTCCGGCTTGGCCAGCGCCCCGGCCGGCAGCGCCTCGAGCCCGGGTGTCTCCGCCGCCGCCACGATCTCGTCCGCCAGCGCCGTCGTCACGTCGCGGGGCCCGACGTCGAGGGTCACGTCGAGGTACGCGGTGTGCCCGTCGGCGCTGAGCACCGGCTTGCCCACGCTCGCCACATGCTCGACCGCGCCGATCCGCTCCGCCGGGGCGGCCAGCGCCGCAACGTCGACGTCGCCGGTCCGCTCCGCCGGGGCAGCAGGCGCCGCGTCGACGTCGCCGGTCCGCTCCGCCGGGGTAGCGGGCGCCGCGTCGACGTCGCCGGTCTGCTCCGCGGGGGCTGCCGGGGCCGCCGCGTCGGTGTCGCCGCGGAAGAGCACCTGGCCGGTCGCGTCGTCCGAGCCGGTGAAGTGGGCTTCGAGCAGGTCCCGGCCGTGCTGGGCGGTGCTGCCGGGCAGCGTCGCGTCTTCGTCGGTCACCCGGCCGAAGCCGATCACCAGCGCGCCGACCGTCGCGGCGAGCACCAGCCACGCCGCCAGCACCCACCACGGCCGGCGGGTGGCGAGCCCGCCCACGCGCGCCATCACGCTGTGCAGCGGGCCGTCCTCGATGGTGCTCACTCCGTACCTCCGCATGTCTTGCTCTTCGTGGTTTTTCCGGCGTCGCGAAGGTCGAGGTCGCGGCCCTCGGCGACGACCTTCAGGCCGTCCTGGGCCGCGCTGATCTCGCGGTACGCCAGTCCGGACGGCAGCGCGGGCAGGTCGACCGTGCGTGCCTTGCTCGCGTTCGCGGGCAGCCGGCTCGCCGGAACGCGCAGCCCCAGCCCGCTCAGCTCGACCTCGGCGGGGGTGATCGTCAGCCGCGATCCGCTGAGCGCCAGGGTGGCGTAGACGGTGGCGTCGAGCTGCAGCCCGCGCACGCTGAGAGACGTCTCGGCGACGAGCCGCCCGGCGTCGTCCCCACCGACGATCCGGATGTTCGTGCCGGACCCCGCGCCGGTTGCGGCGCTGCCTGCGGTCCCGCTGACTTTGCTGTACGGGATGACGGCCTCGATCCGCAGCGAGGTGATCCGCCCGGACGCGAGCTGCGTGATCGCCGGGAAGCCGCCCAGCTCGACCTTCGGCGTGCCGGAGAGGCCGGCCGCGCAAGTGAGCCGGGCGGCGATGCGGTGCTCGGCGACCGACTCGGCCACTCGGTCGGCGGCGAGCGGCACGGCGAGTGCCGCCACGGCCACCGACCCGATGATCACTTGCTTCGTTCTGGTCACCGGGGCAAGGAAACCGGCCCCGGACGCCAATCGGATGCGAGGAAGATGAGAGTTCGTCAAGAATCGCGGGACAGCGTGAACCAGACGGTCGAGCCGTCGATGCCCACGCCGCCGCCGTGCCCGCGTACCACCTCGGCGACGATCGCCAGCCCCAGCCCGGCGCCCTCGGCGGCCGAGCGCGCGGTGCCGGCGCGCCAGAACCGCTCGAACGCGTGGGCGGCCGCTTCGGCGTCCATCCCCGGCCCCTCGTCGGTGACCTCGACGCGGACGTCCCGCTCGCCCGGCACGACGCGCGCGTGCGCCGCCGTTCCCGCGGACGTGTGCGCCCGTACGTTTGCCAGGAGGTTGGCCATCACGCGGCGCAGGCCCTCCGCGTCCCCGGTGACGACCAGTTCCCCCGGAGCCTCCACCGAGAGTGGCCGCTCCGGCTCGACCGCCGCCGCGTCCGCCACTGCGTCACGCACCAGCGCCGCGAGATCGACCGGCGTGTGCCCGGCGGGCGGCGACGCGTCCAGCCGGGCCAGATAGAGCAGCGAGTCCACCATCGAGCCCATCCGCGCCGTCTCCTCCTCGAGACGGCCCAGCACGTCCGGCCGGTCCCGCAGGTCGACCACGCCGGTGCGCACCAACTGGAGATATCCCCGCACCGAGGTGAGCGGCGTGCGCAGCTCGTGCGAGGCGTCCGCGACGAAGTCCCGCATCCGCTGCTCGGACTGCTCGCGGGCGGCGAGCGCCTGCCGGATCCGCGACAGCATGCCGTTGATCGCCAGCGTCAGGCGTCCCACCTCGGTGCGCTCGGCCCGGGGCGGCTCGGGGACGCGCCGCTCGAGCCGGCCGTCGGCGAGATCGGTGGCGGCCGACGCGAGCGCGTTGAGTGGTCTCAGCCGGCGGGCCACGACGATCTCGGCGAAGAGCATCAACAGCAGGAGTACGCCGAGTGAGGTGCCGCCGGCGACCATCAGCAACCGGCGCACGGTGTCGTTCACCGGGCGCAACGAGAGCGCCGCCAGCACGGTGAACTGGCTGTCGCGGACGACGACTGCGCGATACCCGGCGACCGTCTGCGGATCGGGGTCGTCGAGCCGGGCCTGGTCCATCAGCGGGCGCGCCGGCAGCGGGGTGCCCGACATGACGCGCAGGGTGTCGCTGCCCGTACCGCGGATCTCGATCACGTATTCGGTCACCGACACGACCTGGCGCACCGCCTCGCCGCGCTGGGCCGGGTCGAGCGGCAGCAGCGCCGTCCTCGACCGGGCCAGCCGCGCCGCCGCGGCCAGCTGATCATCAGTGCGGTCCAGGAGGTACGCCCGCAGCGCCAGCACCGCGGTCGCCGACACCACCAGCAGCGCCGCCGCGGTCAGCGCCGCGACGGCCAGCAACATCGAGCGGCGCAGCGTCACGGTCGCTCGGCTCGCAGCGCGTAGCCGAAGCCGCGATGGGTGACGATCAACGACGGCCCGATCTTGCGGCGGACGTAGCCGACGTACGTGTCGACGACGTTGGAGTCGAGCTCGTACTCCCAGACGGCGCGCAGCAGCTCGGTCCGGGACAGCACGCGGCCGGGGTTCTGGAGGAAGTAGCGCAGGAGCTTCAGCTCGGTCGGCGACAGCTGCACCGGCTCACCGGCCCGCCGCACCTCGAGCGTGTCCTGGTCGAGCTCGACGTCGGCGTGGCGCAGCACCCGGCCCGCCGGCTCGGTGGCGACCCGCCGCAGCACGGCACGCACCCGGGCGAGCAGCACGTCGACGTCGAACGGCTTGGTGATCCAGTCGTCTCCGCCGTACGCCAGGCCGGTGATGAGGTCCTCGCGGGCATCGCGTGCCGTGAGGAAGACGACGCCCGCCGCCGAACCGGCGGCCCGCAGCCGCCGGCAGACGTCGCGGCCGTCGCCGTCGGGCAGCATGACGTCGAGAAGCACCAGGTCGGGCCGGTGCTCGGCGGCCCGCTCGACCGCCTCGGCGGCGCTCGCCGCGGTCGCGACGGCGAACCCGTGGAAGGTCAGGACGGTCGCCAGCATGTCGACGATGTTGGGCTGGTCGTCCACCACCAGGATGCGTTTCGGGTGCGATGGACTCATGGTGTGCTCATCACATCACGCCTGGATGAGAGCCACGTGAGAGTGCGCATAGGCTTTCGGCATGGATGACAAGACTGTGCTGAGCCGGATCCACGGCCTGGTCGACGAGGAACACAAGCTGCGGCAGCAGCTGAGCAAGGGCGAGATCTCCTCCAGCGAGGAGCACGAGCGGCTCAAGGAGGTCGAGGAGGCGCTCGACCAGTGCTGGGACCTGCTGCGCCGGCGCCGGGCCGCCCGGGAGTACGGGAACGACCCGAACTCCGAGCAGGCCCACAGCGTCGGCGAGGTCGAGGGCTACCTGCAGTGACCCCGCTACGGGGCCGGCCTCACCGCAGGCCGGCCTCGTAGAGCAGCCGGTCGAGCAGCTCGTCGGCATCCACCCGCAGCCCGCGCTGGGTGAACCAGGCCGCGACGTTGCGCACGTCGCGGCCGATGAAGTCGGCGCCCTGCGGGTTCGCGACGACGTCGACGATCTGCGGCAGGTCGATCAGCACCAGCCGGCCGTCGTGCACCAGCGTGTTGTACGGCGAGAGGTCGCCGTGCGCCACCTGCGCACGGGCCAGCACCGACAGGGCGTCGGTCATCTGCTGCCACAGGTCGGCCAGCTGGTCGGGGTCGGCGCGCACCTGCGCGAGCCGGGGCGCCGCCTCGCCGGTCTCCCAGTCACCGATGAACTCGAGCAGCAGCTCGGTGCCGATGATCTGCACCGGGTACGGCACGCGGACCAGGCCGCTCTCCTGCCCGACCTGCCACAGGTGGGACAGGGCGCCGAACTCGGCCATCGCCCACTGGCCGGAGATCATCTCCTTGCCGAACGAGGTCCGGTTGTTCATCGCCCGCATCTCGCGCGACCGGCGCACCCGGCGCCCTTCGAGATATCCGGCGTCGCGGTGGAAGAGCCGGTGGTCGCCGTCGCGGTAGCGCTTGGCGGCCAACATGCTGATCTTGTCGGTGTCGGGAATCGCCCGCCGGACCAGGAAGACGTCGGCTTCCTTGCCGGTCTTGAGCATGCCCAGCTCGGTGTCGACGGCGCCGTACTCGGTGCGCACCCAGTCGGGGCGCGGCTGTGGGCCGTGCAGGGCGCCGTCCCAGGTGGACCAGCGGTCGCCGGTCTCGGGCAGGTCGGGATCCTCTTGCAGCTGCGGCTCGGGCCGCCCGCGCTTCAGAAAAGTGTCGTCGTCGTCGAACTTGCGACGGCCGCGGCGCATGGTCGCCGGGCCGAAAGAGTCGTGCTCTCGCACTGGAGGGTCTCCTCGAAGAAGGAAGCAGAAGAAAGAAGTACGGGAATCCGGGCAGCAGTCATCACAAAGACAGCCATGGAATCCACCCCCCTCTCTCTCGCCTCGTCTCGAGGACCTCTCGCCGCCTCTTTCCGGGCGACGCGCTCACTTTGCCGACAGTCCGCCGGCGGCGCAACCTATTTTTTCGCGCTTTCCCTATCGGGCCGTTGCCATGATCGCGGAAAGCCCCTGGATGACGTTGCCGACCACGCGGGTCGGCGCGAACCGGCGGTCCATCCAGTCACGGCCCCGGTGCAGCCAGACGCTGGGCAGGCCCATCGCCGCCGCCCCGCCGATGTCGGCCTCGGGACTGTCGCCGACCACCCATGCGCCGCCGAGGCGCATGCGCACCCGCTGGGCGGCCATCGCGAAGATCCGCGGATTGGGCTTGCTGACGCCGGCCTGCTCGGAGATCACCCAGTCGGCGACGTAGCGGTCGAGCCCCGTACGCCGGATCCTCGCCTCTTGGATGTCGGTCTGGCCGTTGGTGACCACGACGGGCACGAAGCCGGCGTCGGTGGCGATCTTCAGCGCGCAGCCGACGAGCGGATCGAGCTTCTCGAACGCGAGCGGGCCCTCGTGCAGCTCGTCGACGACATCGATCGAGGGAATCCGCAGGGCGTAGCGCTCGCGGATCAGGTCGGCGAGATCCCACCGCGGGGTGAGGCCGTCGGCATCAACGGAGAGTAACCAGTCGAGGTCGTCCTGTGGCGCCCCGATCTCGTCCAGGAAACCCTTCGCCCACAGCCTGAAGGCACCGCTGCGGTCGAGCAGGGTGTCGTCGAGAGCGATCAGGACGAGGGGCACGCGGGCACCTTACGTGACCGAACGGGCAGGCGAACAGTCCGGGTTTGTAAACACCTCGGGGCCGGGATGGGGGAATTCGCAGCATCCGCCCGATGAACTGAGTGTGTCTGGCAAGACGTACGTACGGATTGCATGGCCGCCACGCCGCGTGACACGATCCAGAGCGTGCCCAGAGTAAGCCAGGACCAGCTTGACGCGCGCCGACACGAGATCCTCGCCGCCGCGCGCGACTGTTTCGCACGGTTCGGTTACGAGGGTGCGACCGTTCGCCGGCTGGAGGACGCGACCGGGCTGTCCCGAGGGGCGATTTTCCACCATTTTCGCGACAAGGAATCGCTCTTCCTCGCCGTGGCCGAGGACGACGCCGCCGCGATGGTCGCCACGGTGACCCGCAACGGTCTCGTCCAGGTCATGCGCGACCTGCTCGACCGCGCGGGCACCAGCGACGGCGACACCGCCGGATGGCTCGGCTCCCAGCTCGAGGTGTCCCGGCGGCTGCGCACCGACCCCGCCTTCGCCAAGCGCTGGGCGGAGCGTTCGGCCGCCATCGCCGACGCGACCCGGGACCGCCTCCAGCGCCAGCGGGACGCCGGCGTGCTGCGCGAGGACGTGCCGGTCGAGGTGCTGACCCAGTTCCTCGAGCTGGCGTACGACGGACTGGTGCTCCACCTCGCCACCGGGCGCCCGCCGGGCGAGCTGAGCCGGGTGCTCGACGTCGTCGAGGAAGCGGTGCGCCGCCCCTGACATCTCGGGCGCGGTGCGCGTTGTCCACAGGGCGCGGCGCCCGTTGTCCACAGATCGTCACCGCCGCCTTCCGGGCCGTTGCGCGCGTCTGCACAATGAGGCCACAGACGCGACGAGCGCGGGAGGTGCAAGCCCATGACCGACACCTGGGGGATTCCCGGCCCGACCTTCCTCATCTACTTCATCGCGGCGATGGTCGCGGTGGCCGTCTTCGCGTGGTTCCACCGCAAGGCCCTGTTCCGGGGCATCCGTTTCGCCCGGGTCGACCACCTCGGCCCGCAGCAGGTGGCCTACCTCAACGGCGGCCCCAAGCTGGCGGTCTACTCGGCCATGGGCGGCCTGCGCGCGGCGAACGCGATCGGCACCGGCCCCGGCCGCACGCTCGTGCAGACCGGCCCGCTGCCCGCCGGCGTCACACCGCTCGACAGCGCCATCTACAACGCCGCGGCCCGCGGCCTGCGCGCCCGCGACGTCTTCACCGACCAGTGGGTCGTCGCGGCGGTCGATCAGCTTCGCGACCACCTCGAGACGAGCGGCCTGGCGGTCGGCAACACCAAGATGCGCGAGGCCCGCACCTGGACGCTCGCCGGCCTGGCGCTGGTCCTCATCGGCATCGCCCGCGCCGTGGCGGGAGCCGCGAACGACAAGCCGATCGGCTACCTCATCCCGCTCATCTTCTTCGCCGTCATCCTGACGATCGCCCTCTACACCCGCACCCGCTGGGCCACCGACTCGGCCCGCCGCCAGATGCGCGAGTTGCGCACCCAGCACCGCCACCTCTCCCCCAGCGAGTCGCCCTCCTTCGCGACGTACGGCGCGTCCGGCGCCGCCATGGGCGTGGCCCTCTGGGGCTCCGCGTCGCTGTACACGATGGATCCCGCGTTCGCCGCCGAGGCCGAGATCCAGCGCGTTGCCGCGAGCGGCGGAGCGTCGGGCTCGCTGGGCGGCGGCGGAGGCGGCGACGGCTCCTCCGGCGGCAGCTGCAGCAGCGGCAGCTCCTGCGGCGGCGGGGGAGGCTGCGGCGGCGGAGGCGGTTGCGGTGGCTGACCGGCCGCGCGTGGGCGCCCCAGCGACAGCGGCGGCCACGACCGGCGTGCCCGGTCCAGCGACAGCGGCGGCACCGGCCGCCGCCGGTACGGGCGTGACCTACGGGGTGGGCATCGGGTGGCGGCCCGAGATCGCCGGTTTCGTCGCCGAGCTGCCGGGACTGCGCTTCGCCGAGGTCGTGGCCGAGTCGATCCACCCGCATGGCGACCTGCCCGCCGGCATCGAGGCGCTGCTCGCCCGCGGCGTCACGGTCGTCCCGCACGGGGTCCGGCTCTCGCTGGGCGGGGCCGAGCCGGTGCCGGCCGAGCGCGTCGACCACTTCGCCGCCGTGGCGCAGCGGCTCGGCGCCCCGCTGGTGAGCGAGCACATCGCGTTCGTGCGGGCGGGCGGCATCGAGGCCGGCCACCTGCTGCCGCTGCCCCGCAACCGCGAGGCGGTGGCCGCCGTGACCGCCAACGTCCGGCGCGTCCAAGAGTCGCTGAGCGTCCCGATCGCGCTCGAGCCGATCGCAGCCCTCTTCGACTGGCCCGACGACGAGCTGACCGAGGCCCAGTTCATCACCGAGATCCTCGACCGTACGGGCGCCCTGCTCCTGCTCGACATCGCCAACGTCTACGCGAACGCCCGCAACCGCGGCACCGACCCCGAGGAACTGCTCGACCAGCTCCCGCTCGACCGCGTCGCCTACACCCACGTGGCCGGCGGCGCCGAACACCAGGGCCTCTACCACGACACCCACACCGACGCGGTCCCCCAGCCCGTCCTCGACCTGGTCACGGCCCTGTGCGACCGCCACCGCCCGCCGGCCCTCCTGCTCGAGCGCGACGGCGCCTACCCACCCGCCGCCGACCTGCGCGCCGAGCTCGACGCCATCGCCAAGGCCTCCGCCTACCCGGCCGTCACATGACCGCCCCCGACGGCACGGCCGTGGACCACGAGCCTCCCGCACCACGGCAAGCGGACGACCCGGGCAGCCTTGCCGACCGCCAGGCCGCCCTCGTCGAGGCCCTGACCGCCGGCCGCCCCATGCCGGCGGGCTTCGACGGCTTCCGCTTCGAGGCCGCCCGGGTCGCGCTCCTGCGCAAGCGCGCCGGCGAGGTCTCCCGCCAGTGGCCCCTGCTCGCCGCGTCCTTCGGCGACCGCTGGAAACACGAGTTCGCCACCTGGGCCGCCACCCGCCCGACCCAGGGCTCCCTGCGCGACGGCTGGGACCTCGCCCGCGACCTGCTCGCCCGCGCCGCCCTCCCGCCGATGGCCGCCACCGAGCTCGCCGAGCGCGAGGCAGCCCTGCACTACGACGGCGCGTCACCCCCGAGACCACGCCGCGGACCCTCGCTGCGCGTCGCCGCGGGCGCCGTCGCGGTTCAGATCGCGGGGCGCGTGCGCGTCCTGCGCCGGCCGTGACGCGGCCGGCGGCGTAGCCGCTCGGAGACCGTCGCGACCAGGGCAACGGCCGCGACCGCGGCGGCGAAGCTCAGCATGTCGTGGGCGCCGGCGCGGCGGGCCACGGACGGATGCGCCGGCGAATATTCGATGCGGAGGTGCTCGCCCACCGCGACGTCGCCGCCGAACCATGGCTGCTCCACCCACGCGGTCCGCTGCCGACCGGCGTCGGAGAAGGCGACCTGCGCCGTGCCGGGGCCGCGCCCGGACGTGTCGGTCCGCGTCACCGAGGCGGTCGTCGTCCGGTGATGGCGGTCGAGGCTGATCTCGTCACGTGTCCCCAGCGCCAGGAACACGCAGATCGCCAGGCCGCCGAGTGCCACCAGCGCGAAGGCCCCGTACATGCCGGCCGTCAGAAGCCACTCGGGCGTGGTCGACTGGGCGATGGCCACCCCGGCCGGGCCGGGCGGCAGACCGCGGCGCTTGCGCGAAGGCTTCGGCTTCTTCGCACGTCGCGGGGTCACCAGTTCATGATCACGCAGGAGGGCAAGGCATGGCAGTGGCGGACGGTGCGGCGCTGGTCACGGGGGCTTCGCGAGGGCTGGGGGCGCACATCGCGCGGCGGCTGGCGGCCGACGGGTGGGCGGTGGCGGTCAACTACCTGCCCGACCGGCAGGACGCCGAGCGGGTGGTGGCCGGCATCGTCGCCGACGGTGGCAGGGCGGCGGCGTTCCGGGCGGACGTCACCGACGAGGACGAGGTCGCCGGGCTCGTGGCTGCCGTCGAGGAGCGGCTCGGTCCCGTACGCGTGCTCGTGCCGAACGCCACCGGGCCGCAACCGGTCGTGCCGGCGCTGGAGCTCACCTGGCAGGACCACCTGGACCAGCTGCTGTTCTTCGTGAAGAGCCCGACCCTGCTGATGCGGGCCGCCGTGCCCACGATGCGGCGCCTCGGCGGTGGCCGGATCATCCAGATCGGCTCCGATCTGTTCGAGCGGTCCGAGCCCGGCATGTCCGCCTACAGCGCCGCCAAGGGCGCGCAGCTCTCCCTGACCCGCACCTGGGCCCGCGAGCTCGGGCCGCTCGGCATCACGGTCAACGTGGTCGCGCCCGGCTGGATCCCGGTCGAGCGGCACGCCGGGATGGACCCTTCGTCCTATCTCCGGGACGTGCCGCTCGGCCGGATGGGAACGCCGGCGGAGGTCGCCGACGTGGTCGCCTTCCTGGCGTCCGACGGCGCCCGCTTCGTCACCGGCGAGCGGATCACCGTCAACGGCGGCCACGCGATGGACTAGGACAGGCCCTCGGTGCGGTCCAGGAAGCCGAGCACGGTCCGGATGCGGCCGTCCGCGTCCAGCTCGGCCACGTCGAAGCCGGCCGCCGGTCCGAGGTTCCAGGTGAAGCGGACCTGATCGTGGTGGCCGTCCACCAGCCCGCCGGTGGTGAACTTCAGGCCCGGGAACTGCTGCTGCACCGCCCCGATCAGCTCGGTGAGGGCGGCGCGGCCGGACACCGCCGCCAGCGGGTCGACGTAGCGGACGTCCTCGGCGAACAGGTCGTCGATCGCGGCGCGCCGGGCCGCCGGGTCGCTCTCGTTCCACACGGCCAGGTAGCGGTCCACCATGGTTGCGAAGTCGCTCATCGTCTCGTCCTCTCGGTCGCTGATGAGCTGCACCCTGCCCGCCCCAGGTAATGGCGTCGATTACCTGCGAGGTAATAGCCTGCATGCCCATGAGCGACGTGGGACAGCTTCTGCGCGAGTGGCGGGCCGACCGACGGATGAGCCAGCTGGAGCTCTCCACCCGGGCCGGCGTCTCGACCCGGCACCTGTCATTCGTGGAGACCGGCCGGTCGCGGCCCACCCGCGACATGATCCTGCGGCTCGCCGAGCAGCTCGACGTGCCGCTGCGCTCGCGCAACGAGCTGCTCGTGGCCGGCGGTTTCGCGCCCGCGTACTCGGAGTCGCAGCTGACCGGGGCGCCGCTCGCGACGATCCTCCAGTCGCTGCGCGACGTGCTCAAGGGCCACGAGCCCTACCCGGCCCTGCTGATCGACCGGCAGTGGACGATGATCGACGCGAACGACGCGGTGGCGCCCCTGATCGAGGGCTGCGCGCCGTGGCTGCTCGAGCCGCCGGTGAACGTGCTGCGCCTCTCGCTGCACCCGGACGGCATGGCGCCGCGCATCCGCAACCTGGCCGAGTGGCGCGGGCACATCCTGCACCGGGCGGCCTCCCTCAAGGACCTGCACGCCGAGCTGCTGAGCTATCCGGGCGGCGAGCAACGGCCGGTCAACGGCCTCGTCGTGCCGCTGCGCATCGACGACCTGAGCTTCTTCAGCATCACGTCGGTGCTCGGCACTCCCCTGGACGTGACCCTCTCGGAGCTCGCGATCGAGTCGTTCCTGCCGGCGGACGAGACGACCGCCGCCGCCCTGCACCGCCGGTGACCCGCGGCTGGCAGGATCGGGGCATGGATCTCGGACTCGCCGATCGCGTCTACGTTCTCACCGGTGCCTCGCGGGGGCTCGGATTCGCCACGGCCGAGGCGCTGGTCGCCGACGGTGCCCGGGTGGTGATCTCGGCGCGTGACACGGACCGCGTCGAGGAGGCCGTCGAGCGGCTGGGCGGCCCCCGGCACGCGGCGGGCGTGACCGCCGACCTGGCCGATCCCGAGACGCCCCGGGTCCTGGCCGACACGGCGGTCGAGCGGTTCGGCCGCTTCGACGGCGCGATGATCTCGGTGGGCGGCCCGGCCCTCGGCACCGCCGCGGCGATGACCGACGAGCAGTGGCGCGACGCCTTCGAGACGGTCTTCCTGGGTACGATGCGCGCCGCCCGCGTCTTCGCGTCGGCGCTGCCGGAGAGCGGGGCGATCGCGTTCGTGCTCTCCACGTCGGTGAAGGCCCCGCTGACCGGCCTGGGCCTCTCCAACGGCCTGCGCCCAGGTCTCGCCATGGCCGCCAAGGACATGGCCGACGAGTACGCTCCGCGCGGCATCCGCATCGTCAGCCTGCTCCCGGGCCGCATCATGACCGACCGCAACCGGGAGCTCTTCGCGGCCACCGGCGACTCGGCGGCCGCGGCGGCCGACGTGGCGTCGAAGATCCCGATGCGCCGCCTCGGCGAGCCCGCGGAGTTCGGCCGGGTGGCCGCGTTCCTGCTCTCCCCCGCGGCCAGCTACGTCACCGGCTCGGTCATCGCCGTCGACGGCGGCATCACGCGCGCCCTGTGAAGCCGCCCCGACCCGAGACCACAGGCGCCGCGCAGCCGCCCCGATCCGAGACCACGGCCGCCATAAGGCCGACTCGCGCCGGGAGTGCGGGCATCGTGAAGCCGACCCCCGCCGAGATCGCCGCCGCGGCCGATCGCACCATCCCCGATCTGATCGGCCCGGACCTTCTGGTGCTGTTCTCCGGCATCAACCCGAGCCTCTACTCGGCGGCGACCGGCCACCACTTCGCCCGCCCCGGCAACCGCTTCTGGCCGGCGCTGCACCGCTCCGGCTTCACCGACCGCCTGCTGCACCCGTCCGAGCAGTTCGAGCTGCCCGCGATGGGCCTCGGCATCACCAACGTCGTCGCCCGCGCGACCGCCCGCGCCGACGAGCTCTCCCCCGCTGAGCTGCGAGAGGGCGGCGAGCACCTGGCGGAGAAGGCCCGGACGTTCCGGCCGCGCTTCCTCGCCGTGCTGGGCGTGACGGCGTACCGGACGGCCTTCGCCCGCCCGAAGGCGACGATGGGTCTCCAGCCGGACGAGGTCGGCGGCGTGCCGGTCTGGGTGCTGCCCAACCCGAGCGGTCTCAACGCCCACTACACCGTGGACACCCTCGCGCGGGCGTACGCCGAACTGCGGAGTTCGATACCGTCGACGCCATGACGACGGAGATCAGTACGTTGCTGGCGGCGGCGGCTGAGCGGACGCTCCCGGTCATCCGGGCCGTCCGCGACGACCAGCTTGGCCTCGACACCCCCTGCGCCGAGTTCCGGGTGCGCGATCTGCTCAACCACCTCTTCCAGGTGGTGGTCAACTTCCAGGCCCTGGCCGTACGCGAGCAGCCCGACTTCAGCACCACACCCGACGTGCTGACCGGCGACTGGCGGCAGCGCTTCGCCGACGAGACGGCGACCCTGATCAAGGCGTGGTCCGACCCGGCGGCCCTCGAGGGCGTCTCGCCCGGCATGGGCCTGCCCCAGGCGGTCGTCGGCAACCTGGTCCTGGTCGACCTCGTCGTGCACGGCTGGGACCTCGCCCAGGCGACCGGCCAGAGCTACGAGCCCGACCCGGCCACGGTCACGGCCCTCGCCCCGATCATCGAGCAGATGGCGCCGCAGGGCCGCCAGATGGGCGTCTTCGGCGCCGAGGTCGCCGCCCGCGAGGACGCGACCGACTTCGAGCGCATGCTCGCCGTCAGCGGCCGCACCTGCGTCTGAGCCCCGCGCGGCCGCGGCCCGGGTCAGGGCTCGATCGTGCGGGCCGGCACCGTCACCACCTCGACCTCGTCGGCGTAGGCCGGGGAGGACGCCTCGGCGAACTGCGTGCGGTAGAGCTCCGAGTAGAGCCCACCCGCGGCGACGAGCTCGTCGTGGCGGCCGCGCTCGACGATGCGGCCCTTGTCGAGCACCAGGATCTGGTCGGCGTCGCGCACCGTGGAGAGCCGGTGCGCGATGACCAGCGCCGTGCGCCCCTCGAGCGCCGTGGTGAGCGCCCGCTGCACCGCCGCCTCGGACTCGCTGTCAAGGTGGGCGGTGGCCTCGTCGAGCACCACGATCGACGGGCGCTTGAGCAGGAGCCGGGCGATCGCCAGGCGCTGCTTCTCGCCACCGGAGAAGCGGTAGCCGCGCTCGCCGACGACCGTCTCGAGGCCGTCGGGCAGCCCGCGGACGAGGTCGGCCACCTGCGCCCCGCGCAGCGCCTCCCACATCTCCTCCTCGGTCGCCTCGGGGCGCGCGTACCGGAGGTTCTCCGCGATCGTCTCGTGGAACAGGTGGGCGTCCTGGGTGACGACGCCGATGGTGTCGCGCAGCGAGTCGAGGGTGGCGTCGCGGACGTCGACGCCGCCGACCCGTACGGCTCCCTCGGTGACGTCGTAGACCCGCGACAGCAGCATCGACGTCGTCGACTTGCCCGCGCCGGACGGGCCGACCAGGGCCACCATCTGGCCGGGCTCGACCGTGAAGTCGACACCGCGCAGCACCGGCGCCTGCTCGGTGCGGTCGAGCGCCGTCACGTCCTCGAGCGTCGCGAGCGACACCTCGTCGGCGCTCGGGTAGCGGAAGTGCACGTCGCGGAACTCGACCCGGCCGGCACCGGCGGGCAGGGCGACGGCGCCCGGCTTCTCCTCGATGCCCGGCTTGAGGTCGAGCACCTCGAAGACCCGGTCGAACGAGACGAGCGCGCTCATCACGTCGACCCGCACGTTGCTGAGCGCGGTGAGCGGGCCGTAGAGCCGGGTGAGCAGGAGCGCGAGGGTCACGACGGTGCCGGCCGTGACGCTGCCGGTCACCGCGAGCCAGCCGCCCAGGCCGTACGTCAGCGCCTGCGCGAGCGAGGCGACCAGCAGCATCGCGACGAAGAACGTGCGCGAGTACATCGCCTGCTGCACGCCGATGTCGCGCACCCGGGCGGCCCGCTCGCCGAACCGGGCGGCCTCGGTCTCGGGCCGGCCGAAGAGCTTGACCAGCATGGCGCCGGAGACGTTGAAGCGCTCGGTCATCGTCGCGTTCATCTTGGCGTCGAGGTTGTAGGACTCGCGGGTGATGTCGGCGAGCCGCTTGCCGACCCGGCGCGCCGGGATGATGAACAGCGGCAGCATGACCAGCGAGAGCACGGTGATCTGCCAGGAGAGGCTGAACATCACCGCGGCGGTGAGCACGAGCTGGATGACGTTGCTGACCACGCCGGAGAGCGTGGAGGTGAAGGCGCGCTGCGCCCCGGTGACGTCGTTGTTGAGCCGGCTCACCAGCGCGCCGGTCTGAGTGCGGGTGAAGAACTGCAACGGCATGCGCTGCACGTGGTCGTACACCCGGGTGCGCAGGTCGAGGATGATGCCCTCGCCGATGCGTGCCGAATACCACCTCTGGGCGAGGGAGAGGAACGCGTCGGCGACGGCGAGCGCGGCGATCATCAGCGCCAGCCGGATGACGGTCGAGGCGGCGTCGGAGCCGCCGCCGGTGATCGCGTTGACCACGTGGCCGGCGAGCAGGGGTGTGGCCACGCCGATGCCGGCGGCGAGGACCACGGTGAGCAGGAAGACCAGGATGTCCCGGCGATAGGGACGGGCGTAGCGCAGGATCCGCCGGGTCGTGCCCCGGCGGAGGCGGTGCTCGGCGACCCGGTCCGAGTTCTGGATCGAGCGCAGCATGCTCCAGCTGGACATGCTCATCTCGTCACCTCCCGGGCGGTCGTGAAATGAGGGGCAGCGACAGTCTGCCCCGGGGGTACGACAACCCGGGCGGTGAGAGAATTCCTGACCGGCTGCCTTCAGTCCGATCAAGGATGGTGGTGGGGCGGTTGGACGGGGCTATTCGCCGCTTCCGAGCAACTCGCGGACACGGCGGGTCTGCGCCTCGCGCTCGGCGCGGTCCTGCTCGGCGTACGACCGCAGCGCCGCACCCGACAGCAAACCCTTGATCTCGCGGGTGGCACCCGCGTCGGCGGCCACGACGGCGGCCGAGAGGTCGGCGACCGTGGCCGACAGCTCCCCGGCGGGCACCACCGCGGTGGCCAGCCCGATCTGCAGGGCCTCCTCGGCGGCGATGCGGCGCCCGGTCAGGCAGATCTCGAGCGCGCGCGACGGCCCGACGAGCTCGGTCAGCCGTTTCGTTCCCCCAAGATCGGGTACGAGGCCCAGCGTCACCTCGGCCATCGAGAACTTGGCGTCGTCGGCGAGCACGCGGAGGTCGCAGTTGAGAGCCAGCTGAAAACCGGCCCCGATCGCGTGTCCCTGAACGGCCGCGATCGTCACGATGGACGGGTCGCGCAGCCAGGTGAACGCCGCTTGGAAGCCGGCAATCCGATCGGCGCTCTCCTCGGGCGACAACTGCGCGAGCTTCACGAGTGAAGAATCGCCATCGCCGCGCGCGACCGACAGATCCAGCCCCGCGGAAAAGGAACGTCCCTCGCCACGCACAATGACGACTCGCGCGGCGCCCGGTAATTTCCGCGAAATGTTCGCCAGCTCGGCCCACATCGCGGGGGTCTGCGCATTGAGCACCTCGGGCCGGGACAACGTCACCGTTGCCACCGGCCCGTCCAGGTCGTAGCGAACGCCCGGCGCGTCGGCGGGGGTGCCGGTTGCGGCGTCGCCGGTCGTCACGCCTTCTTGCGGCGTCGCGCGCCGCCCCGCTGGCGGAGCTGCACGCCGGATTCGGTGAGCACGCGGTGCACGAATCCGTAGGAACGGCCGGTCGATGCGGCGAGCGCGCGAATGCTCTCACCGGAGGTGTAGCGCTTGACCAGATCCTTGGCTAACGACTGGCGCTCTGTGCCGACGATTCGCCGACCCTTCTCGGTGCTGCTGGCTGTGCCCGTGGCTGGCATGCTGAATCCTCACATCCGGAGACTGTGCGGTTCGATACGGTCTCACCTATTAGACCGCCTCCAACGATCATGCGCTAGGTATCCAGGCTTAGCCAACGTGCCCATTTATCACTGTCAGGAACTTGACGATGACCACGGTCATCAATGTCAGACAGTTAACTGACGTTAGGCGCGGCAGCTATACGGCACCCGGGTCCACATCGGCACGACCCCCACCAAGACCATCGATCACCTGCGGAAACACTCGATCGAGGGCGCCCGTTCGCGGGACATGACGCAGCGTCTATGCCGCGAGCACCGAGGGCTCCGATCACGAGTGTGCCAACTTTGCGCCGCCCGGAGGCGTGCCCGACCTGCCCGCAAACGCCCGAACGTCGCACTGTCTGTGTGGGCACTGGTTGACAACAGACGATGGCGATGATTGCCGATCTACGCGAGCTCGACGAGCTCCAGCAGGTCGTCGCTCCACGCGTCCTCGTCGCCGTCGGGCAGCAGGATCGCCCTGTCCGGCTTGAGCGCCTGCACCGCGCCGGCGTCGTGGGTGACCAGCACGATCGCGCCCGGGTAGTTGGCGATCGCGTCGAGCACCTGCTCGCGCGAGATCGGGTCGAGGTTGTTCGTCGGCTCGTCGAGCAGCAGCACGTTGGCGCCCGAGCAGACCAGGGTCGCGAGCGCGAGTCGCGTCTTTTCCCCACCCGAGAGGACACCCGCCGGCTTGTCGACGTCGTCACCCGAGAAGAGGAACGCACCGAGGATCTTGCGCAGCTCGGTGTCGGTCTGCTCGGCGGCGGCGCTGCGCATGTGCTCGAGGATGGTGCGGTCGACGTCGAGCGTCTCGTGCTCCTGGGCGTAGTAGCCCAGCCGCAGCCCGTGCCCGGCGCGCACCTCGCCCGTGTCGGGCTCGAGCAGGCCGCCGAGCATGCGGAGCAGGGTCGTCTTGCCGGCGCCGTTGAGGCCGAGGATGGCGACCCGCGAGCCGCGGTCGACCGCCACATCGACGTCGGTGAAGATCTCCAGCGAGCCGTACGACTTCGACAGGCCGGTCGCCGTGAGCGGCGTCTTGCCGCACGGCGCCGGGGTCGGGAAGCGCACCTTGGCGACCTTGTCGGAGACGCGCTGCTCCTCCAGGCCGCCGAGCAGCTTCTCGGCGCGGCGCGCCATGTTCTGCGCGGCGACGGTCTTGGTGGCCTTGGCGCGCATCTTGTCGGCCTGGGCCATCAGGGCGCCGGCCTTCTTCTCGGCGTTGGCGCGCTCGCGCTTGCGCCGGCGCTCGTCGGTCTCGCGCGACTCGAGGTACTTCTTCCAGCCGACGTTGTAGATGTCGACGACCGAGCGGTTGGCATCGAGGTACCACACCTTGTTGACAGCGGCCTCGAGCAGGTCGACGTCGTGGCTGATCACCACGAGGCCGCCCTTGTGCTGCGCCATGTAGCCGCGCAGCCACGCGATCGAGTCCTGGTCGAGGTGGTTGGTCGGCTCGTCGAGCAGCAGGATGCCCTTGCCGTTCTGGCCGGAGTCGGCGAACAGGATGCGGGCGAGCTCGATGCGGCGGCGCTGACCGCCGGAGAGGGTGCCGATCGTCTGCGCCAGCGCGCGGTCGGGCAGGCCCAGGTTGGAGCAGATGCGGGCGGCCTCGGCCTCGGCCGCGTAACCGCCGAGGGCCGAGAACTGGTCCTCCAACTGGCCGTAGCGGCGTACCAGCTTGTCGTCGGCGCTCTCCTCGAGCTCGATCTCGAGCTTCTGCATCTCGGCGATGATCGTGTCGAGGCCACGCGCGCTGAGCACGCGGTCGCGGCCGGTGACGTTGAGGTCGCCGGTGCGCGGGTCCTGCGGCAGGTAGCCGACCTCGCTGGTGCGCTCGACCGCGCCCGCGTACGGCTGGCCCTCGCCGGCCAGGACCTTGAGGGTGGTGGTCTTGCCCGCGCCGTTGCGCCCGACGAGGCCGATCCGGTCGCCCGGCTGCACCCGCAGGGTGACCGGGGAGAGCAGGATGCGGGCGCCGGCGCGCAGTTCGAGTCCGGTGGCGGTGATCATGGTGGGAAGGCTCGCTCTCGAGATCTGGAAGGGCTGACTCCGGACACGCGAAAGCGCCGGCCATCTCACGGGAGGCGGTCGGCGCGGGGCAGGTCAGTCTTCGCAGAGCAGCACGCGGCAATGGTACCCGGCACCCACCCACACCTCCCAACCGATTAACGATCAAGATCGACGGGTACAGCCCGGGCACATCGGCTCAGTGAGGGTGGAATGGAACTCAACGAGAACGCCGACATCGACACCAGTCAGGTCGAGGATCGACGTGGGTCCGGCGGAGGCGGCGGCATCGGCGGCCTGCCCATCCCCATCGGTGGGGGCGGCCTCGTCGGCATCATCATCACGCTGGTCATCGCCGTGGTCGGTGGCTATTTCGGCATCAACACCCTGGGCAGCGGCGACGAGTCGAACCAGGGCAACAACACCAACATCGCCCAGGAGTGCGCCGACAGCACGACGGCGATCAAGGAGCTCGACTGCCGCAACGTGCTCTATGTCAACTCGATCCAGGCGTACTGGAAGAAGGCGTCGCCCGAGGCCTTCGGCGTGCAGTACCAGCCCGCCAAGACCGTGTTCTTCTCCAACCGGGTGAGCACGGCCTGCGGCGCCGCGGACTCGGGAGTCGGGCCGTTCTACTGCCCCGGCGACGACAAGGTGTACATCGACCTCACCTTCTACCAGGTGCTCGCGCAGCAGCTCGGCGCTCCGGGCGAGTTCGCCCAGCCGTACGTGCTCGCCCACGAGTACGGCCACCACATCCAGGACATCACGGGCACCGAGGCGAAGATGCGCCGGGCGCAGCAGGGCGCCAGCGACGAGGAGAAGAACGCGCTGTCGGTGAAGCTCGAGCTCCAGGCCGACTGCTACGCCGGGGTCTGGGCCAAGGCGGCCAGCGACACCACCGACGCGAACGGGCAGCGGATCTTCAAGAGCCTCACCGCCCAGGACATCCAGGAGGGCATCCAGACCGCCGGCCAGATCGGCGACGACACCCTCCAGCAGCGCGGCGGCGGCACGGTGAACCCGGCGGAGTTCACCCACGGCACGTCGGCGCAGCGCCAGCAGGCGTTCAGCAACGGCTACGACACCGGCGAGCCGAAGAGCTGCGACACCAGCTTCTAAGGCTCCCGCACCAGCACGGACACGGCACGGGCCCCGGCGATCGCGGACACCAGCACCGCGTGCCGGGGCTCGGGCACGTCCAGGAACCTTTCGGCTCGCACGGCGGCCACCGGCGCGAGCTGGGGCACTGCCAGGATCGCCTCCACGGCCGTACGGTCACCGCCCGTGACGACGGTGCTCAGCCCTCGTACAGCGGGACGAAGAATGCGCCCCACGATGCCGGCGCCGTCGGCAGCGGCCGCCTTGGCCTGATTGTCCCGGCGCCGGGCGAAGCGCTGCTGCGACCAGCCACCCGCGGCCGTGCGCCCCTGCACGTAGTGGGTGTCCACCTTGGAGGCCACCAGCTTGTCACCCTCCGCGATGCCGACCGCGACGGCACCCTTGCGCGCCAGCAGCAACCCGAGGCGCCGCGGCCGCACCGCCTCGGCGATCAGCTCGGCCAGGGTCTCGACCCGCGGCGCACCCGGCGGCGGTTCCCAGGCCGCCGACGCGCCGTCCTCCGCGATCAAGGTCAACCCCTCGTGGCGGTACGGACCGTGCCGGCGCTCGAAGTTCTCCAGCCACCGCGGCAGCCGCTCCGGCGCGACATCCACCCATTTCCCGCCGCCCGCGGCCGCTCGCTCGCCCATTCTTGTCACACTACGGTGGCAGGATCCGGGACGTGACAGACCTGATCCCCCGCCTCGACGCCCACCTGCGCCCCGCAGCCGACCCGGTCCGCGCCGCCGCGCAGGCCAAGTACATGCGCGACCAGTTCCCGTTCCTCGGCCTGGCCGCGCCGACGCTGCAAAGGCTCGAACGCGCGGCCCTGGCCGGCCTGCCACCGCCGACCGAGGACGATCTCCGGGCCGTCGCGCCGGCGCTCTGGCAGCGCGACGAACGCGAATACCAATACGTCGCCTGCTCCTACCTGGCGCGCCACGTCGGCGTGCCCGGCCCCGGCTTCCTCGACGTGGTGCGCACGCTGGTCACCACGAAAAGCTGGTGGGACACGGTCGACCCGCTCGCGACACGTGTCGCCGGCGGCCTGGTGCGCCGACATCCTGAGCTGGCCGCCGAGATGGACAAGTGGGCCCGCGACGACAACATGTGGGTGGTCCGGGTCGCGATCCTGCACCAGCTCCACTACGGCGCCGCCACCGACACCGACCGCCTGTTCGGCTACTGCCGCGCCCAGGCCGGCCACCGCGACTTCTTCGTCCGCAAGGCGATCGGCTGGGCCCTGCGGCAATACGCTCGCACCGACCCGGAGGCCGTGCGCGCCTTCCTGGCGGAAAACCGCGCCCGGCTGTCCGCCCTGTCGATCCGGGAGGCCGCGAAGCATCTCTAACCCGTTGCCCTCCGTCGGCCGCGGCTTGACGTAAGCGCAGTTCAGCCCGACGCAGCCGGCCGGGAGCTTGACCGCGCGC
>NZ_BOMI01000094.1 GCF_016862115.1 Paractinoplanes deccanensis
ACAGCTCAGCCGTCCGATGCTTGACGGCGCCCACAGCTCAGGTGGCAAGTGCTTGACGGCGCCCACAGCTCAGCCGGCTAGAAGCTTGACGGCGCCCACAGCTCAGCCGGCGAGAAGCTTGATGGCGAGCACCGCGATCACGGCGCTGGAGACCAGGGCCGTGATCACCCGGCCGCGCTCGCCGGTCAGCCACCGCCCGATTAGGGAGCCGCCGCCCGCGATCAGCAGTTGCCAGCTCGCCGACGCCAGGAAGACCCCCGTCACGAACCAGGCCCCGCCACCCTCGCCACCCTTACCGAGCACCAGCGCCGCAAAATAGATCACCGTCGCCGGGTTGAGAAGCGTCAGACCCAGCACGCCCGCGTACGCCCGCACCGGTGTGGCCGCCCGCTGCTCCCGCTCGCCCGGCGCCCGGAACGCACCCCGTGCCGTGATCGCCGCCAACACCAGCAGAACCGCCGCCGCCACCCACCGCAACGGCCCCGCGATCGGCTCGATGAGCGCCGCGACCGCCGCTCCCCCGATCACCGCGATCGCCGCGAACACCCCGTCGGCGGTGGCCGCCCCGAGCCCCGCAGCCGCACCGACGCGCAGCGAGACGCGCGCGCTCAGCCCCGCGATGAGCACCCCGATGGCCCCCATGGGCAGCGCCACCCCATAGCCGGCGACGAGCCCGGCCAGGAACGAGGCGCTCATGACCGCGGAAGCAGGACCGCCGTTCCCCGGAGCCCACGCTGCTGCTTACGCCCAGCCCGATCGGCCGGCGCGACAGAGACAGCGAGGAAGGCAATCGGCTTGGTCACGCCGCAATGATGCGCGGCCGGCCCCCGGACCGCGACCGAATTACCCGACGGCCACGCGCGGCTATCCACAGTGCGGGTTATCCACAGTGCGGGTTATCCACAGTGCCGGCTATCCACAGGGCCAGGCGCGAAATTCCGCGGTTCCGCGACAATGGCGCTGTAGGGCGGTGGCCCCCCTGGGAGGGCGGGTGCTGTGGTGGCGGGTGCTGTGGGCGGCGGCTGCTGTGGGCGGCGGCTGCTGTGGGCGGCGGCCGCTGTAGGCGGCGCCTCGCTACTTGGCCGGTTCAGGCTCGCGCAGGCGGTCCGCCAAGCCCGCCGCGGCAAAGGCAGCCCGCACCTGGTCAATGCCCTCGGTGAAGTGCGCCCAGCTGTCGATGTGGGCCGGCACCACCGTCGTGGCGCCGAGGATCTGGGCTGCCTCGGCCATCTCGGCTGCGCCGATGGTGAGGTTGTGGTCGCCGACCAGCGGGGTGCGGGCCGCGCCGCCGAAGAGGACGGCGACGTCGATGGCCGGGAAGCGGGCGGCGATCTCGCGGACCACGTCGAGGGAGGCGTTGTCGCCGCTGACGTAGACGGTCTGCTCGGCCTCCAGCACGAAGCCGGTGACCGGGCCGACCAGGTGCTCGGTGCCGTCGGGGCCGTGCTGGGCGGGGACCGCTGTGACTCGTACGGCTCCGACGGTCTTGCTCTGCCAAGGGTCCAAGCCGATGGCGGGCGGGCCGAGCCGCTGGGCGCCGGTGGGCTCGGTGAGGATCAGCGGCGCCGCCGTGGCGAACGCGCGCCCGGACCGGTCGAGGTTGTCGGGGTGCTGGTCGTGGGAGAGCAGCACGACGTCGACCTGGCCGGCGGCCTCGGCGGGCGCGGACGCGGGGGCGGTCTTGGTGAGGGTGCGGTCGCCGATCGGATAGTCGCCCGGCTCGTCGAAGGTCGGGTCGGTCATGAAGGTGAGGCCGCCGAGCCGGAACGTCACGGTGGGGCCACCGAAGCCACGGAAATCCATGGCTCTCACTCTCGCCGTCTCCCCCGGCACGCGGCAGTGGCTGGAAAGCCATTGTGCGATAAATTCAAGCCATGACCCGAGGCCGTACGACGATAGGCGTCCTCATCGGCGACGGCGCGTCGATCCTCGAGGTGGCGGTCGCGCCCCGCGTCTTCGAAATCGACCACGGCCCGCGCGGCGGCCCCACCTTCGAGCTGCTGACCGCCGGCGAGCGTCCCGGCCCGCTCGCCACCACCGGCGGCATAGCCCTGCACGCGCCGCATCCGCTCGCTGCCCTCGACCGGGCCGGTGTGGTCATCGTTCCGGGGTGGCGCCGTCCCGGCGGTCCCCCGGTCGCCGCGCCCGTCCTGGCCTCCCTGCGCCGGGCGTACGAGGAAGGCGCCACCGTCGTCGGCCTGTGCCTGGGCGCCTTCGTGCTGGCCGAGGCGGGCCTGCTGGATGGGCGCCGCGCCACCACCCACTGGGTGTGCCTGCCCGAGTTCGCCGCCCGCTTCCCGCGCGTCGACGTGGTGCACGACGCGCTCTTCGTCGACGAGGGCCCCGTCATCACCAGCGCGGGCAGCGCCGCGGGCCTCGACGCCTGCCTGCACCTGTTGCGCCGCGAGCACGGCCCGGCGGTCGCCAACGCCACCGCCCGCGCCCTCGTCGTGGCCCCGCAGCGCGCCGGCGGCCAGGCCCAGTTCGTCGAGCAGCCCGTCCCGCCGATGGCCGACGACGATCCGATCACCACGGCCATGCGGTACGCGCTGGAGCACCTCGACGACACCGGCCTCGACATCGACCGCCTCGCCGCGGCCGCGCGCCTGAGCCGCCGAAGCTTCGACCGCCGCTTCCGCGAGACCGCCGGCAGCTCCCCGCTGCAGTGGCTGCTCCACCAGCGGGTCCTGCGCGCCCAGCACGTCCTGTCCACCACCGACCTGCCGATGAACGCCGTGGCCCGGGCCAGCGGCTTCACCGACGGCGTCGCCATGCGCCCCCACTTCCGCCGCATGGTCGGCGTCCCACCCCAGTCCTACCGCGACAGCTTCCGCACGCCCGAGCCCCACACCCCCTGAGCGCGCCGCCGTCCACTCCTCCGCTCCTGACCGCCCGCACTCCCCGCGGCACCCGCAACGCCCAGAGCGGCCGACCCCATCCGCTCGACGCGCCGCCCCGCTCGGAGCTCCGGGGGCCGGTGCGGCCGTGGTCGCGGGATCGGGCGGGCGCGGATAGGGTTTCGATCATGGGTGTGGTTGCCGAACTTGTCCTTGTCCGGCACGGGCAGAGCCTGGCCAACGTCGCTTTTCCGGCCGCCGACGCGGAGGGGCTGCTGGAGGCGGAGGTGAGCGGCCGCGACGCCGAGGTGCCCCTGACCGAGTTGGGCGAGCAGCAGGCCGCCGCGCTCGGCGAGTGGCTGGGCCAGTTGCCCGAGGGCGAGCGGCCCCAGGTCGTGATCACCTCGCCGTACCTGCGGGCGCGTGAGACGTGGCGGCTGGCGGCGGAGGCGTCCGGGGTCGAGCTGCCCGCGCCCACCACCGACGACCGGCTGGTCGACCGGCTGCTCGGCGATCTGGAGATGCTCACCCGCGCCGCCGTCGCCCAGCGTTTCCCCGACGAGGCGAGGCGCCGCTCGGACGCGGGCGAATACCGCTACGCCCCGCCGAACGGCGAGTCGTTCGCCGACATCGAGGTGCGGCTCGGCGCGTTCCTGGACGACCTCAACCGCGACCACGACGGCGAACGCGTCATCGTGGTCGCCCACGACGCCGTCGTGCTGATGATGCGGGCCGTCATCGAGAAGCTCGACTGGGACGGGGTCGTCGCCGCCGAGCGCGCGGCCGGAAACGTCCGCAACGCGTCGCTCTCCCGCTTCGTCGCCGTGGACGGCCGCCTCGAGCTCGCCTATTACAACTCGGTCGACCACCTGCCGCAGGGCTGAGACCCAGCCGAACGGAGGTTGCCGCGCACCCGCACGATCGTCATGATCTTCGATCGTGCTTGCCGAACTGCTCGTCGCGCTGCTGGTCCTCGGTCTGCTGATCGACGTGGCCGACAACGTCATACGCCCGGGCCGGGCGATGGCTCAGGTGGAGGCGAAGGGCAGGGTCTGGTTCTACCGCCGCTTCCTTCTCGGCGGCTGGATGATGGTCTTCATCGCGTTCCTCGCGGTGGTCGACAGCTCGGACCTGACCTTCGGCAGCCTCGGTCTCGCCTGGTCGGGCGGCGGCGTCGGCGGCCGGACGCTGCCCGGCGCCGTGATCATCGCCTGGGTGCTCACCGCGCTGGCGCTCGGCGCCTTGGTGCGCAACGGCATCCGGGCGCGCCGGATGGTCCTGGCCGGAGCGAGCAGCCCCGCGCGCGACCGGGCCGCCGCGGCCTATCCACGCACTCCCCGGGAGCGCCGCCTGGCCGCCGCGGTGGCGGTCACCGCCGGCATCACCGAGGAGGTCGTCCACCGCGGCCTGTTCCTGGCCGCCGGCGTGCTCTTCCTCGACCTGCCACTCGCGGTCGCCGCCGCGGCCGGCATCGCCCTGTTCGCCGCCGGCCACCTCTACCAGGGTGCCCAGGGCGTCTACAGCGCCGCGTTCCTCGGCGCGGTCTTCACGGGCGTCACCCTCCTGTCGGGCAGCCTCCTCCCCGCGATCGTCCTCCACGTCGTCTTCGACCTGATCGCCTTCTTCCTCATCCCCCCACCGCCGCTCCGCCCGGAGCCATCCCAGCCTTCCCCCGAAACCCAGTCGGCCCCCGCCCCCGTAGCGACCGCCCCCGAGACCCACTCAACTGCCGCAGTAGCCCCCGAAGCCCAGCCGACGCTCACCAACGCCAAGGCCCACCTCGTGACTGCCCAGGCCGAGCCCGCCCTGGCTCAAGCGGACAGGACCGGCGCCTCCTCTATCGTGCCGAGCGCGACAGCCCAGCCCACGCCGGCCGGCCCCACCGACCCCGGCGGCCGGCACACAGGCGACGACGCGGAAGCGAAGCCGGCGCACCCCACGCTGACTGCTTCGAAAGACGCGCAACCGGAACCGTCCCCCGCGATCGTGCCGATCGTGCCGGGCCCCACGCCGCCGATCACGTTCCCGACGATCCGACGGCCGGCACCAGGCGCGTAAAGGGGCCAGGCGCCCAAAGGCGCCAGACGCGCACAGGCGCCAGACGCGCACAGGCGCCAGACGCGCACAGGCGCCAGACGCGCAAAGGCGCCAGACGCGTGCAAGATGCCAGACGCGTAAAGGCGCCAGACGCGCACAGGCGCCAGACGCGCAAAGGCGCCAGACGCGTGCAAGATGCCAGACGCGTAAAGGCAAGCCCGCACCAGACGAGTAAAGGCGCCAAGCGCGCGAAGCCCGCTCAGTCGTTGTCGACGAAGCTCTGGAGCTCCGTCAGCACCCCCCGATCACCGTCGACGCGCAGGTTGTCGAACGGCACGCGCCCGTAGAGTGCCAGCACCAGATCGCTCGCCGAGCCGTGCACCGTGGCCACCGGATCGCCGCCGGCGGCGGGGTCGAGGCGTACCCCCGCGGGGGAAAGATCGACGGTGAAGACGGGGCCGCCGATGACCGCGAAGGCGATGCGCGCCGGGCGGTGGGGCCACTCCCCCGACGAGGCGAGGCCGACCGACAGGAACTCGGCCACCCCATCGACGGCGACCGCGGCGGGCAGCGGCTCGGGCTTGCCGATCGTCTCCTGTGCGTCGAAGGCGTGCACCGCCGCCTCCTGCACCTGATGGCGCGCCACCGCGGCCGCGGTCAACGGTGTGCCGGAGGCAGCCCACCAGGCCCACACCGGTGTATCGGGCCGGGCCGCTCGCAGCGCGGAGAGCAGCAGCCGCGCCGACTCGGCGGACCATGCCACCAGGTCGCCGTGGGGCAGTTGGTCGCCGACCTCGGCGTCGCCCGGTGGGCCCGTCGGGTCGGCCATGGTGACGGCGCCCGCCCAGAAGCGGTGGACGGCGCCGAGATGTGCTGCCAGATCGGTCAATGTCCAGTCGGGACAGCCAGGCACCCGGGCGTCGCGATCCGGCGCGGCGGCCACCGCTTCGCGCAGGGCCGCCGACCGGTCGTCGATGAGGGACAGGAGCTCTTCGTAGGGTGGTGTCATACCCGGTTTCTATCAGCCGGGTACGACAATCAGACGTTGAAGCCGAGAGCCCGCAGCTGCTCGCGCCCGTCGTCCGTGATCTTGTCGGGGCCCCACGGCGGGAGCCACACCCAGTTGATCCGGAAGTCCGAGACCAGGCCGCCGCCGGGGCCGGACATCAGCGCCGTGCGGGTCTGGTCCTCGATCACGTCGGTCAGCGGGCAGGCCGCCGACGTCAGCGTCATGTCCAGCGTGGCCACGTTGTCGTCGTCCACGTGCGTGCCGTAGACCAGTCCCAGGTCGACCACGTTGATCCCCAGCTCGGGGTCGACAACGTCCTTCATCGCCTCTTCGATATCGGCGATCGATGCCTTTGAGACGTCCGTCATGCCTTCACCTCCGGGGCAGCGCCCACATCCACACCGGCGCGCGCCGCGGCGTCCTTGAACGCCATCCACGGCAGCAGCGCACATTTGACCCGAGCCGGAAACTTCGCCACTCCGGCGAAAGCCACCGCGTCCCCGAGCACGTCCTCGTCGGGTTCGACCTGTCCGCGCCCCTGCATCAGCGTCACGAACGCCTCGTGGATTCCCGCGATCTCGTCGGCGTCGCGTCCCCGCAGCAGCTCGTGCAGCACCGACGCGGACGCCTGGCTGATCGAGCAGCCCAGACCGTCGTACGAGATGTCCGAGAAGTCGGCGGAGACCCGCACGGTGATCTCGTCGCCGCACGTGGGGTTGACGTGGTGCGCCTCCCCGTCGAACGGGTCGCGCAGGCCGCGCCCGTGCGGGTGCTTGTAGTGATCCAGGATGATCTCCTGGTAGAGCCCGTCCAGCATCATCAGGCGAACACCTTCCGCACCTGGTCGAGGCCGCGGGCGAGCGCGTCTATCTCGTCCGTGGTCGTGTAGAGGTAGAACGACGCCCGCGTCATCGCCGGCACGCCGAAGCGGGCGCAGACCGGCTTGGCGCAGTGATGACCGACCCGCACCTCCACGCCGAGCGCGTCGAGGACCTGGCCCACGTCGTGCGGGTGCACGCCGTCGACGTCGAACGAGAGCGTGCCGCCGCGGCCTTCGGGGGTGGTCGGGCCGAACAGGCGCACACCGGGCACGTCCGCCAGGACCTTGAGGGCGTACGAGGTGATGTCCTGCTCGTGGCGGTGCACCGCGTCCATGCCGAGCGCGTTGAGGTAGTCCACGGCCGCGCCCAGCCCGATGGCCTCGGCGATCGGCGGGGTGCCGGCCTCGAAGCGGGCGGGCGGCGGAGCGTACGTGGTGCGCGCCATCGTCACGGTCTCGATCATCGAGCCGCCGGCGAGGAACGGCGGCATCTCGGCGAGCAGCTCGTAGCGGCCCCAGAGCACGCCGATGCCGGTCGGCCCGAGCATCTTGTGGCCGGTGAAAGCGATGAAGTCGGCGCCGAGCGTGCGCACGTCGACCGGCAGGTGCGGCACCGACTGCGAGCAGTCCAGCATCACGAGCGCGCCGAACGAGCGGGCCCGCTCGGCGATCGCGGCCACGTCGTTGATCGTGCCCAGCGTGTTCGACATGTGCACCAGCGACACGATCTTCGTGCGCTCGTTGATCAGCGACTCGAGCGCGGACTCGTCGAGCCGGCCGTCGTCGGTCACGCCGAACCAGCGGAGCGTGGCACCCGTACGCTCGCAGAGCAGTTGCCAGGGAACGATGTTGGAGTGATGCTCCATCTCGGAGATCACCACCTCGTCGCCCGGCTTCAGGCTCAGGTGCCGGCCGAGCGAGTGCGCGACCAGGTTGATCGCCTCGGTGGAGTTCTTCGTGAAGACGATCTCGTCGGGGTTCGTCGCGCCGACGAAGGCCGCGATCTTGCCGCGGGCCTCCTCGTACGCCGACGTGGCCTCGGTGCCGAGCGTGTGCACCGAGCGGGACACGTTGCCGTTGTGCCGCTCGTTGTGCTCGCGCATGACCTCCAGCACCTGACGAGGTTTCTGCGAGGTGTTGGCGCTGTCCAGATAGACCAGCGGGTGGCCGTTGACCTCCCGCGAGAGGATCGGGAAGTCGGCTCGGACCCGGGCCACGTCGAACGTCATCGTTCTCTCCAGGGTAAAAAGATCAGACGCGGGTGCCGACGTAGCGCTCGTATCCCTCGGCTTCCAGCTGCTCGGCCAGCTCGGGGCCGCCCTCCTGGACGATCTTGCCGGCGACGAAGACGTGCACGAAGTCCGGCTTGATGTAGCGCAGGATGCGGGTGTAGTGGGTGATCAGCAGCAGGCCGGTGTCGCCGGTCTCGCGCACCCGGTTGACGCCCTCGCTCACGATGCGCAGCGCGTCGATGTCGAGGCCGGAGTCGGTCTCGTCGAGGATCGCCATCTTGGGCTTGAGCAGCTCGAGCTGCATGATCTCGTGCCGCTTCTTCTCACCGCCGGAGAAGCCCTCGTTGACGTTGCGCTGGGCGAACGACGGGTCCATCTGGAGCTTCTCCATGGCGCCACGCAGCTCGCCGGCCCACGTCCGCAGCTTCGGCGCCTCGCCGTCGATGGCGGTCTTGGCGGTACGCAGGAAGTTGGCGACCGAGACGCCGGGCACCTCGACCGGGTACTGCATCGCCAGGAACAGACCCGCCCGAGCGCGCTCGTCGACGGTCATGTCCAGCACGTTCTCGCCGTCGAGGTGCACCGTGCCGCCGGTGATCTCGTACTTCGGGTGGCCCGCGATGGAGTAGGCCAGCGTCGACTTGCCCGAACCGTTCGGACCCATGATGGCGTGGGTCTCGCCCGACTTCACGGTGAGGTCGACCCCGGCCAGAATCGGCTTCAGCTCGCCCTCGGGCAGCTTGACCGACACCTGCAGGTCGCGGATCTCCAGGGTGCTCACGGGTTTACTCCATTGCTCGGGATAGTCGATACATAGATGTCGCCGTCGCGGATCTCGACGGGGAAGGTCGCCACCGGCTCGAAGGCGGGCGGCCCGCTGGGCTCGCCGGTGCGCAGGTCGAACCGGGAGCCGTGCAGCCAGCACTCGAGCGTGCAGCCCTCGATCTCGCCCTCCGACAGGGCCACCGAGGCGTGGCTGCACTCATCCCGTACGGCATAGAAGTTGTCGTCGTCGGCGTGCACGACCGCGATCTCGGTGCCGTCGAGCTCCACCGAGATCACTTCGCCCTTGCCGATGTCGGCGGCCGGGCCGACCAGTTCGAAGCTCACGCCCCGACCTCGGCCAGACGGCTCTCGATCACGTCGCCCAGGCGCTCGCGGAGCTCCTCGGACGGGATCTTGTTGATCAGCTCGGCGAAGAAGCCGCGGACCACGAGCTTGCGCGCCTCGTTCTCCGGAATGCCGCGGGCCATCAGGTAGAACAGCTGCTCCTCGTCGAAGCGGCCGGTCGCGCTCGCGTGGCCGGCGCCGACGATCTCACCCGTCTCGATCTCGAGGTTGGGCACGGAGTGGGCGATGGCCCCGTCGGTGAGGATCAGGTTCCGGTTGATCTCGTACGTGTCGGTGCCGGTCGCCGCCGCGCGGATCAGCACGTCGCCGACCCAGACGGTCTGCGCCGAGGCGCCCTGAAGCGCGCCGCGGTAGCCCACGTAGCTGCGGCAGTCCGGAACGGCGTGGTCGACCAGCTGCCGGTGCTCGAAGTGCTGGCCGGCGTCGGAGAAGTAGAGGCCCCACAGCTCGGCGTCGCCGCCGCGGCCCGCGTACTCCACGCTGGTGAACTGCCGGACCAGGTCGCCGCCGAGCGCCACCTGCACGTGCTGCACCCGGGCGTCCTTGCCGACCCGGAACTTCACGTGCTGGGCCTGCACCGTGCCGGCGTCCCACTCGGCCAGCGTGACGAAGGTCAGCTGCGCGCTGTCGCCGATCACGACCTCGATGTTGTCGGCGAGGGTGGCCGTGCCGACCTGCTCGAGGATCAGCGTGAGCTTCGAGAACGCGCCGACCTTCACGACCGTACGGGCCGCCGCCGCGTCGCCGCCCTTGCCCACGACCCGGATGACCACCGGGTCGGCGAGCTCGGTCTCCGTCGCGACGTCGATCTGCGTCACGTGGGCGGCCGAGCCGTACGCGAGGGCGCTGACCCGGTCGAACGGCGTCAGGATGGCGTCGGCCTTGTCCAGCTCACGCACGGACACGCCGACGGGCAGGTCGCCGTGCTCGAACGCGGGAGCCACACCGGTGAGCTCGGTCGCTTTGATCAGCGCGCCGAGGCGCTTGATGGGGGTGAAGCGCCACTCCTCCTCCAGGCCGTTGACGGCCGGGAAGTCGTTGACGTCGAAGGAGCGCAGCACCTGCGACTTGGTGCTCGGCGGGGCGATGGCCTCGGTAGTCATGTCTTCCTTAATCGTCTCTGCGTGCTCTCGCCGACTCTTTGACCGCCGTCAGCCGACGGCGCCCTCCATCTGCAGCTCGATCAGGCGGTTGAGCTCCAGCGCGTACTCCATCGGGAGCTCCTTGGCGATCGGCTCGATGAAGCCGCGCACGATCATCGCCATCGCCTCGTCCTCGGTGAGACCCCGGCTCATCAGGTAGAAGAGCTGGTCCTCGCTGACCTTGGAAACCGTCGCCTCGTGCCCCATCGCCACGTCGTCCTCACGGATGTCGACGTAAGGGTAGGTGTCCGAACGGGAGACGGTGTCGACAAGGAGTGCGTCGCACTTGACCGTGCTCTTGGAGCTCGACGAGCCCTCGAGGACCTGCACGAGGCCGCGGTACGAGGTGCGGCCACCGCCACGCGCGATCGACTTGGAGACGATCGTCGAGGACGTGTGCGGCGCGGCGTGCACCATCTTGGCGCCGGAGTCCTGGTGCTGGCCCTCGCCGGCCATCGCGATCGAGAGGACCTCGCCCTTGGCGTGCGCGCCGGTCATGTAGACGGCCGGGTACTTCATGGTCACCTTGGAGCCGATGTTGCCGTCGACCCACTCCATGGTCGCGCCCTCCTCGCAGGTGGCGCGCTTGGTGACCAGGTTGTAGACGTTGTTCGACCAGTTCTGGATGGTCGTGTAGCGCACCCGGGCGTTCTTCTTGACGACGATCTCGACGACCGCGGAGTGCAGGGAGTCGGACGAGTAGATCGGCGCCGTGCAGCCCTCGACGTAGTGCACGTACGAGCCCTCGTCGGCGATGATCAGCGTCCGCTCGAACTGGCCCATGTTCTCGGTGTTGATCCGGAAGTAGGCCTGCAGCGGGATGTCGACGTGCACGCCCTTCGGCACGTAGATGAAGGAGCCACCCGACCACACCGACGTGTTCAGCGCGGCGAACTTGTTGTCGCCGACCGGGATGACGGTGCCGAAGTACTCCTTGAAGAGCTCCTCGTGCTCCTTGAGGGCGGTGTCGGTGTCGAGGAAGACGACGCCCTGCTCCTCGAGGTCCTCACGGATCGCGTGGTAGACGACCTCGGACTCGTACTGCGCGGCCACGCCGGCCACGAGGCGCTGCTTCTCGGCCTCGGGGATGCCCAGCTTGTCGTACGTGGCCTTGATGTCCTCGGGCAGGTCCTCCCAGCTGGCGGCCTGCTTCTCGGTCGAGCGCACGAAGTACTTGATGTTCTGGAAGTCGATGCCGGTGAGGTCGGCGCCCCAGTTCGGCATGGGCTTGCGGTCGAACAGGCGCAGGCCCTTGAGGCGGAGGTTGAGCATCCACTCCGGCTCGTTCTTCTTCGCGGAGATGTCGCGCACCACGGCCTCGGACAGGCCACGCTGCGCCGCGGCACCGGCGACGTCCGAGTCGGCCCAGCCGTACTCGTACTTGCCGAGGGCGGCGAGGTGCTCTTCCTGGGTAGCGATCTGGTCGGTCATGTATCTGTCCTAACCGTGGTTGCGTCGGTTACTCGCGCCGGCGAGGGAATGTGCGTGGTGCACACCCCATCGCCGTGGGCAATCGTGGCGAGGCGCTGCACGTGGGTGCCGATGAGGCGGGAAATGACCTCGGTCTCGGCGTCGCACAGCTGAGGAAACTCGGCAGCCACGTGGGCCACCGGACAGGAGTGCTGGCACAGCTGGCCGCCGGACGCGATCGTGGTCGCGTTGGCAGCGTAGCCCTCGGCGGTGAGCGCCTCGGCGAGCGCCTCCGCCCTGGCGATCGGGTCGTCGCCGGCCTCGCGCAGGGCGGCCCGGCACCGCTCCTCGAGCGCGACGACCTGGGTCGCGGCGAAGGCGGAGACGGCCTCGGCGCCGTGGTGGTCGGCGATCCAGCGCAGCGCGGCCGTCGCGATGCCGTCGTAGAAGTGCGGGTTCAGATTTTCCCGGGCAGCGGTGGTGAGGGCGAACGTCTTGGCGGGCCGCCCGCGGCCGCGCGGGCGCGTGTTGCGGACCTCACGGATCTCGACGAGGCGGTCGGCGAGCATGGCGTCGAGGTGCTTGCGGATGGCGGCGGGGCTCAGCCCGAGCTCGGCGCCCAGCTCGGCAGCGGTGGCGGAACCGCGCTCCAGCAGCAGCTGAGCGACCCTGTCACGGGTGCGGCCGTCCGAAGCGCTGGCCGACGCCACCGCCCCGTTCCGGATGAGCACCTCGTTTTTCACTACGGCAACGTTACGTATTTCGTCACGAGCCCGCAAACCAACGCCCCGGTGATCTGTCACACCGACATCCAGGAGCGCGTCAAAACAAGATCAAATCCCTGCGTACGATGCCAGAGGTGAGGTTCCTTCCGCTGCGCCCTCTGGCCCTGGCGTCCCTGATCGCCAACATCGCGCTGATCGTCACCGGTGCGGCGGTCCGTCTCACCGGCTCGGGCCTCGGCTGCCCCACCTGGCCGAAGTGCACCGACGCCTCCTACACGACGACCGCCGAGATGGGCGTGCACGGCGTCATCGAGTTCGGCAACCGCATGCTCACCTTCGTGCTCGGCCTGCTCGCCGTCCTGTGCGTGCTGGCCGCGCTGCTGGAGAAGCCGCGCCGCCGCTCGACCGTGTGGCTGAGCATCGCGGTGCTGGCCGGCATCCCCGGCCAGGGCGTGGTCGGCGGCATCACGGTGCTCACCGACCTCAACCCGTGGGTGGTCGGCCTGCACTTCCTGCTCTCGATCGCGCTGATCGCGCTGGCGTACTTCCTGTGGAAGCGCACGTACGAGGGCGACGGCAAACCGGTCGACCTGGTCCCCCGCCCCCTGCGCCACCTGGCGGCGATCCTGACGGTGGCCAGCGTCGCCGTGATCGCCATGGGCGTCGTGGTGACCGGCAGCGGCCCGCACGCCGGCGACGAGGAGGCGAAGCGCAACGGCCTCGACCCCGCCGCCGTCTCCCAGGCCCACGCCGACGTGGTCTTCCTGCTGGTCGGCCTCACCATCGCCCTGATCTTCGCGCTGCGCGCGGTGTCCGCACCCCGCACGGCCGTCCGCGCGGCCGTGCTGCTGCTGGTCATCGAGCTGGCCCAGGGCCTGATCGGCTTCGTGCAGTACTTCACCCACCTGCCGGTCATCCTGGTCGGCGCCCACATGCTCGGCGCGGGCCTGGTCTGGACGGGCACCCTGTCGGTGTGGTGGTCCCTGCGCCGGCGCCCCACCCTGGAGACCGCCACCCCCACCGTCACGACGGACCCGGCCGGCGCCCCACAGGCGGAGGCCGGCTCCCCCTCGCCCGCGCCTTCCTCCACCGCCGAGCCGTCCTCGGCCGACTCGACCGGGGAGCCGGTCCCCGCCCAGCGCTGACCCGGTCGGCCCCACCGCCCGGCCCGCCCGGTCGGCCACCGCCCAATCGCCCCCACCGCCCGGCCCACCCGGTCGGCCACCGCCCAATCGCCCCCACCGCCCGGCCCACCCGGTCGACGCCGTCGCCCGATCGACGCCACCATCCGGTCGGCCCGCAACGCGGCCAGCCTGGTCGACGCCACCGCCCGATCGGCCCACCATCGCGGTGAGGGCTCCTTGCCCGCAGCGCCGCGCCTCCCGAGGCCGGCGCTGGTTTTTGTTTGCCGTCACTCACCGAACGCGCTGACCAGCATCTCTTCATTCGCCCCCTGTGGATAACGGCGTGTCGTCCACAGGCACGAAATCGCTCCGCCATTGATCGGCGCGCTCCGGCAGGCTTTCCCGCATGCCACACACGAGCCCCACGAGTTCCACAGTCCCCAGGCACACCACCCCCGCCCGCCGCGGCCGGTCTCCGACCGGGACAGGCCCGGCGCCGGCCGTTGACGGCGCTGCCGGGCGGCGGCTTCGCGCGATCGGCGCGCCCCCGAGCCGATCCGTGAGGCGCACGCTCGGCCGCCCCCAAGCGCGAAGGAGGTGGTGAATCAGCACGAACACCGTCGACAGAGCTGCGGCGGTCGTCTACTCCCGAGGCGACCGCCGACAAAGACCCGCTTCGGAGCGCTGTCTGTCCGCATCGCCACCGCGGCCGGCGCTGCGTGGAGGGCGCTTCGGATCCGTGCGCCGCTCAGCAGCCTTGTCGGCGACTCCAGCCTCCGTGCGACTTCGTCCGCAGCGCGAGCCAAGCCTCGGGACCTGCCCCGTCCCGGCGCGGCCCCTACACGGGCCGCGCGCCTACAGACGGCTGACGATGGCGTCAGCCAGACCGGTCCCGGCACCCGGGACTCCGACAGCAAGACAGCGGGCCACGCGCCTACAAGCGGCTGACGATGGCGTCGGCCAGGCGGGTCGCGGCGCCCGGGGACTCGGACAGGAAGAGGGAGGGCTCGGCGAGTTCCAGTTCGACCAGCAGAGGGTCGCCGTCGGGGCCCGGGATCAGGTCGACGCGGGCGTAGAGCAGCCGCGCGGCGCCGCCGGGGACATGGGCGAGCACCCGGCTGGCCACGTCCAGCTCGGCCTGGGAGGGGGTGCGCGGGGTGATCTGCTCGCTGCCGGGGTCGATCGTGCCCTCGTCGGGGCCGGTCAGCATGGCGCCCTTGCGGATGGAGTGGCTGAGGGTCAGCTCGCCGCCGGCGTCGGGGGTGAAGATGAGCGCGGTCTCGCCCACGGTGTCCACGGCGGCCAGGTAGGGCTGGATCATCGCGGTGCGGCCGGCCGCGAGGAGACGGGCCACGTGGGCCTCGGCCAGGTCGCGCTGGGCCGGGAGCTGGTATCGGCCGGTGTCCTGGCTGCCGGCGCTGACCGTGGGCTTCACGACCCACTCGCCCGACGCCGGTGGGGTCCAGGTCTGGCCCGGCGCGACGAAGTCGGTCGGGGTGACCGGCAGGCCCGCCTCGGCCAGCCGGCCGAGGTAGCGCTTGTCGGTGTTCCACTCGATGATGTCGGCCGGGTTGAGCAGCTGCGGCAGGGCGCGTGCCCAGGCGACGAAGGCGTCGCGGCGCGGGACGTAGTCCCACGGGGAGCGGATCACGACGAGGTCGTAGGCCGCCCAGTCGGCCGACGCGTCGTCCCAGCTGACGGCGTCGACGTGGACGCCGCGCTCGCGGAGGGAGTCGCGGAGCGGGAAGTCGTCCTCCCACAGGTCGGGGAAGAGCTCACAGGTAACGAGAGCGACCCGGGAGTTCTCCCGGGCCGCCGGACGAATAGGGGAAGTCACTTGATTGTTCTACCGGGCCGCGCACGGGCGCGACACCGCATTACCGGGCCATGCTCCGGCGCGACATCGACCGCCACAGGTCGTTGCTGGGGCGCATCTGCTCCATGAGCTCGCGCTCCCACTCGTTCTCCACCTCGACGCCGGCGCTCTCGCACGCCTTGCGGGCGACGTTGGTGTCGTCGGCGAACTGGTCGGACCACTCGCCGTCCTGGCCGACGAGGACAATGCGGGCACCACGCTTGCCGACGTACTCGATGACCGCCTTGGCACCACCGTGGCCGGCGGCGAAGGACTTGATCCCCGCGGTCAGTGTCGTATCGGAACCTTGAGCCATGACGGGCAGCGTAAGCAGTGATTCTGAGAGAGCAAGTAGTCCAGGTTGAGTTTTGTGAGGGGAATTACCTGCGGGTTTAACTTCTGGACACATAGGTATAGAGCTATTTCGTCCGTTTTGCACCCATCAACGGGTTTCCATCTATTGGGCGACTGACCGTAACCAAAAATCGGATGATTTCGGGCGCGCTGTGCGACGCAGGTGACGCTGCGGTGCCGTGCCGAGCGGTGCCGAAGGGGCCTGGAACGGCGCCGGGCGGGCGCCGGCAGCCCTCGCTGCCGTGCGCCCGCCCGTGACGAGAACGAGACCGGCTCTTAAAGATCAGACAAGGGCGTCCACAGCCACCGCGATGAAGAGGATCGTGAGGTAGGTGATCGACCAGTGGAACAGGCGCATCGGCTTGGCCGGCTCGCCGGCGCGGGACCGCTTCACCAACAGGAACGCCTCGGCGAGGAACGCCACACCCGTCGCGATGGCCGTCGCGCCGTAGATCGGCCCGAGCCCGAGCGGCCAGGCGGCGAGCGACGCCGCCACGGTCAGCACGGTGTAGAGCACGATCTCGAAGTTCACGCGAGCCTCGGAGCGCACCACGGGCAGCATCGGGACGCCGGCGCGGGCGTAGTCGTCCTTGTACTTGATGGCGAGCGCGTAGAAGTGCGGCATCTGCCAAAAGAAGACAACGGCGAAAAGCGCCCAGCCCAGCGCGCCCACGCCACCCGTGACCGCGGCCCAGCCGATGATCACCGGGGCGGAGCCGCAGATGCCGCCCCAGAAGGTGTTCGCGGGGGTGCGGCGCTTGAGCCAGAGGGTGTAAACGACGTCGTAGTAGAAGATCGCGGCCGCGGTGAGGGCCGTCGCGAGCCAGTTGGTGAAAACGGCCATCAGGGCGACGGAAATCACGGCGAGCGTCAAGCCAAAGATCAACACCGATCGCGGGGTGACGCTGTTCGCCGGCAGCGGGCGCCGCTTCGTGCGCCGCATCACCTGGTCGATGTCGCGGTCGATGTAGCAGTTCAGGGCGCTCGCGGCACCGCCGGCCATCGCCCCGCCGACCAGCACCACGGCAAGAGTGCGCAGGTCAGGCCACCCCTTGGCGGCGACGATCATCGCCGGGATCGTCGTCACCAGCAGCAACTCGACGATCTGCGGCTTGGTCAGCGCCAGGTAGGCGCGGAACAATGCGATGGGGTCGCGACGCGTCGCCTCGGCGGTGCGCTCCCGACTGCCAAGCTCCCGTCCTCCGACGGGACGCTCGGTGATCATGCTCACGGACTGCCACCTTCCGGCATCGGCACTAGCCAACTCACGACCGTTGCCGGCTGCAGCCGGCGGCACGCTCGGACAGCCTACGCTCAGCCATCTCCGCTGCTCTGGCGACCCTTGCCAGGTGCACGGCGTCACACGGGGCGTGTCCGCTCTCAGCGTATGGGCCTCGGGCGTTCCCCGGGCGAGGGTTTAACCCAAGTGGATAGGGTCAAGCTCAAAAGGGATTCCCAAAATCATGCCCGAGGAGCACAACCGACGTGGCTGCCACTGATCCTGCTCTCAATTGGTCCGACCTCGACCGCAAAGCGGTGGACACTGTCCGGGTCCTGGCCATGGATGCCGTCGAGAAATCCGGCAACGGCCATCCCGGTACCGCGATGAGCCTCGCGCCGGCCGCATACCTGCTGTTCAACCGGGTCATGCGGCATGACCCGACCGATCCGCTCTGGGCCGGCCGCGACCGCTTCGTGCTCTCCTGTGGGCACTCCAGCCTCACCCTCTACATTCAGCTCTACCTCAACGGCTTCGGCCTGGCGATCGACGACCTCGCCTCGCTGCGGCAGTGGGACTCGCTGACCCCGGGCCACCCCGAGTACGGGCACACCCCCGGCGTCGAGGTCACCACCGGCCCGCTGGGCCAGGGCATCGGCAACGCGGTCGGCATGGCGATGGCCGCCCGCCGCGAGCGCGGCCTGTTCGACCCCGAGACCCCGGCCGGTGACTCTCCGTTCGACCACAACGTGTACGTGCTGTGCTCGGACGGCGACATCGAGGAGGGCGTCAGCCACGAGTCGAGCGCCATCGCCGGCGTGCAGAAGCTCGGCAACCTCACGGTGATCTACGACGACAACGAGATCTCCATCGAGGACGACACCCGGATCGCGAAGAACGAGGACGTCGGCGCGCGCTACGCCGCGTACGGCTGGCACGTCCAGCACGTCGACTGGCGCAAGGGCGACCCGTCCCAGGGCAGCGAGTACCACGAGGACGTCGAGGCGCTCTACAAGGCGATCGTCGAGGCCAACAAGGTCACCGACAAGCCCTCCTTCATCGTGCTGCGCACCATCATCGGCTGGCCCGCGCCGAACAAGCAGAACACCGGCAAGATCCACGGCTCGGCGCTGGGCGCCGAGGAGGTCGCCGCGACCAAGGAGATCCTCGGCTTCGACCCGAACGAGACGTTCGCGGTCGCCGACGACGTGCTCGCGCACGCACGTCAGGTGGTCGAGCGCGGCAAGGCGGCGCACGCCGAGTGGGACACCAAGTTCGAGGCGTGGGCCAAGGGCAACCCCGAGGGCAAGGAGCTGTTCGACCGGCTCTCCAAGCGCGCCCTGCCCGAGGGCTGGGAGAAGGCGCTGCCCGAGTTCCCCGCCGACCCGAAGGGCCTGGCCACCCGCGCCGCCTCCGGCAAGGTGCTCAAGGCGCTCGCCCCGGTGCTGCCCGAGCTGTGGGGCGGCTCGGCCGACCTCGCCGAGAGCAACAACACCACGATGGAGGGCGAGCCGTCCTTCATCCCGTCGGAGTACGCGACCAAGGCCTTCCCGGGCAACGAGTTCGGCCGCACGCTGCACTTCGGCATCCGTGAGCACGGCATGGGCTCGATCCTCAACGGCATCACGGCGAACGGCCGCACCCGTCCGTACGGCGGCACGTTCCTGGTCTTCAGCGACTACATGCGCGGCGCCGTGCGCCTCTCCGCCCTGATGAAGCTGCCGGTCATCTACGTGTGGACGCACGACTCCATCGGCCTCGGCGAGGACGGCCCGACCCACCAGCCGATCGAGACGCTGTCCGCACTGCGCGCCATCGTCGGCCTCGACGTCGTGCGCCCCGCCGACGCCAACGAGACCGCGTACGCCTGGCGCGGCGCGCTCGAGCACACCGACCGCCCCACCGGCCTCGCGCTGTCCCGGCAGAACCTGCCGACCATCGACCGCACCAAGTACGCGTCGGCCGAGGGCACGCTCAAGGGCGGCTACATCCTGTCCGAGGCGTCCGGCGGCGAGCCCAAGGTGATCCTCATCGGCACCGGCTCCGAGGTGCAGTACTGCCTCGCCGCGCAGGAGCGGCTGGAGGCCGAGGGCACCCCGACCCGCGTGGTATCGATGCCGTGCCTCGAGTGGTTCTACGAGCAGGACACCGCGTACCAGCAGCAGGTGCTGCCGCGCGGCGTCAAGGCCCGGGTGACGGTGGAAGCCGGCATCCGGCAGAGCTGGGACCGGATCCTGGGCGAGGCGGGCGAGCCCGTGAGCATCGAGCACTACGGCGCGAGCGCCCCCGCCAAGATCCTCTTCGAGCAGTTCGGGTTCACCGCGGACAACGTGGTGGCCAAGGCCAACGCCGCCCTGGCCAAGGTCGGCGAGATCACCGGTCACAAGACCGGTAACTGAGGAGTAGTTGTTATGGCAGACAGGCTGGCAGAGCTCTCCGCCCAGGGTGTGGCGGTGTGGCTCGACGACCTCTCCCGTCCCCGGCTGACCACCGGCTCGCTGAAGAAGATGCTCACCGACGAGCACGTGGTCGGTGTGACCACCAACCCGAGCATCTTCCAGAAGGCGCTCTCGGACGCCGACGCGTACGACGAGCAGCTCAAGGACCTGGCCGCGCAGCGGGTCACCGTCGAGGAGGCCGTACGGCTGATGACGGCCCGCGACGTGCGTGACGCGTGCGACGTGGAGCGCCCGGCGTACGACGCCTCCAACGGTGTCGACGGCCGCGTGTCCATCGAGGTCGACCCGCGCAAGGCGCACGAGACCGAGAGCACGGTCGCCGAGGCCAAGACCCTGTGGTGGCTGGTCGACCGCGAGAACCTGTTCATCAAGATCCCGGCGACCCTCGCGGGCCTGCCGGCGATCACCGCCACGCTCGCCGAGGGCATCAGCGTCAACGTGACCCTGATCTTCTCGCTCGAGCGCTACCGCGCGGTCATGGACGCGTTCCTCGCCGGCATCGAGCAGGCCAAGGCGAACGGGCACGACCTGAGCAAGATCGGCTCGGTGGCGTCGTTCTTCGTCTCCCGCGTGGACACCGAGGTCGACAAGCGCCTCGACAAGATCGGCAGCGACGAGGCCAAGGCCCTCAAGGGCAAGGCCGCCATCGCGAACGCCCAGCTGGCGTACGAGGCGTACGAGGAGGTCTTCGGCGGCGACCGCTGGAAGGCCCTCGCCGCCGCCGGCGCCCAGCCGCAGCGTCCGCTGTGGGCGTCGACCTCCACCAAGAACCCGGAGTACAAGGACACCATCTACGTCGAGGAGCTGATCGCTCCCGGCACGGTGAACACGATGCCCGAGTCCGTGATCAAGGCGTTCGCCGACCACGGTGAGACCCGCGGCAACACCATCTCGGGGCAGTACGACGCGGCCCGCAAGGTCTTCGCCGACCTCAAGGCCGCCGGCGTCGACTTCGACGACGTCGTCAAGGTCCTCGAGACCGAGGGCGTCGACAAGTTCGAGCAGAGCTGGAAGGAGCTGCTCGAGGGCGTCGACAAGTCGCTGAAGGCGGCCGCCTCCGGCTCGAAGAGCCCGAGCGACGCAGCCTGATCGTGCGGGGACCCACCACAGCGGTGGGTCCCCTCACGCTGTACCTGCTAAGACACCTGCACGACACCGAAAACTGGCAGGATGGATCACGTGGGCAATCCGCTGCGTACCGCACAGGACCGCAGGCTTCCCCGGATCCCGGAGCCCTGCGCTCTGGTGATCTTCGGAGTCACCGGTGACCTGTCTAGAAAGAAGCTCATCCCGGCCGTCTACGACCTGGCCAACCGCGGTCTGCTGCCGCCCGGTTTCGTGGTCCTGGGCTTCGCCCGCCGCGACTGGGGTGACGGCGACTTCGAGTCGCTGGCGTACGAAGCGGCGAAGAAGGGCGCCCGGACCCCGTGGCGCGAGGACGTGTGGCAGCGGCTGGCGAGCCAGTTCCAGTTCGTGCCCGGCTCGTTCGACGACGACGCCGCGTTCGACCACCTCGCCGAGACCCTCGACGAGCTCCGCGAGCGCAACGGCATCCCGGGTAACGCCGCCTTCTACTTCTCCATCCCGCCGGCCGCCTTCCCCCTGGTGCTCAACCAGCTGGCGCGCACCGGCATGGCCGACAACGCGAAGTCGGGCGGCTGGCGCCGGGTCGTCGTGGAGAAGCCCTTCGGCAGCGACCTGCAGAGCGCCATCGCGCTCAACCAGCTCGTCGACGAGGTCTTCACCCCGAGCGACGTCTACCGGATCGACCACTACCTCGGCAAGGAGACGGTCCAGAACATCCTGGCCCTCCGCTTCGCGAACAGCCTGTTCGAGCCGGTGTGGAACTCCAAGTACGTCGACTCGGTGCAGATCACGATGGCCGAGGACGTCGGCATCGGCACCCGCGCCGCGTTCTACGACGCGTCCGGCGCCGCGCGCGACGTGCTCCAGAACCACCTGCTCCAGCTCCTCGCCCTGGTGGGCATGGAGGAGCCGACGAGCTTCGACCCCAACGACATCCGCGCCGAGAAGCTGAAGGTCCTCAAGGCCATCAGCATCCCGAAGGACATCTCCCAGGGCTCCGTGCGCGGCCAGTACCTCCCGGGCTGGGTCGCCGGTGAGCGCGCCGTCGGCTACCTGGAGGAGAAGAACATCCCGGCGAACTCCACGACGGAGACGTACGTGGCCGTCCGCCTGGGCATCCAGAACAGGCGCTGGGCGGGCGTGCCGTTCTACGTACGGGTCGGCAAGCGCATGCCGCGCCGGGTCACCGAGATCGCGATCATGTTCAAGCGCGCGCCGCACCTGCCGTTCGACCCGGCCGACGTCGAGATGCTCGGCAACAACCAGCTCGTCATCCGCGTCCAGCCGGACGAGGGCGTGGTGCTCAAGTTCGGCTCCAAGGTGCCGGGCACCACGATGGAGGTCCGCGACATCGCGATGGACTTCCAGTACGGCGAGGCGTTCACCGAGTCCAGCCCCGAGGCGTACGAGCGTCTCGTGCTGGACGTGCTGGTCGGCGACCGGACCCTGTTCCCGGACGCCGCCGAGATCGAGCAGAGCTGGCAGGTCATCGACCCGCTGGAGGCCGCCTGGGCGGGCACCAAGCCGGAGCCGTACCGCTCCGGTGAGTGGGGGCCGCGGGCAGCCGACGAGATGCTGGCCCGCGAGGGCCGCGCGTGGAGGCGAGCATGATCGGTCTTTGGGACACCACCGGCAACGAGGTGGTCAAGGCGCTCGCCGCCGAGCGGCGCAGCGCCGGCGGCGTCGCGTCGGGCCTCGCCCTGACGCTGGTCGCCGTCGTGGAGGAGAAGAAGGTCCGCGAGGCCGAGGCCGCCGCCACGATTGCCGCCGCCGCGCACCCGTGCCGGCTGCTCATCGTGGTCCGCTCCGATCTGGAGGGCCGCAGCCGCCTCGACGCCGAGATCGTCGTGGGTGGCCGTCTCGGTCCCGCCGAGGCCGTCGTCATGCGCATGTACGGCCGTCTCGCGCTGCACGCCGAGTCGGTGGTCATGCCGCTGCTCGCCCCGGACGTCCCGGTCGTCACCTGGTGGCACCAGGAGCCGCCGGACGTCATCGCGAACGACTTCCTCGGCGTCGTCGCCGACCGCCGGATCACCGACTGCGCGCAGGCGGCCGACCCGGTGGCGGCCCTGCGCCAGCGGGCGCTCGACTACGCGCCCGGCGACACCGACCTGACCTGGACCCGCATCACCCTGTGGCGCACCCTGGTCGCGGGCGCCTTCGACACCACCGAGGCGCGCGTCGTCGGCGCGACCATCACGGCGCCGGAGACCGACCCCACCGCCGCGCTGATGCGCGGCTGGCTCCAGTCGCGGCTCGGCATCCACCCGACGCTGCAGCACACCGACCGCTCCCCGCGGATGCACTCGGTGTCGCTCCAGTGCGAGAACGGCGACCAGGTGACGGTGACCCGCGAGGAGAACACCGCGCTGTTCAGCCGGACCGGCCAGGAGGACCGCTACATGCCGCTGCCCAAGCGGCCGGTCGGCGACGAGCTGGCCGAGGAGCTGCGCCGCCTGGACGCCGACCAGATCTACGCCGACGCGCTCGGCGCGATGGCCGGCGTGACCGGGCTCGACCACAAGCCGCCGATGCGCGTGCACGTGTGGAAGGACCCGGCGCTCGCCGCCAAGGCGGAGTCCGACGCCGGCGCCATGGCAGGCCCCGGCGGCTCGGCCGCGTAGTTTTCGACAGATCCGTGGGCCGTCCTCCGTTCTCGGGGACGGCCCACAGCCTTTGACAGGAGAGACCGTGAGCAAGACCTTGGTCGTGGTAGTGCCCGACGCCGACATCCTCGCGGCGACGGTGGCGTCCCGGCTCGTCGCCAAGATCGTGGATGCGCAGGCGGAGCGCGGCACGGCGAGCGTGGTGCTGACCGGCGGCCGCATCGCCGGCAAGGTGCTGCACACCCTGAAGGACCTGCCGGCCGCCGCGGCGATCGACTGGTCGCACGTGGACCTGTGGTGGGGCGACGAGCGGTTCCTGCCCGCCGGGGACGCCGACCGCAACGAGACCCAGGCGCGTGCCGCCCTGCTCGACGCGCTGCCGCTCGACCCGGCCCGGGTGCACGCCATGCCCGCCTCCGACGGTCCCGACGGCGACGACGCCGAGGCCGCCGCCGCGCGGTACGCGGCCGAGCTGCGGCTGGGCGGAGCCGACGTGCCACCGTTCGACGTGCTCATGCTCGGCGTCGGCGAGGACGGACACGTGGCGTCGCTCTTCCCCGAGCACCCCGTGCTGAACGAGACCGGCACGACCGCGGCGGTGCACAACAGCCCGAAGCCGCCGCCGAACCGGATCACCCTGACGATGCCGACGATCCAGAGCGCCGACGAGGTGTGGCTGATCGCCGCCGGCCCGGACAAGACCGAGTCGGTGGGCAAGGCGCTCAACGGCGACAAGCTCCTGCCGGCCGCGCACGCCACCGGCGCCTCGAAGACCTACTGGCTGCTCGACAAGGCCGCCGCCGCGAACGTGGCCGCCCGCAGCTAGGCGCGCGACGAGATCTGCTGGACGGCCCAGCTGTTGCCGTCCGGGTCGTCGAAGAAGACGAACCCGACGTTGTCCAGAGGGTGCGGTGCCGGCCGCGGGTTGGCGCCCACCACCTGGACGTCGCTCACCTCGACGCCGCGCTCGGCCAGCTCGGCGTGCGCGGCCTCGATGTCGGGCACGACCAGCTGGAGCCCCTTCAGCGAGCCGGGTGCCATGTCGGGCACCGCTCCCCTGCCGATGACGATCGAGCAGCCGCTGCCGGGCGGCGTCAGCTGCACGATGCGGACGTCCTGGTCGATCTCGGTGTCGTGGTCGACGTGGAAGCCGAGCTGCTCGGCGTAGAACTTCTTCGCCCGATCGACGTCGGCGACCGGGACCACCACCACTTCGAGGGTCCAGTTCATCGGCACATGGTGGCATCGCGGACGTGGCTCGAGCCATGGAGCTGGCAAATCATAGACTGCCCAGCGTGCAACCAAAGATCCGCGCCTACCGGCCCAGCGACCTCGACTCCGTCTACGACATCTGCGTGCGTACCGCCGACGCCGGTGGCGACGCCCGCGGGCAGAACAGCTCCGACCGGCTGGTCGGCGACATCTTCGCCGCGCCGTACGTCGTGCTGGAGCCGGAGAGGGCGTACGTGCTCGACGACGGCGAGGGCACCGCGGTCGGCTACGTGCTCGGCACGAAGGACACCGCCGACTTCGTGAAGCGCTACCGCGAGGAGTGGCTGCCGGCGACCGAGGGCCGCTACGGCGACGACCCCCGCGACCAGATGTGGCTCGGCCTGCACCGCAACCCGGAGCGCATGCTGGTGCCGGAGCTCGCCGACTACCCCGCCCACCTGCACATCGACCTGCTGCCGGAGTGGCAGGGCAAGGGCTTCGGCCGCGGCCTGATCACGGCCTTCCTCGACAACCTGCGCGAGGCCGGCGTGGCCCGGGTCCATCTGGGGATGAACCCGGCCAACGCCGGGGCGCGCGTCTTCTACGACCGGCTGGGGTTCACCGAGCTCACCGTGCCCGGCGCGGAGAACGTGACCTACCTGGGCCGCTCGACGACCGTCTGACGGCTCACTCGCCGCGGCGCTGGCGCACCTTGGCCAGCGCCTCCTCGAGGATCTTGGCGGCGTCCTCGTCGCTGCGCCGCTCCTTGACGTACGCGAGATGCGACTTGTACGGCTCCGAGCGGAGCCGCCCGGGGGGGTTCTGCCCGTCGAGGCCGGCGGGCTGGCCGCAGCGCGGGCAGTCCCACGTCTCGGGCGCGGACGCCTCGGCCGCGAAGAGAATGCGGCTGGTGTGCCCGGTGGAGCAGTGGTAGATCACCTCCCGCCGCGGGGCCGGCTCACTGCGTTCGTCGGGGCGCATCGGGGACGAGCCGATTCGGCTGCCACGGATCGCGCTGCCACTGGACACGGACGTCACTCCTGTCGAGAGGGCGAAACATACCAAAACAAACGCCGCGCGCCCGGCAGAACCGGACGCGCGGCAGATTCTACGACTATTACGCTCCGTCAGGAAGCGTGCCTGGCATTTAACTGCCAGGAAGGGCCAGACGGAGCCAAAGGCCCAGGCCGACGATGCAGGCGAACCAGACGACACCCACGAGCACGGTGTAACGGTCGAGGTTCTTCTCGGCCACCGAGGAGCCGGCGAGGCTGGAGGTGACACCGCCGCCGAACATGCTCGACATGCCGCCGCCCTTGCCGCGGTGCAGCAGGATCAGCAGGGTCAGCAGAATGCTGGTGATCACCAGCAACACGATCAACGTGTACGCGAACCACATCGGCATGGTCGGTTCGTTTCCTCTCGAAGGGCACAGCAGCGGTCCAACAATAGCGTGTGCCCGGACACCAGGGGCGCCCGGGCACACAGGGAACTTCTCAGCGGGCTACGTGCTCCCGAAACCGCGCGATGGAGGCGAACTCCTCGGCGTCGAGGCTCGCGCCGCCGACCAGCGCACCGTCCACGTCGGGCTGCGCCATGATGGCCGCGATGTTCGCCGCCTTCACCGAGCCGCCGTAGAGGATCCGCACCTCGTTGCCGATCTCGGCGCCGTACTTCTCGACGAGCCGGGCCCGCAGCGCGCCGCAGACCTCCTGCGCGTCCTCGGGCGTCGCCGTCTTGCCGGTGCCGATCGCCCAGACCGGCTCGTACGCGATGACGATCTGCTTGACCTGCTCGGGCTTGAGCCCGGCCAGGCCCGCGTCCAGCTGGTCGACGCAGTGCGGGCAGTGCGCGTTCGCCTCGCGGATGTCGAGGCCCTCACCCACGCAGAGGATCGGCGTGAGGCCGCTCGCGAAGGCCGCCTTCACCTTCGCGTTGACCAGCTCGTCGGTCTCGTCGTGGTACTCGCGGCGCTCGGAGTGACCGGCCAGCACGTACGTGCAGCCCAGCTTCTCCAGCATCGAGCCGGCGATCTCACCGGTGTACGCGCCGGACTTGTGCCGCGAGATGTCCTGCGCGCCGTACTTGATGAGCAGCTTGTCGCCGTCGACCGCGGTCTGCACGGTGCGCAGGTCGGTGAACGGCGGCAGGACCGCCACCTCGACGTCGGTGAGCTGCTGCTCGCTCAGGCTCGCGGCCAGCTTCTGCACCAGAAGGTTCGCCTCGAAGTGATTGAGGTTCATCTTCCAGTTTCCGGCCATGAGCGGCCGGCGACCTTCCGTGGTCACGTCACTTCTCCAGCGCTTCGATGCCGGGCAGGGTCTTGCCCTCCAGGTACTCCAGGGAGGCGCCGCCACCGGTCGAGATGTGCCCGAAGGCGCTCTCGTCCAGGCCGAGCGTGCGCACGGCCGCGGCCGAGTCGCCGCCGCCGACGACCGAGAAACCGTCGATCTTGGTGATGGCCTCGGCCACGCCCCGGGTGCCGGCCGCGAACGGCGCCAGCTCGAAGACGCCCATCGGGCCGTTCCAGAACACGGTCTTCGCGGACCCGACGGCCTGAGCGAAGAGCGCGACCGACTTGGGGCCGATGTCGAGACCGAGGCGGTCGGCCGGGATCTCCGACGCGTCGACGGTCACGTGGCCGGCGTCCGCCGAGAACTCGGTGGCCGCGACGACGTCGACCGGCAGCACGATCCGGCCCTGCGCCTCGGAGAGCAGGTCACGGCAGGTCGCGACCATGTCCTCCTCGAGCAGCGACTTGCCGACCTCGTGCCCCTGGGCCTTGAGGAAGGTGAAGCACATGCCGCCGCCGACGAGCAGCTTGTCGACCTTCGGCAGCAGCGCCTTGATCACGGCGAGCTTGTCGGAGACCTTCGAGCCGCCGAGAACCACCACGTACGGCTGCTCGGGGCTCTCGGTGACCTTCTTGAGCACCTCGACCTCGCGCAGCACCAGGCCGCCCGCGTAGTGCGGCAGGACCGCCGGCACGTCGTAGACCGAGGCGTGCTTGCGGTGCACGGCGCCGAACGCGTCGTCGACGTAGTAGTCGGCGAACGAGGCCAGCTGGGCCGCGAAGGCGGCGCGCTCGGCGTCGTCCTTCGAGGTCTCGCCCGCGTTGAAGCGCAGGTTCTCCAGCAGCAGCACCTGGCCGTCCTGGAGCGCCTCCACCTTGGCGGCCGCGTCGTCGCCGACGGTGTCGGCCGCGAAGGCCACCGGCGCGCCGAGCAGCTCGCCGAGGCGGGCGGCGACCGGCGCCAGCGTGTACTTCGGGTCCGGGGCGCCCTTGGGGCGGCCCAGGTGCGAGACGACGATGACGCGGGCGCCCGCGTCACGCAGCGCGACCAGCGTCGGCAGCACCGCGCGGGCGCGGCCGTCGTCGCTGATGACGCCAGGGTTGTTCTTGTCGAAGGGCACGTTCAGGTCGGCGCGCACGAGCACGCGCCGACCCGAGACACCCTCGCCGAGCAGGTCGTCGAGAGTCTTCACGTGAGATCAGGCCCCGACGAGCTTGACCAGGTCGACGAGGCGGTTCGAGTAGCCCCACTCGTTGTCGTACCAGCCGACGACCTTGACCTGGTTGCCGATGACCTTGGTGAGGCCGGCGTCGAAGATGCAGGAGGCCGGGTCGGTGACGATGTCCGAGGAGACGATCTCGTCCTCGGTGTAGGTGAGGATGCCCTTGAGCGCGCCGTCGGCGGCGGCCTTGATCGCGGCGTTGACCTCCTCGACCGAGGTGTCCTTGGACGCCTGGAAGGTGAGGTCGGTGGCCGAGCCGGTCGGGATCGGCACGCGCATCGCGAAGCCGTCGAGCTTGCCCTTGAGCTCCGGCAGCACCAGGCTGACGGCCTTGGCGGCACCGGTCGAGGTCGGCACCACGTTGAGGGCGGCGGCGCGGGCGCGGCGCAGGTCCTTGTGCGGGCCGTCCTGCAGGTTCTGGTCCTGGGTGTAGGCGTGGATCGTGGTCATGAGGCCACGCTCGATGCCGATGGTGTCGTTCAGGACCTTCGCCATCGGGGCGAGGCAGTTGGTGGTGCAGGACGCGTTCGAGATGATCGTGTGCTGCGCGCCGTCGTACAGGTTGTCGTTGACGCCCATGACGATGGTGATGTCTTCGTTCTTGGCCGGGGCCGAGATGATGACCTTCTTGGCGCCCTTGTCGACGTGCGCCTTGGCCTTGGTGGCGTCGGTGAAGAAGCCGGTCGACTCGATGACGACGTCGGCGCCCAGGTCGCCCCAGGGCAGGTTGTTCGGGTCGCGCTCGGCGAACGCCTTGAAGGTCTTGCCACCGACGGTGATCTCGTCGGAGGTCGCCTTCACCTCCTGCGGCAGACGGCCCAGGATCGAGTCGTACTTGAGCAGGTGCGCCAGCGTCGCGTTGTCGGTCAGGTCGTTCACGCCGACGATCTCGATGTCCGCGCCCGAGGCGAGAGCCGCCCGGAAGAAGTTGCGGCCGATACGGCCGAAGCCGTTGATGCCAACCCGGATGGTCACAGGTGGATCTCCTCGTTTCGGTCCGCCGGATTTTGCGACCGGCGGAGGGTCTGCGTTGCCGACCGTGAGCCGGGCCGGCAAAGGGGCGTCCGGCCGCCGCGCCAGCAGGAGGAGGCGCCGCGACTGACGGGCGGCGCACAGCGCGGTCGGCCGAGCTGCCGGCACCGTCGCCGTCGGCTAAGACACTATCCGAGCCCTCCGGAAGCCTCTCGCAGGGGGCGCGACCTAACCGTTATTAAGCTCCACCGTTAACCTGCGCTTCTTCCCATGGAAAGCGGAAACGGCGAAGGACCGCCCCGCCCGGGCGGCCCTTCGCTCGCTACCCGTCAGTTCACCGGATCGGGCCGGTCGGCTCCGGGATCCCCGGGCCGCCCCTCCAGCAGTCGAACGATCTTCGTGATGTCCTGCCTGAGGTCGGCCTGGTGCCTCAGCTGGGTGCGTCGCAGCTCCTGCAACTCGGTCCAGTGCCGGAGCTCGTTCTCCCCCAGCTTCTGCAACTCCGCATGCTGCTCGAGCTGCGTCGTCCGCATCCGCTCCACCTCGGTGGACAGGCTCTGCATCTGACCAGACAGGCTCTCCAACTGGCCGGTGTGTCGCTGCACCTCGGTGGACAGGCTCTGCATCTGACCAGACAGGCTCTCCAACTGGCCGGTGTGCCGCTGCACCTCGGCGGACAGGCCCTCCAACTGGCCGGTGTGCCGCTGCACCTCGGTGGACACGCTCTCCAACTGGCCGCCTTGCCGCTGCACCTCGGCGGAGAGCCCTTTCACCTCGCCGGAGAGCCCCTGCACCTCGCCGGAGAGCCCCGAGAGCTGGCTCGAGATCGCGTGCAACTGGGTGAACTGCTCGACCTGGGTTGCCCCCAGCTCGGCGAAGTGCTGCTCCTGCGTCTCGGCCAGCCGGCGCAGAGCGGCGGACTGCTCTAGCTGCGTCACTCGCAGCGACTCGAGCGAAGCCTTGTGCCCTTGCAGCGCCGCCCGATAGTCGGCTGCGTCATGGCTCGCACCCGCTGCCAAGATCCTCACCTCCGCAATACCCTGCCGCAGTTTTACTTGCTCTTTTTCTACTGCTGTCACCCTCTGCGCGAGGGCTTCGTTGCCTCTCATGGGCGGAGAGTCTTCCGGGTCCACGACCCTCGCGGTAAGGGTTGAAACGCTGCCGAAAATCCGGATGGCGCGAAGACGATCACTTGACAAGGAGCACCTTGTCAAGGAGCTAGGTCAGCAGGCCATCATCTCCGGCGTGACGGCGGCCTCGGTGTCGGGGATGCCCAGGTCACGGGCGCGCTTGTCGGCGAGGGCGAGCAGACGCCTTATACGGCCGGCGATCGCATCCTTGGTCAGCGGCGGGTCGGCCAGGGCGCCCAGCTCCTCCAGCGACGCCTGGCGGTGCTCCAGGCGCAGGCGGCCCGCCGAGGTGAGGTGGTTGGGGGCCTCGTCGGCGAGAATCTCCAGCGCGCGGGTGACCCGGGCGGCCGCGGCCACCGCGGCGCGGGCCGAGCGGCGCAGGTTGGCGTCGTCGAAGTTGGCCAGGCGGTTGGCCGTGGCGCGCACCTCGCGGCGGACCCGGCGCTCCTCCCACGCCAGCACGCTCGCGTGCGCGCCGATGCGGGTCAGCAGGGCCGCGATGGCGTCGCCGTCCTTGATGACGACGCGGTCGACGCCGCGCACCTCGCGCTCCTTGGCCGTGATGCCGATGCGGCGGGCGGCGCCGCGCAGCGCCAGGGCCGCCTCCGGCCCCGGGCAGGTGATCTCCAGGGCGCTGGAGCGGCCCGGCTCGGTCAGCGAGCCGTGCGCCATGAAGGCGCCGCGCCAGGCGGCCACCGCGCAGCAGACGTTCGCCGAGACCACGTGCGGCGGGAGGCCGCGCACTGGGCGCCCGCGCACGTCGAGCAGGCCGGTCTGGCGGGCCAGCGCCTCACCGTCCTTGACGATGCGGACGATGTAGTGGCTGCCCTTGCGCAGGCCGCCCGAGGCGAGCACGTGCACCTCGCTCGGGTAGCCGTACACGTCCGCGATCTCGCGCCGCAGCCGCCGCGCCACCGCGCCGGTGTCGAGCTCGGCCTCGACCACCACCCGGCCGGAAACGATGTGCAGGCCGCCGGCGAACCGCAGCAGGGCCGCCATCTCCGCCCGACGGCAGCAGGGCTTGGGCACGTCGACCCGGCTCAGCTCGTCCTTGACCGCTGCCGTCATCGCCATCGTGTTGTCACCTCATGCGCCGGATTTCTACCATTAAGAGCCGTATTGCCTGTGCTTAACGAGCGGCGCCCAATACTGGCACCAGAGCAACGCCCAACGACTCAGGATCATGCCTGGGGCTGCCGCCCGCAACGGCCACGGGTGCCAGAATCAGCCGGGCGCCCAGGGCCTCGGCGGCCAGCCGTACGGGCTCGGGCTCGCCCACCCACTTGCCGTCGGCCACCACCGCGTCGACGCGCAGCCCCGGCAGGTACCAGTGCAGGGCGGCCAGGTGGTCGGCCACCGAGAGCCCGAGCGTCTCGTTGTCGGCCGCCAGGTTGAGCGTCACCAGTCGCCGTGCGGGGCTGTTCATGATCGCCTTGGCGAGCCGGGGCACCATCAGATGCGGCAGCACGCTCGTGTACCAGCTGCCGGGTCCGAAGATGAGCCAGTCGGCCGCGCCGATCGCCTCGACCGCGGGCTCGCAGACGGGCGGGTCGGCGGGCTCGATGCGTACGGCCTCGACGTGACCGCAGGTCACCGCGACCGCGTGCTGACCGCGCACGGTGACCACCGCCCCCGGCCGATCGGGGTCGGCGCCGCGCACCTCCGCCTCGATGCCGATCGCGTGCCGGGCCATCGGCAGCACCCGCCCGCGCGCGCCGACCATCGCGGCCGCGTGGTCGAGCGCCTGCACCGGGTCGCCGAGCATCTCCATGAGCCCGAGCAGCAGCAGGTTGCCCACCGGGTGCCCGACCAGCGGATCGGGGCCCTCGCCGCCCGCCGGGATCTCGGCGAAGCGATATTGCAGGACCCGGGCGGTGCGCTGGGTGACCGGATCGTCGTCGGCCAGCGCCGCCAGCGCCTGCCGCAGGTCGCCCGGGGGCAGCAACGCGTCCCGCTCGGTCAGCAGGCGGCCGCTGGAGCCGCCGTCGTCGCCCACCGTGACGATCGCGGTGATGTCAAGATCGATCTCGTCGGACGCCCGGCGCAGGGCGCGCAGGGAGGCGCTGAGACCGTGCCCGCCGCCGAACGCGACCACCCTGAGGGGCCGGCCGGCCATGCCTACTCCCGCCCCAGGTCGCGGTGGGACGAGTGGGCCGAGAGCCGCATGTCGCGCAGCTGGGCGGTGAGCTCCTCGGTGATGGCGACGCTGCGGTGCTTGCCGCCGGTGCAGCCGACCGCGACGGTCAGGTAGCGCTTGCCCTCGCGCTCGAAGCCGGGCGCGGTCGCGGCGATCAGCGACGCGTACGTCTTCACGAAGTCGTTCGCGCCCTCCTGGTCGAGGACGTACGTGCTCACCGCGTCCTCGAGGCCGGTGTGGTCGCGCAGGGCCGGCACCCAGAACGGGTTGGGCAGGAACCGGGCGTCCATCACGTAGTCGGCGTCCGGGGGCAGCCCGTACTTGAAGCCGAAGGACAGCACGGTGATGCGCAGCCGGCGCACGTCCTCGCCGCCGAACAGCTCCTCGACCCGGCGGCGGAGCTGGTTGACGTTGAGGTGGCTGGTATCGATGATCACGTCGGCCTGCTCGCGGGCCTCGGCGAGCAGCTTGCGCTCGGCGGCGATGCCGTCGGCGAGGCGGCCGTCGCCCTGCAGCGGGTGAGAGCGGCGCACCGACTCGAACCGCCGGATCAGCACGTCGTCCTCGGCGTCGACGAAGACCACGCGCGGCGAGAAGCCGCGCTCGCGCAGGGCGTGCACCGCCCCGGTCAGGTCGGTGGAGAAGGCGCGGCTGCGCACGTCGAGCACCATGGCCGTGCGCCGGGCGGCGCCGCCGGCCTGGAGCGCCAGCTGGGCCATGTCGAGCATGAGTGCCTGGGGCAGGTTGTCGACGACGTAGAAGCCGACATTTTCCAGCGCCCGGGCCACCGTGCTGCGCCCGCCGCCGGACACCCCGGTGACGATGACCAGATCGGTCGTCACCTCGTCGGGGTCAATCACATCAGAGTCCGCCACGTACTCCGGCATCGACTCCGTCACCACGCCTCCCGCGTCCGTGCCCGCTGCGGCGGACACAACATCCTAGGCCGAAGCCGCCGGGGCCAACCGCCCGGACGGCTGTCGTCTACCCGATCCGGTGTCCCGGACCAGTCGTTACAACAATCGGCTCGCGCTCCTCGTTCCGGGTGGCCGTCAGGTCGGTGTCACGTGCGACCTGTTCGAGCCCGCGTTGACCCGGCCGCTGCGCGCCCGTGCCCGCCCCGCGCCGCCCGGCGGGATCGCCCCCGGCTCCGGCGCCTCGGCGCCTGCCGCCCCGGAATCGGCCGCGCCCGAGGAAGCGACGCCCGAAGAAGCGGCATCCGGCGACGCGGCGTCCGAAGAATCGGTGTCCGGGGAAACGGTGTCCGCGGAAGCGGCGTCCGGGGAAGCGGCGTCCGCGGAAGCGGCGTCCGGGGAAGCGGTGTCTTGCGCTGCCGCCTCACCCGTGGAGGACGGCGGGATCAAGGCCGCCAGCACCGCCTCGGCCGTGCGCCGCCCGATGCCCGGCACCTCGCAGATCTCCTCGGGGGTGGCCGCGGAGAGCCGCTTGAGCGACCCGAAGTGCCGCAGCAGCGCCTTGCGCCGCGTCTCCCCCAGCCCCGGGATGTTGTCGAGCGCCGACGCCGTCATCCGCTTGGAGCGCCGCTGCCGGTGGAACGTGATCGCGAACCGGTGCGCCTCGTCGCGGACCCGCTGGAGCAGGTAGAGCGCCTCGGACGTGCGCGGCAGGATCACCGGGAAGTCGTCGCCCGGCAGCCACACCTCCTCGAGGCGCTTCGCGAGCCCGCAGAGCGCCACGTCGGTGATGCCCAGGTCGGCGAAGACCGCCGCCACCGCCTGCACCTGCGGCTGCCCACCGTCGACGACGACCAGCTGCGGCGGATAGGCGAAGCGCCGCGGCTTGCCCGTCAGCGGATCGATGCCGGGAAGATCGTTGGTGGGCACGTCAAGGTCAGCCGGCTGGCCGAGCTCAGCCGGCCCGCCGGACTCGGCGAAGTCGGCAGCCCGGCCCGACACGGCGGTCTGACCGAGCGCGGCCGGCCGGCCGGACGTGGCAGGCCGGCCGGACGTGGCAGGCTCACCCGGCGCGGTGGACAGCCAGGACTGGCCGGGCTCGGCGGGCGGATCGAGGTCGCCCGACCCGGGGTCGGCCGACGGCTGGTCGAGCGGCCCCTCCGCCCCCGGCTGCGCTCGGAAGCGCGCGAACCGCCGCCGCATGACCTCGCTCATCGCCGACAGGTCGTCGGTGCCGCTGCCGTCGGGGTTGCCGCGGACCGCGAACCGCCGGTATTCGCTCTTGCGGGGCAGGCCGTCCTCGAAGACCACCATCGAGGCCACCACGTCGGTGCCCTGGATCTGGGACACGTCGAAGCACTCGATGCGCAGCGGCGCCGAGTCGAGCCCCAGCGCCTCGGCGATCTCGTCGAGCGCCTTGCTGCGCGTGGTCAGGTCGCCGGCGCGGCGCAGCTTGTGGCGCTGGAGCGACTCGCCCGCGTTGCGCGCGACCGTCTCGAGCAGCGCCCTCTTGTCGCCGCGCTGCGGCACCCGCATCGACACCCGGCTGCCGCGGTGCTCGGAGAGCCAGTTCTCCAGCGCGGCGGCGTCGTCGGGCAGCGCCGGCACCAGCAGCTCACGCGGGACGTCGTTCTCACCCTCGGAGCCGCCGTACATCTGGCTGCAGAAGTGGTGCACCAGGTCGCCGGTGGTGAGGTCCTCGACCTTTTCGACGACCCAGCCGCGCTGGCCGCGCACCCGCCCGTCACGCACGTGGAAGACCTGGACCGCCGCCTCGAGCGGGTCCTCGGCGAAGGCGACCACGTCGGCGTCGGTGCCGTCGCCGAGCACCACCGTCTGCTTCTCCATCGCGCGGCGCAGGGCGGCGATGTCGTCGCGCAGCCGGGCCGCCCGCTCGAACTCGAGCTCCTCGGAGGCCTGCATCATCTCGCGCTCGAGCCGCTTGACGAACGTGTCGGTGCGCCCGGCCATGAAGTCGCAGAAGTCGTCGACGATCGCGCGGTGCTCGTCGGCGCTGACCGAGCCGACGCACGGCGCCGAGCACTTGCCGATGTAGCCGAGCAGGCAGGGGCGGCCGATCTGGCCGGCGCGCTTGAAGACGCCGGACGAGCAGGTGCGCGCCGGGAACACCCGCAGCAGCAGGTCGAGCGTCTCGCGGATCGCCCACGCGTGTGAATAGGGCCCGAAGTAGCGCACGCCCTTGCGCTTGGCGCCGCGCATCACCTGCAGGCGCGGGTATTCCTCGTTGAGCGTGACGGCGAGGAACGGGTAGGACTTGTCGTCGCGGTACTTGACGTTGAAGCGCGGGTCGAACTCCTTGATCCAGCTGAACTCGAGCTGGAGAGCCTCGACCTCCGTGCCGACCGTGACCCAGTCCACACTGGCCGCCGTGGTGACCATCTGCTGCGTGCGGGCGTGCAGCGACCAGGTGTCGGCGAAGTAGGAGTTGAGCCTGTTCCGCAGGTTCTTGGCCTTGCCCACGTAGATGACGCGGCCGGCCGGGTCGCGGAAACGGTAGACGCCGGGCGACTCGGGGATCGTCCCGGGCGCCGGGCGATAGCTGGAGGGGTCTGGCACGGTCTCAACACTAGTGCGGGGGACTGACATGATTACCCGACCGGAGGTCCGGCGCCGCCGCCACGGCCCGGGCCTCCGGCCGGAAAAGCCGGGTCAGGCCGCGACGATGTTGTCGCCGTCCTTTTTGACCTTGGTCTCGGGGAGGGCCTTGGTCGCCGGCCCGGAGGTGGGCTGGCCGGTCTCGATCGAGAACTTGCTGTTGTGGCAGGGGCAGGAGATCTCGCCGGCGTCCACCTTGTTGACGTCGCAGCCGGCGTGCGTGCAGACCTTGCTGAACGCCTTGTACGTCCCGGCCACCGGCTGGGTGATCACGTACTCGCCCTTGATGATGCCGCCGCCCTCGGGCACGTCCGCGGCGAGCGCCAGCGCCGAGCCACCGGTGGCCGTGTTGCCGGTGCCGTCCGAGTCGGCACCGGCGCTGCCGGCGGGGGCGGGGTTGTCGGAGAAGTCGCTGCCGTTGCTGTTGGTGCTCGTGGTGCCCGTGCCGCAGGCGGCGAGCACGCAGGCGGCGCCCAGCCCACCCGCGCCGAGAAGGACGACACGGCGGGTCGACGCCGTACCGGGACGGTTCGGCTCGTCGGTGAGCTCGGCGTCGGTCCTGGTCTGCACGTCTGTCATGTTGTTGTCCTCCAGTGCCTGGTTCCGCATGAGTGGGTCACGCGGCGTCGCCTCTACATACGCTGTCGCGGCCGCCTCGGGTTCAGGCTATCGGCGAAATTGTCCGCCGGTCTCATCCGTCTTTGTGCCTGTTTGCCCGGTGCCGTTGTCCACCTTTGACGGGCGCGACGACGCCCGGTCGAGACTAGGGTCCCGACCGGGCGTGGTAGCTATGAGTCACCTGTGACGTTGCTGGACGCTCGCCCAGCGACGATCAGCTCACCCAGTGACGATCAGACGACCGCCTTGGCCCGCGACCGCGGGGCCCTGGTCCGCGCGCCCGCGGTCTTGGCGCCGTTGGCCTTGGCGCCGTTGGCCTTGACCCCGTTGGCCTTGGCCGCGCGGGCGGTGGCCTCGGCGGCTCCCGCGGCCTCGCCCTCGAGGCCCAGCATGTGCCGCAGGAACTGTCCCGTGTGGCTCTCGCCCACCTCGGCCAGCTCCTCGGGTGTGCCGGTGGCGAGCACCAGGCCGCCCTTGCTGCCGCCCTCGGGACCCATGTCGATCAGCCAGTCGGCCGTCTTGATCACGTCGAGGTTGTGCTCGATCGTGATCACCGTGTTGCCCTTGTCGACCAGGCCGTTGAGGACCATCAGCAGCTTGCGGATGTCCTCGAAGTGCAGGCCGGTGGTCGGCTCGTCGAGCACGTAGACCGTCTTGCCGGTGGAGCGCTTCTGGAGCTCGGAGGCGAGCTTGACGCGCTGGGCCTCACCGCCCGACAGGGTCGGCGCCGGCTGGCCGAGCCGCACGTAGCCCAGGCCGACGTCGACCAGCGTCTTGAGGTGCCGGTGGATCGCCGGGATCGGCTGGAAGAACTCCGCGGCCTCCTCGATCGGCATCTCCAGCACCTCGGAGATCGTCTTGCCCTTGTAGTGCACCTCGAGCGTCTCCCGGTTGTACCGCGCGCCCTTGCACACCTCGCAGGGGACGTAGACGTCCGGCAGGAAGTTCATCTCGATCTTGATGGTGCCGTCGCCGGAGCAGTTCTCGCAGCGGCCGCCCTTGACGTTGAACGAGAACCGGCCCGGGCCGTAGCCGCGCACCTTGGCCTCGGTCGTCTCGGCGAACAGCTTGCGGATGTTGTCGAACACGCCCGTGTAGGTCGCCGGGTTGGAGCGCGGGGTGCGCCCGATCGGCGACTGGTCGACGCCGACGACCTTGTCGACGTTTTCCAGGCCGGTGATGCGCGTGTGCCGGCCGGGCACCATGCGCGCGCCGTTGATCTGGTTGGCGAGCACCGTGTACAGGATGTCGTTGACCAGGGTCGACTTGCCCGAGCCGCTCACACCGGTGACCGCGATGAACTGCCCGAGCGGGAAGCTCACCGTCAGGTTGCGCAGGTTGTGCTCGCGGGCGCCGTGCACGACCAGCTCGCGGCCCGGCACCTGCGGGCGGCGGCCGGCCGGCGTCGGGATCGACTTGCGGCCCGACAGGTAGGCGCCGGTCGGCGAGTTCTTGTTCTTGAGCAGGCCCTCGACCGAGCCGCTGTGCACGATCTGGCCGCCGTGCTCGCCGGCGCCGGGGCCGATGTCGACGATCCAGTCGGCCGTCCGGATCGTGTCCTCGTCGTGCTCCACCACGATCAGCGTGTTGCCCAGGTCGCGCAGCCGCACCAGGGTCTCGATGAGCCGGTGGTTGTCGCGCTGGTGCAGGCCGATCGACGGCTCGTCGAGAACGTAGAGCACGCCGACCAGGCCGGAGCCGATCTGGGTGGCGAGCCGGATGCGCTGCGCCTCGCCGCCGGACAGGGTGCCGGCGCCGCGGTCGAGCGACAGGTACTCCAGGCCGACGTCGACCAGGAAGCGCAGCCGGGCGTTGATCTCCTTGAGGACCCGCTCGGCGATCATCTTTTGCCGGTCGTCGAGCTCGAGGCCGGCCAGCAGCTCGGCGCAGTCACCGATGGACAGGTTGCAGACCTCGGCGATGCTCTTGCCGGCGATGGTCACGGCCAGCACCTCGGGCTTGAGCCGCGCGCCGCCGCAGACCGGGCACGGCACGTCGCGCATGTAGCCCTCGTACTTGTCGCGGGACCAGTCGCTCTCGGTGTCGTTGTGCCGCCGCTCGATCCACTGCACCACGCCCTCGAAGCCGGTGTAGTAGGAGCGCTCACGGCCGTACTTGTTGCGGTAGCGGACGTGGACCTGGTCCTCCGAGCCGTACAGGATCGTCTTTTGCGCCCGGGAGGGCAGCTGGCGCCACGGCGTGTCGACGCTGAACTTCTCGCTGTCGGCCAGCGCCTCGAGCAGGCGCAGGAAGTATTCCTGGGTCTGGCCGCCGGACCACGGCTGGATCGCGCCCTCGCGGATGCTGCGCTCCTCGTCGGGGACGAGCAGCTCCGGGTCGACCTCCTTCTTGGTGCCGATGCCGGTGCACTCGGGGCAGGCGCCGTAGGGCGCGTTGAACGAGAAGACCCGGGGCTCGAGGTCCTCGATCGCCAGCGGGTGGTCGTTGGGGCAGGCCAGGTGCTCGGAGAACCGCCGCTCGCGCTGCGGGTCGTCCTCGGGGAGGTCGACGAAGTCGAGCAGCACGATGCCGTTGGCCAGGCCCAGCGCCGACTCGATGGAGTCGGTGAGGCGCTGCTTGCTGCTCGCCTTGACGCTCAGGCGGTCGACGACCACCTCGATGGTGTGCTTCTCCTGCTTCTTGAGCTTCGGCGGCTCGGTCAGCGGGTGGACCACGCCGTCGACCCGGGCGCGCGCGTAGCCCTTGGCCTGGAGCTCGGCGAACAGGTCGACGTATTCGCCCTTACGGCCGCGGATGACCGGCGCGAGCACCATGAACCGGGTGCCCTCGTCCATGGCGAGGACCCGATCGACGATCTGCTGCGGGGTCTGCTTGCTGATCCGCTCGCCGCAGACCGGGCAGTGCGGGATGCCCGTGCGCGCGTAGAGCAGGCGCAGGTAGTCGTAGACCTCGGTGATGGTGCCGACGGTCGAGCGCGGGTTGCGCGACGTGGACTTCTGGTCGATCGACACCGCCGGGGACAGGCCCTCGATGAAGTCGACGTCGGGCTTGTCCATCTGCCCGAGGAACTGCCTCGCGTACGACGAGAGCGACTCGACGTAGCGTCGCTGCCCCTCGGCGAAGATCGTGTCGAACGCGAGGCTGGACTTGCCGGACCCGGACAGACCGGTGAAGACGATCATCGCGTCGCGGGGCAGGTCAAGACTGACGTCGCGCAGGTTGTGTTCGCGCGCGCCTCGAATAGTCAAACGGTCGGCCACCAGCCAGCCTCTCCGTACAGGTGTTTGATTGCAGCAAGAGCCGCGGGCCACTCTAACGGCGGGGTACGACAAGTTTTCGCCGCCGACGGCCCGAGAAGGTGCAGCGCTTGCCAGATGGCGCACATTCCCGCAGTTCACCCACGGATGGGTTCACCCTCAGGAGGGAACCGCCAAATAGCGTACGTCCCAGACCTCGACGCCGCCGATGAGCTGTGGCGCGCCCAACGCGTCGGTGAGCGTCGCCTCCAGGTCGTCGCCGTTGCGGCTGTTCGGCACGAGGACGACCACGGCCGCCCGCCAGAAGATCAGGTCCTCGGTGATGCGCGCCCGGTCGGCCGCCGTGAGCTGCGGCCTGATGCCGTACTCGCGCACCTGGTAGAGCAGGTCGGAGGTGAAGCGGCGGGGCGCGTTCCACGAGCCGGTGTTGTCGGTGGGCGGGTTGACCGGGCCCATGAAGTAGCCGCGCGGCGTCGGGTAGTCGAGGTGCGACAACGTCGCCCAGCGCATGCCGGTGCGCCCGGTGGTGACCTCGGGCAGCGGGACCGTCACCAGCGTGCGGTTGCCGGTCACGTACTGCCGCCAGATGCCCTGGGTGAGAAACGGCGGCATCGGGTCGCCCTCGATGACCGGCACCGGCTTGGGGAACAGCGGCACCAGGGCGAGCACCAGGCCCACCTGGAACAGCCGCCTCCGCTTCGGCGCGAAGGCGCGCGACCGGTCGGTGGCCAGCGCCAGCAGCACGCCCGCGATCGTCGCGGGCACCATCGCGAACCGGGTCACGCTCACCAGGTCGATGACCGGCACGTGGCTGATCAGGCCGAACGGCAGCGGAACGCCGGTGCGGTGCCCGAAGACCACCAGCTCGGGGCCCATCGAGACGACCAGCAGCACGAACGCGGAGATCGCCGCCGCGCGGGCCGCGACCGAGCGCCACAGCACCACCACCGACACGATGATCATGACGAGGCCGATCGGCCCGAAGAACGTGTTGTCCTCGGTGGCGCTGACGCTCATCTCGCGGGTCAGCGCCGCGTAGCCGGCCAGCGACTGCCGCGCGAAGAAGCCCAGCGACGCCAGGTCGGTGGCGTATTTGTCCGGCTCGAACGGCTGGCCGTGGTAGTTGCCGGGCGCGAAGAACTGATACCACAGCGGATAGGCCAGCAGCGTGCCCGACAGCAGGGCCGCGACGCCGAGACCCTTGACCACCTGCGGCGCCTCACGCTTGGCGCGACTCCAGGCCATCACGCCGTACGCGACGACGAAGACGCCCAGCGCCAGCGCGGTGAACAGCAGCGCCTCCTCGTTGATGAAGACCTGGACCACGATGAGCAGGCCGAGGATCACCCCGCCGCGCACCACCCGGCCCGGCTCGCGCAGCCGCAGCACCTGAAGGACGATGAACGGCACCACGTACAGGCTGACGAAGTTCACGTGGCCGTTCGCGTGCGAGATCATCGCGGGCGCGAAGCCGCACCACAGGCCGCCGATCCACGCCGCCACCCGGCTGGTCACCAGGTGGCGGGAGAGCACGAAATACCAGGCGAAGGCCGTGCCGGCCAGGCCCAGCGTGATCAGCAGCGCGACGGAGAAGCCCACGCCGAGGAAATGCGAGACCGGGGCGAGCGGCAGGCTGAGGACCAGCACCGAGGTGTTGGCCATCATGTTCACACCGTCGGGCACGTTGAGCCGGCCGGAGTAGAACGGGCTGTCGCCGTGGAAGATCACCCGTTCGCCGTGCGCGAGCATGAAGAGGAAGACGTTGTGGTCGTCCTTGTTGCCGGCGAGCACGCGGCCGTTCGGGTCGAGCCAGAGCCGGATCATCACCAGCACCGACAGCGCCAGATAGCTCAGCGCCGCCAGCACATCCGACCGGCTCCGCCGGCGGACCGGCGCCCCGGCCGATTGCTCCTCGACCACCTCTTCCACCGTCTGCACCGGGGCATTGTTACAGCCCGTCCAACCGCCCCACCACCGCCCTTGACCGGACTGAAGGCAACCCTCCCTGACAACTCCCCTTCAGTGCCTCCGCCGCCGGTTGCCCGCGGCGCCTGCTAGGCGGGCCGTCTGACGAGCCGATTCGACCTCGATCTCGTGCCGCAACTTCCGCCAGGAAGCAAGCCGCCGCGGGGCGAGCGACCCGCCGGCCACCGCCACGGCGACCGCGCAGCCCGGCTCGGAGTCGTGGCGGCAGTCGTCGAACCGGCATCGGGCGGCGATGTCGGCGATGTCGGCGAACGCCCGGTCGAGCCCCTCGGCGGTGTCGAGCAGGCCCACCCCGCGGATGCCGGGCGTGTCCAGCACGGCGCCGCCGTTCGGCAGCAGGACCAGATTGCGGTACGCCGTCGTGTGCCGGCCCTTGCCGTCCACGTCACGGATCTGCTGCACGGGCATCACGGGCGTGCCGGCCAGCGCGTTGACGAGCGTGGACTTGCCCGCGCCCGAACGGCCCAGCAGCGCGAGCGTGCGCCCGGGGCGCGCGTGCTCGCGTACGGCATCGATGTTGTGGTGACGTCGCACGCTGATCGGCAGGACCGGCACGCCGGGGGCCAGCTCGGCGAGCTGCCGGGCGACCGCCTCGGGATCGGCGGACGTGTCGCTCTTGGTGAGCAGGAGCAGGGGCTGGGCGCCGGACTCCCAGGCCAGGGCCAGCAGGCGCTCGATGCGGGCGTCGTCCGGCTCGGGGTGGATCGGCTCGACGACCGCGACGGTGTCCATGTTCGCCGCGAGGACCTGGCCGGTGGAGTCCTTGTCGGAGGTGCGGCGGATGAGCGTGGTGCGCCGCGGCAGGACACCCTCGATCGTGACCCGGCGGTCGGGCCAGTGGCGCAGCACCACCCAGTCGCCGGCGCAGGGCAGGCGCGAGGGGTCGCCGGCCGCGGTGAGAAGGACACCGCCGGCCAGGCTGGCCCGGGTGACGCCGGTGGCGTCGAGCACCGTGCAGACGCCGCGATCGGCGCGCAGGACACGCCCGGCGGAGGCGTCGGAACGGTCGAAACGACGGTAGGCGGATGCGAAGGTCTCGTCCCAGCCGAGGCGGGACAGGTCGTGCGACATGGGAACCCTTTACGGGACGGGAGTCCTGCCTGGCCGGTGGGCGGTCAGGCGAGAGCCTCCGGGTGAAGGGACGCAAGGACGAACAGCACGCTCCCCACCTCCTCCGCGGGCTCGATCGGCGCGTCTGCACAGACGGTACGGTCGCGACTACCTCTGCGAAAGCGAATTCCGTGCCGATAGGGTTTTGCACGTGACCCAGCTGCCTTCGCCATGCCGTCCCGGCCCTCGCTTCGCCCGGTGCAGTCCGTCATGACAATGGACCCGCTCGTTCTCCTGACAGACGTGGACCGAGCCACCGAGGAACTTCTGCGCACCGCCGCCGACCTGGATCCCGCCGCGGTCGGCCGGCCGTCGCTGCTGCCCGACTGGACGGTCGGGCACGTCCTGACCCACGTCGCGCGCAACGCCGACGCGCTGACGAACCTGCTGACCTGGGCCCGCACGGGCGTGGAGACGCCGCCGTACGCCTCCGCCGAGGCGCGCGAGGCGGGCATCCAGGAGGGCGCCGGGCGCCCGCTGCGCGAGCAGCTCGACGACATCCGCGCCGCGCACGACCGCTTCGCCGACGCCGGCGCCGCGATGCCGGCCGAGGCGTGGGCGTTCTTCCTGCCGCCGATCAACCAGTCGGCGGCCGCGGTGCCGTGGGCGCGCCTGCGCGAGGTCAGCGTCCACCACGTCGACCTGGGCCTGTCCTACACGCCGGCCGACTGGTCCGACGCGTTCGCGCTGCGGCTGCTGCGCGAGATCGTCAGCGAGGCGGTCTCGGCGGGCTGGCCCGCGATGGAGCTGCGCCCGTACGGCATCGAACACGCCCTGACCATCGGCTCGGCCGACAACCCGCCGGTGATCGGCGGCCCGACCAAGTCGCTCGCCGCGTGGCTGGCCGGCCGCGCCGACGGCGCCGACCTGACCGTCTCGCCGGATGGCGAGCTCCCCGAACCAGCGAGGTGGAAGTGACATGACCTACACCGGTGACGTGACCGTCGGCGGGCCCGCCGACGTCCGCGACCTCGGCGCCCTGACCATCACCAAGGTCGCCGTCGGCCCGATGGAGAACAACGCCTACCTGCTGCGCAGCGGCGGCGAGCAGCTGCTGATCGACGCCGCGAACGAGGCGGGCACCCTGCTCGGCCTGATCGGCGACGGCGGCCTGGCCACGGTGGTCACCACCCACCGCCACGGCGACCACTGGCAGGCCCTCTCCGAGGTGATCAGCAAGACCGGCGCCGAGTCGCTGGCCCACATCGAGGACGCCGCCGAGATCCCCCTGGTCAACCGCGACCTGCGCGAGGGCGAGACCATCACGGTCGGCGACGCGGCCCTGGAGGTCATCCACCTGGTCGGCCACACGCCCGGCTCGATCGCCCTGCTCTACCAGGACCCGAACGGCACCGCCCATCTGTGGACCGGCGACAGCCTCTTCCCCGGCGGCCACGGCAAGACGGTCACCCCCGCGGACCACCTGTCGCTGATGGACGACCTGGAGAGCAAGGTCTTCTCCCGCCTGCCCGACGACACGTGGTTCTACCCCGGCCACGGCAAGGACTCCACCCTCGGCAACGAGCGCCCCCACCTCGCCGAATGGCGCGAACGAGGCTGGTGACCCACCGCCTGAGCCGGGCCCGGGCCCGGCCCAGGCCGCCACGTCCCGCGGCGAGGTCTAGGACTGCTGTTTCAGGACGCGGTCGCGGAGGTGCTCGGGGACCAGCTCGATCAGCTGGTCGGGGCGCAGCGGCAGGTCGAGCAGGCTGAGCTTGATGCGGGTGCGGCGCTCGTGGGCGGCGCGGTCGAAGCGGACCACGTTGACGGCGTTCGGGCGCAGCTGGAGGGTGATGTCGGTGCCCTCGGGGAGCTCGACGGACGAGGCGCCGTCGAGGGAGGCGCGGGCGGGTGCCGTGCCGCGCAGGGTGATGACCTCGGCGCCGCCGAGGACGATGGGGCGGCTGATGCCGGCCATCGGGGCCACCGGGGTGAGGCCGATCGCGGGCACCGACGGGGAGATGATCGGGCCGCCGGCCGCGTAGTTGTAGGCGGTAGAGCCCGTCGGGGTGCACACGACCACGGCGTCGCAGCGGAAGTAGCCGTGGCGGACGCCGTTCAGCGAGAGGTCGAGCGCCACCGACGTCCAGGGCTTGGCGGCCGTGAGGACCACGTCGTTGAAGGCGATGTCCGGGCCCGCCGCGAGGCCGCTGTGCGGTTCGAGGCTGAACTCGCCGGCGATCAGCCGTTCGAGTGCACCGGGCAGCTCGGCCGGGCTGGTCTCGATGAGGAAGCCGAGGTTGCCGTGGTTGACGCCGAGGATCGGGGTGGGGCGGCCCGCCATCAGCCGCATCGCGCCCAGCATGGTGCCGTCGCCGCCCAGGCTGAACACGAAGTCGGCCTGCTCGGCGAACTCCGGTTCGTCCAGGGCGAACAGGCCCAGCCGCGACGCGTCGGCGGGCCGGGCCACCACCCGGGCGCCGACCCGGGCCGCCACGGCGACCACCGTCGCGACGGATTCGCTGACGTCGTTGCGAGGATGCACCACCAGGCCGATGACCGCGTTGCCGCCCATCGTCCCAACGTAACCCGCCGGCCACCCCGATCGATCTGTTTGCCCTGAGCGGAAGGAGTGGCCGCCTCCCGTGCCCGCGTGGTTAGGCTGGCGGCACGCGGCAGACGGGAGGTTTCGGTGAATCTGCGGCACGATCCGATGCGGTGGGGGCAACCATCGCAAAATCCCGAGCCCTGGCCGCCACACCTTCCCCCCGCCGGCGGGCCCGGCCTGCCGGGGTGGCTGGAGGAGCGACTCTTCGACCAGCGCATCGTCATGATCCGCGGCCCGCTCACCCCCGAGGGCGCCACCGGCGTCGCGGCCGCGCTGCTCACGCTCGACGCCGCCGGCACCGCCCCGGTGCAGCTGCACGTGGCCAGCGGGGCCGGGGAGCTGGCGGCCGCCCTCTCGGTGATCGACGTGATCGACTCGATGGCCTCGCCGGTGCACGCGGTCGTCACCTCGGAGGCCGGCGGTGCCGTGGTCGCGGTCCTCGCGGCCGCGGAGAAGCGCGCCGCCTTCCGGCACGCCCGCTTCCGGCTGACCGAGCCCCGCGCGGCCGCCGTCAGCGGCACCGCCGACGAGGTGGCGCGCGCCGCCGGGCAGCATCTGCGCGAGCTCGAGGAGATCACCCTGCGGCTGGTGGAGCTGACCGGCCAGACCCGCAGCCGCATCGAGGACGACCTGTCCGCCGGCCGCGGCCTGACGGCCCAGGAGGCGCTGGAGTACGGCCTCATCGAAGAGATCATCGGCAAGTCCTGACGGTTCCGGGCACGAAAAAGCCCCCGGGGTGCACCGGGGGCTTTTTGCAGGAGCTCGCGTTACTGCGCGACCTTCACACCCATGGAGCGGGCGGTGCCGGACACGATCTGGATCGCGGCGTCGAGGTCGTTGGCGTTGAGGTCGGGGAGCTTGCGCTCGGCGATCTCCTTGACCTGGGTCGCGCTCAGCGTGCCGACGGTCTGGGTCAGCGGGTTGGACGCGCCGGACTGAATGCCCAGAGCCTTGCGGATCAGGAAGCTGGTCGGCGGCGTCTTGTAGGCCAGCGTGTGGCTGCGGTCCTCGTAGACGCTGACGATCACCGGGATGATCTCGCCACGGTTCTTGGCGGTGGCCTCGTCGTACTCCACCTTGACGGCACGCATGTTGGCCCCGGTCGGACCAAGCATCTTGCCGAGGTCGACCATCGCGGCGTTACCCGCCTCAAGCGCGAGGGTTACCTCATGAGTCTTTTTCTTGGGCGGCATTGCGTAGGGCTCCTTAGGGTGAGCTGCAAGCTCAACTCACAGCTCGCCAGCTTCATCAACACACGACAACCCCGAGACCTTACTACCGGCAGCCTAAGTAGGCAAAACAGCTCAGGGCAAACGCGGCGGGTCTCGGGTACCGCGACTAGTGTAGCTCGCCGCTCAGTACTGGTCGCACTGGCACCGCTTCATCAGCGCGCGCACGGACGCCACGTACGACGGGTTGGGCAGGGTCTTGTCGGCGGCGGCCTGCTCGATGCCGCCGGAGCCCGCGTTGTAGCCCGAGATGACCACGTTGAGCAGGCACCACGAGCTGCTCGACTTGCACTTGGCGGCGCTCAGGTTGTAGCTGCCGCCGAAGTAGTTGTCGCCGGCCCACTTCGTCAGCCAGGCCAGGTAGTTGCCGCCGGCGTAGATGTTCTGCTGGTACTGCGACGCGTCGTACGTCAGGCCGAACCGGTTGTTGATCATGCTGACCGTGTCGGGCATGACCTGCATGACCCCGGCGCCGCCGTCGCAGTTGTGGATGTTGCTCTGCCAGCCGCTCTCCTGCCACGCCACCGCCTTGATCAGCGGGTAGTTGATCCGCAGGCTCGGCGCCTCGGTGCGCCAGTAGACGCGGGACGCGGCCGACTTCAGCGCGGTCTTCACCTTGCTCTTCGAGATCGGCTTGGTCTTGTCGTAGTGCGCGCAGTCGGGCAGCTGACTCCAGAACGGCGGCTCGGTCGGCTCGGCCGACTGCGGCTTGGTGGGCTTCTTCGACGGCGCCTTGCTGGTGGTCTCCACCGGTTCGGGCGTCGGGCTCTCGGTGACCGGCTCGAACTCCGGCTCGCCGGCGTCACTCGCCGCGACGGCCGACGGCACCGCCTGCGGGGCTGCGTTGTCGTCGTCCTTGCCACCCAAGCCGCACCCGGCCGCGACCACCAGCGCTGCCAGGGCCAGCGCCCACGTTCTCCGAGCCATCGGTCCGACCTTTCCCCGTGAGATGGTTCGTTGCGGACGCTACAGATCACGGCCCGGACGCGCTGTCCCTTAAGCTCTCCCTTAAAGGCTGCCCCGCAAATCGGACAAACCTAGTGTGATGCGGAACCGGTACCGTCCATCGAACCCCGGGCCGAGACAGCAACCAACACCGGGGACAATGGGTTCATGCAGACCCGCACCGACCTACGCAACGTCGCCATCATCGCCCACGTCGACCATGGCAAGACAACCCTGGTCGACGCCATGTTGCGCCAGGGGAGCCAGTCCCACGCGCGTGGCGAGATGGCCGACCGCGTCATGGACTCCATGGACCTGGAGCGGGAAAAGGGCATCACCATTCTCGCCAAGAACACGGCGATCAGCTACCAGCCCGCCGAGGGTGACCCCGTCACCATCAACATCATCGACACCCCCGGCCACGCCGACTTCGGCGGCGAGGTCGAGCGCGGCCTCACCATGGTCGACGGCGTCGCCCTGCTCGTCGACGCGTCCGAGGGCCCGCTGCCGCAGACCCGGTTCGTGCTCCGCAAGGCGCTCGCGGCCAAGCTCCCGATCATCCTGATCATCAACAAGGTCGACCGCCCCGACGCCCGCATCAAGGAGGTCGTCGACGAGACGTACGAGCTCTTCCTCGACCTCGACGCCGACGAGCACCAGATCGAGTTCCCGATCATCTACGCCTGCGCCCGCGACGGCATCGCCTCGCTGACGCAGCCCAAGGACGGCACCGTCCCCGAGGACGCCACCGACCTCGAGGCGCTGTTCAACACGATCCTCGAGACCATCCCCGCGCCCACCTACACCGAGGGCGCCCCACTGCAGGCCCACGTCGTCAACCTCGACGCGTCCAACTTCCTCGGCCGTCTCGCGCTCTGCCGCGTGCACGAGGGCACCATCCGCAAGGGCCAGACCGTCGCCTGGTGCAAGACCGACGGCACGATCAGCAACGTGCGCATCTCCGAGCTGCTGATCACCGAGGGCCTGGAGCGCAAGCCCGCCGAGAGCGCCGGCCCCGGCGACATCATGGCCGTCGCCGGCATCGCCGACATCATGATCGGTGAGACGCTGGCCGACGCGGAGAACCCGAAGCCGCTCCCCCTGATCACCGTCGACGAGCCGGCCATCTCGATGGTCCTCGGCACCAACACGTCGCCGCTGGTCGGCAAGGTCAAGGGCAGCAAGGTCACCGCCCGCATGGTCAAGGACCGCCTCGACCGCGAGCTGATCGGCAACGTCTCGCTCCGCGTCCTGCCGACCGACCGCCCCGACGCCTGGGAGGTGCAGGGCCGCGGCGAGCTCGCCCTGGCCATCCTCGTCGAGCAGATGCGCCGCGAGTCGTACGAGCTGACCGTCGGCAAGCCGCAGGTGGTCACCAAGACCATCGACGGCAAGGTGCACGAGCCGGTCGAGCGCCTGACCATCGACGCCCCCGACGAGTACATGGGCGCCATCACCCAGCTGCTGTCGACCCGCAAGGGCCGGATGGAAGAGCTGATCAACCACGGCACCGGCTGGCTGCGCATGGAGTGGCTGGTCCCCGCCCGGGGCCTGATCGGATTCCGTACGGAGTTCCTGACCGAGACCCGCGGCACGGGCATCATGCACCACCTCTTCGAGGGGTACGAGCCCTGGTTCGGCGAGCTGCGCACGCGCAACAACGGCTCGCTGGTGGCCGACCGCGCCGGCGTGGTGACGGCGTTCGCCATGACCAACCTCCAGGAGCGCGGCCAGCTCTTCGTCGAGCCCACCACCGAGGTGTACGAAGGCATGATCGTCGGCGAGAACTCCCGCGCCGACGACATGGACGTCAACATCACCAAGGAGAAGAAGCTCACGAACATGCGCTCGTCGACCGCCGACGAGACCGAGAAGCTGATCCCGCCGCGCAAGCTCTCGCTCGAGCAGGCCCTCGAGTTCTGCCGCGAGGACGAGTGCGTCGAGGTGACCCCGTCCGCCGTCCGCATCCGCAAGGTCATCCTCGACCAGCAGACCCGCGGACGTCAGGCCGCCCGCCGCAAGCACGCCGCCCAGCAGTAAGGCGCGCGCGAGCCGCGTACAGCAAAAGGCGCCCGGGTCTCCACCCGGGCGCCTTTG
>NZ_BOMI01000095.1 GCF_016862115.1 Paractinoplanes deccanensis
GGGCGGGCTCTGTGGTGGGGCGGGCTCTGGCGCGGCTGGCTGCGTGGTGGGGCGGGCTCTGTGGTGGCGGCGGGCTCTGTGGTGGGGCGGGCTGCGCGGTGGGGCTTGGTGCGGCGGGCTGCGTGGTGCGGCGGGCTCTGCGGTGCGCCGGGCTGCGTGGGGGCGGGCCGTGCGGTCGGGCGGGCTGCGTGGTGCGGCGAGCTTTGTGGTGCGGGGGCTTTGTGGTGGGGCTGTGGCGGGGCTCAGACGACGTGGGCGGGGACGCCGAGCTCGGTGCCGAGGCGGTGGATGGTCTCGGCGAACTCGCGGGGTGCGGCGTTGATCGGGCCGCGGGAGACGAAGCGGACCGCCCAGCCGTGCCCCTCCGCGATGTTGAACATGCGGAAGCGGACGCGGCTGCCCAGCGGGTCGGGCTCGACCGAGGTCACCCCGCGGTACCACCACGCGCCCTCGATGGTGACCGAGCGGGCCCCGCGGTCGATCGCCACCTTGACCTTGTCGCCGTCGTGGAGGACCTCGAACTCGTCGCCGACGTCCGTTTCCTCGATCGTGCCGTCGAGCGCCATCGGGGAGCGGCCGCCGGGGCGCACGTCGAGCAGCACGGCGGCGACCGCCTCGGGGGTGGCCTCCACCACCGCCTGCAACACCAGCAACTGGCTCATGGCTCGTTTGTACCCCGCGCCCGCCGCCCCCGTAGGCTCTCGACTCATGGCTGACGCACTTCTCGGCCCGGCGGAGATCCGGGAACTGGCCGCCCGTCTCGGCGTGGCGCCGACCAAGAAGCTCGGCCAGAACTTCCTGCACGACCCCAACACGATCCGGCGCATCGTGGCCGCGGCGGGGCTGGAGCCGGGCGACGTGGCGCTGGAGGTGGGGCCGGGGCTGGGCTCGCTCACCCTCGGCCTGGTCGGGGCGGTGCGGCACGTGCACGCCGTCGAGATCGACCCTCGTCTGGCGGAGGCGCTGCCGGGGACCGTCCCGGACGAGCACCTGACCGTGCACAACGCCGACGCGCTGCATGTGCGCGCCGCCGACTTCGACCCGGCGCCCACGATGCTGGTCGCCAACCTGCCCTACAACGTGGCCGTCCCGGTGGTGCTGCACCTGCTCGCCGAGCTGCCGTCCCTGCGCGGCGGCCTGGTCATGGTGCAGAAGGAGGTCGCGGACCGGCTGGTGGCGGGCCCCGGTTCCAAGGTGTACGGGGTGCCGTCGGTGAAGCTGGCCTGGTACGCGGAGGCGCGCGCGGCCGGGAAGGTGCCGCCCGCGGTGTTCTGGCCGGTGCCCAATGTGGACTCGGGGCTGGTCGCGTTCACCAAGCGCACCCCTCCGGGTGACGTCGATCGATCGGAGGTTTTCGCGGTCGTGGACGCGGCTTTCGCGCAGCGCCGCAAGACCCTCCGGGCCGCCCTGGCCGGATGGGCCGGTGGGCCGGACCGTGCCGAGAAGCTGCTGGTCGCGGCCGGGATCAGCCCGCAGGCGCGCGGCGAAGCGCTGACCGTCGAGCAGTTCGCGGCGATCGCGGCGGCGGCAAAAGTGTCGCCCCCCGGCGGTAAGCTCAGCCCGACCGGCAGTCAGCAAGAGGAGGTGGATTCATGACGGCGGAGACGAGCGGCGAACTTGCCTGGGCGCCGAACCCCGTGCGGCAACGGCTGGGCAACTACACCGTTGAGGAGATCCTCGACCTTCCTGACGAAGCACCTCGCGTCGAGCTTGACAACGGAGTCGCCGTCGTGGTTCCCAAGCCTGCTTACCACCATCAGGAGACGGGCAATCTGCTCTGGCTGTGGCTTCGCCAGCATGCGCCCGCCGAGTTGGCTTCGGCCACCGATGTCGGCGTGGCGATGAGTTTCGCCGACTCGCTGGAGCCGGATGTGATGCTTCTTCGCAGACCGGTGCCCAATCGCCACCTGTTCCAGCCGGACCAAGTGGTGCTCGTGGCCGAGGTCGTCTCGCCCAGCACCAAGCGCCGCGATCGCTTGGAGAAGCCGGTGCTCTACGCCCGAGCTGGCATACCGCATTACTGGCGCATCGAGCAGGAGCCGGTCCACGTCTTCGCCTACGACCTGGTGAACGGAACCTACGAGTTGGCCGCCGATTCCGCTGAGGAGCTTGTGCTGAGCGCGCCCTTCGACATCAAGCTGCCGATCCGGGACATCACTCCGTGACCGAAGCATGGGGACCGGACGATGACGAGCCTCGCCGGCATCACGGGCCGGTGCGGGTGCGGGTCCCCGCGAAGATCAACCTTCATCTCGGGGTGGGGCCGCTGCGGGCGGACGGCTTCCACGAGCTCAACACCGTCTATCACGCGATCAGCCTGTTCGACGAGCTGACCGCGCGGGCCGGCGACACGCTCACGCTCACCATGGAGGGCGAGGGCACCGGCACGCTCGAGCTCGACGACAGCAACCTGATCATGCGGGCGGCCCGGGCGCTCGCGCAGCGCACCCGCATGCCGGCCCACGCGCGGCTGCACCTGCGCAAGAGCATTCCGCTCGCGGGCGGGCTGGCCGGGGGCAGCGCCGACGCCGCCGCCACGCTGATCGCCTGTGACCTGCTGTGGGGCACCGGGCTGTCCCGTGACGAGCTGGCCGACGTCGGTGCCACGCTCGGCTCCGACATCCCGTTCCTGCTGCACGGCGGCACGGCCCTGGGCACCGGGCACGGCGAGGCGGTCAGCCCGATCCTGGCTCGCCCCACCACCTGGCACTGGGTGGTCGCCATCGCCGACGGCGGCCTGTCCACCCCGGCCGTCTACCGCAAGCTCGACGAGCTGCGCGACAGCTCGTTCCCGCCCAAGGCGCTGGGCGACCCCGACGAGCTGATGACCGCCCTGCGCCAGCGCGACCCGGCGGTGCTCGGCGCCGCCCTCGGCAACGACCTCCAGCCGGCCGCGCTCGCGCTGCGGCCCGAGCTGGCCGGGGTGCTCGCCGCGGGCGACGAGGCCGGCGCGCTCGCCGGCATCGTCTCCGGCTCCGGGCCCACCTGCGTCTTCCTGGCCCGCGACGCGGCGCACGCCGGTCAGGTCGCGGCCGCGCTCAACGCCGCCGGGGTGTGCCGTGAGGCGGTCACCGCGCGGGGGCCGATGCCGGGCGCGCGGGTAACCTAGTCCGCATCGTGGCGAACATCATCAACCTCGACCGGGTCTCCAAGGGCTACGGCGCCGCCGGTCAACTGCTCACCGACGTCTCTCTCGGCCTCGACGACGACGCCCGCGTCGGCATCGTCGGCCTCAACGGCGCCGGCAAGTCCACCCTGCTGCGGCTGCTCGCCAAGGGCGAGGAGCCCGACTCCGGCCGGGTCACCCACCGGCGCGACCTGCGCGTCGCCACCCTCCCGCAGACGCTGGCGCTGGCCGCCGAGGCGACCGTGCGCGACGTCGTGCTCGGCACGGCCTGGCTCAGCGAGGGCATGGGCGCCGAGCACGAGTGGGCCGGCGACGCCGGGGTCCGGGCCATCCTCGACGGCCTCGGCATGGGCTACCTGGGCCTCGAGACGCCGGTCGGGCCGATGTCCGGTGGCGAGCGCCGCCGGGTCGCGCTGGCCGCGCTGCTGGTGCGCGAGAGCGACCTGCTGATCCTCGACGAGCCCACCAACCACCTCGACGTGGCCGGCGTCGACTGGCTCGCCCGCCATCTGCTCACCCGCCGCGGCGCGCTCGTGGTCGTCACCCACGACCGGTGGTTCCTCGACGCGGTCTGCACGGCGACCTGGGAGGTCGTCGACGAGCAGGTGCACACGTACGAGGGCGGCTACGCGGCCTGGACCCTCGCGCGCGCCGAACGGCAGCGGGTCGCCGCCGTCATCGAGGCCCGCCGGCAGAACCTGCTCCGCAAGGAGATCGCGTGGCTGCGGCGCGGCCCGCCGGCGCGCACCTCCAAGCCGCAGTTCCGGATCGACGCCGCGAACGCGCTGATCGCCGACGTGCCGCCGGTGCGCGACAAGGTGAGCCTCCAGCGGCTCGCCACCAGCCGGCTCGGCAAGCAGGTCTACGACCTCGAGGACGTCTCCCTCGCCGCCGGCCCCAAGACGATCTTCTCGGGTCTGACCTGGCAGGTCGGCCCCGGCGACCGCATCGCGATCCTCGGCGCCAACGGCGCCGGCAAGACCACGTTGCTGCGCCTGCTCGCCGGGGTCACCACGCCCGACGGCGGGCGCCTGGTCACCGGCTCGACGGTGCGGCCCGCGTTCCTGTCCCAGGAGCTCAAGGAGCTGCCCGGCGAGCTGCGCCTGCTCGAGGCGGTCGAAGAGGTCGCCAAGCGGGTCAAGCTCGGCGACCGGGAACTCTCGGCGGGACAGCTCGCCGAGGTGTTCGGCTTCACCGACAAGCGCATCTGGACGCCGGTCAGCGACCTCTCCGGCGGCGAGCGGCGGCGCCTGCAACTGCTGCGCCTGCTCGCCACCGAGCCCAACGTGCTGCTGCTCGACGAGCCCACCAACGACCTCGACACCGACACCCTCGCGGCCCTGGAGGACCTGCTCGACTCCTGGCCGGGCACGATGATCGTGGCGAGCCACGACCGCTACCTGGTCGAACGGGTCACCGACACGGCGTACGGGATGTTCGGCGACGGCCGTCTCGTGCACCTGCCGGGCGGCGTCGACGAATACCTGGCGCGCGCCGCGTCCCAGCACGCACCCTCCGTGGGCGCCGCTCCCGGCGTACAGCCGAAAAGCGCGGAAAGCGCGAGTGGCCTCTCGGCGGCCGAGCTGCGCCAGGCCCGCAAGGACCTCGCGAAGCTCGAACGGCAGCTGGCCAAGCTCGAGGAGCGCGAGCTGAAGATCAACGAGAGCCTCGCCGAGCACGGCAGCGACTACGACAAGATCCTAGAATTGGACGCACAGCTCAAAGCGGTGCAGGAGGAACGCGCCGCGGTCGAGGAGGCCTGGCTCGAGCTCGCGGAGCAAGTGCCCGGAAACTGATCCGGGGGGTGTGCCTGCGCCGCTTGACCGGGATACGCGAGAATCGGCGTGTACAACACCTGACCTTGGAGACGGACACCATGGCGCACACCCCGGTAAACCACCCGCTGCGGCCGCTGTACCGCGCGCTCGGCCTCCTGGCTGGCGCCTACCTCGTGGTGTTCGCGATCGTCGGGTTCATCCAGACCTCCGGCGAGAGCTTCACCGGCGACAACGGCGAACGCGTGCTCGGCCAGGGCTCCAACCTGCTCTGGTCGATCCTCAGCCTGATCCTCGGCGCGATCGTGCTCGGCGCGAGCGTCATCGGCCGCAACCTCGACGTCGAGGCCGACAAGTACGTGGGCTGGACCCTGCTGGTCATCGGCAGCTACGAGCTCGCCACCAACCGCACCGACGCCAACTTCTTCGGCTTCACGATGTCGACGGTCGTCGTCACCTACCTCGTCGGCCTCGTGCTCATCACCGCCGGCCTCTACAGCAAGGTCGCCGCGCCCAGCAAGGCCGGCGCTCCCCGGCAGGTGCGCGAGGGCCGCACCGCCTGACCATCGTCGTTGCGAAGGGCCGCCCGTCCGGCGGCCCTTTTCACTTGACCTTGCGGGTGATCAGGCCCGGCTTCGGCTCCAGGTGCGACAGACCGTTCCAGGCCAGGTTGACCAGGTGCGCCGCCACCATCTCCTTCTTGGGCTTGCGCGCCTCACGCCACCACTGGCCCACCAGCGCCACCATGCCCACCAGCGCCTGCGAATAGAGCTCCGCGAACTTCGGATCGAGGCCGCGGCTCTTGAACTCGCCGCCCAGAATGTGCTCCACCTGGTGCGCCACGTCGTTCATGACACTGGAGAAATTGCCCGCCGGCGACAACACCGGCGACTCGCGCACCAGCACCTTGAAGCCGTGCGGCTCCTCCTCGATGTAATCCAGCAGCGCCAGCGCAGCCTGCTCCAGCAACTCCCGCGGATGACCCGCGGTCAGCGCCGCCGCGATCCGGTCGAGCAGCGCACGGACCTCACGGTCGACGACCACCGCGTAGAGGCCCTCCTTGCCGCCGAAGTGCTCGTACACCACCGGCTTGGAGACCTTGGCCCGCGCGGCGACCTCCTCCACGCTGGTCGCGTCGAAACCACGCTCCGCGAAAAGCTGCCGGCCGATCGCGATCAGCTGCTCCCGGCGCTGGGCCGCCGACATGCGCACCCGCGTGCCCGCCGGACGCTGCCTGCGGGCACGGGCACGCTCGGCGCTGTCGTCTGCATCGGTCACCCGGTCATCCTGCCAGGTCTGCCCCGATTACCTCGTCCCCGCCATCTTCGCCGCCAGACGGTCCGGATCGGGCCACTTCACCCCGAACGCCGCACCCGTCCGCTCCAGCAACCAGATCACCCGGGCCGAGATGTCGATCTGGCCCCGCAGGACGCCGTGCCGCGCGCACGTCGGATCGGCGTGGTGCAGGTTGTGCCAGCTCTCCCCGAGCGACACGATCGCCAGCGGCCAGAAGTTCGACGCCCGGTCGCCGTTGCGCACCTCGAACGGGCGCTCCCCGTACACGTGACACACCGAATTGATCGACCAGGTGATGTGGTGCAACAGGCCGATGCGCACCACCCCGGCCCAGAAGAACGCGGTCAGCGCGCCCTGCCACGACCAGGTCACCAGCCCGCCGATCAGCGCCGGCCCCAACGTCGAGAAGAGCACGATCGCGGGAAAGGCCCGGTCGATCCGGTTGATGTCCCGGTCGGCCAGCAGATCCGGCGCGAACCGCGCCCGGTTCGACAACTCGCGGCTGAACATCCAGCCCATGTGCGCGAAGAACAAGCCCTTGGTCAGTGCCCAGTAACCCGTGCCGTAGCGCCACGGCGAATGCGGATCGCCCTCCTGGTCGCTGAACATGTGGTGCCGCCGGTGATCGGCCACCCACTGGATGACGTTGCCCTCGATCGCCAGCGATCCGGCCAGCGCGAGGGTGACCCGCAGCCAGCGCTTCGCCTTGAACGAGCCGTGCGTGAAATAGCGGTGGAAACCGACGGTGATGCCCAGGCCGGAGACCAGGTAGAAGACCGCGCCGATCGCCACATCGGCCCAGGAGAGCCAGCCGCCCCACGCCACCGGCACGGCGGCGAGCACGGCGAGAAACGGGACGATAACGAAGCCGTAGAGGGCGACGAGGATGCCGCGCGACTGCGGGCCGTCCGTGAGGGGCTTGGGTGCGGGCTTGGAACCGGTCTCGACCGTGGACGTCATGACACCTCGCTGCGCCGGGGGAGAGATCAAGTAGTTACGGCTACGTCACCGTAACTTAGGTCACCGTAACGGGCGTCACACCGCACTCCAAGGGCGTCTCACATCGAGTTGGCACATCGAGGGACTTACCGCTCATCGAACATATGTTCTAACGTCGTGGCATGAGCATGGGGGAACGTTGGAATGTCAATGCGAATGTGGGTGCGAGTGGCGATGGCGACCGGGAGTCGCGGCGCGAGGAGGCGCGGCGGCTGCGGGTCGATCCTGGCCTGTCGCGCTCGCAGCTGATGAGGCGCTTCGGAGTCAGCAACGGCACGCTGAGCGAGTGGCTGCGCGGCATCGAGGCGCCGGCGTGGACGCGGCGGCCGACGGCGAAGGACGACGTGCGACAGAGCGCCCTGGAGCTTAGGCGCATGGGGCAGTCCGTGCCACAGATCGCCCAGCGATTGGGGATATCCAAGTCGACGGCCTACCTGTGGACGAAGGGCGAGCCGCTCGACAAGACGCCCGAGGAGGCGGAGGAGCGCCGCCGCCGGCACATGGAGCAGATGCGCCAGGCCCGTTGGGAACCGCATCGCCGGAGGCGCGATGCGGACCGCGCGGCTTGCGCAGAGCGTCTCGCCGGGTGGGTCGGTGAGCTGTCCGACCGCGAGGTGATCCTGATCGGTGCGGTGGCTTACTGGTGTGAGGGCGCTAAGGAGAAGCCGTGGACCAAGAGCACGCCGGGGTTGATGTTCATCAACAGTGACCCGGCCCTGATCCTGTTGTTCCTCCGGTATGTGGAGATGCTGGGCGTCGACCGTGCGGAGCTCACCTATCGGCTGAGCATCCACGAGTCCGCGGACATTCCGGCGGCCACCAGGTGGTGGGCCGGTGTTGTCGGTGTTCCGGCCGAGCACTTCCGGCGGGCCACCGAGAAGACGCACAATCCGTCCACGGTTCGGCGGAACGTCGGGGATTCTTACCGGGGTTGCCTGATCGTCTATGTGCCCAAGTCGTCCCGGCTCTACTGGGAGGTGGAGGGAGTCATGCGCGGGATCGCGGCGAGTGGTGATCGGTGGCGTGCCGCTAAGATGTGACCGGTGGACGGATCCCTCAGGGGATATGTCCGAAATAGGTCCCGGATCGTCTAATGGTAGGACCGCGGCTTTTGGTGCCGTTTATAGGGGTTCGAATCCTCTTCCGGGAGCAGTCTGTCCGCGGCTGTGTTGGCGCCGCCTCTCTGCGTAAATGTCTCTACTGCGAGCAATGGAGTACCGCGTGAGCCAGGCCCCTCGTCGTACCGTCGTCGTTCTTGCTGCCGGTGAAGGCAAGCGGATGAAGTCCGCCACGCCGAAGGTGCTGCATCCGCTGCTCGGGCGCACCCTGGTGGGTCACGTGCTGGCCGCCGCTGAGCCGGCGGGGGCGGAGCAGGTGATCGTCGTGGTCGGGCACAAGGCCGACCAGGTCAAGGCGCACCTGGCCGAGGTCGCTCCGAGTGCCGTGCCGGTGTTGCAGGCGGAGCAGAACGGCACGGGGCACGCGGTGCGGATCGCGCTCGAGGCCGTTCCGGATGCCGGCGGGACCGTGGTGGTGCTCAACGGCGATGTGCCGCTGCTGCGGCCCGAGACGGTGTCGAGCCTGATCGAGGCGCACGAGGCCGGCGGGCGCGGCGCGACCGTGCTGGCCGCCGAGGTGCCCGATCCGACCGGGCTGGGGCGCATCGTGCGGGACGCGGCGGGCAATCTCGAGCGGATCGTGGAGGAGCGGGACGCGTCGCCGCAGGTGCGGGCGATCCGTGAGATCAACGCGGGGATCTACGCGTTCGACGTGTCGTCGCTGCGGGAGGCGCTGTCGAAGCTCTCCACCGACAACGACCAGGGCGAGGAGTACCTGACCGACGTGTTCGGGCTGCTCGCGTCGGCGGGGGACCCGGTGGGCGTGTTCGTGGCACCGGACGCTCAGGAGACGCTGGGCTGCAACGACCGGGCGGAGCTGGCGAAGCTGCGGGCGCTGCTGCGTGACCGGGTGAACGAGGCGTGGATGCGCTCGGGTGTGTCGATCCTGGATCCGGCGACGACGTGGATCGACGTGACGGTGACGATCGAGCGGGACGCCGAGATCGACCAGAACTCGCAGCTGCTGGGGGACACCACGGTGGCCGCCGGCGCGATCGTGGGGCCGGACACGACGCTGATCGACACGACGGTGGGTGCGGGCGCGGTGGTGCTGCGGACGCATTCGATCGGGGCGCGGATCGGTGACGAGGCGACCGTGGGGCCGTTCTCGTTCCTGCGGCCGGGGACGAAGCTGGGCCGCAAGGCCAAGGTGGGCGGGTTCGTCGAGACGAAGAACGCGGAGCTGGGTGACGGGGCGAAGGTTCCGCACCTGTCGTACGTGGGTGATGCGACGATCGGCGCGAAGTCGAACATCGGCGCGGGCACGATCTTCGCGAACTACGACGGTGTCAACAAGAACCACACGACGGTGGGTGAGGCCGCGTTCGTCGGCTCGGACACGGTGCTGATCGCTCCGGTGGAGATCGAGCCGGGAGCGTACGTGGCGGCGGGCAGCGCGATCCAGAAGACGGTGCCGGCGGGCAGTCTCGGGGTGACGCGGGCGCCGCAGCGCAACGTGGAGGGCTGGGTGGCGCGCCGCCGGGCCGGCACGGTGTCGGCGGAGGCCGCGGAGCGGTTCGAGGCGGCGAAGGCTCCGGAGGGTGAGATCTCCGAGGCCGAGTAGCCCCGGGCGAGTTTGGCGGCGCCGGGGGTAACCCGGTGTGTGGCGGGTATCCGACAGGTGAACGCCCGGCGCGCCCGATCGTGATGGGGTGGGTGCGCTCGGTGGTGCGGTGCCGTCCGGTGGACCCGTTCTGAGCTGGACTGATCCCCCGGGGGTGAGGCATCCCACCCGGCGCCCGCGTAACGTGGCGGTTCGGTGGCCTCGGGGGATACTTCACTCGATCACATCCCCACCCCCTCGATCCAACGGGAGTAGCGAGCCGATGGGCAGCATCGTCGCGGAGAACCGTAAGAGTTTGATGCTTTTCTCCGGACGGGGTTTCCCGGAGCTGGCGGACGAGATCGGCCAGGTGCTCGGCGTCGCGCCGACTCCGGCGGACTCGTACGAGTTCGCCAACGGTGAGATCTTCGTCCGGTTCAAGGACTCGGTTCGCGGCTCGGACGCCTTCGTCGTGCAGTCGGTGACCGAGGGCGTGAACCGCTGGGTCATGGAGACCCTGATCATGATCGACGCGCTGAAGCGGGGGTCGGCCAAGCGGATCACCGTGGTGCTGCCGTTCTACCCGTATTCGCGGCAGGACAAGAAGCACCGCGGGCGCGAGCCGATCTCGGCGCGGCTGGTGGCCGACCTGTTGAAGACGGCGGGTGCCAACCGCATCCTCACCGTCGACCTGCACACCGCGCAGATCCAGGGCTTCTTCGACGGGCCGGTGGATCACCTGTTCGCGATGGACATCCTGGCCGAGCACGTGCAGAAGAAGTACGCGGGCCGCCCGATGACCGTGGTGGCGCCCGACTCGGGCCGGGTGCGGGTGGCGGAGCGGTGGACCGACCGGCTGGGTGGTTGCCCGCTGGCGTTCATCCACAAGACGCGCGACCCGCTCAAGCCCAACCAGGTGGTGGCCAACCGGGTGGTCGGCGAGGTCGAGGGCCGGGTGTGCCTGATCGTCGACGACATGATCGACACGGGTGGCACGATCACCAAGGCGGCGGACATCCTCTGGGACGAGGGCGCCGCCGATGTGATCGTGGCCTCGACGCACGCGCTGCTGTCCGACCCGGCGACCGAGCGGCTGAAGAACAGCCGGATCAGCGAGCTGGTGGTGACGAACACGTTGCCGCTGCCGCCGGAGAAGCGACTCGACAAGATCACTGTGTTGTCGATCGCCCCGCTGCTGGCCCGGGCGATCCGCGAGGTCTTCGACGACGGCTCGGTGACCACGCTGTTCGGTGGCCTGAGCTGAGGCGAGGGCTGCCGGGCCGGAGGGCCGGTGCTGAAACCTCTCTCGGGTGAAGTTTGCGCGGAGCGCCTGAGCGGGCCGGACCCGCTGAGGGGTGCGCTCATGCGCCAGGTAAGATAGTGCGGTTGCCACGGCGAGGGTGCCCCGCGGTCTGCTGAGGTTCGCAGCCATTTCGGGGACACCGTGATCGACGCGGTGCTCCGGGCCTGTGCCCAGCGCGCCCCCTTGCCCGGCAGCGCCGACGACGGCCTCCAGCACCTCCCGGTGGCCGATCACCACACTGCCGCAGCCCGCCGACTTAGACGCAGCCCGATCGAAGAGTTTCAGGAGTTTCCCCGTGTCCGAGGTAAAGATCAGCGCCGAGCCCCGCACCGAGTTCGGCAAGGGTGGTGCCCGCCGCACGCGCCGGGCCGGTTTGGTGCCCGCCGTGCTTTACGGCCACGGCGAGAAGCCGCAGCACATCGCGCTGCCGGCCCGTGAGTTCGCGGCCGCGATCCGGCACGGCGGCCTCAACCAGGTTTTCACGATCGACATCGCGGGGGCCTCGGGCGCGACGCTCGCCCTGCCGAAGGCGATCCAGCGTGACCCGATCAAGGACACGTACGAGCACGTGGACCTGATCATCGTGAAGCGTGGCGAGAAGGTGCAGGTCGACGTCCCGGTGAACCTGACCGGTGAGGCCGCCCGCAACACGCTCGTCGTGCACGAGTCCAACACCCTCGCCGTCACCGCCGAGGCGATGCACCTGCCGACCGGCTTCGACGTGTCGATCGAGGGCCTCGAGGCGGGCTCGCAGGTGACCGCCGGCGACGTGCCGCTGCCGAACGGTGTCGAGCTGGCCGTCGAGCCCGACTTCGTGCTGGCGATCGTCTCGCAGGCGCAGACCGCCGAGCAGCTCGAGGGTGGCGAGGCCGCCGAGGGTGGCGAGGCCGCCGAGGGCGAAGAGGCTCCCGCCGCGGAGTAACGAACGTCGGGCCCAGTCGGACCGAAAGCAGTGGTCGGGGAAAGTGCCGGTGGGCACTTTCCCCGATGCGCATATCTGGGGGAAATCAGTGAGCGACGACGCGTGGCTGGTGGTCGGCCTGGGCAACCCGGGCAAGGAGTACGCGGGCAACCGGCACAACGTGGGCTTCATGGTGGCCGATCTGCTGGCGTCGCGGGTGGGCGCGAAGTTCGGCCGGTCCAAGCGCGCGCATGCCGAGATGGCGGAGGGCCGTCTGGGGTTCGGCGGGCCGAAGCTGGTGCTGGTGAAGCCGCTGACCTACATGAACCTCTCCGGCGCGCCGGTGGTGTCGCTGGCCCAGTTCTTCAAAGTGCCGGTGTCGAACGTGATCGCCGTGCACGATGAGCTTGATGTGCCTTTCGGTCAGGTACGGGCCAAGCGTGGCGGTGGTGAGGGTGGCCACAACGGTTTGCGTTCGATGTCGAAGTCGCTGTCGAGCAAGGAGTACGCGCGAGTCCGGTTCGGCATCGGCCGTCCGCCCGGGCGGCAGGATCCGGCCGACTACGTGCTCTCCGACTTCTCCGGCGTGGAGCGCAAGGAGCTGGACTTTCTCGTCGACCGGGCGGCCGACGTGGTGGAGGCGATCGTGCTCGAGGGTGTCGAGTGGGCGCAGAACAAATACCACGGCGGTTGATCTCGCGAGGCTCGAACGGATAGATCATTTGGGCGGTTTTGTCCGTCTCTCGATCCCGTGACGCTCTCGACTGTCCGACCGTTGGTCACACGTACGCACCGGTTCGGTGCGGTTTGACCGGCGGACGGGGGAGGTTCGGGATGCGGCAGGACCTGTCCGAGCAGCAGGAGTCGGTGCTGACCGAGCCGACCGTGCTGTTGCCGGAGGTCACGCCGCCGGAGGGGTACGGCCAGGCCAACCACCCGCCGGCGAACCAGGGCCCGCGCGCCCGGCCCCGCGCCGCGGCCTCGAAGATCCCGGCGCCGGTGGTGCCGCTGAGCCCGCCCCCGTCGGGCGCGGGCGCGCGCACCGGCGACTGGCCCATCAATGCACCGGCAAAAAGCGCTATGAATCAGCTGAACCGGGGCGCCGCGGATCGGTGCGACGCTTCGGCGGGCAGGACCGGCCCGGGCGGGCCGGCCGGTGGGGTCGGCGCGGAGGCGCCGCCGGTCAGGGTCGGCAAGCCGGACAACGCGCCGCCGCGGGCCGTTCAGGAGCGGGCCGATCCCGGGCGCAATCAGGCGATCGAGCGGCACTGGTCGCAGCGGCGCAACCGGTCCTCGGCGGTCCGGCCGGTGGTGCGGCCGTTCGTGCGGATGCGTGGCCGGCACGCGGCCATGTCGCGGCGGCAGCGGTGGGAGCGCAGCTACGTGCGGGCGCTCGTGCTCTGTGACCTGCTGGCCGGCACGGCGGCCGGCGCCACCGCGTTCGGCCTGCGCTTCGGCGACGAGGTGACCACCTACAACCGCGGCTACGTCGTTCTCTCGGCGCTGCTGCCCGTGCTGCTGCTCGCCGTGCTGGCGGTCTCGCGGGCGTACGAGCGCCGCTACCTGTTCGTGGGCACCGACGAATACCAGCGCGTGCTCCGCGGCGGCGTCGGGCTGATCGCGGGCGCGGCGCTCGTCTCGTACGCGCTCGAATTGGATCTTGCTCGTAGCTATGTCCTCGCCGCGCTGCCGACGGCGATCGCGACCTCGGCGGTGCTGCGCTTCGCGCTGCGCAAGCGGCTGCACATGGCGCGCGCCCGGGGCGAGAGCCTGCGCCGGGTGATCCTGGTCGGGCACGAGCTGTCGATCATCGGAATGGCCCGCCAGCTGCGGCGGGAGCGGTACCACGGGCTCGAGGTGGTCGGCGCCTGCATCCCGCGCGGGCACGACGGCGCCGGGATGAACGGGCTGGTCGTCTACGGCACGTTCGACGATGTGGCGAGCGCGGTGGAACAGGCCGACGCGGACACCGTGGTGGTGCTGAGCTGCCCCGAGCTCGACGGCGCCCAGCTGCGCCGGCTGGCGTGGCGGCTGGAGCGCGACGAGGTCGACCTGGTGGTGGCCAGCGCGCTGGTCGACGTGGCCGGCGCCCGCACCACCATCCGGCCGTTCGACGGGCTGCCCATGCTGCACGTCGAGCACCCGCGGCTGCACGGCGGCTCGCGGCTGGTCAAGGAGGTGGTCGACCGGCTCGGCGCGCTGGCGCTGCTGGTGCTCCTCGGCCCGCTGCTGCTCGGCGTCGCACTGTGTGTGCGGGTCACGTCCCGCGGGCCGGTACTCTTTCGTCAGGTGCGGGTCGGCCGTGACGGCAGTCACTTCCGCATCTTCAAGTTCCGCAGCATGTATGTCGATGCCGAGGCCCGCCTGGCGGAGCTCCGGCATCTCAACGAGCACGACGGTGTGCTCTTCAAGATCCGTGATGATCCGCGGGTGACCCCGGTCGGGCGATATCTGCGCCGGTTCTCCCTGGACGAGCTGCCGCAGCTGCTCAACGTGCTGCTGGGGCAGATGTCGCTGGTCGGGCCGCGTCCGCCGCTGCCGTCCGAGGTCGCGGCGTACGCCGACGACGTGCGGCGCCGGCTGGCCGTCAAGCCGGGCATGACGGGCCTGTGGCAGGTTTCGGGACGCTCCGATCTACCGTGGGAGGAAGCGGTCCGGCTGGACCTGCGCTATGTGGAGAACTGGTCCCTCAGTTTGGACCTGGTGATCCTGTTGCGCACGATGACGGCAGTGGTGCGGTCATCGGGCGCGTACTGACACTCAATAGGAGAGCTGGTTGATGGGCGAGCGGACAGAGACGTCGGCACGCGTGAACTCGCAACGGGAAAACACCGAGACCGGCACCGCGCCGGTCACCGACGCCGCCTTCGCCCGCTGGCTGGCGGACCGGGCGGGCCAGGCCCTGCTTCAGGTCAGGGCCGACATGGGGCACGCCGACGGCCCGGCCCTCAAGGCCGCCGGCGACAAGGCGGCGCACGACCTGATGCTGGCCGAGCTCGCGCGCTGGCGCCCGGCGGACGCGGTGCTGTCGGAGGAGGACGACCACGCGCGCACGGCGTGGCGCGAGGGCGAGCACGGCAGCGTGCGCCCGGAGCGCCTCGGCGCCAACCGGGTGTGGATCGTCGACCCGCTCGACGGCACCCGCGAGTTCTCCGAGGAGGGCCGCGCCGACTGGGCCGTGCACGTGGCGCTCTGGACCGCCGACTGCGGCAGTCCGTCGTGCCTGGCGGCCGGCGCCGTCGCGATGCCCGCGCAGCACCGCACGATCGCCACCGACCACCCGCCGGCCTATCCGCCGCTGCCGCTGGAGTCGGCGAACGGGGGGCCGATCCGGATCGCCGCGAGCCGCACCCGGCCGCCGGCCTTCGTGACCGCGCTCGCCGAGGAGCTCGGCGCCGAGCTGATGCCGATGGGATCGGCCGGCGTCAAGATCGCCGCGGTGATCAGCGGCGAGGCCGACGCCTACGTGCACGCGGGCGGGCAGTACGAGTGGGATTCGGCCGCGCCGGTCGCTGTGGCGCTGGCCACCGGCCTGCACGCTAGCCGAATCGACGGTTCTGCGCTGAAATACAACGAGGCAGACCCCAAGCTGCCTGACCTGGTGGTGTGCCGTAAGGATCTCGCTCCTCGGTTACTTGCAGCGTTGCAGCGTCACCTTCCGTCAAAATGACGGTTCCCCGTAGGTAACACAAACAGCGCCACAATGCCGGAAAGGTCTGGAACCCACCGATGAGCCAGACAAAGCCGTACCGCGTCTCGCATCTGGATGCTCTCGAAGCCGAGAGCATCTTCGTCATGCGTGAGGTCATGGCCGAGTTCGAGCGTCCCGTCCTGCTGTTCTCCGGGGGCAAGGACTCGATCGTCATGCTGCGCCTCGCGGAGAAGGCGTTCGCCCCGGCGCGCATCCCGTTCCCGGTGATGCACGTCGACACCGGGCACAACTTCCCCGAGGTCCTCGACTACCGCGACACCCGGGTGGCCACCCTCGGCCTCAACCTGGTCGTCGCGAGCGTGCAGGAGGCGATCGACACGGGCCTGGTGCGCGAGCTGCCCGACGGCACGCGCAACCGGATCCAGACGCCGGTGCTGCTCGCCGCCGTCGAGAAGTACCGCTTCGACGCCCTCTTCGGCGGCGCCCGGCGCGACGAGGAGAAGGCGCGCGCCAAGGAGCGCATGTTCAGCTTCCGCGACGAGTTCGGCCAGTGGGACCCGAAGAACCAGCGCCCCGAGCTCTGGGCGCTCTACAACGGCCGGCACCACCCCGGCGAGTCGATCCGGGTGTTCCCGCTGTCCAACTGGACCGAGCTCGACGTCTGGCACTACATCGCCAAGGAGCAGATCCCGCTGCCGAGCATCTACTACGCCCACGACCGCGAGGTCGTCGAGCGCGGCGGCATGTTCTACGCGGTCAACGAGTTCATCCGGCTCAAGGACGGCGAGACCTCCGAGGTGCGCCGGGTCCGCTACCGCACCGTGGGCGACGCCTCGCAGACCGCCGCCGTGCTCTCCGAGGCCGACACGGTCGACAAGGTGATCGACGAGGTCGCCGCGACCCGCATCACCGAGCGTGGCGCGACCCGCGGCGACGACAAGGTCAGCGAGGCCGCGATGGAAGACCGCAAGCGAGAGGGTTACTTCTGATGAGCCAGGCAGTTCTCGAGCCTGACGCCGCCGCCGCGCGCGGCATGGACCTGCTGCGGTTCGCCACCGCCGGCAGCGTCGACGACGGCAAGTCCACCCTCATCGGCCGGTTGCTGTACGACACCAAGACGATCTTCGCGGACCAGTTGGAGGCCGTCGAGGCGGCCAGCGCGTCCCGCGGCGACGAGTACACCAACCTGGCGCTGCTCACCGACGGCCTGCGCGCCGAGCGCGAGCAGGGCATCACCATCGACGTGGCGTACCGCTACTTCGCCACCCCGCGGCGCAAGTTCATCATCGCCGACACCCCGGGCCACATCCAGTACACGCGGAACATGGTCACCGGCGCCTCCACCGCCGACCTGGCGCTGATCCTTGTGGACGCGCGCAAGGGCCTGGTCGAGCAGTCGCGCCGGCACGCCTTCCTCACCAGCCTGCTGCGCGTGCCGCACCTGGTGCTCTGCATCAACAAGATGGACCTGGTCGACTGGGACAAGGCGGTCTACGACCGGATCGCCGACGAGTTCACCTCGTTCGCGGCCAAGCTCGAGATCACCGACCTGACGATCATCCCGGTGTCGGCGCTCAACGGCGACAACATCGCCTCGCGGTCGGAGAACAGCCCGTGGTACGACGGGCCGTCGCTGCTGCACCACCTGGAGCACGTGCACATCGCCAGCGACCGCAACCTGGTCGACGTGCGCTTCCCGGTGCAGTACGTGATCCGCCCGCAGTCGACCACGGTCACCGACTACCGCGGCTACGCCGGCCAGGTCGCCTCGGGCGTGCTCAAGCCGGGCGACGACGTGATGGTGCTGCCGTCCGGGCTGACCAGCAAGATCGCGGCGATCGACACCGCCGACGGCCCGGTCGACGAGGCGTTCCCGCCCATGTCGGTCACGGTCCGGCTGGCCGACGAGATCGACATCTCGCGCGGCGACATGATCTGCCGTCCGCACAACGCGCCGGCGGTCGCCCAGGACATTGAGGCGATGGTCTGCTGGATGGACGAGTCGGCGCCGCTGCGCGTCGGCGGCAAGTACGCCATCAAGCACACCACCCGCTCGGCGCGGACCGTCGTGCGCGGGCTGCAGTACCGGCTCGACGTCAACACGCTGCACCGCGACGAGAGCGCCGGCGAGCTGAAGCTCAACGAGATCGGCCGGGTGCGGCTGCGCACCACCGTGCCGCTGCTCGCCGACGAGTACCGGCGCAACCGCACCACGGGCGGCTTCATCCTGATCGACGAGAGCACCAACCGCACGGTCGGCGCCGGGATGATCATCGAGGCTCAGTAGCCCCTGGGCATGTTGTTGCGGCTGGCCCGGGCCTTGCCGGCCCGGGGCGGCTGCAACGTCGCCCACACCACCTTGCCGGTGCTGGTGGGCAGCGATCCCCACGCGGCAGCGGTGCCCTGCACCAGCCGCATGCCGAGGCCGCGCTCGTCGAGCGGCCGGCCCCGGCGCACCCGGCTCGGCTTGAGCAGGCGCGGCGGCTCGGCCGACAGGTCGGCGACGCAGAGGTGCACGCCGGGGCCGCGCAGGCTCACCACCACCGTCATCTCGCTGCCCGCGTGCTCGACCGCGTTGGTGACCAGCTCGCTCATCACGATGCGGCTCGGGTGCAGCAGGTGCGGCAGGTCCCACGCCAGGCAGGCGTCGCTGACCAGGTTGCGGGCGACGCTGGGCGCCTCGGCGTCGGATTGCAGCGTCACCATCAGCCGCTCGGTCAGCGGCAGGCGGCTGGCGATGGCGACCCGCGCCTGCCGCACCTTGGCATAGACGGGCAGGAAGCGTGGCGCGCCGAGGCGCTGCATCTTGTCGGCCAGCGGCAGGTTCGGCGGGATGCACAGGGCCAGCTGCACGGGCGGGTCCATCGTCGCCGCGGTGCCCCGCGCCGCCATCCAGGTCGGCGCCGAGCTGGCGTGCGGGTCGTCCAGCCCGGACAGGTCCACGATGAGCGCCTCCGGATGCTCGGCCAGGCACTTGCGCAGGGTCTCCGAGACCGTCTGCCACAGCGGCCGGTCCCAGGCGCCGCACACGGTGAGGAGGGCGACGGAAGCCTCGGCGTCGCTCTCGATGCGGACGGACGCTTGCATGGGCAGACACGCTGCGCTCATGGACATGCCCGTCACGGTAACCGCGAACGCAGATCGATGAGGCGGCCCTTAGCTCCGCCGGGTGATCGGACTTAAGTACTGCAACGTTGTATAGTCCAGTTCCGTGCCGCCGGGCCTCAAGGATGTCGCCGCGCGGGCCGGTGTCTCGATCAAGACGGTCTCCAATGTCGTCAACGGTTATGTGCACGTGGCCCCCGCGACGCGCGCCCGTGTGCAGGCCGCCATCGAGGCGCTCGGCTACGTGCCCAACATGGCCGCTCGCCAGCTGCGCAGCGGCCGTTCCGGCGTGATCGCGCTGGCCGTCCCGGAGCTCCAGTCGCCCTACTTCGCCGAGGTCGCCGGGCTGATCGTGCAGGCCGCCGAGCAGCGCTCGTGGACCGTCCTCATCGACCAGACCGACGGGCAGGCCGAGCGCGAGCGCAACCTCGTGGCCGGGTTGCGCCGGCACGCCATCGACGGGCTCATCTTCAGCCCGCTCGCGCTGGCCGGCGAGGAGCTCGCCCACCAGAGCGGGACGCCGATGGTGCTGCTCGGCGAGCGGGTGTGGCACGGACCGGCCGACCACGTCGCGATAGACAACACCGCCGCGGCCGCCGACGCGACCCGCCACCTGCGCTCGCTGGGCCGGCGCCGGATCGCCGCCATCGGGGTGCAGACCGCGCCCTCGGCGGTGACCGCGCACCAGCGGCTCGCCGGCTACCGGTCGGTGCTGGCCGAGGCGGGGCTCGAGACGCTGGAGATGCCGGTGGCGAGCTTCCACCGGGCCGACGGCGCCGCCGCGATGGCCCGGCTGCTCGACGAGGGTGAGCCGCCGGACGCGGTCTTCTGCTTCAACGACCTGCTCGCCCTGGGTGCCCTGCGCACCCTGCTGGAGCGCGGCCTGTCGGTGCCCGGCGACGTCGCGGTGATCGGCTTCGACGACATCGAGGACGGGCGCTTCTCCACCCCGACGCTGAGCACGATCTCGCCGGACGCCGCGCGGATCGCCCAGCTCGCCGTCGACCTGCTCGCCGAGCGGCTCGGCGACGGGCCGGCCGCGGTCGGGGCTCCCCGCGAGCTGCGCGTGGATCACCGCCTGGTGGTCCGGGAGAGCACCGCCGGCGCAGCCTGATCCATCCCGGGGTGAGCGCCCCGGCGCAGCCTGATCCATCCCGGGGTGAGCGCCCCGGCGCAGCCTGATCCATCCCCGGGAGAGCCCGTCGGCGCAGCCTCGTCGCGTTCCCCGGCGCGCGACCGCGCAAAACGTTACAGGCGAATTTCCGGACGTTTACATCGCTCTCTTTACAACGATGAATGCAACGTTGTAAAAACGTGGCATGGCAGTGGCGCACCTCACTCTCGATCCCGCCTTCGTGATCGCCCCGGTCGACCGCCGGCTCTTCGGCTCCTTCGTGGAGCACATGGGCCGCTGCGTCTACACCGGCATCTTCGAACCCGGCCACCCGGCCGCCGACGACGACGGGCTGCGCGGCGACGTGCTCGAGCTGGTCCGCGAGCTCGGCGTCAGCACGGTGCGCTACCCCGGCGGCAACTTCGTCTCCGGATACCGCTGGGAGGACGGCGTCGGCCCGCGCGGCGACCGGCCCCGCCGGCTCGACCTGGCCTGGCGGGCGCTGGAGAGCAACGCCTTCGGGCTCAACGAGTTCATGCGCTGGGCCGCTCTGGCCGGCGCCGAGCCGATGATGGCTGTCAACCTCGGCACCCGGGGCGTGGAGGCCGCCGCCGAGCTCGTCGAGTACTGCAACCTCCCGGACGGCACCGCCGCCGCCGACCTGCGCCGCAAGCACGGCGTGGCGCGGCCGCACGACGTACGGCTGTGGTGTCTCGGCAACGAGATGGACGGCCCCTGGCAGATCGGCAGCCTCACCGCCCGGGAGTACGGGCGGCTCGCCGCCCGCGCCGGGCACGCGATGCGGCGCGTGGACCCGAGCATCGAGCTGGTCGCCTGCGGCAGCTCCAACTCGGGCATGCCCACCTTCGGCGCCTGGGAGGCGACGGTTCTCGAGGAGGCCTACGACCAGGTCGACTACATCTCGCTGCACACCTACTACGACCCCGAGAAGCACGACGAGGCCAGCTTCCGGGCCTCCGCCGTCGACCTCGACGGCTTTATCGACGACGTGGTGGCGACCGCCGACCACGTCCGCGCCAAGCTGCGCCGCAGCAAGCGGATCAAGCTGTCGCTCGACGAGTGGAACGTCTGGTACCAGTCGCGCTTCACCGAGCCCGAGGACCGGGACATCGAGGAGCTGCCGGCGCTGATCGAGGACGACTACGACGAGACCGACGCGATGGTGGTCGGCAACCTGCTGATCAGCATGCTGCGGCACGCCGACCGGCTCGCGATCGGCTGCCAGGCCCAGCTGGTCAACGTGATCGCGCCGATCCGCACCGAGCCCGGCGGCCGGGCCTGGCGGCAGACCATCTTCCACCCGTTCGCGCACACCGCCCGGCTCGCCCGCGGCACCGTGCTGCGGCCGGCGCTCACCGCACCGGCGATGACCACCGGCCGGTACGGCGAGGTGCCCGCCGTCGACGCCGTCGCCACCCACGACGAGCAGACCGGCGACCTCACCGTCTTCGTGGTCAACCGGGGCACCGAGCCGGTGCCGCTCGACCTCGACCTGCGCGCCTTCCCACGGCACCGCCTGGCGCGGCACCACACGCTCACCGGCGAGACCTCCCCGGCGGCCGCGCCGGGGAGCCAGATCCTCCTTCCGCCCGTCTCCTGGCACGCCCTGTGCCTCACTCCCGAGGAGTCATAGTGAATCTTCAATTTTCCCGGCGGGGCCTGCTCGCCCTCGGCGCCGGCGCCGGCGGAGCCGTGCTTCTCGGCGCGTGCGGCGACAGCGGACCGAACGAGAAGGTCACCGGTGGCGGCCAGAACGCGGCGCCGGCGCCGACCGAGTACACCGGCCCGAACGTGGCGCTGGCCTTCTGGAACGGCTTCACCGGCGGCGACGGCCCGTTCATGAAGAAGCTGGTCGACCAGTTCAACACCGAGCACCCCACCATCAAGGTGTCGATGAACACCTACCAGTGGGCCGACTACTACCAGAAGACGCCGGCCGCGGTCGCCACCGGCAACGGGCCGGACGTCGGCATCATGCACGTCGACCACGTGGCCACCAACGCCGCTCGCGGCGTGATCCTGCCGCTGGAGGACCTGTCCAAGGCGCTCAACTTCAAGGCCGAGGACTTCTCGCCGCCGGTCTGGAACGCGGGCGTCTACAACAACACCCGCTACGCGATCCCGCTCGACGTGCACCCGCTCGGCTTCTTCTACAACAAGACCGTCATGGCGAAGGGCGGCCTCGACCCGGAGAAGCCGCCGACGAACAACGAGGAGTACCTCGCCGCGCTGGAGCAGATGAAGTCCAAGGGCATCCAGGGCGACTGGGTCACCCCGTTCGAGTTCACCGGCAGCATGCAGTTCCAGTCGCTGCTGTGGCAGTTCGGCGGGCAGCTCTTCGACGATCAGGCGAGCAAGGCGCTGTTCGCCGAGGACCCGGGCGTGCAGGCGCTGACCTGGATGACCGACCACGTCAAGAACGGGTGGAGCCCCAAGAACGTCGCCCAGGACGCCGACATCGTGGCCCTGCGCAACGGCAAGAACGCGTTCAACTGGAACGGCATCTGGACCATCAACACGCTCAAGGAGGACAAGAACCTGGAGTGGGGTGTGGCGCCGCTGCCGCAGATCGGCACGCAGAAGGCGGCGTGGGCCGGCTCGCACCAGTTCGTGCAGTTCAAGCAGAAGGCCAAGGACGACAACAAGCTGACCGCCGGCAAGGTCTTCATCAACTGGATCAGCCAGCACTCGATCGAGTGGGCCAAGGGCGGCCAGGTGCCGGCTCGCGCCGAGATCAGGAACAGCGCCGAGTTCAAGGCGCTGCCGGAGCAGTCCGCGATCGGCTCGCAGATCGACGACCTGCACTTCCTGCCACCGAAGCCGGGCATCGCCGACGCGATGGCCACCGTGGTGACCTCGATCAACGAGGCGGTCCTCGGGCGCAAGGAGCCGGCGAAGGCGCTGGCCGACGGCGCCGCCAAGGCCAACCAGATCCTCGAGCAGAACGCGAAGAAGTATGGCGGCTGACCTGGCTGTCCGAGAGCAGGCGGGTACGAAGCAGCGCGCCGCGGGCCGGCCCCGGCGCACCGGCGCGCTCACCCCGTACCTCTATGTCCTGCCGTATTTCGCGGTCTTCGCGACGTTCGTGCTGGCGCCCGCGGTCTACGGGCTCTGGATCAGCCTGCACGACTGGGACTACCTGCTGCCCGGCAAGCCGTTCGTGGGGCTGGACAACTATCAGGCGCTGTTCGACTCGAGCTCGGCGGTCTTCGACTTCTTCTGGGAGAGCATGTCGGCGACCGGGATCTTCACGGTGCTCAGCGTGCCGCTGCTGCTGGCCGTGCCGCTGCTCATCGCGCTGATGCTCAACCGCAGCTTCCCGGGCCGCACCTTCTTCCGGGCGGTCTACTTCGCCCCGTACGTCCTCGGCGTCGCCGTGATCGGCGTGCTCTGGCGCTTTCTGCTCGACCCGAACCTCGGCCTGGTCAACGCGATCCTGCCGGGCAGCGCGCCATGGACGACGGCGCTGCCCTGGGCATGGATCTCGCTGGTCGGCGTCACGGTCTGGTGGACGCTCGGCTTCAACGCCGTGATCTACCTGGCGGGCCTGCAGGACATCCCCCGGGAGTTGTACGAGGCCGCGCGCATCGACGGCGGCGGCAAGTGGGCCGAGTTCCGGCACGTGACGCTGCCCGGCCTGCGCCCGGTGCTGCTCTTCGTGGTGGTCAACACGATCCTGTTGTCCGCCAACATGTTCGGCCAGTCCTACCTGATCACGCAGGGCGCGCCGGGCACCGAGACCCGTACGGCGATCATGTACATCGCCCAGGTCGGCCTGCGCGACTACAAGATGGGCAGCGCCGCGGCGATGAGCTACCTGCTGACGGTCTGCCTGCTGATCATCAGCGCTTTCGTGTTCCGCCTGTTCCGGGAGAAGGACGCATGAGACGCGTACGCCCCGTCGCCTGGTACACGGTCCTCATCGGACTCAGCCTGATCTTCATCGCGCCGCTGGTGTGGATGCTGCTCACCGCCTTCAAGACGCCAGGCGAGGCGACCCGGGTGCCCCCGACGGTGTTTCCGCAGGAGCCCACCACGAGCGCCTTCGACACGCTGATGGGCAACGACCAGACGCCGGTGCTGCGCTGGTTCCTCAACAGCGTGCTCGCCGCGACCGGGCAGGCGGTGCTCGTGCTCGCGGTGGCGTCGATGGCCGCGTACGCCCTGGCCCGGCTCGAGTTCCGCGGCAAGCGGCTGATCTTCGGCATGATCATCGCGACGCTCTTCATCCCGAGCTTCGTGCTGATCATCCCGAACTTCCTCATCGTCGACCGGCTGGGCTGGCTCGACACGCTCTGGGCGCTGATCGTGCCCGGGGCGGCCGGCGCGTTCGGCGTCTTCTTCCTGCGGCAGTTCTTCCTGAGCCTGCCGCGCGAGCTGGAGGAGGCGGCGCTGATCGAGGGCGCCAACTCGTGGCAGATCTTCACCCGGGTGGTGCTGCCGCTGTCGAAGCCGGCGCTGGCCACGCTCGCCGTGATCAGCTTCCTGACCAACTGGAACGACTTCATCTGGCCGATCTACGTGCTGTTCAGCCCGGAGGTCTTCACCCTGCCGCCGGGCCTCGCGATCCTCCAGGGCGCCTACACGATCAACTACCCGGTGATCATGGCGGGCGCGCTGGTCGCCAGCATCCCGGTGCTGCTGCTGTTCATGGTGGCGCAGCGCTACGTGATCGAGGGTGTCTCCCGCTCCGGCCTGAAAGGATGACCATGCGACGCCTCATGGCCGCTGCGGCGGCGCTGCTGCTCCTGCCTTCGATGGTGGCGGCCGGGAAGCCGGCCCCGGCCCCGGACAACCCCATCTCGGCCTCCTTCGCCGACACCTTCGCCGACCCGGTGATCGTCCGCGGCGACGACGGCCTCTACTACGCCTACGGGACGACGGACCCGCTGCGCGAGGGCGAGCGCACCCCGCACCGCATCCCGATGGCACGCTCGGCCGACCTCGCGAAGTGGACCTATGTCGGTGACGCCTTCACCGGGCTGCCGTCATACGCGGCGCCGGGCGCCGCCCTGTGGGCGCCGGACGTTCGCAAGATCGGCGATCGCTGGGTCATGTACGTGACCGTGACGGAGACTTCCCCCGGCGCCTCGGCCATCGGCGTCGCCACCGCGCCCAGGCCGACCGGGCCGTGGACCTTCACCGCGGAGCCGGCGGTGCCGCCCCGCGCGGCGCCCGGCGGCGGCTGGTGGTGGACCTTCGACCCGGCCCAGCTCACCACCCCCGACGGCCGCAAGTACCTCTACTACGGCAGCTACTTCGGCGGCATCTGGGTCAGCGAGCTCACCGCCGACGGCCTGCGCATCACCGGCACACCCACGCGCGTCGCGATCGACAACAAGTTCGAGGGCGCGTACGTGGTGCGCCGCAACGGCTGGTACTACCTGTTCGCCTCGTCGGCCAACTGCTGCGCCGGGCCGACCACCGGATACTCCGTCTCGGTGGGCCGCTCCCGCAGCCCGCTCGGCCCGTTCACCGACCGCGACGGCCTGCGCCTCGACGTCTCGCGGGCCGGCGGCACCCCGGTGATCGCGCCGAACGGCAACCGCTGGGTCGGCACCGGCCACAACGGACTGATCACCGACCGGCGCGGCCAGGACTGGTTCGTCTACCACGCGATCGACCGCGCCGACCCGTACCTCGACGAGCCCTTCGGCATCAACGAGCGGCCGATGCTGCTCGACCGGCTCGACTGGATCGGCGGCTGGCCGACGGTCAACCGGGGCGCCTGGGCCTCCGACGGGCCGAGCGGCACCGCCGTCACGCCGAGGCCCGGCCGCCTGCTGACGGCGTACTCCGACGAGTTCGGCACGCTCGGCGCCGGCTGGGACTTCGTCCGGCCCGACCCGGCCGTGACCACCGCCGGGGGATCGCTGCGCTGGCCGGTGCAGGGCGCCGACCTCACCGGCACCGGCAACAACGCCGGCGTGCTGCTGCGCGACCCGCCGCCGGGATCGTGGATCGCCGAGACCAAGCTGACCCTGCCGCTCGGCGAGGACACGGTGCGCAACTACCAGCAGGGCGGGATCATCGCGTACGCCTCGGACGACCTCTTCGCCCGGCTCAGCGCGGTGGCGATCTGGAACACGCGCCAGGTCGAGTTCGGCAAGGAGATGCCGTACGCGGGGCAGCTGTCCTACGGCGGCACGATCGCCGGGACGCCGGGGCTGGAGACGACGTGGCTGCGGCTGGCGCACCGGGTCGACCCCGCCGACGGCGAGCACGAGTACCGCGCCGGGGTCAGCCGCGACGGGCGGCACTGGACGTGGGGCGGCGTGTGGACGCTGCCGGCGGACAGCGCGCCGCGGATCGGGCTGATCGCGCACGGTGGTGCGGAGCCGCCGGTCACCGCCTCGTTCGACTACCTGCGCTTCTACCGGTGGTGAGAAGACTCCTCCCGTCTCTGGCCGTGGCGGCGCTGCTCGCGCTGCTCGGTGGCTGCGACGCCACGGCCGGTTCCGCCCCGACCTCCGAGGACAAAGTGGACGCCTTCACGAACCCGGTGTACGCGGAGAACTTCCCCGATCCGGGAGCGCTTCTCGTCGACGGCACCTGGTATGCGTACGGAACGAATGGTCCCGCGGCGAACGTGCCGATCCTGACCTCGCCGGATCTCGTGCACTGGACCCCGGCCGGCGACGCGCTGCCCCAGGTCGGCACGTGGGCGGAGCGCGGCAACACGTGGGCGCCCGAGGTGATCGAGGGGCCGGGCGGCACCTACCTGCTGTACTACACGGCGCGGTCGACCGCGACCGGGCGGCAGTGCGTGGGGGTCGCGGTGGCGCGGGCGCCCGGCGGCCCGTTCACCGACGAGGCGGACGAGCCGCTGGTGTGCCAGGCCGGCGAGGGCGGCTCGATCGACGCCGGCCCGTACCTCGACGAGTCCGGCGGCCGCTGGCTCTACTGGAAGAACGACGGCAACGCGATCGGGCAGCCGACCTACCTGTACGGCGCGCGGCTGAGCGCCGACGGCCGTTCGCTCGACGGCGAGCCCACGCGGCTGCTCCGCAACGACGCGGAGTGGGAGGCGCACGTCATCGAGGCGCCGCAGATGGTGCGCCACGACGGCAAGCTGTATCTCTTCTATTCGGCCAACGCCTTCGACGCCGACGCCTACGCCCTGGGCTACGCGACCTGCGACGGGCCGCTCGGGCCGTGCCGCAAGGCGGCGGAGAACCCGATCCTGCGCTCGTCGGCCGCCGCGGCCGGGCCCGGGCACGGCTTCCTGGTGACCCTGCCGGACGGCGCGACCTGGATGCTCTACCACGCGTGGCCCGACGGGGCGGTGGGCAGCGTCGCACCCGGCCGGCAGCTCTGGCTCGACCGGGTGGAGTGGGTGGCGGGCCGTCCCGTGGTCAAGGGACCGACGGCGCAGCCCCAGCCGGTGCCCTAGGACTCGTCCTTGTGGTGGTGCCGGCCCTCGGCGACCTCTTCGATCGCCTCGACGATCGAGCCGGTCAGGTCGCCGGCCGGCACGGCGATGCTCTCGCCGTAGCCCTCGGCGGGCTCCCGCTCGGGCTGCGGCGCGGTGCCGTCACCGGCGAAGCCGAACTCGTTGGGCTCGTCCTGCTCAGTTTCGCGTGGAGTGGTCATGTCGCCCGCATACCCATAGGGAGCCGGGCCTTAACTCGACCGTGCTCGACGGCACTCGGGTCAGGTGGGGCACACCTCGAGGTGGGTGGATGGCACCCGGACCTTGCGGTCCTCCGCGGCCATCTGACGGAGGAGGTGGAAGGCCTCAGGGCAACCGACCTCGGAATATACGTAGCATTCCTCGACGATCGTCCGGGTGTCGAAAGCGCGGACGCCGCGTCTCCGAGCGAAGTCGAGAGCCGCACCATCGTCGGTGACCAGGAACGCTCCGACGGCACTGGTCTCGAGATGGTAGATGATCTCGGCTTCGCCGAGGTGCTGCGTTTCGTTTCCCGGCATGGCTCCGAGACCACGCCTGATGTTGTTGATCGCGGTCAGAGCGGCCGGCGTGCCGGAGATCTCGACCGGCTCGCCGAGCCAATCCAGGTCGAGAATGCGCCTCAAGTACGGCGCGGTGCCCAGTCCTCGGGAGATCTCCCATCGCACTGTCTCGGTCCATCGCGCTCGATAGCCGTACCGCTTCTCGAGCAGGTCGAGGCGATCGACGGCCGCGAAAGTCGACAGGGTGCAGGTGTCGAAGTAGACGTCGCCGATCCGGGCATTCACAGCTCGTACTCCGACGCGTCCCCGGGGCTGTCTGCTGACACCTTGTTTGGGGGCCGCAACTCGGCCAGCAACGCGTCGGGTTCCACGTCGAGCAGGGTGGCGAGCGGCCGCACGCTGATCTGTCCCTGAACGTATGCCTCGATGGCCCGCGCGAGGAGATTTCCTGGCACTCGGCGGTCGTTTCGGGCCTGGAGGTCGGCGGCGCGACCGCTTCGCAACGCTATGCGGTTGGAGGACATCGAGCGGATGCGATCCCGTCCGACGGCGTCCACGACTCCGACGTTGTGCAGTCGGAACGCCAACGCATCCAAACTCACTCCGAACCGGCCCAGAAGATCCGCGACCAACTCCTCTGTGACGCCGTGCGGGACGGCCGCGCGAACGGCGTCGGCGGGCATGAGGAACGCGGCAGCGAAGGCATTCGCCCTCGTCTCGGTTGCGGACTTGCGACCGAACACGTTCTCGTCGACGCGGAGGTCCTGTGAGTCCCCGGCCATCAGATGGCCGAGTTCGTGCGCGAGCGTGAACCGCTGACGGGTCGCGGAGATGCCGCTACTGACGAGCGCTGCGGCGAATCCGTTCGATGCGACGCTCAAGCCGTCGAGGCCAGCCGGCAGCGGTTCGAAGCCGATGTCGACGCCGAGTTGTTTCTCCAGCAGCTCGGCTAAGTCGGACAATTGGTAAGGGAGATCGTCCGATCCGATTCGGATCTCCGTGCGCATCCGCTCGGCGAGAGCGATGCCTTCTTCGTATGCGGCGCCGGGCGGACCGGGCTCGATCCGAGTCGCCCGCCATCGAAAGCCGAGATCGGTGAGGAGATTGTTGAGCTCGAGGAGCGACGAGGTGCGGCTGAGCGCCGCTTGCAGGGCCGGGCTGACATCGGGCTGCGCCCTGGCAGCCATCGCGATGGCCGGCGTCGGTGACTCCGACAGCAGGTGCTGAACGGAAACACCGAGCTGTTCGGCAATGAGCGCGATCTCGAGCGACTTGAAGTTGCGCGCGCCGTTGAGCGCCTTGGACAAAGCTGTGGGATCCAGTCCGATGGCCCGCGCCAGGGCTTGTTGTGTCATGGCGTCGGCGGCCATGGCCGAGCGGATGCGATCGCGGAGGACTTCAGGGCTGACGGGCATGCCAAAAACGCTAGGCGGACCTTGCGAAAATCGCAACGATACCGCCTAGCGTGGGATGGCTCAAGTGACAATTTACGAACGAGGGCAGCAAGGCGGCATATCGAACATACGTTCGATGAGCTATCTGGTGATCGCCGTCGCGCCCGGGCCGGCGGTGACGGTCCAGCATGTCGGGGCGGTGAAACCCCGTTCGGCGTACGCCTTTTCGACGGCCTGGGTGGTGGTGGCGGCGCTGCCGGCCTCGATGAGGGCCAGGACGCAGCCGCCGAAGCCGCCGCCGGTCATGCGGGCGCCGAGCGCGCCGGCGGCGATCGCGGCCTCGACCGCGACGTCCACCTGGGCGACGGTGATCTCGAAGTCGTCGCGCATCGAGGCGTGGCCGGCGGTCAGCACCGCGCCGATCTCGCGGACGCGGCCCGCGCGCAGCAGCGCGACCGTGTCGAGCACCCGCTGGTCCTCGGTGACGATGTGGCGCACGCGGCGGCGCATCACGTCGTCGTCGAGGCGGGACAGGGCCTCGTCGAGCTCATCGACCGTGACGTCGCGGAGCGCGCGGACGCCGAGGATCGCGGCGGCCTCCTCGCACGACTTGCGGCGGGCGCCGTACTCGCCGTCGACGTGCTGGTGCGGGGCGTTGCTGTTGATCACCAGGATGGCGAGGCCCTCGGCGGCCAGGTCGAACGGGATCTGCTCGACCTCGTACGACCGGCAGTCGAGGAACAGGGCCTTGCCCTCCTCGCAGCGGATCGACGCCGACTGGTCGAGGATGCCGGTGGGCGCCCCCACGTACACGTTCTCGGCGCGCTGGGCGATCGCCGGGCGGCGGTCGAGCGGCACGTCCAGCCCGCCCATGTCGATCAGCGCGGTGAGCACCGCCGACTCCAGGGCGGCCGACGACGACAGGCCCGAGCCGAGCGGCACCTCGGAGGCGAGCGCGATGCGGGCCCCGGGCACCTCGTGACCGGCGTCGGCGAGGGCCCAGACGATCCCGGCCACGTAGGCGGCCCAGCCGGTCACCTCGCCGGGCTCGGTGCGCCCGAAGCTGACCGCCTCGTCGGTGAACGTCGAGCAGACGGTCCACTCGCCGGCCGGCGCCGGGCTGACCGCGGCGACCGTGCGCTGCGGCAGGGCGAAGGGCAGCACGAAACCCTCGTTGTAGTCGGTGTGCTCGCCGATCAGGTTGACCCGGCCGGGCGCGGCCCACAGGCCGGCGGGCTCGGCACCGTACTGCTTGCGGAACGCCTCCACGGCGTCGACTGCGACGGTCATGCTGCCACGTGCTTGCGGTAGAAGGTCCAGGCGTCGCCGATCATGTCCTGGAGCGTGTTCTTGCGGGGCACCCAGCCCAGCTCCTCGCGGGCGCGGGCGGACGAGGCGACCAGGGTGGCCGGGTCGCCCTCGCGGCGGGCGGCGATCTCGACGGGCAGCTCGGCGCCGGTGACCTCGCGGGCCGCCTCGACGACCTCGCGGTTGGAGAAGCCGTTGCCGTTGCCCAGGTTGTAGATGCGGTGCTCGCCGGGGGTGGCCGCGTCGAGCGCGAGCAGGTGGGCGCGGGCGAGGTCCTCGACGTGGATGTAGTCGCGCACGCACGTGCCGTCGGCGGTGGGGTAGTCGTCGCCGAAGAGCTGGAGCTTCTCGCGCTTGCCGGCGGCCACCTGGAGCGCGATGGGGATCAGGTGGGTCTCGGGGTCGTGCCGCTCGCCGATCTCGTGACCGTCGTGGATGTAAGCTCCCGCGACATTGAAGTAGCGCAGCGACACGGCGGCGAGGTTGTGCGCGAAGGTCTCGGACGTCAGCGCGTAGTCGAACGCGAGCTTGGTGGCGCCGTACGTGTTGGTGGGCGCCTTGGCCGCGTCCTCGGTGATCGGCAGCTCGACCGGGTTGCCGTAGACGGCGGCGGTGGAGGAGAAGATGACCCGCGGCACCCGGGCGGCGCGGATGGCGCCGAGCAGCGCCAGCGACTTCACCACGTTGTCGTGCCAGTACAGCTCCGGCTTGGTCATCGACTCGCCGGCCTGGATCAGCCCGGCGAAGTGGAGCACCGCGTCGAAGCCGGCCTCGGGGGTCAGCACCCGCGCGGCGTCCTCGATGTCCGCCTGGACAAAGGTGGCGTCCGGCGCGACGGCCTCGCGGAAGCCCCGGACCAGACTGTCCAGGACCACGACCTCGTGGCCGGCGTCGAGCAACAGGCGGCTGGTGACGCTGCCGACGTAGCCGGCGCCCCCGGTGACGAGCAGTTTCACGGTGCGGTTCCCCTTAGCTGGAGCTTTTCGTCAAGCGTACGTTCCACCATCTTCGCTCAAAAGTCAACAGGTTCGAACATCGGCCGGAGCGTCGCCGAGGGGCCTGCGGGGCGTTCGCGTCTCGACCTTGGGGGCTGACACAATGGGGCCATGTCCGATGTCGCCCGCCGTCCCCGCGTGCTTTCCGGCATTCAGCCGACCGCCGACTCGTTCCATCTCGGCAACTACCTCGGCGCCGTGCGCAACTGGGTGGCGATGCAGGAGACGCACGACGCGTTCTACTGCGTGGTCGACCTGCACGCGATCACGATGGGGCACGACCCGGTCGCGCTGCGCAACCGGACCCGCCTCTCGGTCGCCCAGCTCCTCGCCGTCGGCCTCGACCCCGAGCGCTGCACGCTCTTCGTCCAGTCGCACGTGCCCGAGCACGCCCAGCTCGGCTGGGTGCTGAGCTGCATCACCGGCTTCGGCGAGGCCGGCCGCATGGTGCAGTTCAAGGACAAGTCGGCCAAGGCCGCCGACAGCACCACGGTGGGCCTGTTCACCTATCCGATCCTCCAGGCCGCCGACATCGTGCTCTACCAGGCCGACCAGGTGCCGGTCGGCGAGGACCAGCGGCAGCACCTCGAGCTCACCCGCGATCTGGCGCAGCGCTTCAACACCCGCTACGGCAAGACGTTCACCGTGCCCTCGGCCTACATCGTCAAGGACACTGCCAAGATCACCGACCTCCAGGACCCGACGGCCAAGATGTCGAAGTCGGCCTCCTCGCCGAACGGCATCATCGAGCTGCTCGAAGACCCGGCCCGCTCGGCCAAGAAGATCAAGTCGGCGGTGACCGACACCGGCCGCGAGATCCTCTTCGACGAGGAGAACAAGCCCGGCGTCAGCAACCTGCTCACGATCTACGCCGCGCTGACCGCGCGGACCATAGACGAGCTGCTGGAGCAGTACGAGGGGCGCGGCTACGGCGACCTCAAGAAGGACCTGGCCGAGATCGTGGTCGACTTCGTCAAGCCGATCCAGGAGCGCACCCGCGCCTACCTCGACGACCCGGGCCACCTCGACAAGGTGCTCGCCATCGGCGCCGAGAAGGCGCGCGCCGTCGCGTCCGTCACGCTCGCCGAGGCGTACCAGAACGTCGGTTTCCTCGCCCCGGCGCGCGGAGCCTGACGCGGTGCCGGACCCCCTCTCCACTCGGATCGGCGTAGCGATCGACATCCCCCAGCCCTGGGGGGAGCACCTCACCCGGCGCCGCGCCGAAGCGGGCGACCCTCAGGCGGCGTACACCCCCGCGCACGTGACGCTGCTGGGGCCGACCGAAGTGGCGACCGAGGCGCTGCCGTCGATCGAGCGCCACCTGGAGAAGGTGGCCGCCGCTCAGCCGCCGTTCACCATCCACCTGCGCGGCACGGGCACGTTCCGGCCGATCACCGAGGTGGTCTTCGTGACGCTGGCGGTGGGCATCAGCGAGTGCGAGTTGCTGGCCGAGGCGATCGCCGCCTGCGACGACGTGCACCGCGACGCGCGGTTCCCGTACCACCCGCATGTGACGGTGGCGCAGGACGTGCCGCCGGAGGCGCTGGACGCGGCGTTCGAGGACCTCGCCGGTTTCTCGTGCAAGTTCCCGGTGCCCTCGTTCACCCTGTTCTCGCACGGAGGCGAGGGGCCGTGGCGGCGTCGCCGTGACTATCCACTCGGCGCTTAGGTTTTCGGTTACGGTCTGCCCGTGAATCCGATCGATCGGGCGTACGACACCGCGGAGATGCAGATCCTGCGGCTGCGCCGGCGCTCGAGGTACTTCGATCACCTCAGCCGGGCCCTGCTGCGCTTCTGGGAGGCGCAGGGCGGACGGCTGGCCGCGGCCATCGCGTACTACGGCTTCTTCGCGGTCTTCGCGCTCCTGCTGATCGGCTACTCGATCTTCGGGATCCTGCTGGAGAACAACAAGGAGCTGTTCGAGGTCGTCCAGGACTTCCTCCGGCAGAACCTGCCGTTCCTCGACGTGCCGGCCATCCTCGCCAGCGGCAAGACGGTCGGCATCGTGGGCATCGTCGGCCTGACCTTCACGGGCATCGCCTGGGTCGAGGCGATCCGCTCGTCGCAGCGGCTGATCTGGCGCCTGAACGAGCAACCCGGCTACATCGGCGTACGCCAGGCGCTCGATCTGCTGGTGCTGCTCGGCGTGCTGGCGCTGCTGGCGCTCAGCCAGCTCGCCGTCTACGGCCTCGAGAAGCTGCTCGCCTGGATGGCCGACGGCTTCGTCCAGAACGCGGTGAGCTGGGTGCTGACCGTGGCGGTCAACATGCTCCTCGCGGCGGCGCTGCTGGCCGCCGTGCCGAGGCTGCGGATGACCGTGCGGCGGATAGCCCCGCCGGTGTTGCAAGTCGGGATCGGTGTGACATTGCTCAACACGGTGGGCAAGTCCTTCGTCGGCCTGGTGCAGCGCAACCCGGCGTACGGCCTCGTCGGCTCGGCCGTCGGCGTGCTGGTCTACCTGTACGTTTTCAACCAGCTGCTGCTCTTCGGCGCGGCCTGGGCGGCCACCAGCCCGCACGGTCGCGTCGTCGACCTGTCAGCTGACGATAAAAATGCCCCCGTGGGGCAAAATACCTGGATTCGGCACAGCCGCCCGGAATGATGTGCCCGTGGGCACTCTCGTGACGCTGGACCTGCCCGCCGGCTCGCCGGTGGCCGACCTTCCCTGGGTCATCACCATCGGCGCACTCGGCGACGAGGAGGAGTGGGAACCCGTCGTGTGCGGGCCCTACGAGCGCGCGCACGCGCTCGCCCTCGCCCAGGCGGTCGTGGCCGACGAGGACCTGATGGCGGTGGTGGAGCCGCTGCTGCCCCGCCCCGACGCCGAGGCCATCCGCGACGAGATCGCCCTGGCCCGGGCCGCCGCCGACACCCCGGCCGGCGACGAGGAGGATGCCGAGTACGAGACCCGGCGCGTGCGTCCCGGCCGCCCACCGACCGAGGCCGAGGTGCGCGAGGGCTGGTCCCGCATAGCGGCCCGCCTGACGGTCTGATCGGCCTTCCGCGCCCGCCGTCCGCGCCGGCCTACCGCGGCTCGGCCGCCGCCCTCCTTCCGCGGCCGCCTCGCGGGTTTCGGAGCCTAGCGGTTGATCAGCAGGCGGAGGCCGCGCATGTAGCTGTCCTTGTCCGGGGTGCCGGTCAGCATGCGCTGGAGGGCGAAGCCCGGGACGAGGGAGTAATAGGCGCTCGTCACCGCCGCCACGTCGGTGTCCTCGGGCAGCTCGCCGCTGTCCACCGCGTTCTCGACCAGGAGCTGGAGCGCCCCGCGCAGCTTGACGTAGCGGTCCTTGGCGATCGCGGCGATGGCCGGGTCGATCGCCGCCTCCGCCCACACCTGGAGCGCGATCGGCAGGTGGCCGCCGGGGCCCATCTGGATCTCGATGGCCACCAGCACGGCGTCCATCGACTCGGCGAGCGGCAGCCGCTGGGCGGCCACGGTCTCGATGTGCTGCATGATGCCGCCGGTCACGGTCTCGGCGATCGCGGCGATGATCTCGTCCTTGGACTTGAAGTAGCGGTAGACCGCGCCGACCGAGAGCCCGGCCTCTTTGATCAGGTCCTGCATCGACGTGCTGTGCAGGCCCTTGGCGACGAAGCAGGCCCGGGCCGCGTCGAGGATCTGCTCGCGGCGGGCGTTGAGGTGCTCTTCCGATACGCGTGGCACGTCCCACAGCATAAAACGAACGCTCGTTCTTGACGCGGGCCAGTGGCGGGGCGCACGCTGTACTCGTAAATAGAACGAGCATTCGTTTTATTGCTGTTGACGAGAACGAGCGTTCGTTTTACTCGCCCTCACTGTTGGAGTTCGAGATGCGACGCAACGCCATCACCCTCGGCGTGCTCATCGCGGTCGCGGTGGTCGCCGTCCAGGCCCTGCTCATCCCGCTCTTCTCGGCGCCCGCGGCCAACCTGGAGCCGCGCGACCTGCCGATCGCCGTGGCCGGCCCGCCCGCGCTGGCCGCCCAGCTCCAGGCGGCGCGCCCGGGCGCCTTCGACATCACGACAGTCCCGGACGCGGCCGCGGCCGACGCGGCCATCAAGGACCGCGATGTGTACGGCGCGATCCTCGTCACCGCGGCCGGCCCCGAGGTGCACATCGCCTCGGGCGGCTCGCCCACCGTCGCCACCCTGCTCAGCCAGGCCGCGACAGCCCTGCCCACCCAGCCGGCCGGCGCGGGCGGTGTCGTGGTCAAGGATGTTGTGCCGCTCGATGCCGATGACCCGCGTGGGGCCGGGTTCGCGGCCGCCTTCCTGCCGCTGGCCATCACCAGCCTGGCCGCGGGTTTCCTCGTCTTCCTGCTGCTCGATCGCCGTGCTGCCCGGGTCACCGCGCTGGTGGCCTACGGAGTGTTCGCGGGGCTCGGTGCGGCCGCCGTGCAGCAGCTCTGGCTGGGCATCGTTCCGGGGGACTACCTCGCCGTCGCGGGGGCGCTGGGTCTGTTCGCGTTCGGCATGGCGGCGGCGGTCGCCGGGCTGGCCGCCCTGCTCGGCGAGGCGGGGGTCGGGCTCGGAGCGCTGATCTTCTTCCTGGTCGGCAACGCGATCTCCGGGGTCGCGGCCGCGCCCGAGTTGTTGCCGCAGCCGTGGGGTGCGGTGGGGCAGTGGCTGCCGATCGGCGCGGGCGGGTCGCTGCTCCGGTCGGCCGCGTACTTCGACGGCGGGGGTGCGGGCCTCCCGGTCGCCGTGCTCACGGCGTACGGCATCGGGGGTCTGTTGTTGGTCCTGATCGGCCGGAAGGGGCTCGCCTCGGCCAAGGTCGCGGCCGTGGGGGAGACGGCGGCCTCACCGGCGCCGGTCCCCGCGGGGTGAGCGACCGCGCCGCTGCGATAGTGGGCGGATGGTGATCTCGCGAGGGTGGGCGGTCTTCCTGACGGCGGTCGGGGTGTGGACCTGGGTGATCTGGCCCCGGTTCGGGCTCGCGATCTGGCAGGACGACCGCTCGTTCGCGGACGGGCGGCCCACCTCGTTCCTGATCGTGCACGCGGTGTTGATCGTCACGTCGCTGGCGATCGGCACCGCGGTCGGCGTGCTCGGAATTCGGGCATGGCGGACTTCCCGCAAGATGTCTTCTGTCGCAGCGGGTGCGCCGAAAGATTAAGGGCTTGTTACCGTGCGGCCCGGGAATTTGCCGCAGTATCGGATACAAGCGACTACCAGTGTGCCCTGCGATTGCGGGCAGATAACGGTGCGCCAACAGTCCGGACCAAACTGCCTCCGCCGTTCTGGCCTGCGGCTACGCTCCCGCGGTGAAGACTCACCGGCAGGTGCCGGTGTGCGTTGGAAGGAGGGCGTCTTGCGCCCAGTACGTGGGAACCGGATCGTTGCGATTCTCGCGGCAGGTGGGCTGACGCTCGCTGCCGCGGCCTGTGGTGACGCCCCTGACGACTCCCCCGCCGGCAGCGGATCGAGCGCTGCCGCCGCATACAAGGCCTGCATGGTCACCGACACCGGCGGCATCGACGACAAGTCGTTCAACGCCTCGGCGTGGGCCGGCCTCCAGGCTGCCAAGACCCAGGCCAGCAACGTCGACCCGAAGTACGTGGCGTCCTCCGCCGAGGCCGACTACGAGCCCAACCTGCGCACCTTCGTCACGCAGAAGTGCAACTTCACGCTCGCCGTCGGCGGTCTGATGATCGACGCGACCAAGAAGATCGCTTCGGAGAACGCGAGCGCCCAGTTCGGCATCGTCGACGGTGTCGTTGCCGGCCAGAGCAACGTCTACCCGATGCAGTTCGCCACCGACGAGGCCGCGTTCCTCGCCGGCTACCTCGCCGCGGGCTACTCGAAGAGCAAGAAGGTCGCCACCTTCGGCGGCATGAAGCTGCCGACCGTCGCCATCTTCATGGACGGCTTCGTCGACGGCGTCGCCTACTACAACAAGCAGAAGAACGCGAACGTCCAGGTGCTGGGCTGGGACAAGGCCAAGCAGGCGGGCAGCTTCACCGACGACTTCGCCAGCCCGGCCAAGGGCAAGGCGCTGGCCAACACGCTCGTCGCCCAGGGCGCCGACGTGATCCTGCCGGTCGCCGGCGGCACCGGCCTCGGCGCGGCCGAGGTCGCGCAGGGCTCCGGCGGCAAGGTCTCGATCGTCTGGGTCGACCAGGACGGCTGCAAGAGCGCCGCGCAGTACTGCGACGTCTTCCTGACCACCGTGGTCAAGAACATCACCGACGCGGTCGAGAAGGCGGTCGTCGCCGGCGCCACCGGTCAGCCGCTCGCGGCCACCCCGGGCTACCTGGGCACGCTGGAGAACAACGGCGTCTCGCTGGCCCCGTACAACAACTTCGACAGCAAGATCGACGCCACCCTCAAGACCGAGGTCGACACGCTGAAGGCGGACATCGTCTCGGGCAAGGTCAAGGTCGAGTCGACCAACGCGCCGAAGTGACGTTGCGCTAGGTAACATTTCGCCGCCGCCGGTCGTGAGTTCTTCTCGCGACCGCGCGGCGGTTTCACCTGTGTAGATCCAGCCGAGCGTCAGGAGATTCCGCTGAGACTCGAACTGCGCGGCATCACCAAGCGCTTCGGCGACCTGGTGGCCAACGACCACATCGACATCACCGTCGAGCCGGGTGAGGTGCACGCCCTGCTGGGCGAGAACGGCGCCGGCAAGTCGACGCTGATGAACCAGCTGTACGGCCTGCTCCAGCCGGACGAGGGCGAGATCCTCGTCGACGGCGAGAAGAAGGTGTTCCGCAGCCCCCGCGACGCCATCGCCGCCGGCATCGGCATGGTCCACCAGCACTTCATGCTGGTGCCGGTCTTCACCGTGGCCGAGAACATCGCGCTCGGCGCCGAGGAGGTGCGCGGCGGCCCGCTCGGCTTCCTCGACCGGCGGCGCAACCGCCGCGACGTGCTCGAGACCTCCAAGAAGTACGGCCTGCCGGTCGACCCCGACGCCCTGATCGAGAACCTGCCGGTCGGCGCCCAGCAGCGCGTCGAGATCGTCAAGGCGCTGACCCGCGACGTCGACCTGCTCATCCTCGACGAGCCCACCGCGGTGCTCACCCCGCAGGAGACCGACGAGTTGCTGGCGGTCATGCGCTCGCTCGCCGAGAGCGGCAAGTCGATCGTCTTCATCACCCACAAGCTGCGTGAGGTCAAGGCGATCGCCGACCGGATCACCGTCATCCGGCGCGGCCGCACGGTGGGGACCGCCACCCCTGACACCTCCGAGGACGAGCTGGCCGCCCTGATGGTCGGCCGCGACGTCAGCCTCGAGGTGGCCAAGGGCCCGGCCGAGCCCGGCCGCGAGGTCCTCAAGATCTCGGGCCTGATCGTCGAGGACGACCGCGGCGTGCGGGCCGTCGACGCCGTCGACCTGACCGTGCGGGCCGGCGAGGTGCTCGGCATCGCGGGCGTGCAGGGCAACGGGCAGACCGAGCTGGTCGAGGCGATCATGGGCCTGCGCCCGGTGCGGGCCGGCACGATCGAGCTCGAGGACGACTCGCTGATCGGCAGGAGCACCAAGCAGGTGCTGCGCTCCGGCGTCGGCTACGTCCCCGAGGACCGCAGCCTCGACGGCGTGGTCAAGGACTTCTCCGTCGCCGAAAATCTGGTGCTCGACATGTACGACCGGGAGCCGTACGGCAGCGCGTTCCGGCTCAACCCCAAGGCGATCGCGGTCAACGCCGCCGAGCGCGTCGAGCAGTTCGACATCCGGGTCTCGTCACCGCAGTCCGCGGTCGGCACCCTCTCGGGCGGCAACCAGCAGAAGGTCGTCGTGGCGCGGGAGATGTCCCGGCCGCTGCGGCTCTTCATCGCCTCCCAGCCGACCCGGGGCGTGGACGTCGGCTCCATCGAGTTCATCCACAAACAGATCATTCACGAGCGGGACAACGGCACCGCCGTGCTCGTGGTCTCGAGCGAGCTCGACGAGGTGGTCGGCCTGGCCGACCGGATCGCGGTGATGTACCGCGGCCGCGTCCTCGCCGTCGTCTCGCCGGACACCCCGCGCGAGGAGATCGGCCTGCTGATGGCCGGCATCACGGGCACCCAGGAAGCAGAGGACGACCAGTGACGACCGAAACGGCACCTCCTGCCAAGAAGGAGGAGGAAGAGAAGCGGGAGTCGTTCTTCTCGCTCTTCCTGCAGAACCTCTGGTCGGCGAACACCGTCACGGTCACCATCCTGTCGATCTTCCTGGCGCTGGTGATCGGCGCCGTGCTGATCGTGGTCTCCGACTCGCAGGTGCTCTCCTACTTCTCCTACTTCACCTCCCGGCCCAGCGACGCGCTGAACGCGAGCTGGGACCTGATCAGCCAGGCGTACGGCGACCTGTTCAAGGGTGCGATCTTCGATCCCGCGGCCGTGCAGGCGTGGTTCGACGGGACGGGCACCTGGCAGGCCGCGTTCGGGCCGATCTCCGAGACGCTCACGTACGCGGCGCCGCTGGTCTTCACCGGCCTGTCCGTGGCGATCGCCTTCCGCGGCGGCCTGTTCAACATCGGCGGTCAGGGCCAGGCGGTCATCGGCTGCATCACCGGCGGCGTGGTCGGCTTCGCGGTCGGCCTGCCGGTCGGCCTGCACCTGCTGGTGGCGCTCATCGCCGGCTTCCTCGGCGGCGCGCTGTGGGGCTTCCTGCCCGGCCTGCTCAAGGCCCGCACCGGCGCCCACGAGGTGATCACCACGATCATGCTCAACTACATCGCCACGCTCTTCCTGAGCTGGCTGATCCTCCAGAACGGGGTACGCGACCCCGAGCGCACCGACGCGATCAGCAAGACCATCGAGTCCTCCGCCCAGCTGCCGGCCCTGCCGTCGCCGCTGCGCGTGCACCTCGGCATCGTGCTCGCCGTCGTCGCCACGGCGGTCGTCGCCTGGCTGCTCAACAAGTCCCCGTTCGGCTTCGAGCTGCGCGCGGTCGGCGTGAACCCGCCGGCGGCCAAGACGGCCGGCATGAGCGTCGCCAAGACGTACACCCTCCTGATGGTCATCGCCGGAGGTCTGGCCGGCCTCGGCGGCGCGGTGCAGGTGCTCGGCACCGCCGACAAGCTGACCGCCCAGGTGGCCGGCAACATCGGCTTCGACGGCCTGCTGGTCGCGCTGCTCGGCCGCAACAAGCCGTGGGGCACGCTGCTCGCCGCGATCCTCTACGGCGCGCTGCGCGCCGGCGGCAACCTGATGCAGGTCGACGCGGGGGTCTCGCTCGAGCTCGTCACCGTGCTCCAGGCGCTCATCGTCATCTTCATCGCCGCGCCCGCCCTGGTGAAGGCGATCTTCCAGCTCCGCGCCGCCCGTTCCGCACGGCTCGGCGCCACGATGGCGAAGGGCTGGTGAGCCACATGTCGACCGCGACAGTGGAAGACCTGACCGAGATCACCGCCCCCAAGAGCTTCTGGAACAGGCAGCGCCGCCTCGGCGCCGCCCTGGTGATCATCGGCCTGATCGCGGCCGTCGTCTTCGGCTCGCTCGCCGAGTCGAAGACCGCCCGGTTCACCCTCAGCGAGGACGCCGAGGGCGCCGCCCTGTCGATCAACGGCCAGTTCGGCGCGATCCTCTTCGGCATCGTGACGATCGCGGCCGGCGGCGCGCTGCTGGCTGGCGTGGCCAAGCGCTGGCAGACGTGGCTGCTCGGCCTGGGCATCGTGACCTTCGTCCTGTCGTTCCTCTGCTGGCAGGTCGCCGGCAAGTTCCTGCCCCTGGTCGACACGGCCAGCGGCTCGCTCGAGCTGGCGCTGCCGCTGATCCTCGGCGCGCTCGCCGGCGTGCTCTGCGAGCGCTCCGGCGTGGTGAACGTGGCGATCGAGGGCCAGTTCCTGATGGGCGCGTTCGGCGCGGCCCTGGTCGGCACCCTGGCCACCAGCGTCTGGGCCGGCCTGGTCAGCGCCGTCGTCGGTGGTGTCATCATCGCGGCGATGCTGGCCTGGCTCGCCATCCGCTTCCTGGTCGACCAGGTCGTGGTGGGCATCGTGCTCAACCTGTTCGCGCTCGGCGTCACCGGCTTCCTCTACGAGCGGCTGATGCAGCCCGACGCGCTGAAGTACAACTCGCCGCCGCGCCTGCCCGAGTGGCGCATCCCCGGCCTGGCCGACATTCCCGTGGTGGGCCCGGTGCTGTTCGACACCAACCTGCTGGTGTGGCTCGCGCTGATCCTGGTCTTCGTCATCCACTTCGCGCTGCGCCGCACCCGCTGGGGCCTGCGCACCCGGGCGGTCGGCGAGCACCCCACCGCGGCGGACACGGTGGGCATCCGGGTGCGCGGCCTGCGCTACATGAACGTCCTGCTGGGCGGCGTGGTCGCGGGCATCGGCGGCGCGTACTTCACGCTGGTCTCCACCAGCGCCTTCAACAAGAACATGACGGCGGGCGCGGGCTTCATCGCGCTGGCCGCCCTGATCTTCGGCCGCTGGACCCCGTTCGGCGCCCTCGGCGCGGCCCTGTTCTTCGGCTTCGCCCAGAAGCTGGCGAACTACCTGAGCGCGGTCGGCAGCCCGGTGCCCAACCAGTTCCTCAACATGCTGCCGTACATCGCCACCATCATCGCGGTGGCCGGCCTGGTCGGCCGCGTCCGTGCCCCGGCCGCGGACGGCGTTCCCTATGTGAAGAGCTGAAGCGGTGAACGGCCGGCATACCTTCAAACTACTTTGAAGGTATGCCGGTCTCCGAGACCTCCTTCTCCGAGCTCATCAACAAACCGAAGGCGACTCTTCAGCCGCTCATCGCTGCTTCCGCGCACGCCGTGCTCGACCTGCTGCCCGAGGTGTTTCCCTGGACGCGGTTCCTCCCGGCGGGTGACAGGCACACCTTCTGACGGAGTTCGTCGATACCCTGCGGGCCGTGGAAGATCTCGACACGCCGGCGCCGGTCACCCAACTACTCACCGAATGGCGGCACACCGCCGAGGTGTACGCGGACCCGACGATACTTTCCGCGCTGACGCGCGGTGCCGACGATTTCGGGCCGGTGCCGGAACCGCCGAGCGCATGACGCCGAAGAGAGGCGAACGAGTAGCGCCGCCGCCAGGACCGGACGAGTACGACCTTGTCTTCGGGACCAGCGAGGCGGCCGAAGGATGGATCGACCTGCGCGCCCAAGTGCCGGCGAACGCCCTCGAGATGTGGCGAGTCCTGCGGGCGGCCGGGTCTGGTATCTCGTCGATGTCGCGGCCCGAAAGGTCTGTCTGACGTACGCCGGGACGCGGCATCCGAAGGTGACCGAATAGCCGATCCGGGCTGGGACGGGTGGTCCGGACGGGGGCGTCAGGCAGAATCGGCGGCATGGAGATCGACTGGGTTGGGCTGCGTGCCGCCGCTACCGAGGCCATGCGGCACGCCTACGCGCCGTACTCCGACTTTCCGGTCGGGGCGGCGGCGCTCGTGGACGACGGCCGGGTGGTCGTCGGCTGCAACGTGGAGAACGCTTCGTACGGCGTGGGGCTCTGCGCCGAGTGCGGTCTGGTCAGCCAGCTGCATGCGACCGGCGGGGGACGGCTCGTGGCGTTCTCGTGCGTGGATGCCACCGGCAACCCGCTGATGCCGTGCGGGCGCTGCCGTCAGCTGCTCTGGGAGCACGGCGGCGCGGAACTGCTGGTCGAGTGGCACACCGGCCCGATCCGGATGACCGAGCTGCTGCCGCACGCGTTCGGGCTGGAGGACCTGGAACGGGTCAACGGCGCCACCACCGGGCCCGAGGTGCCCGCCGAGCTGGCGAAGTGGCGCGGCCGGGGCACCGTCTTCGTGCACCCGGACCTGTCCGGCGGCGCGACGGTCTGGACCGCCTACTGGGAGCGCTCGGGCGGCAGCTCGGCCGAGGGCGACGCCGACAAGGGCGTTCTCGAGGAGGGCCCGAACTTCGCCACGACCGCCGAGGCGGTGGGCTGGGGGCAGGTGCGCACGCCGCGCATCGTGGTGGTGGACGCCGCGGGCGGGCTGGCCTGGGCCGGTGAGGGCGAGCCTCCGGAGGGCATCCCCTCGAAGTGGACGGAGGGTTCCATCGATGAGTGAGTTCGCCGCCGTCGACGTCATCCGCGCCAAGCGCGACGGGCACGTGCTCAGCGACGCGCAGATCGACTGGGTCGTCGACGCGTACACCAAGGGTGTGGTGGCCGACGAGCAGATGTCGGCGCTCGCCATGGCGATCCTGCTGCGCGGCATGACGCCCGCCGAGATCGCCCGCTGGACCGCCGCGATGATCGCCAGCGGGGAGCGGCTCGACCTCTCCTCGATCACCCGGCCGACCGCCGACAAGCACTCCACCGGCGGCGTCGGCGACAAGATCACGCTGCCGCTCACGCCGCTGGTCGCCGCGTGCGGCGTGGCCGTGCCGCAGCTGTCCGGGCGCGGCCTGGGCCACACCGGCGGCACCCTCGACAAGCTGGAGTCGATCCCCGGCTGGCGGGCCCAGCTCGGTAACGACGAGTTCAAGCGGCAGCTCCAGGACATCGGCGCCGTCATCTGCGCGGCCGGCGAGGGCCTGGCCCCGGCCGACCGCAAGCTGTACGCGCTGCGCGACGTCACCGGCACGGTCGAGGCCATCCCGCTGATCGCCAGCTCGATCATGAGCAAGAAGATCGCCGAGGGGACCGGCGCGCTGGTGCTCGACGTCAAGGTCGGCTCGGGCGCCTTCATGAAGGACCTGACGACCGCCCGCGAGCTCGCGAGCACCATGGTGCGGCTCGGCAAGGACAGCGGGGTCACCACGGTCGCGCTGCTCACCGACATGAGCACCCCGCTCGGCCTGGCCGTCGGCAACGCGGTCGAGGTGACCGAGTCGGTGGAGGTGCTCGCCGGCGGCGGCCCCGCGGACGTGGTGGAGCTGACCCTGGCCCTGGCCCGCGAGATGCTGGCGGCCGCGGGCGTCGACGCCGACCCGGCCAAGGTGCTCGAGTCGGGCGCGGCCATGGACACGTGGCGGGCGATGATCCGCGCTCAGGGCGGCGACCCGGACGCCCCGCTGCCGGTCGCGCGCGAGACCGAGGTGCTGCGCGCCACCACCGACGGCGTGGTGACCGGTGTGGACGCCTTCGGGGTGGGCATCGCGGCGTGGCGTCTCGGCGCCGGCCGGGCCCGCAAGGAGGACCCGGTCAGCTTCGGCGCGGGCATCGTGCTCAAGGTCAAGCCCGGCGATGCCGTACGGGCCGGCGATGTGCTCATGGAGTTGCGGGCCGACGACCCTGCGCGCATCCCGGCGGCCCGTGCCGAGGCGGCCGCGGCCGTGACGATCGGCGCGGAGCGCCCCACCCCTACAAAGCTGGTGCTCGACCGCATAGCCTGACGCACCATGACGAAGGCCGTACCCGATCCGCGCGCCGTTCGCGAGGCCAGCCTCGACGAACTGGAGCGTCTCGGCCTGCCGCTGCCGCCGCCCGGCTTCCCGCTCGTCTGGGAGCCGGGCGACACCATCGAGCTGCGCCCGACCGCCGAGATCGAGGCGCGCACGGCGGTGCTGCACGTGGTGGTCGCCCGCTGCTTCGGCATGCCGACCGAGGCCGCGATGAGCTGGCTGCTCGGGTCGCACCTGGTCGACTTCGTCACACCGCCGGAGTGGCAGTTCGTGATCGGGGCGAAGGGCGACCACCGGTCGTTCGTGCTCCACCACGACGCCGTGTTCGCCCTCGCCTGGCTGCTCGGCCTGGCCCGGCATCTCGACCCCACCGCGCCGCCGGAGGCCCGGCTGATGGCCGAGATGCCCGACCTGCCGGGCGGCGAGACCTTCAACAGCTGGCGTTCCCGCTCGCTGATGTCACCGCGCGACCCGGTGGAGGCGGCGGTGCTGCTCGACCTCTACTACTGCCTCGACTGGGCCTTTCAGGAGGCCGAGCAGTCGGGCCTGCCGCTGCCGGGCGAGATCGACGGCAACGCGATCGGCCAGCGGCGCTGGGCGCTGGAATGGGCCGTGATCTTCCACGGCCCCTATCACGACAAGCCGGCCGAGTGGGAAGAGGTCGACCTCTCGGTGTAGGTGGTGATCTCGACGGCCGCGGTGACGGTGACCTCCTCGGTGGGCAGCCGCTCCGGCGGCACGTGACGGGCCGCGGGAGTCATGCCGATGAGGGTACGGGCGTCGGCCGCCCCCAACCGCAGGATGCGCCGCTGCTCGGCTCTCGACTTCACGGCGAAGTGCTCGCCGAGCGCCTCGTCCACCCGTTCCGCCTTGGCCGGGTCGACCTGGATCAGCCCGCGCATCAGCTCGGCCAGGTGGTCGGCGGCCGGGGTGACGACGATCAGCACCCCGCCCGGGCGCAGGATGCGGCGGTACTCGGCCCCGTTGCGCGGCGCGAAGACGTTGAGGATCGCGGCCGCGGCGCCGTCGGCGATCGGCAGCGGGCGCCACAGGTCGGCCAGCACGGCGGCGGCGCGGGGGTGGGCGCGCGCGGCCCGGCGCAGCGCCGGCTTGGACACGTCCAGGCCGAGCCCGACGGCGCCCGGGCTCCGCTCCAGCGCCCTCGCCAGGTAGAAACCCGTGCCCGTGCCCGCGTCGACCACGAGCCCGCCGGGCACCTCGAGCGCGTCCGCGATGAAGTCGTAGTGCCCGGCGGCGAGGAACGTCTCGCGGTCCGCCACCATCTCGGCGGTGTCGCCGACGTGCGGCATGCGGCCGGCGGTCAGGTCCGCGTACCCCTGCCTGGCCATGTCGAAGCTGTGCCCGAGGGGGCAGCGCAGCCGCCTCTCGTCGCGCTCCAGCCCCTGGCGGCACACCGGGCACCGCAGGTACGGCAATGCTCCGTCGATCATCCGTCTCCTGCCTCTAGGCTCGTCTGATGGCCGCCATCGCATACTCCGACATCGTCCCGGCGCCGAAGGCGCTGCTCCACGACCACCTCGACGGCGGGCTGCGCCCCGCGACCATCGTCGAGCTGGCCGACGCGGTGGGCCACGAGCTGCCCGCTACCGACCCCGCCGCGCTGGGTGAGTGGTTCGTCGCGGCCGCCGACTCGGGCTCGCTGGAACGCTACCTGGAGACGTTCGCCCACACCGTCGCGGTGATGCAGACCGAGGAGGGGCTCTTCCGGGTCGCGCGGGAGTGCGCGCTCGACCTGGCCGCCGACGGTGTCGTCTACGCCGAGGTGCGCTACGCCCCCGAGCAGCACCTCGAGCGCGGCCTCACCCTCGACCAGGTGGTCGACGCGGTGCACGCGGGCTTCACCGCGGGCATGGCCGAGGCGGCGGCGCAGGGCACCCCGATCCGGGTCGGCGTGCTGCTGACCGCGATGCGCCACGCGGCCCGCTCGCAGGAGATCGCCGAGCTGGCGGTGCGCTACCGGGACAGCGGCGTGGTGGGCTTCGACATCGCCGGCGCGGAGGCCGGTTTTCCCCCCACCCGTCATTTGGATGCCTTCGAATACCTCCAGCGCGAGAACTTCCATTTCACCATTCACGCCGGCGAGGCCTTCGGCCTTCCGTCGATCTGGCAGGCGATCCAGTGGTGCGGCGCGGACCGTCTCGGTCACGGTGTGCGATTGGTCGATGACATCACGGGTACGCCGGAGAGCGGCGAGACGGTGCTCGGCCGGCTCGCGGCCTATGTTCGCGACAAGCGGATTCCGCTGGAGCTGTGCCCGTCGTCCAACGTGCAGACCGGCGCGGCCCCGTCGATCGCCGAGCACCCGATCGGCCTGCTGCACGATCTGCGGTTCCGGGTGACTGTCAACACCGACAACCGGCTGATGAGCGGCACGTCGATGTCGCGCGAGATGGCGCTGCTCTCGGAGGCCTTCGGGTGGGGCTGGGCGGAGCTCCAGTGGCTGACGATCAACGCGATGAAGTCGGCCTTCATCCCGTACGACGAGCGGCTGGCGATCATCAATGACGTGATCAAGCCGGGATACGCCAAGTTGATCGGCTGAGTCCGACAAGTCGCCCTTCGGCAGGCAACCCTGCCGGTTCGGCGGTGTCCCTCATCCGTTCGGTCAGAATGGTCCCTACAAACACTGCGAATTCGGGCATCTCACCTTGCCGATCGGGTCGGACCGCGACATCGTTCCTCCTGCCGCGATCCACTACGATCGGGCGCGATCGGCGAGCGTCACCCCCGCGCTGCGTCGATCGGCACGAGTGACACTGAGAAACGCACCCCTATACAGCCAGTGAGACAGTCCGGTTTCCGCGCGCAGACATTGCGTCACACAACCGGTCCGTGTTCGATGGCTCTTTCTCTTTGACACTCGTCGTGATGGAATCTCGGGGGCCCGACGCGGCAGTCGGCCGTGTGCGGCGCCCGGCGAGCCGAATGCCGGGCCCGAATCAGGAGGACGGTGACGTGAGCAAGCGCCCCGAGACGGCGACCGGCGTCATGTCGCGTCTCCGTCGGCCGGCCGATCGGCTACGAGATCTGCCGATCTGGTCGAAGCTTGGCTTGATCATGTTGGTCCCCACCCTGGCGACGATCATCGTCGGCGTCAGTGGCTTGGTCGACCACATCGAGGAAGCAAGCAACGCGGAGCGCGCTCGCAATCTATCGGTGCTGTCGCAAGCGGCCGGTGGTCTCGTCGACCACCTGCAGAACGAACGCGCTTACGGCATCATCCTCAACACCGCCGGCATGGGCCAGCAGGTCAAGGCCAACGCCCTCAAGGCGTACACCGCCGAGAACGCGCAGGTCGACCAGGCCAAGGTGCCGTACTCGCAGCAGAAGGCGGCCCTCGACGACGTGCCCGACAAGGTCGGCACGCTGCTGCTGCGGCTCGACCGCAACCTCGAGGACCTGCCGTCCAAGCGCAGCCAGGTCGCGAACAGCAAGCTGCGCACGGCCGACGTCGAGGAGACGTACGACAAGCTGATCGACGACCTGCTCTCCGTGCGGGACGTCGCGGCGCAGCTCTCCGACGACACGACGCTCGGCGACCACATGCGCGCCGTCGCCGCCGTGGCGAACGCCAAGGAGTACATCGCCCAGCAGCGCGACATCGGCCAGAAGATCGTCGGCCAGGGCGACCTGACCAACAGCCTGCGCCGTGAGTACCTCATCCCCGACACGGGCTTCCAGCTCGCCGGCACCACGCTGCACTCGGTCGGCACCCAGGCCGAGGTCGACATGTTCGACCGCATCAGCAACACCGACGCGGGCCGGGCGGCGACCAACTACAGCATCCAGCTGACCAGCCTCCAGGGCGCCAACACCAAGCAGATCCCGTTCGACTCCGCCCAGTGGGACACCGCGATGGTGAACTACGGCAAGGAGTTCCGCGCGATCGAGCAGACGATGGACGCCCAGATCGTCACGGACGCCACCGACCTGCGCAACGACGTGAACCGGCGGGTGTTCATCGAGACCAGCATCCTGCTCGGCATGCTGCTGCTCGCCATCCTGTTCGCGTGGCTGGTCGCCCGGTCGATGGCCCGCTCGCTGCGCGAGCTGCGGCAGGGTGCTCTCTCGGTCGCCCAGTTCGGCCTGCCCCACGCGGTGAGCCGGCTGCGCGACCCGCAGCTCTCCACGTCGCTCACCCCGGCACAGGTCGCCGACCAGATCGCCGAGCCGCTGCCGGTGCGCAGCCGTGACGAGTTCGGCCAGGTGACCGAGGCGTTCAACGCGGTTCACCTCGAGGCGGTGCGCACCGCGGCCGAGCAGGCCGCCCTGCGTGCCTCCGTCGCGACGATGTTCGTCAACCTCGCCCGCCGTTCCCAGATCCTGGTCGACCGGCTCATCGGTCACCTCGACCGGCTGGAGCGCGGCGAGGAGGACCCGGACCGGCTGGCCGAGCTCTTCCAGCTCGACCACCTCGCCACCCGGATGCGGCGCAACGACGAAAACCTCCTGGTTCTCGCCGGCGCCGACTCGACCCGCGTGCAGCGCGAGCCCGCCGCCCTCATCGACGTGCTCCGCGCCGCGCAGTCCGAGGTGGAGCACTACACGCGCATCGAGTTCGGCATGATCGACCGGGACATCGAGGTGGCGGCGCACGCCGTCAACGACATGGTCCACCTGGTCGCCGAGCTCTTCGACAACGCGACGGCGTTCTCCCCGCCCAACTCGACGGTCATCGTCGAGGCCCGGCGGCTCGGCGAGGGCGCGCTGCTCACGGTCGAGGACCGCGGCATCGGCATCAGCCGCGAGCAGCTCCGCGACCTCAACGAGCGGCTCGCCAACCCGCCCACGGTGGACGTGGCCGTCTCCCGCATGATGGGCCTGGTCGTGGTCGCCCGGCTGGCCAACCGCCACGGCGTCAAGGTCGAGCTCCGCCCGGCCGACACCGAGCGCGGCACCGTCGCCGAGGTGGGCCTGCCGATCGCGGTCCTGACCGGCGGCGCGCAGCCCGCCACCGCCGGCCGCATGCAGGCCGTCGGCGCCGGCTACGACCAGCAGGGCCGCCCGGGCATGCCCGAGCCGCTCGCGCTCGAGAGCGGGCACGGCGGTGGCTACCCGGCCGGCCGCCCCTTCGACCCCAACCCGCCGATGAACAACGGCGGCATGCTCGGCACCAACGGGCGCTCCGTGCCCGCCTGGTCCGACCTGACCGGTGCGTCCTCCAACGGCTTCGGCGGCGGCGCGTCCAACGGCTCGCTCAACGGCCTCAACGGCGGCGGTGCCAACGGTGCCAACGGCAGCAACGGCTTCTACGGCCCGCGCAGCAACGAGCCGATCCCGCCGCTGCCGTCCGGCCCGGCCGGGCAGCCCACGTCGCCGGCCCAGCCGCAGGGCTTCGGCGGTCCTCAGGGCTTCGGTGCCCCGCAGGGCTTCGACGGGCCGCGTGGCTTCGACGGGCCGCAGGGCTTCGACGGGCCGCAGGGCTTCGCCGGTCCCGACGGGCTCCCGCAGCGCCGCAACGGCGAGGGCTTCCAGCCGGGCGGCGGCGACGCCAACGGCTTCGGCGCCACCATCCCGCGCCAGCTCCCGGCCAACCCCGAGACCCAGGGCCGCAACCCGTTCGTCCCGCCGGTCTCCGCCCCGCCCGTGCCGCCGGTGTCGGCGCCCCCGGTGCCGTCCGCGCCGCCCTACGGTGGTCAGCCGATCTCCTCGCCGCCCGGCATGGAGCCCCCGGTCTCCACCCCGCCGGTCTCCGGTGGACCGGCCAACGAGCCCGTCTCGGCCGCCCCGCCGGCGTGGCCCCCGGTCGCGCCCGAGCGTGACCAGAGCCACACGCCGCACGTGCCGGAGAGCCTCGCCGCGGCCCTCGACATGACCGCCGAGCTTCCCCGGTACCGTCCGGAGCAGCGCAGCGAGCCGCAGGTCGAGCCCCCGGTCAACCCGCAGACCGCGCCGATCCCGTCGTCGGCTCCGCCGGCCGCGCCGATCTCGGCGACCCCGGTCTCGGGCGGCGCCGACCAGCAGGAGTCGCAGCGGGCCGCCGCGGCCGCCAAGGCGGCGCACGAGCTCGCGGCGGCGCAGGCCGCCGAGGCCCAGGCCACCGCGGCCGCGCAGATCGCCGCGGCGCAGGCCGCGGCCCGGCAGCGCGACAACGGACAGGGCCAGTTCGCCGACGAGACGATGGAGCTGCCGATCTTCCGGGAGCTCGAGTCGGCCTGGTTCACCACCGCGCGTCCCGCCGAGCCCGCCAAGCCGTCCAGCAACGGCATCGACGAGCCGGTGACCTCGCAGCGCATCCCCACCGGAGAGCCGGCGCGATCGGTCGGCGTGCCGCAGCAGGCGGTCTCGCCCGAGTCGCGCGACCGCGACCCCGCTACTGTTGGTGTCGGTGCCTCCAACGGCGCCGGCTCGGCCGGCGGCCCCAACGGCAGCGTCGCCACCAACCCGTGGCGCACCGCTGCCGACGAGGGCTGGCAGGCCGCGCAGGCGGCGGCGGAGGCGCGGGTCGAGACCACGACCACGGCGGGCCTCCCCAAGCGCACGCCGATGGCGCAGCTCGTCCCCGGCGGTGTCGACCGGGGCGGCAACCCTGGGCAGCGCCGTACCCCCGAGGGCGTTCGCGGTCTGCTGTCCGCGTACCACCGGGGTGTGCAGCGCGGTCGCACCAAAGATTCGACCAACCCGGAGGAGACTCCGGGAGGGCAGCAGTCCTCGCAGGCTGGCAAGGAGCATGAGGCATGACATCTACGCAGGATCTCGGTTGGCTGCTGGCCAACTTCGCCGACCGCGTTCCCGGAGTCGCACATGCGATCGCGGTCTCCGCTGACGGTCTGCTCCTGGCAGCCTCGCGGGACCTTCCGCGTGACCGCGCCGATCAGCTGGCGGCCATCGCCTCCGGCCTCGTGAGCCTCACTCAGGGCGCCGCACGGTGCTTCGAGGGTGGCGCGGTGCTGCAGACGGTCGTCGAGATGGACAACGGGTTCCTCTTCCTGATGTCGATCTCCGACGGCTCCTCGTTCGCGGTGCTCGCGGCGCGCAGCTGCGACGTGGGCCAGGTCGGCTACGAGATGGCCCTCCTCGTCGACCGCGTCGGCGAGGCGCTCACTCCGGCTCCGCGTTCCGCGGCCGGGGTGCTCGGCTGAACGGGCAGCGGGCCGGCGTCACCGGCCGCTGTTCAAAGCTTTGACGACAAGAGACACTTCTAAGGGTTCGAGGAAGGGGTGAGCGGTGACGATGCCCGAACGCGATGAGCCGACCGGCGCGCTGGTCAGGCCGTACGCCGTAACCCGCGGTCGGACCCGGCCGAAGCTTGAGATAGCGCTGGAAGCGCTGGTCGAGACAACCGTTCGCGGTCGATCCGGGATCCGCGGCGGGCAGGGTGGAAGCGAGCATCAGTACATCGCGGCGATGTGCGACGGCGGCCGTGTTCAGTCGCTCGCCGAGATCGCCGCACGCATGCAACTGCCGCTCGGTGTGGCGCGTGTGATCGTCGCTGACATGGCCCATGACGGCCTTGTCGCGGTGTACGAGCCCACCTCGCTGGAAGACGAGACCGACGCGGTAGGCACGGAACTGCTGGAAAGGGTGCTGAGTGGACTTCGCAGGCTCTGACATGTCGCCCCGTCCCTCTGCTGGACGGGTCACATCGGCGAAGATTGTCATCGCCGGTGGATTCGGCGTCGGTAAGACGACGCTGGTCGGGTCGGTCTCGGAAATCACCCCGCTGACCACCGAGGCCATCATGACCTCGGCCGGCGTGGGTGTCGACGACAACCGGCAGGTGCCGGGCAAGATGACGACCACCGTCGCCATGGACTTCGGCCGGATCAGCATCGACCGTGACCTGATCCTCTACCTGTTCGGCACGCCTGGCCAGACGCGGTTCTGGTTCATGTGGGACGAGCTGGTGCGGGGCGCGATCGGTGCGGTGGTCATGGTGGACACGCGTCGGCTCGCCGACTGCTTCGCCGCCATCGACTTCTTCGAGCACCGCCGCCTTCCGTACCTGGTGGCGATCAACTGCTTCGACGGCATGCAGTATCACAATGCCCAGGACGTGCGAGACGCGCTAGCGATCTCGAGTGACGTCCCGGTCGTGAGCTGCGACGCCCGCAACCGCGAGTCGACGAAGAACGTCCTCATCTCCCTCGTGGAGTATGTGCTGACGATGCGTCGCTCGCGCGCGGTAGCGCCCGCCTGACGATCGGTTGAAGCCCCGCTCCGATGGGTCGGAGCGGGGCTTCTGCGTGCCCGAAATCGGTGATGACTTGTGAACGCGCGAACGTTCCTCACGCTCGGTGAGGTGTCCGATGTGGTCGCCGCAGCGCTCGGCCGGCCGCCGGTGGGGCTGGAGCGGCTCACCGGCGGCACCAAGAAGGGCGTCTACCGACTGCGGTTCGGCGACGGCGGCACGGCGATCCTCTACTCCTGGGCGGACGCCGAGAACTACTGGCCGCCGGCCGAGACCGTGCCGGACGACCCGTTCACCGACGCCTCGGGGTTGGAGCTGTTCGCCGCCAACCATGCGGCCCTCACGGCGGCGCGGGTCCGCGTGCCCCATCTGTTGTCTCTCGATCGGCGGGCGGGGCTGGCGATCGTCGAGGACGCGGGCGGGGAGAAGCTCGAGGCGCTGATGGAGCGCGACCCTGCTGCCGCGGCCGCGCCGTTGGCGGAGCTCGGCGAGTCCCTGCGGCGCATGCACACGGCGACCAGCGCGACGTGGGGCAGGCTCGTCGCTCCGGCCGCGGTCGGGACGTCTCCCGCTTCGCCGGGCGGGCGGCGTGCCGAGGACGTGATTCTCGACCGAGCGCTCGGGCACCTCGGTTCGGTGGCCGGGCGCGACGGTCGCCTGACGGCGGCGTCCGGGCGGATCGAGGATCATGTGCGACGGCTGCACGCCGCCATCTCACCCCGCCGCGTGTACGGGCTGGTGCACGGCGAGCTGGGACCCGACCACGTCCTCGTCGGACCGGGCGGCGAGCCCGTGATGATCGACATTGAGGGGCTCACCCACTTCGACGTGGAGTGGGAGCACGCCTGGCTCCAGATGCGGTTCCGCGATGCCTATCCGGCCCTGCGGCCGGTGGAGCTCGACCCCGACCGGCTGGAGCTCTACCGGTACGCGCAGGTGCTCGCCCTGATCGAGGGGCCGTTGCGGATCGCGGAGACCGACTTCCCGGACCGCGACTGGATGCTCCAGCTGGCCGAGTGGAACATCGCGAAGGCACTCGACCTACCCGAGTAGCGGCAGCCTTCCCACGATCTTGTCGAGTGGGTTGCGCGGGCCGACGACGCTGACCGCGTAGTAGTCGATGCTCTCGGCGGCCGTCTCCTTCACCGCGGCCAGGTAGTCGTCGTAGACGCGGGTGTGCTGGGCGGCCGCCGGCATGTCGGCGACGAAGAAGTCCGGGCGGGCGGAGGCCTTGCGGCGGATCGTGCGGAGGGTCTCCGTGTCCGCGGCCAGCACGGTGCAGCCGAGCCACGGGAGGCCCGGGTGGGTGCCGCCGTCGGCGTCGACCGCGTCGTCGCCCAGCAGCCCACCGACGGCCCGCGAGGTGGCCGCGGCGGTGCAGATGGCGGCGTTGGTGGCGCGCCCCGGCGGGAGGGCGCTGTCGACCACCACGACCCACTTGAGGCGGGCGGCGCGGGTCGGTGCGCTCTGGTCGATCTCCTCGGCGGTAAATCCGATCATGTCACGTCCGTTCTTCCAGCAATCGTTCTCGCAAAATGCTAGGCAGGTATAAGGTATGACGGCAATCGATCCGTACTAATCTCGGAAAGAGGCCCGTAATGGCGGACCTGGACGAACTTGATACGGCGATCCTCCGGGAACTGCAGTCGGATGCACGGAAGACGAACCGCGAGGTGGCCGCCGCGGTCGGCGTCTCGGCGACCACGGCGCTCGACCGCACCCGGGCGCTGCGCCGCCGCGGCATCATCCGCGGGGCGATCCTCGACGTCGACCTGCCTGCGATCGGCCGGCCCGTGCAGGCCCTCATCGCCGTCCGGATCCGTCCCCCGTCGAGGCGCAACATCGAGGCGTTCCGCGAATGGGTCAGCGCCCTGCCCGACACCCTCGGGGTCTACGTGACCACAGGCACCGAGGACTTCATCGTGCACGTGGCGGTGCCCGACAACGACAGCCTGTACGCCTTCGTCATCGACCGCCTCACCGAGCGTCCCGAGGTGGCCGACGTGCGGACCTCCATCGTCTACGAGCACATCCGCAACAACCGGATCGCGCCGATCGGCTGAGAGCGGCAGCATGAGGGCATGACAGTGCTGAACGGACAGCAGATCGCGGAGGAGAAGCTCGACGGCTGGGTCTACCTTCCCGGTGGTCTCCAGACGCGCATCCACACGGGCGACTTCGCGACCGGCCTCAAGATCGTGAACGCCGTCGGCGAAGTGGCCGAACGCATGAACCACCACCCCGACGTGACCCTGCGGTACACCGCGGTGGACATGCGGCTGACCAGCCACGACGCCCGCGGTGTCACCCAGCGCGACATCCGGCTGGCCCGAGCCGTCTCGTCGATCGTCTCCGGCGCCGGAGTGACCATGGAGAGCGCGAGCGTCTCCCGCCTGGAGTGGGGGCTCGACTCGCCCGCGTACGGGTCGGTGCGCCCGTTCTGGGCCGCGATCATGGCCATGGAGACGCCGCCCGGGCAGGAGGACCTCGTGGACCCGGCGGACATACTTCCGGCGGTGTGGTTCCAGGAGTCCGGCAGCGAGGAGCCCCGCCAGCGCTGGCACCCCGACATCTGGATCGAGCCCGCCCAGGTCCAGCCCCGCATCGACGCGGCCCTGGCCGCCGGCGGCACCCTGGTCAGCGACGCCGAGGCCCCCGCGTTCTGGGTCCTGGCCGACCCCGAGGGCAACCGCGTCTGCCTCTGCACGTGGCAGGACCGCCAGGGGTGATGCCCTCCCACAGCCGGGGCCGGAGGCGAGCCTGCGTGCGGGCCGCCTCGGTCCGGTGATCTGATGCGCGTCGTGCCCGCGCGGGCCGCCCTGGCCTGGCGTCTTCGCCGGCACGGCTTGGCGCCGCGCCCCGCCGGAGGGTCTCCCGCCGCCGTGGCCGAACGCCTCTGCGGCCTGCACGCCCAGGTGATGTCCTCCGCCGACCTGAGCCTGCTGGCCCGCCTCGGCGACCATCACCCGGGCGCCCTGCCGCAGGCGCTCTGGCACGACCGCACCCTCGTGAAGCTCTGGGCCGCGCGCGGCACCCTGCACCTGCTGCCCGCCGCTTCCCTGCCCACGTGGCTGGGCGCCCTCGGCACGCTCCGCAAGTTCGGCAACAACGGCCACCCCGACACCGAGCGCATCTGCGAGGCCGTCGCCACCGCCCTCCACCACCGCGTCCTGACCCGCCGCGAGCTCTCCGCCGAGGTCGGCCGCCTGACCGGATCGCCGCGCCTCGGGTCCTGGGTGGCGTCGAGCTGGGGTTCCGACCTCAAGGCCGCCTCGTTCCGGGGGCTGCTGTGCTTCACCGACAGCGGCTTCACCTCACCCGAGCACTGGCTCGGCCCGCACGCCCGCCCCGCCCCGGCGCCGAAGTCGCTGCGGTCCGTGGTCAGGCTCTTCCTCCGGTCGTACGGCCCGACCATCCCCGGCCAGCTCACGCGCTGGTGGCTGGGCCCACCCCGGGACCGCCTCGGCCGCTCGTTGCTGGCCACAGTCGAGGAGGAGACGACTCCGGTGCGCTTCGCCGGCCACGAAGCCGTGGTCCTCACCGCGGACCTTGCCGAGCTGACCGAGGCCGACGAGCCCTCGTCCTGCCGCCTGCTGCCCGCCTTCGATCCGTGGGTCCTCGGCATGCCCCGCGCGGAGCCCTTCATCGATCCCAGGCACCTGCCCCAGGTCTTCCGCCCGGCCGGCCGCATAGCCCCCGTCCTGCTGACCGACGGCCGCGTCACCGGCACCTGGACCCACCACGTCACCTCCCGCCGCACCACAGTGGAGTTGGCGCCCTTCGCCTCCGTCTCCGCCGCTGTTCGCCGCGCCATGACGACGGAGGCGGAACGCCTGGCCGCTCACCTGGGCTCCGCCCTCGAGCTGAGGTGGCACCAACCCTGACTCGGCGGCACGGTTCGGTCCGGCCCGCGCTCATGGGCCCGTCCGAGGTGGCGCTGCACCAGGGCGAGCAGAACCTCGCAGAGCGACGCGATCATCGCGCCGGGGGCCGGGGGCCGGGGGCCGGGGGCCGGGGGCCGGGGGCCGGGGGCCGGGGGCCGGGGGCTGGGGCTGGGGCTGGGGGCTGAGGGCCGGGGCTGGGGGCCGGGGCTGGGGGTCGGGGCTGGGGGTCGGGGCTGGGGGTC
>NZ_BOMI01000096.1 GCF_016862115.1 Paractinoplanes deccanensis
GGGGCTGAGGGCTGGGGCTGGGGCTGGGGCTGAGGGCTGGGGCTGAGGGCTGAGGCTGAGGGCTGAGGGCCGGGGGCCGGGGCTGGGGCTGGGGCTGAGGGCTGGGGGCTGGGGCTGGGGGCTGAGGGCCGGGGGCCGGGGCTGCGTCCGGGGCTTAGGGCCGGGGCTGGGGCCGGGGGCCGGGGCCGGGGGCCGCGGCACGTGCCGTCCGCCTCGTCGCGGGTCAGGTGGCGCTTCGGGGCGCAGGCGGCGTGGTCTCGCGCCCTGGCCGCCGCCGGACGGTTTTGCGGTGTCGACGGGTCCGGAGCGCATCTGACGGACCATCACGACCGACCGTGACATGAGTGATCAGGAGTGCGGAGCGGCTGGAGCCGTTGCTGCCGTCCATGGCGTTTCAGCGTGATCACCGTCAGGCGATCAACGGGATCCCGTGGCGGATCGACAACGGCGCGAAGTGGGCTCAGATCTCGCAACGATACGGCCCGGCGAAGACCTGTTACGACCGGTTCTCCCGATGGGAGCAGGTCGGGACGTGGACCCTGACGGAGCAACGGTTGCGGACCGACGTGGACGCCGCCGGAGATCGGACTGGCATGGGCAGGTCGACTCCAGCGTGGTGCGGGCGCATCAGCATGCCTCGGGTGCTCGCAACGAGGGCTGAGCCGGCCGAGTCGCGGGCAGCCCAGGGGTTGGGCCGCTCATGAGGAGACTGACCACCAAGGGATGCGGCCGCAGCCTGGTCAGGCGGCTCACCCCCGGGCAAGCCGCGACACCAAGGAGGTGGTGCCGTTGCTGGACAATGTCGCGGTCGGCCGGCCGGGCACTGGACCGCCTGGCGCCAGGGAGCTCCGGTCGGCGCCGCCACCTCGTTCCGGCGCTGTGCTGCTCGTCCACTGTTGCGTCGGCGCCGACCGGCGCCGCCACGGGATCGGACCGCGCTCACCCGGAGCTGCCACTGCCGGCGAGGCGCCGTCTCTTTCTCAGCGGACGGCTACCACCTGCCGCGCTCGCCCGGAGCTGCCACTGCCGGCAGGGCGCCGTCTCTTTCTCAGCGGACGGCTACCACCTATGTCGCTGACGACGGCGTAGCTCATCGAGCCGCCGTAGACCCATCCCAGTGCGGAGACTTGGGTGGTGTCGACGCCGCTGCTTCTCTCTGCATCGGGGCGGGAAAGGCACGAGGCCGGCGCCTGAGCGCCGGCCTCGTCTTCTGCCTCTGTCAGCGGGAGCCGTAGCCCGCGTTGTTGTTGCTGTTGCTGTTGTTGTTGCGGTATTCGCCGTCGCCCTGGCCGTCTCGGGTGAAGTCCCAGCCGCCGGCCGACTCGCGGCCCGGGCGGCCGCCCATGGCGAAGCCGCCGATCTCCTGGCCCCGGCGCCAGCCGCGGAAGTAGCCGGTGGTGTGCGCGGCGATGCTGGCGGCGTCGCGGACGATGCGCAGCGGGCGCTCGTCGCGCAGCGGGGAGCCGGGCACCAGGTTGGCCTGGGGGACCCGCTTGGGCAGGCCGGCCGACGTCTCGGCGGCCACCTCCGGCGTCGCTGCCTTTTCCGCTGCACGCCAGCCTGTGTCGTTCGGGTTGGTCCAGTCGAGCTTGTCGGACTGTTCGGTGTGGCCGGTGAACCACGCCGAGCGGGCCTGGGCGAAGATCAGCAGGTCGCCGTCGTTGCTGTCGGCCGGGACCGGGGGGCTGATGCTGCGGTCGAGCGCGGTGAGGGCCGGGCCGGCCGCGGTGCCGGTGGGGGTGCGGCGGGTGCCGTTGCGGCGGGCGTCGCCCTCGACCAGGCGGAGCGCGGGTGGCTCGGTGGCGGCGGGCAGGTCGGTGACGGTCGCGTCGAGGCTGTTGCCCTCGACCAGGCGCAGGGCCGGGGGCTCCTTGGGCATGTCCTGCCACGGCGGGCGGACCCGGCCGTCGGAGGGCGGCGAGCTCGTCGACGCGGCGGGGGTGACGTCGTCGCTGCCGCCGTTGTTGAGCAGCGGCCAGTTGGCGCGCGAGCCGGGCTCGGCCTCGGGGCCGCCGGGGCGCTGCGCCGGCATCGGCAGCGAGTAGTCGGTCGCGCTGGTGCTCGCCGGGGTGGACGAGGCGGGCCGGGTGGACGGGCGCGGCGGGATGACCGTGCGCTGGCGCTCGGCGCGCGCGTTGTTGATGGCCGCGTTGGTCAGCGTGGCGCGGAACGGCTGGCCGCTCTCGGCCGGTGTCGCCCCGCCCGGGGCGCCCGACGAAGGCGCGGCCGAGGTCTCCGGCGGGAAGGGCGAACCCGACGTCGGCGAGGCGACGGGGAACGAGCCCGAGGTCGGCGTGCCCGCGGGCAGCGACCCGGAGGGCCGGGAGGCGGGGAACGCACCCGATGCACCCGTGCCGGGGAACTGGCCCGAGGCACCCGAGGCGGCGGGGAACGAACCCGGCGCGCCGGACGCTGCGGGGAACGAGCCCGAAGGGCGCGACACGGCCGGGAAGGAACCCGACGAGTCGGAAGGGCCGGAGCCGGAAGGGCCGGAGGGCGAAGCCGACGCGGCCGGGTTGCGGGAGCCGGGCACCGGGCGCGACCCCGGGGTGATCGGCGTCATGCCCGGCGGGGGCGGCGGCACCGACACCGGCTTGTTGCCTGGGCCGGAGACCGGGCGGCTGCTGGGAGCCGAGACCGGGCGGCTGCTGGGAGCGGAAACGGGACGGCTGCTCGGCGCCCGGTTGGGGAACGCGGCGGCCGGCGCGCTGGGGCGCGGCGCGATCGGCGGCGGGCCGATCGGGTCGGGCGCGACCGGCGGCGACGTCAAGGGCTGGGGCGAGGCGGGGCCGCTGCCGGTGGAGGCGGGCTCGGGGCGGCCGCGCCGGCCGAAGGCGGACACCGACTGGAGCGGCGCGGGCTCGGGGGAGCGGCGGGCGGCGCGTCGGCCGACGCCGGCGGCGCCCGTCGACGGGGTGCTGCGGGCCGCGATGGTGCCGATCAGCGAGGCGCAGGCGGCGTCGCAGGAGCGGACCGCGGCCACGGCCTGGCGGACCGTCTCGCCGGCGGCGGGGGCGAGCGACTTGTTGATGCCGCCCCGGCGCGGGGACTCGCTGATCGCGACGTGCAGGGCGGTGACCGCGGCGATGATCTCGTCTTCGGTGCCTGCGCCGGCCCGGGTGAGCTCGGAGGCGACCTGCTCGGCGGCGCGCTCGGTGTCGCCCTGTGCGGTGAGGCGGCCGGGCTCGGGCAGCGCGTCGAGCACCGCGAGGGCCAGCGGGTGGGCCGGGTCGGGATAGGCGCGCAGCGCCGCGGGGTAGAGCTCGCGGAGCACCTCGCGCAGCGCGCTCGCGGCCGCGTGCCGGCCGTTAAGCAGGGCGACGTGCGCGGCGAGGACCGGCTTGTAGCTGACCAGCTCGCGGGAGACCGGCATGCCGCTCGCGGTGAGCGCGCCGGCCTGGAGGGCGCGGGCCAGGCCGACCGCCCGCCGCGCGGCGGGCGGGGCCTGCATCTCCTCGACGGAGTCGTCGTCGGCGAAGCGCTCGGCGAAGTCGTCGGTGGTGTCGTCGTCGGCCACGACCAGCGGCCGGCCGGCGGCGGTGAGCAACGACGTGACGAGGTGATCGTCGCTGTCGGCGGCGACCGCGGCGTCGGTGAATCCACTCGTCCGCTCCACGAGAAGCGAGCCGAGCTCGGCGTAGCCGCCGGGATCGTCGCCGATCTCGTGGACGCCGAGCAGTCGTCCTGCGTCGTCAACCACGGCGATGGTCAGCTGCGGGGACGAGGCCCCGCGTACCGATTCATCAGCCGACGCCAGACCGCAGTACACGCGCACGAGCGCCACGGCGTCGTCCTCCCTCCCCGGGACTTCCCTCTGCTGTCGGTTGGCCAAGGACTGATGCTCCCTGGTTAGGGGTCAGTCGCGCCAGTCCACAGCAGCAGAGATCTTGCCGATTACCGAGCGCCAGCCCAGACTTGCCTGTTGTGCCCCGATTTTCTTCAATCGACGGCGACCAAAGAATCCACCCATACCCCCGCTTTCCGCGGAACGGAGGGACTCGTCCAGGTCGTCCAGGGGCGACCCCGGCGACAGTGCCAGGATCACCGGCTTGAGCCGCAACGCGTAACCCAGGTCGCGGGCCACCTCACCGGCGGCGATGAGCAGTGGAAGGTCCCACGAGTCGTGCCCACCGCGCAGATTTTCCACCACGAGGTCGAGCTCGTAGCGGTCGTCCGCCGCCGGGTCGATGTCCGTCGACTGTACCCGGTCGGCGAGGGTGGCCCAGGAGTCGAGTTGTGCGAGGTCGTGGGGAGCACCCGAACGAATGAAGGAGACCAGCGACTCGGGCGTCTTGAACGCGAGCAGCCGGCCCTTGTGGCTGAGGAAGAGAGGGACCTCTTCGTCCTCCGCCTGGGTGGTCTCCTCGTCCTCGAAGTCGGCCGGGTCGGGCTCCTCGGCGTCGGACGCGTCCTTCTTGTCCTTGTCGTCGGCCTCGTCCTCGGCGAGCAGCGCCTGGAACTCCTCGTCGACGATGACCTCCTCGTCGTCGTCCGCGGCGGGGCGGTGGCGCGACTCGAAGAGGTCGTCCTCGGCCTCGACCTCGGTCGGCGTGATCTCGGAGGCCTTGCGGTAGGCGCGGAGGGTGAGACCGACGCCGGCCGGCAGCGCGATCTCCACCGGCTCGATGCCGACTTCTTCCCAGAGCGCGCGCCCCGCGGCGCCCTCGGTGGAGGCCTGCGCCTCGGGCTCGTCGGACTGGCTGGTCACGGTGACCTCCGCGTTGATCGGGCTGTGGGACGGTGAGTCTGACGACACACCCTAGTGGGCGCGCCTGGGCGCGGGCTGACCGTCCCCCGCACTTTCGCCAATGACCGTTTATGGACGATCAGAAACCTTTCGGGTGCCACACCGTCTTGGTCTCGAGCAGAGCCGTCATCGGGCCCACTCCCGGGTCGGCGGTCCAGTCCGGCGCGGCGGTGGGCCGCAGCACGCGCTTGAGCGTGCCCGCGGCCGCGCGCTCGAGCTCGGTCGCCAGGTCGGCGTCATCGACACCGGACAAGTCGACGGCGTTGACGTCGTCGTGCGACGCGAGCCACGGCGCGATCTCGGCGGCGTGTCCGGTGAGGATGTTGACCACCCCCGCGGGTACGTCAGACGTGGCGAGCACCTCCGCGAGGGTGACGGCCACCTGCGGGTTGCCGGCCACGACCACGACCGTGTTGCCGGTGACGACCGCGGGCGCGACGACGCTGACGAGGCCGAGCAGCGACGCCGGTGCCACCACGGCCACCACGCCGGTGGGCTCGGGTGCCGAGATGTTGAAGAACGGGCCGGCGACCGGGTTGGCGCCGCCGGCCACCTGGGCGATCTTGTCGGACCATCCCGCGTACCACACCCAGCGGTCGATCGCGGCGTCCACCTCGGCGGCCGCGACGCCCAGGGAGACGAACTCGGCCCGGCGGGCCTCGGCCATCTCGGCGATGCGGTAGAGGACCTGACCCCGGTTGTACGCCGTGGCGCCGGCCCACTTGGGCTGCGCCGCCCGCGCCGCGACCACCGCGTCCCGGGCGTCCTTGCGGGAGGCGAGGGAGACGTTGTCGCCGTCCACCAGATAAGTCCGTCCTGATTCGCTGCGCGGGAACTTCCCGCCGACGTACAGCTTGTAGGTCTTGCGCACGGAGAGGCGCGTGGATGACTCAGGCAAGGTACGCCTCCAGGCCGTGACGGCCGCCCTCGCGGCCGTACCCCGATTCCTTGTAACCGCCGAACGGCGACGTGGGGTCGAACTTGTTGAACGTGTTGGCCCAGACGACGCCGGCGCGCAGCTTGTCGGCGACCGCGAGGATGCGCGAGCCCTTCTCGCTCCAGACGCCGGCGGACAGGCCGTACGGCGTGTTGTTGGCCTTTTCGACCGCCTCGGCCGGGGTCCGGAAGGTCAGCACCGACAGCACCGGCCCGAAGATCTCCTCGCGGGCGATCCGGTGGGCCTGGGTCACGCCCGTGAAGATCGTCGGCGCGAACCAGAAGCCCCGGTCGGGCAGCGGGCACTCCGGCGACCAGCGCTCCGCGCCCTCGGCGGCGCCGATTTCCGACAATTCAGTAATGCGCGCGAGCTGGGCGGCGGAGTTGATCGCGCCCACGTCGGTGTTCTTGTCGAGCGGGTCGCCGACGCGCAGCGTGGACATGCGGCGCTTGAGCGAGTCGAGCAGCTCCTCGGCGATCGACTCCTGCACCAGCAGCCGGGAGCCGGCGCAGCACACGTGGCCCTGGTTGAAGAAGATGCCGTTGACGATGCCCTCGACGGCCTGGTCGATGGGCGCGTCGTCGAAGACGATGTTGGCCGCCTTGCCGCCGAGCTCGAGGGTGAGCCTCTTGCCCGTGCCGGCGACCGAGCGGGCGATCTGGCGGCCCACCTCGGTCGAGCCGGTGAAGGCGACCTTGTTGACGTCGGGGTGCTCGACCAGGTAGCGGCCGGTGTCGCCGGCGCCGGTGACGATGTTGACCACGCCCGGGGGCAGGTCGGCCTGGCGGCAGACGTCGGCGAAGAAGAGCGCGGAGAGCGGGGTCGTCTCGGCCGGCTTGAGCACCACGGTGTTGCCGGTGGCGAGCGCCGGGGCGATCTTCCACGCCAGCATCATCAGCGGGAAGTTCCACGGGATGACCTGGCCGGCCACGCCGAGCGGGCGCGGGTCGGGGCCGAAGCCGGCGTATCTCAGCTTGTCGGCCCAGCCCGCGTAGTAGAAGAAGTGCGCGGCGACCAGCGGCAGGTCGACGTCGCGCGCCTCCTTGATCGGCTTGCCGTTGTCGAGCGACTCGAGCACGGCCAGCTCGCGGGAGCGCTCCTGGATGATCCGCGCGATGCGGAACAGGTATTTGGCGCGCTCGGAGCCGGGCAGCGCGGACCAGCTCTCGAAGGCGCGGCGGGCGGCGGCCACGGCCCGGTCGACGTCCTCGGGGCCGGCCAGGGCGACCTCGGCCAGGGTCTCCTCGGTGGCCGGGTTGATCGTCTTGAACGAGTCCTTGGCCTCGGTGAAGGCGCCGTCGATGAACAGCCCGTAGGACGGGGCGATGTCGACGATCGAGCGGGACTCGGGGGCGGGGGCGTAATCGAACATCGGCCTCAGTCCAGGGTGAAGTAGTCCGGACCGGCGTAGTGGCCGGTGGTGAGCTTGGTGCGCTGCATCAGCAGGTCGTTGAGGAGCGAGGACGCGCCGAACCGGAACCAGTCGGGCGACAGCCAGTCGTCGCCGACCGTCTCGTTGATCATCACGAGGTACTTGATGGCGTCCTTGGTCGTGCGGATGCCGCCGGCGGGCTTGACGCCGACCTGGCGCCCGTAGCGCTCCCGGAAGTCGCGCACCGCCTCGAGCATGATCAGCGTGACCGGCAGGGTCGCCGCGACCGGGACCTTGCCCGTCGAGGTCTTGATGAAGTCGGCACCGGCCAGCATCGCGAGCCAGGAGGCGCGGCGCACGTTGTCGTACGTCGCGAGCTCGCCGGTCTCGAGGATGACCTTGAGGTGGGCGGGGCCGCACGCCTCCTTGACCGCGACGATCTCGTCGAAGACCGTGCGGTAGTCGCCGGCGAGGAACGCGCCCCGGCTGATCACCATGTCGATCTCGTCGGCGCCGGCCGCGACCGCGTCGCGGGTGTCGGCGAGCTTGACGTCGAGCGGCGCCTGGCCGGAGGGGAACGCCGTGGCCACGCTGGCCAGGTGGACGCCGCTGCCGGCGAGCACCTCGGCGGCGTGGGGAACCATGGCGGGGTAGACGCACACGGCGGCCACGCGGGGGCAGGTGGGGTCGGCGGGGTCGGGCCGCAGGGCCTTGGCCGAGAGCGCCCGCACCTTGCCGGGCGTGTCCGCGCCCTCGAGCGTGGTCAGGTCGACCATGCGGATGGCCAGATCGATGGCCTGGGCCTTGGCGGTCGTCTTCACCGATCGGGTGCCGAGCGCCGCCGCCCTGGCCTCGACGCCCACCTTGTCGACGCCGGGCAGTCCGTGCAGGAAAGTCCGGAGATCGGAGGTGGAATCGGGCAGGCCGGACAGCCTTGACGTCGCTGTCGCAGTCATGAAAGCGATTCTACGCGGGCCCCCGACAGTTGATCTTGATTGACCGGTAGGTTGTGCCCGTGGACGTACTCGTTGTAGATCACCCGCTCGCCCAGACCCGCCTCACCGCGATGCGCAACGCGGACACCGACTCGGGGGTCTTCCGGGCGTCCCTGCACGAGCTCACCACCATGGTCGTCTACGAGGCGGCCCGCTCCTTCGCCACCGAGAAATACCCGATCACCACGCCGGTGGCGCCGACCGAGGGCACCCGGCTGGCCAACCCGCCGCTGATCGTGCCGGTGCTGCGCGCCGGTCTCGGCATGGCCGACTCGGCGCTCGCCCTGCTGCCCGAGTCGTCGATGGGCTTCGTGGGCCTGGCCCGCGACGAAAAGACGTACGAGCCGCGGGCGTACATGGAGTCGCTGCCCGGCGACCTCTCCGGCCAGCCGGTGCTGGTGCTCGACCCGATGCTCGCCACCGGCGGCTCGCTGCTGCACTGCTGCAAGCTGCTGGTCGACCGCGGCTGCACCGACGTGATCATCTGCTGCGTGCTGGCCGCCCCCGAGGGCATCGCCGCCCTCGAGGCCTCGGGCCTGCCGCTGCGCCTGGTCACCGCCTCGATCGACCAGGGCCTCAACGAGAAGAAGTACATCGTCCCCGGCCTCGGCGACGCCGGCGACCGCCAGTTCGGCGGCATGCGCAGGTTCTAAGCGCTGTAGGACCAGCTCACGGCCCTGCCCGCGGCGAAGGGCATGACGCCGTGGAAGACGGTGGGGGAGTCGGCGAAGACCAGCGGCAGGAAGTGGCGGTCGGACTCCCACATCGGGACCTCGCCGGCCAGCACGTCCTTCACCGGCATCCAGTGCAGGCTGCCCTCGTCGTTGCCGTCCAGCGGGGTGCCGCTCCATTCGGGGACGCGGAAGAGAAAGCCGAACCAGTTCTCGCCGTTGCGCCCGAAGCCGGGCCAGGAGATCGTGCCGGCGAGATCGACGCGGTCGGCCGAGATCCCGGCCTCCTCGGTGATCTCGCGGCGCATCCCGGTCACCACGTCCTCGTCCGGTGACAGCTTGCCGCCGAGGCCGTTGTACTTGCCGTAATGGAGATCGTCCGGCCGGGTGTCCCGCCGGATCATCAGGACTTCGTCGTGCGACGGTGACAGCACGTAGCCGAGGGTTGCGATGATTGCCTGCACGGCCGCGACTCTATAAGGAAGCAACCGGGATATAACCGTCCTGACGATCGGTCTGCGTGACTGGGGACACTATCGTTTCGAGCCATGACCTCCATCGCGCTCGCCGAGGAACTGCTTCTCCTCGCGTACGACGACCAGACCGGCAAGGCGACCGGCTCCCGTATCGGGCTCGACCTCGGCATGGCCGCGGCCGTGCTGGTCGATCTCGCCTTGAAGGGACGTGTCGCGTACGTCGACGGTTACCTCAAAGTCATCGACCCCACCCCGATCGGCGACCCGATCGCCGACGCCGTGCTCGCCAAGGCGGCCGAGGACGAGCCCCACACGCCCGCCCAGTGGCTCCAGCGCCTGCGTCACCGCCTGCGCACCCGGGTGCTGGAGGACCTGTGCGCCCGGGGCGTCGTGCGGGACGTGGACGAGACCCAGCAGGGCTACATCCACGTGCACCGCTACCCGACGACCGACCCCGCGTACGAGGCCGAGATCCGCGGCCGGCTCGCCAAGGCGCTGACCACCGACGGGCCGACCGACGAGCGGACCGCCGCGCTGGCCACCCTGCTGGTGGCGACCCGCATGGAGCCCGCGCTGCGCCTGCCGCCGGAGGAGGCCGCCCAGGCCCACGAGCGCCTCGAGCAGATCGCCGCCGGCGCCGGCTTCTCGGGCAGCGCCAACCTGGAGGACTCGATCGTCCGCCCGTCCGTCGCCCTGGTGGTCGCGACGCTGGGCCGGGCGATCACGGCGGCCCTGGGCGCTCCCAAGCCCGCCTGACCGCCCGAGGCTCAGACGCCGAGCGCCGCGGCGATCTCCCGCCGCAGGGTCACCAGCGCGTCCGCGGCCCTTTCCCGGGCCGCGGTCACGTCGCTCCCGGCGACGGGCTCGACCACTTCGAGGTACGCCTTGAGCTTGGGCTCGGTGCCCGAGGGCCGGATGACGGCGCGCGCCGACGCCGTGCGGAACGTGAGCACGTTGTTGACGTCGTCGTCGGTGGTGGCGACCGGGGCGCCGAGCAGGGTCCGCGGCGGTGCGGTGCGGGCGCGCCGCATCGCCGCCCCGATCTCGGCGAGGTCGTCGACGCGTACCGAGAGCTGGTCGGTGGCGTGCACCCCGAACTCGGCGGCCAGCTCGTCGAGCCGGTCGGCCAGCGTGCGCCCCTCGGCCTTGAGCCCGGCGGCGAGCTCGGCCACCGTGAGGGCGGCCGTGATGCCGTCCTTGTCGCGCACCAGCGACGGCGCGACGCAGTAGCCGAGCGCCTCCTCGTAGCCGAAGGCCAGCTCCTCGGCGGCCCGCACGATCCACTTGAAGCCGGTCAGCGTCTCCGCGTACGGCACGTTCCGGGCCGCGCAGAGCCGGCCCAGCAGCTGCGACGAGACGATCGTGGTCGCGTACGTGCCGGGGACGCCTCGCCGGATCAGGTGGTCGCCGAGGAGCACGCCCAGCTCGTCGCCGCGCAGCGGCCGCCAGCCGCCCCCGGGCCGGGGGACGGCCACCGCGCACCGGTCGGCGTCCGGGTCGTTCGCGATGGCCAGGTCGGCGCCGCGGGCCTCGGCGAGCGCGAGCAGCAGGTCCATCGCGCCCGGCTCCTCCGGGTTGGGAAAGGCGACCGTCGGGAACTCGGGGTCCGGCTCGGCCTGCTCGGCCACGACGGCGAGCGGCGGGAAGCCGGCCGCCGCGAAGGCCGCCGCCAGCGTGCTGCCGCCGACGCCGTGCATCGGGGTGTACGCGATGGCGAGGTCGCGCGGGCCGCCCTCGCTCAGCACGCCCGCGGCGCTCCGCGCGTACCCCTCAATGATCTTGTCCTCGACGAGCGTGCCCGGCTCGCCCAGCGGAACCGCCGCGAGGGGGCCGACGGCCCGGATGGCCGCCTCGATGCCGGCGTCGGCCGGCGGGACGATCTGGGCGCCGTCGCCGGCCGGCCCGCCGAGGCCGCGCCCCAGATAGACCTTGTAGCCGTTGTCCTGGGGCGGGTTGTGGCTCGCGGTGACCATCACGCCGGCGACCGCGTCCAGCGCCCGCACCGTGTAGGCCAGCACGGGCGTCGGCAGGGTGCCGGGCAGCAGCAGCGCCTCGCGCCCCGCGCCGGTCGCGACGCGCGCGGTGCGCTCGGCGAACTCACGGGAGCCGTGCCGCGCGTCGTAGCCGATCACCAGCGGACCCTCGCCGCCCTGCTCGGCCAGCCAGGCGACCAGCCCGGCCGCGGCGCGCGTGACGACCGCGAGGTTCATCCCGTTCGGCCCCGCGCGCAGCCGGCCGCGCAGCCCGGCGGTGCCGAAGGTGAGCGGGCCGGCGAACCGGTCGCGCAGCTCGGCCTCGGTGCCGGGCAGTCCGTCGAGCAGCCGGGTCAGCTCGGCGCGGGTCGCCGGGTCGGGATCGTCCGCCAGCCAGTGTTCGGCCAGGGAGCGCAAGTCGTCAGGTGCCATCCGAACTTGATAGCACGAGCGCCAACCGTCAGGCCGCGCCCAGGGCGTACGACTTGATCATCTGGTCGAAGATCGGCTTGCTGGCGGCGAACTGCGACTCCTTGGTGGTCAGGTAGAACGAGTACGCCTTGCCGCCGGTCACCACCGCGCCCCACAGGCCGTGCCGGCCCTCGGCGCCGGTGCCGCACTTGTACTCGAGCACCGCGCCCTCCCGGCCCGCGATCTGGGCCTTGGCCAGACCCACCCGGGCGTACGGGGTCGTGCAGCTCGTCGTGCCCTTCTTGAGGTTGCTCTCGGCGACGCCCAGGAACGACGTCGGCGTGCCCTTCGACTTCTCGATCAGGATGCGGACCTTGCGCTTGGCGTCCTGCGGGTCGGAGTAGTCGACCCAGCTGCCGGCGGCCTTGCGGTTCCAGCCGGCGGGCACGAGCACGGTGATGCCGCGGTCCTTGTACGTCTGGGTGGCGAAGGTCGGTGCCACATTTTCGACGGCGGACGGCGGCGCGGCCGCCGGGGTCTTGTCGTCGCCACCGCCGCCGGTCAGCGAGAAGACCAGCACCAGCAGCAGCACGACGCCGAGCGCGCCGCCGCCGGCGATGAGCTGCTTCTGCCGCGGCCAGCCCTTGACCGTGGTCACCGCGCGGTCGGCCGTCTGGCGGGCGGTGCCGACCACCTTGCCGATCATCGCCTTGCGCTTGGCGGCCGGGCTCATCACGACCCTGCCGCCGGGCATCGGGTCGCGCGCCGCGCGGGCGCCGTTCCACGCCTCGCGGGGCGGCAGCACGCTGGTCGTGTCGCCGGTGGGCAGCGGCGGCGGTGCCTGCATCGCGCCGGTCGGCGGCAGATCGCCCGGCCCGGCGCCGAGGCGGCCGGCCGCGGCACTTTCCTGCTGGAGCTTGGCCAGGTGGTCGGTGAGCGAGTCGCCGGGCGAGAGCATGGCCCGGCCGCCGATCTGACCGCTCGGCTGGGGCGGGATCGGCTGGGTCTCGGCCGGCACGGCCGGCGGGCGCGGCGAGGGGACGACCGAGTAGGGGTCGGTCATCATGTGCGGCGGGCTCTTGCTGGCCAGCGGGCCGGCGAGCTGCTGGCGCAGCATCGTGCGGGCGGTGCCGACGTCCATCCGCCGGGCCGGGTCCTTCTCGAGCAGGCCCATCAGCACGGGGGTGAGCGAGCCGGCCCGCACGGCGGGTGCCGGCGGGTCCTCGACCACCGCGTGCATGGTCTCGATCGGGTCGCCCTTGTCGAACGGGGGACGGCCCTCGACCGCGGTGTAGAGCGTGACGCCCAGCGAGAACAGGTCGCTCGGCGGGCCGAACTCGCTGCCCATGGCCCGCTCGGGCGAGATGAAGTGCGGCGAGCCGAGCACCATGCCCGGCGTGGTGAGCTGCACGTCGGTGGGCATCCGCGCGACGCCGAAGTCGGTGAGCACGCAGCGGCCGTCGGAGCAGATGAGCACGTTGGCCGGCTTGACGTCGCGGTGCAGCACGCCGTGGGCGTGCGCCACCTCGAGGGCGCCGAGCAGCGCGATGCCGATCTTGGCGACGACGCGGGGCGCGACCGGCCCGTCCTCGATCACCATGTCGGCGAGGCTGCGCGCGTCGAGCAGCTCCATCACGATCCACGGGCGGCCGTTCTCGTGCACGACGTCGTAGACCTGCACGACGGCCGGGTGCTGGAGGGCCGCTGCCGCGCGCGCCTCGCGCATGGTCCGCTCGTACATCGCGTCGCGGTCGCTGGGTGCGAGGCCGGGCGGGAGGACGACCTCCTTGATCGCCACGTCCCGGCGCAGCAGCGTGTCCGCCGCTCGCCACACCGTGCCCATGCCACCGTGACCCACCGCGGCACGGAGTGTGTACCGCCCGCCGATGAGCGTGCCAGGAGCTGCGCGTCCGCTGGTGGGAGCCGTGTTGCCACCGCTCCACGTCGGAATCTGAGTCACTGAGGATGCCACCGAGGGGGTCTAGGGGCCGTCGACCAACCCCGCTATCTTGCCGGTTCCGAGGCCCGATTTGAAAGTCACGAGGCTCGTGTTTACCCGAACTCGACGGTAGGTGACCGGGGAACTGCATTCGGTGGACGTATTCGGACGGAGAGTGCGAAAGTCCTCACTCATTCGAATTGAACGAAGCCTTAGGATCACGGGTGTGAACGCGGAGTCGGGATTCGAGATCAAGCCGGTTTACCGTCCGGGCGATGTGTCCCCCGAGGCGCCCATCGGCGAGCCGGGCGAGTTCCCGTACACCCGGGGCGTCTATCCCACGATGTACACCAAGCGTCCCTGGACCATGCGGCAGTACGCGGGCTTCGGCACGGCGGCCGAGTCCAACGCGCGCTACCACCAGCTGCTCGCCGCCGGCACCATGGGCCTGTCCGTCGCCTTCGACCTGCCCACCCAGATGGGGTACGACTCCGACGAGCCCATCGCGCACGGTGAGGTCGGCAAGGTCGGGGTGGCGATCGACTCGCTCGACGACATGCGGCAGCTCTTCGACGGCATCCCGCTCGACCGGGTCTCCACCTCGATGACGATCAACGCGCCGGGCTCGGTGCTGCTGCTGCTCTATCAGCTGGTCGCCGAGGAGCAGGGCGTTCCGGGCTCGGCCCTGCAGGGCACCATCCAGAACGACATCCTCAAGGAGTACATCGCCCGGGGGACGTACATCTTCCCGCCGAAGCCGTCGCTGCGCCTGGTCGCCGACACCTTCGCGTACTGCCGCACGGAGATCCCGAAATGGAACACGATCTCCATCTCGGGCTATCACATGGCCGAGGCCGGCGCCTCGCCCGCGCAGGAGATCGCTTTCACGCTGGCCAACGGCATGGAGTACGTGCGTGCCGCGATCGCCGCGGGCCTCGCCGTCGACGATTTCGCGCCGCGGCTGTCGTTCTTCTTCGTCGCGCGCACGACCCTGCTCGAGGAGATCGCCAAATTCCGCGCCGCGCGCCGCATGTGGGCCCGCATCATGCGCGACGAGTTCGGCGCCAAAGATCCGAAATCGCTGATGCTGCGATTCCACACGCAGACCGCGGGTGTGCAGCTCACCGCCCAGCAGCCCGAGGTCAATCTCGTCCGCGTCGCCATCCAGGCGCTCGGCGCGGTCGCCGGCGGCACCCAGTCGCTGCACACCAACGCGTACGACGAGGCGATCGCGCTGCCCACCGAGAAGTCGGCGCGGCTCGCCCTGCGCACCCAGCAGGTCCTCGCGTACGAGAGCGGCCTGACCGGCACGGTCGACCCGTTCGCCGGCTCGTACGCGATCGAGGCGATGACCGACGAGATCGAGCGGCAGGCCACCGAGCTGATCGAGCGGGTCTTCTCCTACGGGTCCGCGGTGGACGCGATCGAGCAGGGCTTCCAGAAGCAGGAGATCGAGACCTCGGCGTACCGGATCGCCAACGAGATCGACAGCGGCGGGCGGGTGGTCGTGGGCGTCAACAGGTTCGCCGCCGAGGCCGAGGAGCGCTATGAGCCGCTGCGCGTCGACCCGGCGATCGAGGCGGCCCAGGCGGCCCGGCTGGCGAAGCTGCGCGCCGAGCGCGACAGTGTGGCGGTCGAGACAGCCCTGGCGGATTTGGCGAAGGCCGCCGGTGGGAACGAGAACGTCCTACCGTTGATGAAAGAGGCGTTGCGCCTTCGTGCCACAGTGGGCGAGGTGTGCCACACCTTGCGCGGCGTGTGGGGGGTCCATCACCCCGTCGAGCGCTTCTGACGGTGGCGTCCCGCAACCCGGGACGCCACCGTTGAACCGCGTCACCTCAACGGACCGTAACCGGTTGTAGGCGTGGGCGGGAATGGCGTTGCACAGCGTTACCTAAAACGGTCTAAGCTGTCGCGCGTCGCGAAAACCCGACAAAACTTCAATGAAGATACGGAAGCCGACGTGACTACTACTCTGACGGAGCCCGACGGGGCCCAGACGGAGTGGCCCGGGCCGTTGCCCGGTGCCGAGCCCCTGCCCGGCCAGCTCGACCGCTGGCTCGCCTCCCGAGGTGCGGAGCTCGTAGCGATTCGGCGGCACATTCACGCTCACCCCGAACCCTCCTATCGCGAGGTCGAGACCGCGGCGCTGGTCGCCCGCGAGCTGGCCGTGGCCGGCCTCTCGCCCCGGCTGCTGCCCGACCGCAACGGCGTGATCTGCGACATCGGCACCGGCGACCGGGTGATCGCCTTCCGGGCCGACCTCGACGCGCTGCCGCTGCAGGACCTCAAGGACGTGCCGTACCGCTCCACTGTGCCGAACGTGGCGCACGCCTGCGGCCACGACGTGCACACCACCGTCATGCTCGGCCTCGGCCTGGCCCTCGCCCAGCTCGACGAACGCGGCCAGCTGCCCGGCCGGGTCCGGCTGATCTTCCAGCCGGCCGAGGAGGCCGTGCCCTCCGGCGCACCGCACGTGATCGCCGCGGGCGGGCTCAAGGACGTTGCCGCGATCTACGCGCTGCACTGCTACCCGCAGCTGCCGGCCGGCCTGGTCGGCGTGCGGTCGGGCCCGTTCACCGCGGCCGCCGACATGATCGACGTCAAGGTCACCGGCCCGGGCGGGCACACCGCCCGGCCGCACCTCACCGCCGACCTGGTGCACGCGCTGGGCCGCATCATCATCGACGTGCCGTCGCTTCTGGACCGCCGCGTCGACCCGCGCGCCGGTGTCTCGCTGGTGTGGGGCGCGGTGCACGCGGGCGAGGCGCCGAACGCCATCCCCGGCGTCGGCGAGGCGCGCGGCACGGTGCGGATCCTCAACCGGGACGCCTGGCGCGAGGCTCCCGAGCTGATCACCAAGCTGATCCAGGACGTGGTCGCGCCCACCGGGGCGCACGTCGAGGTCGGCTACCACCGCGGCGTCCCGCCGGTGATCAACGACCGGATGGCGACCGCCGTGATCGCGGGCGCGGCCGGTGCCACGCTCGGCCCCGACCGGGTGGTCGAGGCCGAGATCAGCATGGGCGGCGAGGACTTCGCCTTCTACCTCGACCACGTGCCGGGCGCGATGATCCGGCTCGGCACCGCGCGGCCCGGCTCCGACGAGAAGCACGACCTGCACCAGGGCGACTTCGACGTCGACGAGAACTGCATCGGCTACGGCATCAGGGTGATGGCGCACACGGCGCTCGCCGCGCTGGCCACCGGCGCCTTCTGACGCGCCGCCTTTCCCAGCGCCGGACGCGGCGGCGACCGCATCGCCGGTCGCCGCCGCGGCTCTGTCCGCCGGTCAGTCCTGCTGCGCGGGTGGCTGCGCGGGAGCGGGCGTGGCCAGCGCGGCGCTCGCCGGCCCTGTCTGCCGGGCGCGCATGCGGCGGATCGCGTAGTAGATCGCCCACACCGGCACGCCCAGCGCGATCAGCCATGGCAGCAGCGCGCCCAGCACGGTCAGCAGCACCCGGAGCGATGCCAGCAGCGCGTCCCACCCGGCGCCCAGCCCGGCCAGGAAGCCCGGCGGATCGTCGTCGACCGGCCCGGCGACCGGGTCGGCGTCGGGGTCGAGGAAGGTGACCGTGATCGTGGAGAGCGCGGTCAGGTCGGCGAGATTGCGCTTCTTGGCCTGCAGCGATGCCAGGTCGGACTCGCGGGTCGCGACCTCGCGCTCGAGCATGACCAGGTCGTCGAGCGACTTGGCCTGGCCGAGTAGCTTGCGGCCGCTGTCGACCCGGGCCTGCTGCACGGCTATCCGGGCGTCGAGGTCGACGACCTGCTCGGTCACGTCCTCGGTGTTGATCTGGCGCTGCTCCTCGTCGCCGAGATCGGCGAGCTGGTCGACGACCGTGCCGAACTTGTCGGCGGGCACGCGCAGCGTCAGGGTGGCGGTGCCGGCCCCGGAGCCGCTGGTGCGGTTGTCGCCGCCGACGAAGCCGCCCGCGGTGTTCGCGATGCCGGTGGCCTGACCGGCCGCGGCGTTGACGTCCTTCACCCGTACCGACAGGGATCCTCGATAGATGATCGAGCGCTGCTCGACCCGCAGGTCGGGCGCCTGCGCGGTGGTGTCCTTGCCCTGTGCCGGCGCCTGCTCCGTCGTCTGGCCCGGCTGGTTCTGTTGCGTCTGCTGATCCGGCGCCGCGGCCGGTGCGGCGGCCCCGCCGCTGGAGCTCTGGGTCTCGTCCGCGGAATCGCCGCTGCATCCGGCGAGCAACAGCCCGAGAAGGGTGACCGTCCCGAGCAGATATGTCTTTCGGCTTCGGTTCGTGCGCATGGCCATGGGACGTGCGGCGGCCGTTTCCCGGTTCCGGCAGACTGCGAGGTGGATGGTCACGAATCGGCTGCAACGGAGGGTCCCGTGCGCATCACCAAGTTCACCCACTCCTGCCTTCGCGTCGAGGGCGAGGGCGTTCTCGTCATCGACCCGGGCGCGTTCAGCGAGCGGTCTGCGCTCGACGGCGCGGACGCGGTGCTGGTCACGCACGAGCACATCGACCATCTCGACCCCGAGGCCATCGCCTCCGTGCCGCACGTCTACGCCCACGCCGACGTGCTCGCCAAGCTGACGGACTTCCCCGGCGCCACCACGGCCGTCGAGCCCGGCCAGGAGCTCACCGTGGCGGGCTATCAGATCAAGGTGTACGGGGGGCAGCACGCGGTCATCCACCCCGACATCCCGCGGATCGCCAACGTGGCCTATCTGGTGGCCGACGGCGCCACGAACCTCTACCACCCCGGCGACTCGTTCACCGTGCCGGAGGACGCGACGGTGGACACGCTGTTCGCGCCGTTGAATGCTCCATGGATGAAGCTGATGGAGTCGATCGACTTCGTCCGGGCCGTCCAGCCGGGCCGGGCGTACGCCTTGCACGACGCGCTGCTCAACGAGACCGGCGCGAAGATCTCCGACGGCCACCTCGAGCGGCTCGGCGGCACGAAGTACGCGCACGTGGCGCCCGGCACCGTGATCGACTGACGCTCGATGGGCACCGCCACCGATGAAGTGATCCAGCGGCTCTACGAGGCGCCGCCGGACGGCTTCGTCGCGGCCCGGACGGCCGCGATCGAGCAGGCCCGCAAGGCGGGGGACCGGGCGACCGCCAAGCGGCTCGCCGCGCTCAAGAAGCCGACGGTCGCCGCCTGGGTGGTCAACCTGCTCGCCCTGCGCCGTCCGGAGCTGGTCGAGGAGCTGGCCGGCCTCGCGACGGCGTTGCGCGACGCCCAGCGCGGCCTCGACGGCGAGGCGCTGCGGGAGCTGACCGCGCAGCGGCGCCAGGTCGTCTCGGCGCTGGTCTCCGCGGCCGGCAAGCTGGCCCGCGCCGAGGAGCCGGGCATCAAGCTGCCGTTGGCCGAGGTGGAGGCGACGCTGACCGCGGCGATGGCCGAGCCGGAGATCGCCGCCCAGGTGCGCACCGGCCGGCTGATCCGGGCCGCGACCTACGCGGGCTTCGGCGAGGTGCCCCGCCCCCGGCTTCGCCTGGTCACCGATGCGCCGGACGAGGCCGAGGAGGAGGGCGACGACGCCGAGGTCATCGAGCTGCCGCAACCGTCCGCGCGGGAGCGGGCCGCCGACGAGCGCCGCCGCCGCGAGCGGGAGCAGCGCAAGCGGGAGCTGCGCCGCCGCCTGGGCTCGGCGCAGGCGGCGGAGCGGCGCGCCGACGAGCAGCTCGAGAAGGCGGAGAACGCCGAACGTGACGCTGGTCACGTCGTGGAGGATCTGGACGCCGAGCTGGCGGAACTGGAACGCCGGCGTACCGAAGCGCAGGCCGAGGTGGCGCGCCGCAAACAGGCCCGTCGCGACGCCGAACGGGCCGCGGCGGCGGCCCGCCGCGAGGTCGGCGACGTGCAGGCCGCGTTGGAGGATCTTGAAGGGGACGAGCCGGATTGATCGGTTTCCGCGGTCCTTACGGGAAGATTATTTTCCGAATCGGTCCCGGGAGAGCAGAATCGGGCAGGTGACCCCCGAACAGGCTGCCGCCACCGCCAAGACGGGACTCGCCACCATCGTGGGCGCCTTTGCCGAGTCGCCGCAGACCCTTCGCCGTGCCCGGCTGCTCGGCCTCTCCGGCTGGGCGTACCACGTGTCGGCGCGTGCCGGCGCGCTCGGCGACGTGCGTCCCGAGACGGTCGCCGCCGCCATCGGCCTGATCGCCCCCGAGGCCGTCATCGACGGCTGGGAGGCGACCGCCAAGACCTCCGCGCCGATGGAGGTGGCCACCTGGCACCTGCACGAGCTCTGCACCTGGGGCGCCGACCAGCTCGGCGGCTTCCCGCGGCTCGGCCGGCTGCACGAGCTGGCCCGGCGGGTGGTGAACGCCGTCGACTACGCGGCGCTGCCCCTCTTCGCGGCCTGGCGCGCCATGCCGGTGCCCGAGCAGGCCGCCGGGGCCCAGGTCGCGGTGCTGCTCCACCTGCTGCACGAGCACCGGCTCGGCGTGCACCTGGTGGCCGTGCGGGCCAGCGGGCTCACCCCGCTCCAGGCGATCATCGCGGGCCCCGACGGCGAGACCGGCGCCGTCGCGTTCGGCTGGCAGCCGCCCTATCCGCCGGCCGGCCCCATCGTGCGGCGGCTGATGTGGGCCGAGTCGGTGGCCGACGCGATGGCCGGCCAGGCGTACGCGTCGCTCGACACGGCCGAGCGCGTCGAGCTGATCGGGCTGCTCGAGTCGCTGCGGCACCGCCTCGGCTAAATTTGGTGGCTCGTGCCGCCCGGTCCGTGGTCCGATGCTCCGATGACCGAGCTTCCCCGCGGCTGGAGCCTTCGCCGCCCCACCCTCGACGACGTGCCGGCCATCCTCGAGCTCGTGCACGCCAGCGACATCGCCGCCCTCGGCTACCCCGACTTCAGCGCCGAAGAGGTCCGCGAGTCGCTCACCGAGCCCAACACCGACATGGCGCGCGACGTCTGGCTCGCCCTCGACGACCAGCACAAGGTCGTCGGCTGGGCCTTCCCGGTCAACGCGTCAGCGACCGACCGCGACTTCGTCGAGGTCTACGTCTGGCCCGAGCGGGGCCTGCCGGCCATGGAGCCGCTGCTCGACATCATCCTGGCCCGGGCGGCCGAGCGCGGCGCCGAGTTCGGTCACAGCCCCTACGAGGTGCGCGCCGGCGCGGTGCCGACCGAGAAGCCGTACATCCAGGCGCTTCTCGACCGCGGCTTCACCTTCCTCAAGCAGCACGCCCGCATGCAGATGTCCCTCGACGGCGTGCCGCACACCGCCCCCGCGCCGCCCGAGGGCGTCACCGTGCGGCTCGTGCGCCCGGACGACGACGCCGACATGCGCGCCTTCCACGGCGTCATCCAGCAGGCGTTCCTCGACTCCGACCACCGCACGGCCGACTACGACGCCTGGCGCAAGCTCCTCGACGAGGAGCCCGTGCATGTGTACGACGAATGGTTCGTGGCCGAGATCGACGGGCGGGTCGTGGGCGCGCTGGAGTCGTCGGCGGACAGCGGCGACGCGAACGACGAGGGCTGGGTGAAGAGGCTCGGCGTGCTCTCCTCGTACCGCAAGAGGGGTGTGGGTGAGACCCTGCTTCGGCACGCCTTCGCCGTCTATGCGAGCAAGGGGCGCGCCAAGGCGGGCCTGGGCGTCGACATGGCCAACCCCACCCAGGCCGCGCGCCTCTACCTCGCTGTCGGCATGAAGCCGCTCTACGAGGCGAACGTGTATCAGAAGGTCATCTAGTCACTGCTCGGGCGACGACGTGCGGGTGGGCCGCCGGCGCAGCTCCTCGACGTAGTCGTCGGGCGCCCCGGCCTTCTCCGCCGCGTTGGCGATCTCGGAGAGATACCACGCCGTCGGCATGCCGCCCTCGTAGCCGTCGAAGACGTAGACCCAGGCGCTGAACTCACCCTCGAGCGTCGATACACGCACGGTGAGTTTCTGGTATGCCCCGGCGGTCACGCCCTCGACCTCGTCGAGCTGCGCCGCGTCCCAGGGGTGCACGTCGTAGAGCGAGACGAAGACGCGGTCGCCGGGTGACTCGACGATCGTGGTGACCGCGCCCTCCCAGCCCATTTCCCCCTCACCGGCAAAGGTCAGGCGCCAGCCTTCTATCCACCCCACGCCCACCATGGGCGAGTGCGGACAGTAGGCCCGCATGCGGGCGGGGTCGAGGTTCGAGCCATACGCGGCGTAATGACGCACGGCGATGACGATAGCCCGAGCGGGCGGTGGTGGAGAATACAAGGAGTGCGTGTCGGCACATTACCGCGTGGAGGGAAGCGTCGTGAGTCGGATCGTGATCATCGGTGGGGGACCGGGCGGGTACGAGGCCGCGTTGGTGGCGGCTCAGCTCGACGCGGACGTCACCCTCGTCGAGGCGGACGGTCCGGGCGGCGCCTGCGTGCTGACCGACTGCGTGCCGTCCAAGACGTTCATCGCCAGCTCAGAGGTGATGACGGGCTATCGGCACAACGAGCGGTTCGGCATCCGGTCGGCCGGGCTCGACGGTGTCAGCGTCGACGCGGCGGCGGTCAACGAGCGGGTCAAGAAGCTCGCGCTGGCCCAGTCCGGCGACATCCAGGCCAAGCTGATCAAGGCGGGCGTCGACGTGGTGCACGGCCGGGCGCGTCTCGGCGAGGACACGCTGGGCCACACCCACCAGGTGTTGATTACGCCACACGGCGGCGCGGAGTACGCGGTGGATGCCACCACTGTCCTGCTGGCAACCGGTGCCACGCCGCGCGTGCTGCCCACCGCGCGGCCGGACGGCGAGCGCATCCTCGACTGGCGCCAGCTCTACGACCTCACCGAGCTGCCGTCCCACCTCATCGTCATCGGCTCCGGCGTCACCGGCGCCGAGTTCGCGTCGGCCTACCTGGCCATGGGCGTGCAGGTCACGCTCGTCTCCAGCCGCGAGCGGGTGATGCCGCACGAGGACGCCGACGCCGCGATGGCGATCGAGCGGGTCTTCCGCGAGCGCGGCATGACCATCCTCAGCCAGTCCCGCGGCAAGGAGGTCGTGAACACCGGCGACGGCGTGCGGGTCACGCTCGGCGACGGCAGCGTCATCGAGGGCTCGCACGCACTGATCGCGGTCGGCGCGGTGCCCAACACCGCCGACCTCGGCCTCGAGGAGTACGGCGTGCAGGTCGGCGACGGCGGCTACGTGACCGTCGACCGGGTGTCGCGCACGAACGTGCCCGGCATCTACGCCGCCGGCGACTGCACCGGCGTGCTGGCGCTGGCCAGCGTCGCCGCCATGCAGGGCCGTATCGCGATCTGGCACGCCATGGGCGAGGCGGTCGCGCCGTTGCGGCTGCGGACCGTCGCGGCGAACGCCTTCACCGACCCCGAGCTGGCCACCGTCGGCGTCAGCCAGAACGACGTGGACGCCGGCCGGGTGCCCGCCCGCCAGGTGATGCTGCCGCTGAGCGGCAACGCCCGCGCCAAGATGGCCGACCTGCACGACGGCTTCGTAAAGCTGTTCTGCCGCCCGGCGACCGGTCAGATCGTCGGCGGCGTGGTGGTGGCGCCCAAGGCGAGCGAGCTGATCCTGCCGATCACGATGGCGGTGGAGAACAACCTGACCGTGGACCAGCTGGCCCACACGATCACTATCTACCCGTCGTTGTCGGGCTCGATCGCGGAAGCGGCACGTCAGCTGATGCTTCACGAGCTGCAGTGAAGTCGGCGCGGCCCTGCTCGGCGGCCTGGGCCTCCGCCTGGAGCTCGGCCGTCTGAAGCTCGGCCACCTGGCGCTTGGCCACCTGGGCCTCGGCCGCCTGGAGCTTGGCCACCTGGCGCTCGGCCGCCTGGGCCTCGGCCGCCTGGAGCTCCTCGGCCTCCTTGCGGCCGCCGAAGAGGGCCAGGATCCAGCCGGCCGTGCCGAAGACCACGGCGGCGGTCGCCGCGATCGCGAACAGGCGCCAGGCCGACTGTGTGATCGCCGTGCCACCGACGTGGCCGACCAGGCCGCCGTACGAGCCCCAGGCCAGCGCGGCGAGGCCGTCGTACAGCACGAAGAGCTTGACGGGGTAGCCCCGGCGACCGGCGTGGAACCCGGCGGCCATGCGGCCGCCGGGCACGAAGCGGCAGAGCAGCAGCACCAGCGGGCCCGGTTTGCGCAGGCCGCGGGTGAAGCGCTCGGCGGCGCGGCGGGTCTTGGACTCCTCCTTCGCCTCCTCGTCGTGCTTCGGCCCGTAGCGCGCGCGGAGGGCGGCGAGGCGGCCGGAGCCGAGGTCGCCGCTGGACCGGCCGAGCGCGAAGGCGATCGAGTCGCCGGTGAACATGCCGAGCGCCCCGATGGCGATCACCAGCGCGAGATTCAGATTTCCGTAGACAGTCAGCGCGCCGGATGTGATCATGATCGCCTGGATCGGAACCACCGGAATCATCGCGTCGATGGCGAGGAAGCCGAAAAGAGCAAGGTATGCCCAGGCCGGTGTTGCCATCATGGTCAACAGCTCAGTCATGGGGGTCCTCTACCTCGCGGTGGTTCGGGGCCTTCCCGGATTCTCCGGGGAGGTACCTGAGAGTGGGCTGTGTTTCAGGATGCTCCTGATCAGGGCCGGTCGTCGGTGATGACTGACACGGTATTGTCTCGATCTCCTCGGCGCGCGAGGTTTTTTCGCCCGCCACCTCGTCTTGTCCTATTTGTCACCAGGCAAGTTTTCGGCGCGGGCGCGTCCGGCGTACCGTGAGGTTGCCGGAACGCCGGGTCCCCCGTTCTCGGTGTGCCGGCCGGCGGGCCGTCGGTAGGTCCCGTACCGGCGGCCCGTTCGCTCGGGCCGCCTTCCGCCTACGCTGTGCCGATGCCGCTTCTCGAAGCTCCGGTGCTCGACGTCCACAAGTCCTTCCTGGAAGCCATGGCGGAATATCAGGCCGAGGGGCGCGGCTCGCCCGGCGATCACAGCAACATCGGCAGCGACATCCGGGCGTACGCGCCAGCCTGGTCCTCGCCCGAGGTCTTCCGCTCCTTCGTCGCGGGGCTGCGCGCCCAGGCTCTTCCGGACACGCCACGGCCGGCGAACTACGTGCCCACCACGGTGCTCTGGTGGCTCGAAGGGGTCGACTACCTGGGGCGACTCAACATCCGGCACCGCCTCGCGCCCGGCGTGATCGGCGAGCGCAACGGCCACATCGGCTACGATGTGCGCCCGTCGGCCCGCCGCCGGGGACACGCGACCGCGATGCTGGCCGCCGCCCTGCCGATCGCCGCCGGTCTCGGCCTCGACCGGGTCCTGATCACCTGCGACGCCGACAACGAGGCGTCCCGGCGGACCATCGAGCGCAACGGCGGCGTCCCGGCCGAGCGCATCGACGAGAAGCTCCGCTACTGGATCACCTTGAGCTGACCGAAGATCATCCGGGCGAGCGCCTCCGGATCCCGATCGCGGTCCGGGAAGGCGCCCGACAGCCACAGCGTGGCGAAGCCGTGCGCGAGAGACCACGCGGCCTGACCCGCCTGTCTGATATCGGACGGAGCGGAGTCGGGGGTGCCCCCGCGCGCCCGCTCCGCCGTCTCGCCCCGGTGGCGCAGCCCGTCGGGCAGGTCGGCGACCCCGGCGTAGAGGGCGTCGGCCGAGCGGGCCTTGGCCCGGAGCAGTTCGGGGTCGTCGGCGTGGTAGAGGTCGGGGCGGAACATCACCTCGAAGTGCGCCCGCCGGGTCATCGCGAAGCGGACGTAGGTGACCCCGAGCTCGAGGAAGCTGTTGCTGGCCAGCCGCGACGTGGAGAGCGCCTTGGCCAGCTCGTCGTAGCCCTGCGCGGCGAAGGCGGTGAGCAGGCCGGCCTTGTCCCCGAAGTGGTGCGTGGGCGCGGCGTGCGACACCCCGGCCCGCCGGGCCAGGTCGCGCATGCTGATCGCCGCCACGCCGTGCTCGGCGATCGCGTCGGCGGCCGCCTGCAACAGCGCCCGGCGCAGATCGCCGTGGTGATAGGTGCCCTTCGTCATCCGCCCTCCTCTGCCTCACCGATTCTAACTTGCCATTGACAAGATGCCGTGCTGGGATGCATGTTGACACTGACAAGATTGGAGATCGGCTATGGCACCCTTCATCGCTCTTGTTGTCGGCACCCTCGTCACGCGCCTGATCGGCCTGGCCGGCGTCGATGCCGTCGACGCCTGGTGGCCGTCCGTCCGCGTCGGTCTGGCGCTGATGTTCGCCTTGACCGGCTTCGCTCACTTCGCGCAGCCACGCCGGGCCGGCCTGATCGCGATGGTCCCGCCCCGGCTGCCGCACGCGCCGCTGCTCGTCACCGTCACCGGCGTGCTCGAACTGCTCGGCGTGCTGGGCCTGCTCCTGCCGGCCACGGCACGCCTCGCCGCCGCCTGCCTGGCGCTGCTGATGCTCGCGATGTTCCCCGCCAACGTCTCGGCGGCCCGGCGCGGCCTTCCGGTCACGCCGCTCCCCGTACGGATCCTGCTCCAGATCGTGTTCGTGGGAGCGGCGCTCTACGTCGTCGTTGGTTAGTCGATGGTGCAGACGACCGTCCCGGCGGTGACCGTCTCGCCGACGCCGATCGTCAGCCCCGACACCGTGCCCGACTTGTGGGCCTGGAGGGGCTGCTCCATCTTCATCGCCTCGACCACCAGAATCACGTCGCCCTCGGAGACCGTGTCCCCGTTCGCGACGGCGACCTTGACGATCGTGCCCTGCATTGGCGCGGTGAGGGCCGCCGCTCCGGACCCCTGGGCCGCGGCCCCGCCCGCGCTGCGGCGCGCCTTGCGGCCGGCCCCCGCCCCGGGCGCCGCCGTGGCCGGTCCGCGGGTCAGCAGCTTGGCCGGCAGGCGTACCTCCAAGCGCTTGCCGCCCACCTCGACCACGACCGTCTCTCGTTCCTCGGCGTCGTCGCCGCCGCCCGCCGGGGTGGTGAAGGGCTCGACGCCGCCGGCCCACTCCGTCTCGATCCATCGCGTGTGGACGGTGAACGGCTCGCTGGTGAAGGCCGGGTCGCGCACCACCGCCCGGTGGAACGGCAGCACCGTCGCGATGCCCTCGACCACCGTCTCGTCGAGCACCCGCCGGGAACGCTCCAGCGCCTCCTCGCGGGTCGCGCCGGTCACGATGATCTTCGCGAGGAGGGAGTCGAAGTTGCCGCCGATGACGCTGCCCTTCTCGACGCCCGCGTCGACCCGGACGCCCGGCCCGAGCGGCCACGTCAGCTCCTCGACCTTGCCGGGCGCGGGGAGGAAGTTGCGCCCAGGGTCCTCGCCGTTGATCCGGAACTCGATCGAGTGCCCGCGCGGAACGGGATCTGTGGAAACGTCCAAAGTGGCACCATCGGCGATGCGGAACTGCTGGCGGACGAGATCGAGCCCCGCCGTCTCCTCGCTGACCGGGTGCTCCACCTGGAGACGGGTGTTCACCTCGAGGAACGAGATCGTCCCGTCCTGTCCCACCAGGTATTCGACGGTGCCGGCGCCGTGGTAGCCGGCCTCACGGCAGATCGCCTTGGCGCTGGCGTGGATCGACGCGCGCTGCTCGTCGGTGAGGAACGGCGCCGGCGCCTCCTCGACCAGCTTCTGGTGGCGCCGCTGGAGCGAGCAGTCCCGCGTGCCCACGACGATCACGTTGCCGTGGGTGTCGGCGAGGACCTGCGCCTCCACGTGACGGGGCCGGTCGAGGTAGCGCTCGACGAAGCACTCGCCGCGGCCGAACGCCGCCACGGCCTCGCGGGTCGCGCTCTCGAACAGCGAGGGGATCTCCTCGATCGTGCGCGCCACCTTGAGCCCGCGGCCGCCACCGCCGAACGCCGCCTTGATGGCCACGGGCAGCCCGTGCTCCCGCGCGAACGCGATGATCTCGTCGGCGTCCGCGACCGGCTCGGGCGTGCCCGGCACGAGCGGGGCGCCGGCGCGCTGGGCGATGTGCCGGGCGGTGACCTTGTCGCCCAGGTCGCGGATGGCCTGCGGCGTGGGCCCGATCCAGGTCAGGCCCGCGTCGAGGACCGCCTGGGCGAAGTCCGCGTTCTCGCTGAGGAAGCCGTAGCCCGGGTGCACGGCGTCCGCGCCGGAACGCCGCGCGACGTCGATCAGCTTGTCGATGCGCAGATAGGTGTCGGCGGCCGTCTCGCCCACCAAGGCGTACGCCTCGTCGGCGAGCCGGGCGGGTAAACCGTCCCGGTCGCTGTCGGCGTAGACGGCGACGCTGGTCAGCCCCGCGTCCTGACAGGCCCGGATGACCCGGACGGCGATCTCGCCCCGGTTGGCGATCAATACCTTGCGCACGGGCCGAGCCTAGTCGCACTTCTATGCTGAGAAGGTGTCCGCTACGCGCATGATGATTCTCGGCCTGGTCCAGTGGACGCAGCCCGTGCACGGCTACGACGTCCGCCGCGAGCTGCTGAGCTGGAGCGCCGACAAATGGGCGAACGTCCAGCCCGGCTCGATCTACCACGCGCTGCGCAAGCTGACCGAGGAGGGCCTGCTCCGCGAGGTCGCCACGGAGCAGGTGGGCGCGCGGCCGGCGCGCACCACGTACGAGATAACTGCCAAGGGTGTGGCCGAGTTCGAGGCGCTGCTGCGCAAGGAGTGGTGGAACCTCGCCCAGATGACCGACCCCTTCATGGCGGCCTTCTCCTTCCTGCCGGCCCTGCCCCGCGAGGAGTCGTCGGCGGCGCTGCGCAACCGGGCGACCCAGCTCCGGGCCGCGGTGCAGCAGCTCGAGGCGGCGATGTCCGCGGACTGGGCGGACAACAAGCCGATCTACGTGAGCTGGATGTGGGAGCGCAGCGTCGCCATCTGGGAGGCCGAGATCGCCTGGTGCGAGCGCACCGCCACGCGCGTCGAGACCACGGACGACTGGTTCAAGCCCGCCGGGGCGGCCTGCCCTCCTTCGGTTCCATAATCAAGTTTGACTACTAAAACTTGACAGTCGTACGCTGCCCGCATGATTGAGACTCGCGGGTTGCGCAAGTCGTTCATGTCGCGCCAGGGGCGCGAGAAAAAGACCGTCGAGGCCGTACGCGGCGTCAGCCTGGACGTCGCCGAGGGCGAGATCTTCGGCTTCCTCGGCCCGAACGGGGCCGGCAAGACCACCACCCTGCGGATGCTCGCCACGCTCATCGAGCCGGACGGCGGCACCGCCACGATCGCCGGTGCCGACCTGCTCGGCGACCCGGGCGAGGTCCGCCGCCGGATCGGCTACGTCGCGCAGGGCGGCAGCACGTGGGACGACTCCACCGCACGCGAGGAGCTTGTCCTTCAGGCCCGGCTCTACGGCGTCGGCAAGGCCGACGCGCTCGCGAAGGCGGAACGCGTCCTCGGGGGTTTCCAGCTGAGCGAGTACGCCGACCGCAAGTGCAAGACGTACTCGGGCGGCCAGCGGCGCCGCGTCGACATCGCGCTCGGCGTCATCCACGAGCCCAAGGTGGTCTTCCTCGACGAGCCCACCACCGGACTGGACCCGCAGAGCCGGGCACACATGTGGGACGAGATCAGGCGGCTGCGCGCGGAGGGCATGACCGTCTTCATCACGACCCACTACCTGGACGAGGCGGACGCGCTCTGCGACCGCATCTCCATCATGGACAACGGCGAGATCGTCGCCTCGGGCACGCCGGCCGGCCTCAAGCGCGAGATCTCCGGCGACGTGGTGCGCGTGGGCCTGCCGGTGGACGCGGTGGCCGCCGCGGCGCAGGCCCTGGCCTCCTACAAGCTCGAGACGTACGAGGACAACGTGCGCCTCTACGTCGAGGACGGCGCCGTGGCGATCCCGCAGATCCTGCGCGCCCTCGACGCCGCGGCCGTGCCGCTCGGCACGATCGAGCTGCACCGCCCCAGCCTCGACGACGTGTTCCTGACCAAGACCGGCCGATCGCTGCGGGAGAGCTGACATGAAACTGCTGCGCGACACCTCGCTGATCTTCAACCGTCAGATGCAACTGCTCCTGCGCAACCCGGTCTGGATCTTCGTCGGCGTCTTCCAGCCGGTGATGTACCTGCTGCTCTTCGCGCCGCTGCTCAAGCCGGCGCTCCAGGTCGGCTCCAACGCCGAGGCGTACGAGATCTTCGTGCCCGGCCTGCTGGTGCTGCTCGCCATCTTCGGCGGCCTGTTCCAGGGTTTCGGCCTGATCGCCGAGCTGCGGGCCGGCGTGATCGAACGTTCCCGGGTGACGCCGGTGAGCCGCCTCGCGCTGCTGCTCGGCAGGTCGCTGCGGGACGTGGTCTCCCTGATCGCCCAGGCGGTGATCATCACGCTGCTGGCGCTCGTGTTCGATCTGCGCGTCTTCCTCGGCAACCTTCTGCTGGCGTACCTGATGCTGGCGTTGATCTCGCTGATGACCTCGGCGCTGAGCTACGGCGTGGCGCTGGTCGTGAAGAGCGAGGACGCCCTGGCGCCGCTGATGAACACGGTGGCCCAGCCGGTGCTGCTGCTCAGCGGCATCCTGCTGCCGTTGACGTACGCTCCCGGCTGGCTCCAGGGCATAGCCGACTGGAACCCGTTCTCGTGGGCGGTGAATGGCACGCGCGCCCTGTTCCGGGGGGATCTGGGAGCGCCGGACGTGTGGCAGGGCCTGCTCATCATGGCCGTCCTGGCCGTGGCAGCGGTCGCGTGGGCGGCGCGGGAGTTCGCCCGAAGCGTGCGCTGATCAGCTCTGCCGTCATGGGGGTCAGTTCTGGTGCCACGGGGCTTAGCTCTGGCGCCACGGGGCTCAGTTCTG